>QFQX01000005.1 GCA_003248775.1 Shinella sp. | reverse complement strand
ATGGCGCACCCGACAGGATTCGAACCTGTGACCTTTGGAATCGGAATCCAACACTCTATCCAGCTGAGCTACGGGTGCATCCGGTGCGAGGGGTGGCCTCGCCGTCAGGCTGTTGGGCGGTCATACCCTAGAGTCTGCTTTGCATCAATGTGGAAAATGCGCGAATGCGTCGCTCTCAACAATCTGGATGTAGCGTGCAGGATTCGAACCCGTGACCACGGGAGCCGGAATCCAACACTTCATATGGCGTCAATCGCAAAATAGGCGGATTTTCCAGTGATGAACCTATCCGCTTCCATATCAATGTAACCGAAGATTGCTTGAGGCCAAAATTGTCAGTTTTCGTGGGTGGTCGGGCGTAAACCCTTGTGCCACGTAGGTAATCCTATAAGATTATTGTTATGACCGTTACGCATCTTGTTGGCCTGCGTTATGGTGTGGCGGGGAAAATGCATGAGAATGGCGTCTAGATGACGGAAAATAAGGCTGAAGAAACAGCTCTGGGGTCCACCAAGATAGATTTTTCGATGATGGAGGATGCGGTAGGGTATCGCCTTCGGCGGGCTCAGCTTGCGGTCTTCCAGCATTTCAACGAGACATTTGCCGCGAAGGGGTTGCGGCCGACCGATTTTGCTGTCTTGCTGCTTCTGACCCGCAACCAGGGTTCAAAGCAGAGCGAGGTGGCGGAAGCACTCGGTATCCAGAGGGCCAATTTTGTCGCCATCGTCGACGGTCTGGAGCACAAGGGTTTCGTCGAGCGACGCAAGTCCGATCTCGATCGTCGCGTCCAGTCGCTCTACATTACCGATGCGGGACTTGCCTATCTGAACGAACTCATGCCGATCTGGCAGGAACATGAAGGGCGTTTGCTGGCACAGCTTGGTGGTCCTGCCGCGCGCGACCAGTTGATCGGTCTCCTGAAGAAGCTTTACGATTGAAATTCTCGGGTTTTCCCCTGCGCCTTTTCTCCTGATCAGGAGAGGCGGCGTATCGCTTCGTCGATCAGCAGATTGGCGATCTTCATGCGCTTTGTCGCGCGTTCCCTGAAATCGGCATCGACCCTGTCGGGGTGGTTGAGCTTGGCGAATTGCCGCCGCCTTTCGGTCAGTTTTTCCCGATCATCAGTCGGCGCGACGCCGAGATCCTCCGCGATTTCCTCCAGTGACAGGCGCACAAGGTGGGCGGGTGTGACGGGCGCTCTGGCCTGGCGCGGAGGAGGGGCCTCGGGCTCACCGAACGGCGCATCTTCCATCAGGAAAAGATAGGCCTGCTGCAGGCGCGTTGCTTCCTGAGGTTCGGTCGTCAGGCTGTCGGCGAGATAGTTGCCCGCCATGCCGTGGATGCGATGAGATATGGCCGGGCTTTCCTCTTCCGCAGCGTCAGTCCCTTCTTCGGAAAGACGTTCCACGACCGACTCGAACAGCGACTGGCGAAACAGCATGCGTGATTCTCCCTTGGGCACATGAAGAGAGCACGCGGACTTGGAGTCGGGCTTGCGAGATGCATGTCATCGAAGGTCGGGTCCGGTGACATGATGCGTCGATGCAGGGAGCCGGAGCGTTCCTCGTGTGCGCGGATGGAAACGTGGCGCTCCGGCAACCTCAGCTCTGGCTCTGGCTTTGCCCCTGGAGCTTGGGTTCGACCACCACCTTGACGGCGAGATCCTCGCCGGCGCGGCCGATGCGCATGCCGGAGACCGGCGCTACATCCGCATAGCAGAGCCCGGAGGCGATCCGCACGTAGCGGGCATCCGGACAATGGTCGTTTGCGGCGTCAAAGCCGACCCAGCCGAGACCGGGAAGAAACACTTCTGCCCAGGCATGCGTTGCCGCCTGCTCGGCCACGCCTTCCATCATCAGATAGCCGGAAACGTAGCGAGCCGGGATATCGAGCAACCGGGCGGCAGAAATGAAGATATGCGCGTGATCCTGGCAGACGCCGTGGCCCGCCTCAAGCGCCTGTTCGGCTGTTGTTTCGGTGCCGGTTTCGCCGGGGCGATAGGAGACGGATGAGTGGATCGTGCCCATCAGGTCGTGCATGCGGTCGAGGTCCGTCACGCCGGAAAGCCCCTTGGCAAGCTCCTTCGTCAGCTTGCCGGCCCTGGTGCGCGGCGTGTCCCGCAGGAAAAGCCACAGGGGGCAATAGCCGATGTGAGGGCCGAAGACGCCGGCTCGATCTTCAGTCTCCACCTCGCCGCTCGCGACGATGTGGACCCTGGAGCTGTCGCCCTCGGTCGAAACGAGGTGGACGTGATTGCCGAACTGGTCGTGGAAGCCTGCCTCGACGACGGCACCATCGACGGCGATGTGCCACGACAGAACGTCCTGTCCGGGACCTGCCACGGGCGACAGCCGGAGCCGCTGCAGCGAATAGGCGACCGGCTCGGCGTATTGATATTCGGTGGTATGGGTAATCTTGAGCCGCATGATGGTGTCCTGCCTGCCGTCAGCTGTAGAAGCGGTAACCCTCGGTAATCTCGCTGCCCAGCTGGTTGTTCCGGGAGATGAAATTGTCGAGGAATTCGTGCAGTCCCTGATCCATGATGGCGCTGACATTGCAGGAACTGAGAGTAGCGCGCACGGAATCGGCGGTATCGTGGGCCGGCAGCCGCTGTCCGTATTCCTTGGCGAGATAACCGAGGTTGCTGACGATCTTCTCGTAGGAATAGGCGAGCGAGCGCGGCATCTGACCGTTGAGGATCAGGAAGTCGGCAATATTGGCCGCGCGGTATTCGCCGTCATAGACCCAGCGATAGGAACGGTGGGCCGAGACGGAGCGCAGGATCGATTCCCACTGCATGTTGTCGAGCGAGGAGCCGACCTGGGTCACGGCCGGCAGCAGCACGTAATACTTCACGTCGAGGATGCGGCTGGTATTGTCGGCCCGCTCGATGAAGGTGCCGATGCGGGCGAAATTGTAGATCTCGTTGCGCAGCATCGATCCATGGAAAGCGCCGCGGATGAGGCCGGCGCGGCGCTTCACCGTGTCGATCACTTCGGGCAGGTCTGCCGATTTCAGCCTGCGTCCCAGGATCTGCTTCAGCTCGATCCAACATTCGTTGGTCGCCTCCCACGTTTCGCGAGTCAACGCCGTGCGCACCATGCGGGCGTTGTTGCGGCCGGAATCGATGCATGACATCACGCTCGATGGATTGGCGTGATCGCGCAGCAGATAGTCGATCGCATCGGCGCTGGTCAGCTTCGAGTGGGCCGCGTCATATCCCTCGCGTACATCGGCGCTGAGAAGCACGGCGCCCCAGTCTTCCTCCGAGGCTCCGGTGCGGGTCAGCGACATCCTGAGGCCGGCGTCCACGAGGCGGGCGATGTTTTCGGCCCGCTCGATGTAGCGGAACATCCAGTAAAGTCCGTTTGCGGTTCTGCCCAGCATGGCTCAATCCTCCAGTACCCAGGTGTCCTTGGTGCCGCCTCCCTGGGAGGAGTTGACGACGAGCGAACCCTGTTTGAGGGCCACGCGGGTCAATCCGCCGGGGATGATCTGCACCTTGTCGGATACAAGGACATAGGGACGAAGGTCGACATGGCGAGGGGCAATGCCCTTGTTGACCAGGATCGGAACCGTCGAAAGCGAAAGCGTCGGCTGGGCGATGTAGTTGTTCGGCCGGCTTTTCAGCTTCTCGGCGAAGGCCGCGCGTTCCTTCTTCGAGGCGGTCGGGCCGACCAGCATGCCATAGCCGCCTGAGCCGTGGACTTCCTTGACGACCAGCTCCTCCAGATGCTCCAGCACGTATTTCAGGCTGTCTGCTTCGGAGCAGCGCCAGGTCGGCACGTTTTCGAGAAGCGCCTTGCGGCCGGTATAGAACTCGACGATCTCGGGCATGTAGGAATAGATCGCCTTGTCGTCGGAAATGCCGGTGCCCGGGGCGTTGGCGATGGTGATGTTGCCGGCGCGATAGACGTCCATGATGCCGGGCACGCCGAGACAGCTGTCCGGGCGGAAGGTCAGCGGATCGAGGAAGTCATCGTCGACACGGCGGTACAGCACGTCGATTGCCTCGTAGCCGCGGGTGGTCCGCATCTTCACCTTGCCGTCGATGACGCGGAGATCCGAGCCTTCGACCAGCTCCACCCCCATCATGTCGGCGAGGAAGGAATGCTCGTAATAGGCGGAATTGTAGATGCCGGGGGTCAGCACCGCGACGCGCGGCTTGCCTTTGCAACCGGGAGGCGCCAGCGAAGCAAGCGACTGGCGCAGGAGATAGGGATAGTCCTCGACGCGCTGTACCTTGTTGAGCTGGAAAAGCTCCGGGAACATCTGCATCATGGTTTCGCGGTTTTCCAGCATGTAGCTGACGCCCGACGGCGTGCGGGCATTGTCC
The DNA here is from genome assembly GCA_003248775.1 of Shinella sp. GTDB lineage: Bacteria > Pseudomonadota > Alphaproteobacteria > Rhizobiales > Rhizobiaceae > Allorhizobium. The sequence goes on along the minus strand of QFQX01000005.1, from coordinate 157,080 downwards.
TCCAGCACGTAGAACTGGTCTTCGCCGGTGCGCACGATGTCGGTGCCGACAATGTGGGTATAGACGCCGCCCGGCGGACGGAAGCCGATCATCTCGGGCAGGAAAGCCTCGTTCTTTTCGATCAGTTCGCGGGGAATGCGGCCCGCCTTGATGATTTCCTGCTTGTGGTAGATGTCGTCGAGAAAGGCGTTGAGCGCCAGAACGCGCTGCTCGATGCCCTGGGCCAGTCGACGCCACTCACTGCCGGAGATGACGCGCGGGATGATGTCGAAGGGGATGAGCTTTTCGGAGGAGTCTTCGTGGCCGTAGACTGCGAAGGTGATGCCGGTCTTGCGGAAGATGTTTTCTGCGTCCCGCGACTTGGTGATCAATCGGGCGGGGTCCTGATGGGAGTACCACTCATGGTAGTTCCGGTAGGGTGCTCGCGGACTGCTGTCCGCATTAATCATTTCATCAAATGCCAACGGCGCCATCCCCATTTTTTTGCCATTTGAATACAACGCTACCGGCAATGCAAGAAGCGCGCATGGCCTGACGGGAAGAATTTCCGCAGTGTGAAAAAACGGCAAAAGCCTATATTTACATCAAATTCTGTGATTTAAGCCGCCTGTCAGTTCAGCTTTGCCATCGTTGCTGATGAAAGTTGAATGGGTATTCGAAAGCCCGCGCTGGAATTGCTTAATATTTAGGCGGTTGTGCCGGCGAAATTTTTTTCGCGGCGCCAAGCGTCAGCAAAATTCATCATCGCCCGCAGGAAAACTCTTTTGACGCGTTCTGGTATTGCGCGCTAAGCGACAGCACCGCATGCCCTTGAAACTTTCTGGGCAGGGCGTCCTTCAGGAAAACGCTTCATGACGCTCGATCGCCTTGCTCCGGCTATTTTCGTGCTTCTCTGGTCGACCGGCTGGGTCGCCGCCAAGTATGCCACGCTGTTTGCCGATCCGTTGACCTTTCTTGCCCTGCGTTATGCGGTGGCTGCGGTCCTGTTCTATCTCGTCTGTCGCGTGACCGGCGTCAGTTGGCCGAAGGGGCGCATGGCAATCTTTCATGCCATCGTTTCCGGCATGTTCCTGCATGGCCTCTATCTCGGCATGCTGTGGTGGGCTATCGGGCAGGGCGTACCCGCATCGCTCTCGGGAATCATTGCCGGCCTCCAGCCGTTGATGACCGGCATTGCCGCCGCCGTGCTGATCGGGGAAAGGCTGGGCATGGCGCAGCGGCTGGGATTGCTTCTCGGCTTTGTCGGGATTGCCATCGCGGTCGTGCCGAACCTGCTGACGGTCGATGCAGGGGCGATCCCGGTCTATGCTGTTGTCGTCAACGTGCTGGGCATGGCCTGCGTCACTGCCGGAACTCTCTATCAGAAGCGATTCCTGAAGGATGGCGATCTCAGAGCGGTCGCGGCCCTGCAATATGTCGGCGCGCTGATCGTCACCTTGCCTGCGGCGTTGATGCTGGAAAACCTGCGGGTCGTCTGGGGTTTCGGCCTGTTCGCCACGCTCGCCTGGTCGGTCGTCGGCATTTCCATGGGCGCGATCGCGTTGCTGCTTTATCTCATCCGGCGCGGCGATGTTTCGAAGGCCGCATCGCTGATTTATCTCGTGCCGCCGCTTGCCGCTATCGAAGCGGCCATAGTCTTTGGGGAGCGACTGTCGCTGCCGATGATCGTCGGCACGGTGATTGCCGTTCTCGGCGTCTATCTTACAAACCGAAAGGTGGACCGGACGCGGGGATGACGGTGTTGAGAACTACTGGTCCTTGGTCGGCGCGGCCAAGTCCATGTCAGCCTGCATGTCGAAGCGCCTGAGCGCTTCCCTGATTTGAGGGCTATCGCAGCCCTTTTTGGCGATGATTTCCGAAACCCCGTTATCGAGTTCGGCCTGCCGCTGCTCCGAACCCTTGGAGATCGTCTCATCGGTGGCTTTCGGATACATTCGTTTCAACCTCTGCGTTGCCGAGAACTTCACCCTTTCCATGTTCAGGAGAAACTTCGCTCGCTTCTCTTCGTCGGCGCGTGCGCATTTCGATGCGACCGCCTTTGAAATCATGAACTGGTCGAAGAGGGTCAGTATGTCGAGCTTCGACTTTGCGGCTGCTGGCGCTACCAGAATCAGGGTCGTCATGACGGCGATAAGCAATCTCAACATGCAGGTCCTCGTCACGGGTCGGGCAGAATCGCCGCTCTTCGAGTGTGAAGCTGTGATTATCACGGCCGGATGGTGCAATCGAGCGATGTGAGGGGCTGCGATGTGGGCAGTTGCTGTCCAAAAGAAAAAGGCGCGGTCTGAACCGCGCCTCTGGTCTTGTCGTCATCTGGAAGCGCAAAGGTCTGCTCAGGCTTCGCGGCGGCGATTGCGCTGCTGGTTTGCGGGGCGGGAGCCGCCCGGCTTGCCATGGCCCGCATTGGACGGGCCGCCGGGGCGTCCGCCGCCATTGCCCTTGCGATGGCCCTGCTTCTGGGCGGGGCGTCCTTCGCCACCCGCCGAACGGGCTTCGCCTTCATGCTTGCCACGGCCCTGGCCCTGATGGTTGCGGTTGTTGCCGCCACCAGCGCCACCGCCGCCGCCACGACGCTGCGGGCGGGCAGGGCGGTTGAGGTTTGCCGGAGCTTCGCCGCTTGCGACCGGGATATCGATGCCCATCAGGCGCTCGATGTCGCGCAGCAGGCGACCTTCATCCGGACCGCAGAAGGCGATGGCGATGCCGTCACGGCCGGCGCGGGCCGTGCGGCCGATGCGGTGCACGTAAGCGTCCGGAACTTCGGGCAGGTCGTAGTTGAAGACGTGGCTGACGGCCGGGATGTCGATGCCGCGGGCGGCGACGTCGGTGGCGATCAGGGTGCGGAATGCGCCGTCACGGAAGCCCTTGAGGGCGCGTTCGCGCTGGCCCTGGCTCTTGTTGCCGTGGATCGAGGCGACCGAGAAGCCGGTGACGTCGAGGTGCTTCATCAGCTTTTCCGCGCCGTGCTTGGTACGCAGGAAGACGATGGATCGGCCGTCCGGATTGTCCGCCAGGATCTTCTTCAGCATTTCGGTCTTGTGGTTCTGACCGTTGACGAAATGCACGTACTGCTCGACCTTGTCGGCAGCCTTGCCGGGAGGAGCGACTTCGACCTTGACCGGATCGGTCAGGAAGCTGGCGGCGAGGTCGGCGATGGTCTTCGGCATGGTTGCCGAGAAGAGCAGCGTCTGGCGGTTCTTCGGCACCATGCGCGAGATCTTGCGCAGGTCATGGATGAAACCGAGGTCGAGCATCTGGTCGGCTTCGTCGAGCACCAGATGGGTGATGTCGCGCAGCGTTACGGCTTCGCGCTCGATCAGGTCGAGCAGACGGCCGGGGGTGGCGACGAGAATGTCGGTGCCGCGTTCAAGCTGGAACTGCTGCTTGTTGATCGAAGCGCCGCCAACGACCTGGATGATCTTGAGCGGGGTCTTGCGCACGAAGCTGCGCAGGTTTTCGCCGATCTGGTTCACCAGTTCGCGGGTCGGGGCGAGGATCAGCACGCGCGACGAGCGCGGCTTCGGCCGGTCGCCGTTCGTCATCAGCATCTCGATGATCGGCAGGCCGAAGGCGGCCGTCTTGCCGGTGCCGGTCTGGGCGAGGCCGACGAGGTCGCGACCCTGCATTACCAGCGGGATCGCCTGTTCCTGGATCGGCGTAGCGGTTTCGAAACCAATGGCCGAGAGTGTCGAGACGATCTTGTGCGACAGGCCGAGGTCATGAAAAGTGGTCAATGTCTGTACCTTTCGGGGGCGCCACGAGCCATCGAACTGCATCGCGCTCTGCGATGCAGCCTGTTCGTAGCGTCAAGAACCCCGCGTGAAATGGGAACTTGTAAGTTGGAAAATCTTTCCAGCGCATGCGCCGCTCGTGCGGCCGTATCATATCCTGCGCCTTGCCTTCTTCGCGTCTCAGTTGTCGCTGGGCACGCTCACGCGGCGGCCGGAAGGTGAAAGCTGTTTCTGCAAATGGGCCTTTCCATGCTGAAAGTCAAGAAATGTTTTGCAATGCAGCGAAGCCGTCAGAAGCGGATGGTGACGCGGAAGCCGCCTGCTGCAACGTTTTCGGCCTCGATCTCGAGACCATAGACATCTGCTATGTCACGGACGATGGCGAGCCCTATGCCTGTTCCGGGCGTTGTCAGATCGAGTCGCGTGCCACGTTGCATGATCGTGCGCAGTCCGGCGGGATCGGCGCCGGGACCATCGTCCTCAATGGCAAGGACTGGCCGTCCGTCCCGCCTCTTCGCCTCGACGCGGATGGTGGAACGGCCCCATTTGACCGCGTTGTCGAGGATGTTGCCGAGCATTTCCTGCAGGTCGAGCGGATCGACGCCGACCTCGATGCCCGTGGGGACCTCGATGTTCCAAGTCAGTTCCTCGCCGCGCGGAGTGCGCTTCAAGGTCCGCACGATGATGCCGAGCGAGGTGGCGAGGTCGGCGTCGGACTTGCGCAGGTCGGCGCTGGCCGCGATGCGGCTACGGGTCAGTTCATGCTCTACGTGAGTTTTCATCACGCCCGCGAGGTGGGAGAGTTCGTCGGCCATTTCCGTGTCGCCGCGTTCCCTCAGTGTTGCGGCGTCGTTCGACAGCACGGTCAGTGGCGTCTTCAGGCCGTGGGCGAGATCGGCGGCGCGCGCCCTTGCCTTGTCGATCAGGCGTGACTGGGCGTCGAGCAATTGATTGACGGCGGCGACGACCCCGCGCAGTTCCCGCGGGAAGGAGCCGGTCAGCCTTTCCGCCCTGCGTTCCCGGATGCGGTCGAGGCCTTCGCTGACCGAGGAGATCGGTCTCAGGCCGTAAGTAAGCTGCGCCAGCGAGGCCGCGATCAGGAAGACAGCGAGCGCCACCATGTAGGGAATGATGTCGAAGGCGAAGGCGCGGCGCGCATCCGCGACGACCGATCCATCAATGGCCGCTGCAACACGGATTGCACGGCGTCCGTCGGGCGCAGCGAAGACGATCTTGCGTTCCTGCACGATCAGGCTGGAGCCCTCCGGTCCCGGCAATCGATAGCGGTGGATCGCGCCTGTCTCCTGTTCGTCCTCGGGCAGGGGAAGTGAATAATCCCAGAGGGATGCGGAGCGCAGCTCACTCTTTCTGGCATCGTCTTCCACCTGCCAGTAAAGGCCGCCGTAAGGTTCCTCGAACCGGCGATCGACAGGCCGTTCCGGCAGTTGCAGGGTGCCATCCGCGGCAAAGCGCAGTGCGCCTGCGATATTGTCGACATGGCCGGTCAGTTCGTCATCGATCCGGGTTTCCAGATTGCGGGTGAACAGCGAGACGAGCACGACGCTTGCCATGACCAGCGCTAGCGCGACGCTGACCAGCGATACCAGCAGGAAACGGCTGCGGATCGACTGCATCATCCGTCGTTTCCGCCGATCCGGTAGCCATAGCCGCGCCGGGTGGTGATGACCTCCTTGCCGAGCTTGCGGCGCAGGCGTCCGACGAGCACTTCGACGGAGTTGCTGTCGCGCTCGAAATCCTGGGCGTAGAGCTGTTCCGTCAATTCCATCTGGGAAACGTTGCGCTCCCGATTGTGGGCGAGGAAGGCAAGACAGCGGTATTCCAGCGGCGTGAGATCGACCGGCAGGCCGTCAAGCATGACGGCCTTCGTGCGGGTGTCGATGGAGAGGCCTCCGATGGTTATGACAGGGTTGGCCTGCCCAGCGCTGCGGCGAATGATGGCGCGCAGTCTCGCCAGCAGCTCAGCCATCTGGAAAGGCTTGGTGAGATAATCGTCGGCGCCGGCGTCGATGCCTTCCACGCGCTCCTGCCAGTTGCCGCGTGCGGTCAGGATCAGCACCGGCGTCATGCGGCCGGAGCCGCGCCAGCGTTTCAGAACCGACAGCCCGTCCATTCCCGGCAGGCCTAGATCGAGCACGATGGCGGCGAAATCCTCGGTATCGCCGGAGAACCAGCCTGCTTCGCCGTCCTTCTCATGCAGGACCACGAAGCCCGCCCGCTCCAGATTGGAGACTACGTCGCGGGCGATCCGCATGTCGTCTTCGATCAGAAGGATCCTCATTCTTGGTTCTCGATCTCGCGTATGAGGCCGGAGGCGGCATCGACTTCCACCTCTATCAGCCGTCCTTCGGCGCTGAGGACACGGAATTCGTAGATGAGGCGCTTGTCTTTGCGGTCGATTTCGGTCGAGACGATCTTGCCGCTTACCCGGTCGAGAACAATGCGGCGCAAGTCCGCCAGCGACTTGATCTCACCTTTCTCGACGCCTTCGCGGATGCGATCCCGGTCGTCATCGGTGTCGGCATGGAAGTGGTCTTCGTCGGAGCGGAGGCTGCCGGCATGGCCAAGGACAAGCCCCGGCAGCAGCAGGCATGCTGCTACCGTTTTCACCAACCATCCCGAGCCTGACCCACGCGTGACCTTCATTGGATCTCAATATCACCGTCAAGCTGAAATTTCGCTGACATTCTTCGTCAGCTATCGCTCAGCCCGCCTCGACTAGGTTGCCGCCAACGGTTCGGAGCAATGGTGCCCGGCCGGTTCATTGAAGGATAGTTTCCAATGAAGAAGACCCTCGTCGCCACCCTTTTCGCAGTCGCCGCTTTGGGCGGGATCGCCCATGCCGAGGACGCTGGCAAGTGCGGCTCCGTTCCGCAGGACAAGTGGATGACCAAGGACGCATTGAAGGCCAAGGCCACCGAACTCGGTTACGACGTCCGCCAGGTCAAGGTCGAGAAGGGCTGCTATGAAGTCTACGGCATCAAGGATGGCAAGAAGGTCGAGGTGATCTTCAACCCTGAAACCGGCGCTCAGGTCGGTGCCGACGGAGACGATTGATGTCGCAAGCCGCTGAGCAAATGCCCGGCGCCGTGACCGGCCGCGATATGCGGCCGGCGCGGATCAAGGTCTGGGATCCCGTCGTCCGGCTGTTCCATTGGTCGCTGGTCGGCTTCTTCGCCTTTTCTTTCTTCACGGGTGATGAATGGAAATCGGCCCATATCGTGTCCGGCTACATCATCGGCGGTCTTGTCGCCATCCGCGTCCTCTGGGGCCTTTTCGGGTCTGAACATGCCCGGTTCGCAAATTTCCTTTACAGCCCCTTCACGGTGCTGCGTTTTCTGGCGGATACGGCCGGAATGCGGGCAAGGCGCTATATCGGACATAACCCTGCCGGTGGGGCTATGGTGATCGCGCTGCTCATCATGGTCGCCGGTATCGTCACCACGGGCTACATGCAGACCACGGACGCCTATTGGGGCGTGGAATGGGTCGAGGAAGCCCACAAGACACTCGTCTACGCAACGCTCGGGCTGATCGCCCTGCATATCGCCGGTGTCGTTCTCGCCAGCCTCGAGCACCGGGAAAACCTCGTGCGCGCCATGGTGACAGGCTGGAAGCGCCGCGACTGAGCTTTCACGGTCGGCAGTGGTTTCGCGTGAACACGGCCGGGGAAGAAACCCGGGCGGCGGCAGCCGTCCGGGTTTTCCGTTATACGGGAGTCGTTTAGCGATCTTCCTTCATGTCGAGATGAAATTCGGCCGAAGCGAGGGGAGAGCCGTTCACCAGCAGTTCCAGCCGGTGAAGACCGGGATAGTAGACGCGGGTGGTGATCGGACGGAAAGCATGACGGCGGTCGAGTTTTGTGGCCTCACCCGGTCCGAGCGTCAGGCTCGTGCCCTTGAACACTTTCGGCGAAAGCGAGCCGTCCTTCTTGCGATGATGGATCGCGTAGTCGATCAACAGGCGCTGGGCCTTGCCCGACCCGTTCGACAGTCGGACGGCGAATTCCAGAGTTCCGGGAAAGCCGATCTCGGCCTGCCTCAACGATAAACCGGCGGCGATATCTTCCGCGGCTTCGAAGCCGAAGCTTGCGAGTGCCCCGGCATGTCCTTTCTTGACCAGTGTCCGCGATGCATGCCGCAGCAGCCACAACCGTTCCGGCGAGGCATCCTGCCGGTGGCGCGCAACGAAATCCGCGACGAGATCGGGGTGATCCTTGGCGATATCGTTGAGGCTGTTTGCCACCGAGCGGCGAACGTATTCCTCGGGGTCGTCGAGGAGCGGGATCAGGATCGGCATCAGGAGCGACGGATCGCGGACGAGTTCCGGCAATCGCATGGCCCAGGGCAGGCGGGGGCGGGTGCCTTCGCTGGCGAGACGCCGGACATGATGGTTCGGATCGTTGATCCAGCCCGAGATGATCGACAATGCGCGTTGCCGGTCGGCGGCAATGAAGGGGCGGATGCCGAATTCCGCGGTGAAATGCGGCGTCAGCGCCTTCAGGAGATCGAGTGACGTTTCGAAATGCTGGAGGCCGTTTGCGCTGATATACTGGTTGAAAGCCAGCAAGGCCCAGCCGCTCAGGCCGGGCCGGTTGTCGCCGGGAAGACAGTTCCGCAGGATGACGGCGCTTCTTGCAAAGTCCTGTGGCAGCAGCCGGGTCATGGCGGTGGCGACCGACTGGCTGCGCTGCATCAGTTCAAGGCTATCGAGATCCGGCAGGATTTCCGCCAGGAAGGACTGGTGATCGAATTGCGGCCATGCGCGCGACAGAGCCGTGGCTGTGTCGCGGATGACGGCCTCTCCGATCAGGTTTTTCAATGGTTCGGGCATGGCGCTCAGAGGCTATGGCTGGTGTGAAAATGCTGCATCAGGGAGACGGAGGCAATCGCCGCCATGTATGGCGCGAAGGCCGGATCGGTCCGCACCTTCTCTGCAGCGGCTTCGGCGGCTTCCCGGCTTGCCCATTCCACGATATCGGCGATCTGTTCTGGCCGATCGTTCGCCGTAAGGGCCTGCCAGCTTATGAAGCCCGGGTAATGACGGACGGCTTTCCGCGCCTTTTCCGTCTGCTCTCCGTCAGTGATGGTGCAGATGGCGATTTCGAAAATGGTGTTTTCGGTCATGGCGGTATCGGTCACGGGATGCTCCTTGTCTGTCGATGCGCTTGACCTATCACACGCCTACTGACAGCCTTATGGCCATTGCAAACACCGAGGCTCGATCATGCGTCCCGCCGACCGCCTGTTCCGGATCATTCAGCTGATGCGCTCCACCGGGCGCGCCATGACGGCCGACGAGATCGCCGTGAAGATGGAGGTGGCGCCGCGCACGATCTATCGTGACATGCAGCACCTGATGGCGTCAGGGGCGCCGATCGAGGGGGAGCGTGGCGTCGGCTACATGCTCCGGGAAGCCTTCGACGCGCCACCGCTGACCTTCACCTTCGAGCAGCTGGAGGCGTTGGCCTTCGGCCTGCAGGCGGCGCAGATCCTCGGCGATCCGCGGCTCGGTCAGGCTGCCCGCGAGGCGCGCGAGAAGATCGTCGGTCTCCTGCCGCCGGAACATGCCGCGCGGCTTGCCGGCGCCCAGATCCACGCCTTCCGTTCGGCGGCGCAGCCTGCGCCTCCGGCTTGTCTCGGAGATATCAGAGGCGCGCTTTCGGCACGGCGCAAGGTGTGGATCTCCTATCATGCGCTGACGGGAGAGCGTAGCGAGCGTACCGTCTGGCCGCTGGCGCTCAGCGCCTTCGGGGCACTGTGGCTGATGACGGCATGGTGCGAGAAGCGCGGCGACTTCCGCGATTTCCGCCTCGACCGGGTGGATGAGTGGAAGGTGGCGGCCGAGCGGTTCGAGCTTCGGCCGCACCAGACATATGACGTCTATCTGGAGCGGCTGCAGGCCGGCTGATCAGAAGTCGGTTGCGACGCCGCCTTCCGCCTTGCGCTTCGCCACGAAGGCATCCAGCTCCTCCTCGATTGCGGGATCGATCGGCGGGCGCTCGTAACGCGCAAGCGCTTCCTTGTAGATGCGGTTGGCGTGATCGTAGGTGGTCGGGCGGCCGGCCTCGGTCCATGTTTCGTAGTTGCGCCAGTCGGAGAGGAGCGGCGAATAGAAGGCGCTCTCGTAACGGGCGAGCGTATGGGCCGTGCCGAAGAAGTGTCCGCCGGGGCCGACGTCGCGCACGGCGTCGAGGGCCAGCGCATCGGCGCTGACATCGAGCGGCGTCAGGAATTCGGCGACCATCTGCAGCATGTCTACATCGAGGATGAACTTTTCGAAGGAGGCGGTGAGGCCGCCTTCCGTCCAGCCGGCGGCATGCATGATGAAGTTGCCGCCGCCCTGCGTCAGCGCCCAGAGCGACAGCGCCGATTCGTAGGCCGCCTGCGCGTCGAGGGTGTTGGAGGCGTTGGTGTTCGAGGTGCGGTAGGGAATGCCGTAGCGGCGGGCGAGCTGTCCGCCGGCGACGACGGCCTTCATGTATTCCGGCGTGCCGAAGGCCGGGGCACCGGTCTTCATGTCGACATTCGAGGTGAAGCCGCCATACATCACCGGCGCGCCCTTGCGCACCATCTGGGTGAAGGCGATGCCGCACAGGGCCTCGGCGTTCTGCTGAACGAGCGCTCCGGCAATCGTCACAGGCGCCATGGCGCCTGCAAGCGTGAACGGGGTGATGACGACCACCTGGTTGCGGGAGGACATCTCTATGATGCCCTGAAGCATCGGGCCGTCGAGTCTCAGCGGCGACGACGAGTTGATGATGGTAAAGAGCGACGGCTCCTGTTCCATCTGTTCGGCGGTGATGCCGCGGGCGATGCGGGCGATTTCCAGCCCGTCGAGATTGCGCTGGCGGCCGAGCGAATAGGCGTGGAACGGCTTGTCGGTGAGCTTGGCCAGATCCGACAGGCAGTCTAGGTGGCGGATCGAGGCGTGGATGTCGACCGGTTCCACCGGATAGCCGCCGGTGGTGTGGATGACGTCATAGCATTGGGCGAGCTTGACGAGCTTGCGGTAATCTTCCTGGTTCCCGGCGCGGCGGCCGCCCTCGCGGTCGGCGACGAAGGGAGCCGACGCAATCTGGGCGAAGACCAGATTGTTGCCGCCGATTGCGACATTGCGGGCGGGGTTGCGCGCGTGGAGCGTGAACTGCGACGGCGCTGAGGCGATCATGTCCATGATGAGGCCGCGGTCGAAGCGGACGCGCTCCGTTCCTTCAGTCACCGAGGCTCCGGCCCGGCGCATGATTTCTCGCGCTTCCGGCAGGATGACGTCCATGCCGATTTCCTCGAGAATGGTCAGCGACGCCTCGTGAATGTCATCGAGTGCCTGCTGGTCGACAATCTCGGTTTTTGCCAGCCGGTTGACAAGGTTGCGATACTTCGGAGCGCCCGCCGGACGCTGCCGTTCAGCGCCGCGTCCACCACTGCGACGCCGCCGTTCGGCCGAAGCGGAGAGGGTATCAGTCTCGGGCAAGGCAGGGGGGGTAATGTCGCTCATGGTCTATCCATTGTGTCATCCTCGACGCGAATACTATCCGGGTTCCTCCTGAAGATGACATAGCCAATTGCGACGAATGACTGGCTTAACTGGAACAATGACCATGTCAGATTGGAGCGGGATGGACATGGACGGGCGAGTCGGTGTTTTGAGTGTCAGTGTCGCGCAGGTTGTTTTGCTTACCAAGCGTTTACCATTCGAAGTCATGGTCGTCACAGGGGTGCATTCTTGAATACGGGTGGCGATTTGCTGAGACTAGCCTGCGAGAAGATCGCCGAGCTCGATGTGCCGGCCTTCGTCAAGGACAGCGAATTGCGTTATGTCTCGGTCAACGAGGCCTATGCCCGTTTTATGCGGGTCAGCGCGCAAGCGATCACCGGAAAAACCGATCAGGAAGCCTTCGGTCCAGCCGAATATCTCGACCGCGACGATCGTGAGCGTCGGGCACTTGTGTTTGGCGAAGACGAGCGCGCGCTGGTGCTCAGCCCCGGAGGCTCCGAAAGGGCCGCCTTGAAGATCGAGCGTTTTCTCGATGAAGATGACAGCATTTTCCTGTTCGGCATGGCTGAGGGCTTGCCGAAGCGCGTTGTGGAGGCCCGGTCGCCGTCGGCGCCGGTATCGCCCACCACAGACAGGAGCGAACTACTGCGCATGGTCCTCGAAGACCTGCCGACGGCGACTTTCGTGCGCGACAGCGATCACCGGATGGTCTTCGCCAACGAGGCCTATGCGGCCATCGTGAACATCGCCCGGGACGATCTCATCGGAACCGACGAGTGGGAAGCCTTCGGCGACAAGGGCGGCGCCTACCACGCTGAAAACAGCCAGGTGCTGCAGGGCGGAAAGGTCCTGCAGACGGAGCAGGTCTTCCGTTTTGTCGATGGGTTCGAACTGCCGTCGATCACCCGGAAGAACCGGATCACTGCCAGCAACGGCAAGCACTATCTCGTCGGCTCGATCACCGACACGACGGCCACCAAGATGCGCGAGCGCGAACTCATCGAAGCGCGGGCCGAAGCTGAAGCGCTTCACCGTCATCTCGAGAGCCTGCTGAAGTCGTTGCCGGTCGGGGTCATGATCCTCGATGACTGCTTCATGATCGAATACGTCAATGATGCTTTCTGCGACATGCTGGAGGCTGGAGACACCGATCAACCGGTGGGCCATTCCTACCGGCAATTCCTCGAATACAATTTTGGTCGCGGACGCTATGGGGACACTACCCAGATGGATGTCGAGGCGATCTACCGGGCGCGCCTTGCGCAGTTCGGCGAGAACGGAAACAGCGTCACTTCGCAGGCGGAAACCCCTTCCGGGCGCATCCTTGCTATCAGGAGCCGCCGGCTTGCCAATGGCAAGATCCTGATGACTTATTCCGACGTCACGCAGCTGCACCAGCGCGAGCAGGAAACCATCCTGTACCGCACGGCGATCGAGCATCTTCCGGTCCCTGTCTTCATCCGCGATAGCGATCGTCGGCTGATTTTTGCCAATGCGGCCTATGAAACCATGCAGGGCAAGCCTCGGGAAGAATTCCACGGCATGTGCGAGGACGAGATGTTTCCGCATTCGGGAAAACAGCTTCGTGCCGAGAACGAACATGTGCTTGCCACCGGGGAAAGTTTCGAGCGTTCGCAGGACATCGTGCTGCCGGGAGAGCGGCCGGCATCGGTCATCACCCGGCTCAACCGCATCGTGACGCCGGATGACCATAGCTACATTGTCGGCTCGATCACCGACGTCTCGCTGCTCAAGGCCCGCGAGCGCGAACTGGTAGAGGCCCATGCGCGGGCCGAAAAGCTTTATGGAGACCTGCTCAGCGTCTTCCAGATCATGCCGGTCGGCGTTGCGATCCTCAATCGCGACATGGTCGTGGAATTCGCCAACGATAAATGTGCAAAGATCTGGTGCTGGTCGGAGGATGTTCCTTTCGAAGGCATGCCTTTCCGCTATTACTGCGAACTCAACCGCCAGCGCGGCTGGCTGTGGCCCGACATGGAGTTCGAGGAAGGTTTCCAGCAGCGGGTAGAGGAGTTTCGTGCGCTCAAGGGTACGGTTGTGCGCGACCTTGCCTATGGCGACGGTAAATACGTACTGAGCACGGTCACCCGGCTCAACGACGAGAAGATCCTTCTCACCTATTCGGACCTGACCGAGGTGCGCCGTCGCGAACTGGAGATCAGCGAAGCACGCGCGCAGCTCGAACGGCTCGGGCAGGTCATGCAGGACGCGACGCGCGTCATGTCGCAGGGGCTGGTGGTCATCGAGGACGGCGTCATCATCGAAAGCAATGATGCGCTTGTGCGGATACTCGGCTTGCCCCCGGTGATGGTCGAGAAGGGACAGAGCTGGCACGCCGCCTTTGCCTATTGCGCCAAGCGGGGCGATTTCGGGCCGGATGCGATGTCGATCCTCCGGGAGTGGAAGGAGACGGCGCGTTCGGCGAGCGGTGTCTCGACCACCTTCCTTGCGAACCGGAAGACCTGGGTCCAGATGGAAGCGACCGTCAGCGGTCGTGGTCACTGGATGGTCGTCATGACCGACGTCACCGAGATCAAGAAGGGCGAGGAAGAGCTGAAGGCTCTGCTTGCGCGCAGCGAGGCGGCCGACAAGGCGAAATCCGAATTCCTCGCCAATATGAGCCACGAGATCCGTACGCCGATGAACGGTGTTCTCGGCATGGCCGAGCTTCTTTCGAAATCGGCCCTCGATACGCGGCAGAAGACCTTCGTCGACATCATCGTCAAGTCCGGTAATGCGCTTCTGACCATCATCAACGACATCCTCGATTTCTCCCGCATCGACGCCGGCCAGTTGCAGCTGCGCAAGACGCCGTTCGATCCGGTCGAGGCGATCGAGGACGTGGCGACGCTTCTGTCCGCCTCCGCCTCGGAGAAGGACATCGAGCTCATCGTGCGCGGCGACGCGACTGTCCGCCATATGGTGATCGGCGATGCCGGGCGCTTCCGGCAGGTCGTCACCAATCTCGTCGGCAATGCGATCAAGTTCACCGAGAAGGGGCATGTGCTGATCGCCGTGTCGAGCGAGGCGCTGGCCGAGGGTCGTACGCTGCTGACGGTGCAGATCGAGGATACCGGCATCGGTATTCCGGCCGAAAAGCAGGCCTCGATTTTTGAGAAGTTTTCGCAGGTCGATAGCTCTACAACCCGCCGGCATGAGGGAACAGGTCTCGGTCTCGCCATCACCTCCGGCCTTGTCGGCCTGTTCGGCGGCCATATCGATGTGAAAAGCGAATTGGGCAAGGGATCGGTGTTCACCGTCCAGTTACCCTTTGTCATGGCAAGCGAGCGGCAGAAGCATAACGCCATGCCGGTCAATGTCAGAAACGCCCATGTGCTCGTCATCGACGACAATGCCGTCAACCGTCAGATCCTGACGGAGCAGTTGACGATGTGGGGCTTCGATTGCCTCGCCGTCGAGAGCGGCCCGGCCGCGCTGTCGATACTGGAAGAGGCCGCTCAGGTCGGTGTGGTCATCGATGCACTGATCATCGACTACCAGATGCCGGTGATGAACGGTGTCGATGTTGCGCGTCTTATCAGGGCGGATCGTCGCTTCGATGCCAGCGCCATCATTTTCCTGACATCGATGGACATGCTTGGCGATGAGCGCATCTTCCAGGAGCTCAACGTTCAGGCGCATCTGATGAAGCCCGCGCGGGCCAATCTCCTGCGCAGCGCCGTCATCGACGTGGTTCGCGCAGCGCGGCTTCGCACACATGCCGGGCGGTTCATGGCTCCCGTTCCGGCCCGCGTTTCTTCACCGGCTCCTTCCGTTCCCTCAAACGAAACCGCTGAACGTAAGGAAGAGCGAAAGGCACCTGTCGCAAGTGCCTGCGATGTGCTGATTGCCGAGGACAATGAGGTCAACCAGATCGTTTTCCGCCAGATCATGCAGGCGACGAACCTGACCTGGCGGATCGTAGAAAACGGCCGCGAGGCGGTGGACGCGTGGCGCTCGCTTTCTCCCCGGCTGATCCTGATGGATGTTTCCATGCCGGTGCTGAACGGTCATCAGGCGGCGAGAACCATACGTGAAGAAGAGCGCGCGCTCGGTGATGGGCAGCATGTGTCGATCATCGGCGTCACGGCGCATGCGCAGGATCTCGATCAGGAACTCTGCCTTGCCGCGGGCATGGACGACTACATGTCTAAGCCTATCAGCCCCGAGAGCATGCAGCAGAAGATCAATCAGTGGCTGGCGTCGCAGTCGCGCGGTGCGCTGGAGGCCGGAGAGTGAGCCTGGTTATTCCGCTGGCCTGACACCGCACAGCATTTCGCGCTTTCCCGCGAAGCCCTTCCGTCTTTCCACCGCAAATCCCGTGCCTGAAAGATTGCGGCGGACGAAGCCTGCCGCCGCATAGGTCGCAAAGCTGCCGCCGGGGACGGTGTGGTCGAACACCGCCTGCATCAGCTCCGGCGACCACATGGCCGGATTGCGGGAGGGGGCGAAGCCATCGAGGAACCACGCGTCGAAGGCGAGCAGGCTTGCTGTCAGGCTTTGCATGGCGTCGCCACAGAGAACGGTCAGGCGGGTCTGGTCGTCCAGCGTGATGTCGATCACGCCTTCAGGCGTTGCGGGCCACAGGGCGACAAGCGTCTTGCGTTCCGCATCGATTTCCGGCCAGCGCGAAAGTGCGCGGTCAAGCTCCTCGGCTTTCATCGGGTAAAGCTCGAAGGAAACGAAGTGCAGGGCGGCGCCGGCCGTTCGGGTTTCCTTCCACTGGCGCCATGTCTCGCAGGCATTGAGGCCGGTGCCGAAGCCGAGTTCGCCGATGCGGAAGGTGTCGGAACCCGTCCAGCGGTCGGGCAGTCCATTGCCGGAGAGGAAGACGTGGCCGCATTCCAGCCGGCCATCGGTCTGGCAATAAAAATGATCGCCAAAGGCGGTCGAATAGGGCATATCGCCCTCGTTCCAGGTGAGGCTCTGCCCCTGGCTCGCATCCGGCCCTTCGGTCGGCGATATCGTTTGGGAAGCTGTCATGGTCAAATCGGATACTGCCGCGCCGCAATCAGGTCAATTGCGCGTCGAGCTGTTGATCGTTGGCGGCGGCATCATGGGCCTATGGGCCGCGCTGCATGCGGAGCGGCAGGGCATCGATACGCTGCTGGTCGATGAGGGGCCGCTTGCCCGTGGCGCGAGCGGCGGATTGCTGGGGGCGCTGATGCCCCACATGCCGGATCGCTGGTCGGAGAAGAAGCAGTTCCAGTTCGATGCGCTGATCAGTCTTGAGGAGGAAGTCGGGCGTCTGGAAGCCGAGACCGGATTATCGGCCGGCTATCGCCGCAGCGGACGGCTGATCCCGCTGCCGAAGCCGCATCTGAAGGTGATCGCCGAACGTCATTGCAAGGATGCGGAAACGCACTGGCATCATGGCGCTCGCTCATTCTCGTGGACGCCGCTCGATGCCTCGCCGGCCGGAAACGGCTGGCCTTCGGAAGAGTTCATGGCAGCGGGTATCGTCTACGACACGTTTGCCGCAAGGGTCTCGCCGCGCAGCCTGACCGGATTGCTCGCCGCTCGCCTGAAAGACGCGTCGCACGTCCGCATTATCGAGAGTTCCGGGGTCGATCTTTTCCATCCCGAGGCCCACATCGCCCGGCTTTCGGATGGCCGGACGGTAGCCTTCGGTCACTGCATCATCGCGGCGGGACACAGGTCCTTCCCCATGCTCCAGTCGCTCGGAGCGCCGCTTCCGCTGCCGCTCGGTCAGCCGGTGAAGGGGCAGGCGGCACTGCTGAAGGCAGACATCGATCCGGCCTTGCCGCTGCTTTATCTCGATGGTCTCTACATCGTGCCGCATGAGGGCGGTCATGCCGCCATCGGCAGCACCAGCGAGGACAGGTTCGACGATCCGGCCTCGACCGACGAGCAGCTCGAAGGGTTGATCCGTCGGGCGCAGGTGCTTGCGCCAGTGCTTCGCGATGCCGAGGTGGTCGAGCGGTGGGCCGGCCTGCGGCCCAAGGCGATCGATCGCGACCCTATGGTGGGGGCGCATCCCGATCATCCGCGCATTCATGCGCTGACGGGCGGTTTCAAGGTCAGCTTCGGTCTCGCGCACCGGCTTGCGGAGGCGGCAGTCGCCGGCATCGCGGAGCGGTCAGAATGTGGTGCCAACGGCTTGCCGCCGTCCTTCACACTTCATCATCATATCGTGATCGCTGCTCGCAATGCGTGAGGCTGAGGCCGGTCTCTCGTCGTGATCCTGTCATGCAAATCACCTACCTCCGTGTTGTAACGTCGATTGCTAAAATTGGCGACGGACAAGAGGGTGAGGTATTCGCATGCGCTATGCCATACATTTCACGCCCCCTTCGGGCGACCCGCTGACGCTTGCCGCCGCAGGCTGGCTCGGGCGCAATGTCTATTCCGGCGAAGCCGTCGAGCATCCCGCCCTGCGCGGACTTGGGGTGCACGAGATCGCCTTTCATACCGCATTGCCACGTCGTTACGGTTTTCATGCCACGCTGAAGGCCCCTTTCCATCTGCACAGCGACCTTGTCGAGGCGGCCATGTTGCGCGACCTGATGCGCTTTGCCGGAACGCTGGAACCGTTCGAACTGCCCAGGCTCGAAATTGCCAGGCTCGGGGATTTCTTTGGGTTGGTGCTGGAGCGTCCGTGCCCGGAACTTGATTATCTGGCTGCCTCCGTGGTGCAGGAATTCGATGGTTTCCGGGCGCCGCTGACCGAGGCGGAAATCGAGCGGCGCAATCCTGAGGGGCTGTCGGCTCCGCAGTTCGCCAATCTCTATCGCTGGGGCCATCCTTACGTGATGGACGAGTTCCGCTTCCACATGCCGCTCACTGGTCCGCTGGCGCCTTACGAATTCGCGCGGATCGAGGATGCGCTGCGGGCGCATTTCGCCCCCGTCCTGTCCGAACCGGTCGACTTTTCCAATCTCGCGCTGTTTGTCGAGAAGGAGCCGGGCGCGCCGTTCCAGGTTCACTCGCTGCATCCGATGGGACGCATTTCCGCGCGCAAGATCGCCTGAGCTTCGCTCCGGCTCCTGATCGGGCAGGGGTGTCGCCAAAAAGGCAACGCCCCGCTCTGCCGTTTCCATCTCGACATCGGCCTTCGCGCTGCTTACCGTTCGCGCAACGCATTGACACGCGTCGCGATCTTCCGGATTCGCTCCCGCGTTGCAGTTGTTGTTCTTTTCCGATGTCGTGTCCTGTGAGCAGGCAAACGCTCGCGCGGCATGTCTCCATAGGGTGATTTGATGCAGACCGATACCTATCCGCGCGACCTCGTCGGCTATGGCCGCAACACTCCAGACCCGAAATGGCCCGGTGACGCCCGCATCGCGGTCCAGTTCGTCGTCAATTACGAGGAGGGCGGCGAAAGCTGCATTCTGGATGGAGACAAGTCCTCGGAATGCCTGCTGTCAGAAATCGTCGGCGCGCAGCCCTGGGCCGGGCAGCGCAATCTCAACATGGAATCGATCTACGAGTACGGCTCCCGTTCCGGTTTCTGGCGTCTGTGGCGGATGTTCACCGAGCGCAATGTGCCGGTCACGGTGTATGGCGTGACGCTCGCCATGGCGCGCAACCCGGAAGCCGTTGCAGCCATGAAGGAAGCCGATTGGGAAATCGCCAGCCACGGCTATCGCTGGCTGGAATACAAGGATTTTTCCGAGGAGGAGGAGCGCAAACACATCCTCAAGGCCGTGCGCCTGCACAAGGAACTGACCGGTTCCCATCCGCTCGGCATGTATCAGGGCAAACCGTCCCACAACACGCTCCGGCTTGTCATGGAAGAGGGTGGTTTCCTCTATTCGTCGGACTCTTATGCCGATGACCTGCCTTACTGGGTGAAGGGCGTCGACGGCAAGCCGTTCCTGATCATCCCCTATACGCTCGAAACCAACGACATGCGGTTTGCAACACCGCAGGGCTTCAACTCCGGTGACCAGTTCTTCACCTATCTCAAGGACGCCTTCGACGTGCTTTATGAAGAGGGCAAGGCCGGCAGCGCCAAGATGCTGTCCATCGGCCTGCATTGTCGTCTCGTCGGTCGTCCGGGCCGCGCCGCGGCACTCGCGCGCTTCATCGATTACGTCCGGTCGCATGACAAGGTGTGGATCCCGAAGCGCATCGAGATCGCCGAGCACTGGCACAAGAACCACAAGCCGACGTGGTGAGAACATGGTGACGAGAGACGATTTCATTTCCACTTTCGGTGGCGTGTTCGAGCATTCTCCCTTCATCGCCGAACGTGCCTTCGACGCCGGTGCAATCAGCGAGCCGTTGACGGTTTCGAGTGTGCATGCCGCGCTCGCCGAACAGTTTCGCAAGGCAAGCGAGGTCGAGCGGCTGGCAGTTCTGCGGGCGCATCCGGACCTCGCCGGGCGTCTGGCCGTTGCCGGCGAACTGACCGCGGAAAGCCGCAGGGAGCAGAGCGGAGCGGGTCTCGACAGGCTCAGCCCCGAACAGTTTGCGCGCTTTACCGAGATCAACTCTGCCTATACCGAGAAATTCGGCTTTCCCTTCATCATCGCGGTGACCGGGCTGACCAAGGAGGATATCCTTGCCGCCTTCGAGACGCGCATAGACAACGATCGCGAAACGGAGTTTTCGACCGCCTGCGCGCAAGTTGAGAAGATCGCTCGCATTCGCCTTGGACACCTCCTGCCGGAGAGCGTCTGAGGCCCCGCAGCGCCGTGCAAACGAGTGTTCTTTACCCGGTCTGGGGGAGGCCGGCGTGAAGTAGTCCTGATATTTTCAAAGGGAATTCATCGCGGCTGGCGCGTTTTCGAAGCGGATCGACCGTGAGCCGAGGATAGTTTCGACAGGGATGTGATGATGCTTCCGGAGATTGGAAGCCGAAGATGCTCCGCAAATTAAGGTAGATCGCTCAAGCTACCTACTGCCGGCAATTTTATCGCCGAACGGGGATTGTCGCCCTGGTTGCTCTCGCCCTGATGGTGGCGCAACCTTCCACGCCTCAAGAACCTTCAGGTCTGAGTGAACAGGGCATTCTGGCGCGCATGCTACTGCTTGCGCGCGTCATCCACTTCGCGGATCGCGTCCTCGTGATACCAGCTGCCAGCGCCGCTTTCGTAAATCACGGGGCGTGAGCGACCGTCGCGCTCGCGAATTTCCATCATCTTCTGAACGTTTCTTACCGGGAACTGCAGGATCTTCGCCGATTCCCGAACCATGTTCGTTGTCATGCTTCTGCCTTTCGTTGTTCATCGGTTTTCAAGCCCGACGACATTCCCTAACAGGTTTTCAAATGAAATGCACACGAAAAGTGCAAAATGCATAAATTATAGGCATTTTTGGGTCGGAAGCGTGCGTGATTGCGAAATCATCACATTCCAGCATGATGCCCGGGACACAGGAGAACACGGTATGGCTGTGTCATGTTCCCACACAATAAGCTGAAACTGTTAAGGATTCCCGCTGTCGACCCACAGTCGCAGGGCTTTGCGGGTGCGTCATTGTGTCAGCCGAATGACGCTTTGCATCAGTTGGCATGCTTCCTGCTTCTATGGAAGCGACTCGCCGGACAACCGGAGAATCGCCCCTCTGTTGCGCTCCATGGGCGGGCGCTTGACTGAAGAGAGACCAAGAATGACCAAGTACAAGCTCGAGTATATCTGGCTCGATGGCTACAAGCCGGTGCCGAACCTGCGTGGCAAGACGCAGATCAAGGAATTCGACAACTTCCCCTCGCTGGAAGAGCTTCCCTATTGGGGTTTCGACGGTTCGTCGACCGAGCAGGCCGAAGGCCGTAGCTCCGACTGCGTCCTGAAGCCGGTTGCTGTCTATCCCGACCCGGCCCGCAAGAACGGCGCTCTCGTCATGTGCGAAGTCATGATGCCGGATGGCGTCACGCCGCACGCTTCCAACAGCCGCGCGACCATCCTCGATGACGAAGATGCATGGTTCGGCTTCGAGCAGGAATACTTCTTCTACGAGGACGGCCGTCCGCTCGGCTTCCCGGAGCACGGCTACCCGGCTCCGCAGGGTCCGTACTACACCGGCGTCGGCTACAAGAACGTCGGCTCCATCGCTCGCCAGATCGTTGAAGAGCATCTGGACCAGTGCCTCGAAGCCGGTATCAACCACGAAGGCATCAATGCCGAAGTGGCCAAGGGCCAGTGGGAATTCCAGATTTTCGGCAAGGGCTCCAAGAAGGCCGCCGACCAGATCTGGATCGCTCGCTACCTGCTGCTCCGCATCTGCGAAAAGTACGGCATCGACATCGAATGGCACTGCAAGCCGCTCGGCGACACCGACTGGAACGGTTCGGGCATGCACTGCAACTTCTCGACCAAGTACATGCGCGAAGTTGGCGGCAAGGACTATTTCGAGCGCCTGATGGCACAGTTCGACAAGAACCTGATGGACCACATCAACGTTTACGGCCCGGACAACCACATGCGTCTGACCGGCAAGCACGAAACGGCTCCGTGGAACAAGTTCTCCTACGGCG
This sequence comes from Shinella sp., assembly GCA_003248775.1. Lineage (GTDB taxonomy): Bacteria > Pseudomonadota > Alphaproteobacteria > Rhizobiales > Rhizobiaceae > Allorhizobium. The sequence continues at coordinate 135,372 of QFQX01000005.1, read as the reverse complement.
TTGCCGACCGTGGCGCCTCGATCCGCGTTCCGCACTCCTTCGTCAAGAACGACTACAAGGGTTACCTGGAAGATCGTCGTCCGAACTCCCAGGGCGACCCCTATGCGATCGCTTCGCAGGTTCTGAAGACGATCTCGGAAGTTCCGTTCTCGGCCTCCGCAGCAGCCTGATCTTCGACAATCGATTATTGATCAAGACAGCGCCGGTGAAAACCGGCGCTGTTTTCATGTGCGGTATGTCGCATTTTGGTGAGGTTCCCGATTTTCTTCAGGAGGGCTTTACCAAAGTGCGTTTTGGCCGCTCAAATTCTCCCTGCGTATCAGGGCGCATGTTCTTGTTCTCAAATCGGTTCCCATCTTCGCGGGACATGCTCTATATTGCCGCAAACGGAGGTTCGGCCATGCGGCCATCGGAAGTGCTGGATAAGAACAGGCAGGCGGTCCGCGAGGCGACCAAGCGCTTCAATGCGGCGAACCCGCGTGTGTTCGGTTCCGTGGCGCGTGGTGAGGACCGTCCCGGCAGCGATATCGACATCTTGGTGGATCCCTTGCCGGACACGACGCTCTTCGATCTCAGCGGGTTGCTTGAGGAGTTGGAGCGGATGATGAAACCCACCCCGATTCATCTTCTGTTGCCGGGAGATTTCCCTGAGGACGTGCGTAACAGGGTTCTGTCCGAGGCCCGCCCCGTATGAAGCAGGAACGGCTCATCGAAAATCTTCGGGAGATGGAGCAGGTGGCACTTGAGACTGCCGAGTTCATGTCGAGCCTGTCGCGCGAAGCCTTCAATAGCAATCTGGTTTTGCAGCGCGCGCTCGGAATGAACCTGCTGATGATTGGGGAGGTTGCAAACCGCCTCGTGGACGATCATGGGGATTTCGTTGCGGATCATCCTGAAATTCCATGGATGAAAATACGTGGGATGCGAAACGGCATTGCGCATAACTATTTTCGTATCGATTTGGATACGGTTTGGAACACTTCCGCTCTCGCAATTCCAGAACTTCTGACGCAACTTCGCGCGTTACGCAGTACCCACCCGCAAGGGGAATAGATCTTGTCCGACGTCCTTTCCATCCAGCCTCTCGCCCCTGAAGCATTCGCCCCTTTCGGTGAGGTGATTTCCGCCAGGCCTGAAACCATGCGCCTCATCAATGGTGGCACCACGGAGCGGTTTCATGCGCTGTTTTCGCCGGAGGTGACGGGCGAGGGCGCGCGGGTGATCGTCAACATCTTCCGTGGCCAGCCGCGCGCCTTTCCCTACCAGGTGGGAATGATGGAACGGCATCCGTTTGGCAGCCAGAGCTTTTCGCCGCTCTCCGGACGGCCGTTTCTGGTGGCTGTTTCGCCCGATGAGGATGGCAGGCCCGGGCGTCCGCAGGTTTTTCTGGCGCGTCCCGATCAGGGCGTGAACTACCGGCGCGATGTCTGGCATCATCCGCTGATGGCGATCGGGGAAATCTCGGATTTTCTGGTTGTCGATCGTGACGGGCCGGGCAACAATCTCGAAGAGTTCTTTTTCGACAAGCCCTTCGTGATTCTGGAGCCCCATTTATGACCGGCCTGACTACCCATGTCCTCGACACCGCGCTCGGCAAGCCGGCGGAAGGCCTGAAGATCCAGTTGATGCGGATCGTGGGCGAGGATGCCGAGCTCGTAACCACCGTGATCACCAATTCCGACGGTCGCGTCGATGGCGGACCGATCCTCGCAGGTGAGAATTTCCGTGTCGGGCAGTACGAACTGCTGTTCCATGCCGGCGATTATCTCAAGGCCCACGGCGCGCCGCTCACCTCGCCGCCGTTTCTCGATGTCATCCCGATCCGCTTCGGCATCAGCGATACCGAGGCGCACTACCATGTGCCGCTACTGCTTTCGCCCTACGGCTATTCCACCTACCGGGGCAGCTGATCGATGATATTTGCGGCCATCGCCGATGTTCACGGCAACCATCTGGCGCTGGAGGCCGTGCTGGAGGATATCCGCCGGCAGGGGATTTCCGAGATCGTCAACCTCGGGGACAGCTTTTCCGGTCCTCTTAACGCCGGTGCCACGGCGGATATGCTGTTGCCGCTCGGGGCGGTGAGCGTTCGGGGAAACCACGATAGGGCGCTGATCGACAGGCCGTTCGAGGAAATGGGCGACTGGGAGCAGCCGGTTTTTCCGCAGCTCAGAGCAGAGCATTTCGACTGGATCCGTGCGCTGCCGTTCAGCGCGGTTTACCGTGACGAGGCCTATCTCTGCCACGCGACGCCGCAGGACGACAACACCTACTGGATGGAGACGTTGTCACCGGATGGCATCTTCTACCTCAAGCCGCTCGATAGAATCGAGGCGCTGGCAAAGGATATCGAGCAGTCGCTGATCCTTTGTGGTCACAGCCATATCGCGCGTGCCGTGCAGCTTTCCGATGGCCGCGTGATCGTGAATCCGGGCAGCGTCGGCTGCCCCGGCTTCGATTACGACCAGCCCTTCTATCACAAAGCCCAGCAGGGCACGCCGTTTGCGGCCTATGCCGTGCTGGAAAAGACCGGTCGCGGCTGGCAACCGACCTTCCGGCAGGTACGCTACGACAACGAAGCAGCAGCCAAAATGGCAGCAGTTCGCGGCATGGCTGATTGGGTCAGCGCGCTTTCGGGCGGCTGGATCGCCTGAAGAAAATTTCAGATCCCATCGAATAGAAGCACCCTCCGGGGTGTTCACCTCCTGCAACGCTGCATGATTGCCTCTGCCGGAAAAGTATGGCGCGGGTTCATGCGGAAAAACAACTCGCAGCGTCCGCCGTTCATCGTGGATGGCTTCCGGCGCTGTCGTATTTGCAGAGGATTAAGCCATGCCCCGTGTTCAAAAGCTTCGCCTTGCCGCCTTGTCTGCCGCCTGCCTCTTTTCCGTCGCCCTTGCCGGTCCCTTATTCGCGGCCGGTGGTTATGGAGGTGGTTCTGATTCCGGATCGGAGACGACACCCGTTTGCAAGAAGGGCAGCGTCTATGACCGGAAGTCGCAGAAATGCGTCAAGCAGAGCGGCGCCAATCTCACCGATGAAAACCTTGCCGATTATGCCTATGCACTGGCGAAGGCCGAGCGATACCAGGACGCCCTCGATGTTCTCGATACGGTGAAGGACCAGAATTCGCCGGAAGTGTTGAACTACCGCGGCTATGCCACCCGCAAGCTCGGCCGTCTCGACGAAGGCATCGGCTATTACCTGAAGTCCGTGGCCGCCGATCCGCAATATGTGCAGGTGCGTGAATATCTCGGCGAGGCCTATGTCCTGAAGGGCGAGATCGAGCTGGCGAAGGCGCAATTGCAGGCGATCTCAGGGCTTTGCGGCACTGCTTGCGAAGAATATCGAGACCTCGATGCTGCCATCAGCGCGGCTCCGAAGATCTGACCATGGAGAGCAGACGACGGACCGGTTCCAGATCTGGGAATCCGGTCTGTCGTCAAATCGGTATCTTGCCAATGTCGATCCTATCCTGTGATTATCCGCTGAACAACGCCGCCCCGTCATCGCTACAGGATCGGGTGGTTGTGCCCGTTTCATTCACGGGAAGGGAGGCTGGCATCGCAAGCGAGACGGATGTGCGAAACGGTCTGTCGGCCAATCTGAGCCGGCTGTGGCGATATGCCTTCGTGCTGTCGCGCCGGCGCGACATGGCCGACGATCTGGTGCAGCAGACCTGCGTCCGGGCGCTGGAGCGGGCGGCGCAGTTTGCCGCGGGTTCGCGGATCGACCAGTGGCTTCTCGCCATCCTGCATTCGATCTGGCTGAACGAGGTCCGGGCACAGCGGGTGCGCGAAGGCGCGGGGCTGGCCGACGCCGCCGACGTTCTTTCCTTCGATGGCCGGGCTGAAGCCGACCGAAAGGTTATGGCCAATCAGGTCATGCGTCTTGTCGATGCCCTGCCGGAGGCGCAGCGGACTGCCGTGTTTCTCGCTTATGTCGAGGGGCTGTCCTACCGGGAGGTTGCGACAATCCTCGGTGTGCCGGTCGGAACCATCATGAGTCGGCTGGCCGCGGCGCGGGCAAAGCTCGCAGAAGCAAGGGGGGAGGGCGAGCGATGACGCAGGAAGACATCATGCCATCGGATGAACTCCTGACGGCCTTCATCGACGGAGAACTGGACGGCGAGGAACGTGACCGCATCGAGCGCTTGCTGGAGCAGGACGGTGGCGTTGCCGAACGGCTGGAGTTTCTGATGCGCGCCAATCTGGATTACCGCCATTCCTTCGCGCCCCTGCTTGGGGAAGCGCCTGTCGGGCGGCTGCAGGCCATGCTTTCGGCCGCTAATGGGAAACCACGGCCGATCATGGCAGGCAGCATCAGCCGCCGCGGCCTTCTCGGCGCCGTGGCTGCGTCGGTTCTCGCGGGTATCCTCGTGGGCAGGGGCGGTTTCGATTGGTTCGAGAAGGATGGAGGGGGGGCGGACGAGTGGCGAGGCCTCGTCGCACAGTACATGTCGCTCTACGATTCCCAGACGCTTTCCGGCGTGGTGCCATCGGCCGCCGAGCAGGCGGCAGAGCTTTCGGCCGTCAACCGGCGTCTCGACATGCGGATGACGCCCGAACAGCTCGATTTCGAAGATCTCACTTACAAGCGCGCTCAGGTTCTGGCCTATGATGGCCGACCGTTGGCCCAGATCCTTTACCTTGATCCTGATAGCGGCCCGCTTGCTTTCTGCATCATCCGCTCGGATGGAAAACCCGCCGCGATGCGGACAGAGCAGCGCAATGGCATGACCGTCGTCCACTGGGCGGATGGCAGCCATGCTCTGATGCTGATCGGGCATGCGCCCGAAACGCGCATGCTGGATCTGGCGGAGGCGTTGGCCGACAGGCTCTCCGCCTGATGCCGATTGCCTGACAGTTGTCAGTACGGGTTTTCGGCGAGGATCCGGCGATCGATGTCCTCGATCCGTCGCTTGCCGCAGAGCGCCATGGTCGTGTCCATCTCCTTGCGGATGATTTCCAGTGCCTTGGTGACGCCCGGCTTGCCCATGGCGCCGAGACCGTAAAGGAAGGGGCGGCCGATAAAGGTGCCCTTGGCGCCGAGCGCCACGGCCTTCAGCACGTCCTGACCGGAGCGGATGCCGCTGTCGAGATGGATTTCGATCTTGTCGCCGACGGCATCGACGATCCTCGGCAGCATGGAGATCGAGGAATGCGCCCCGTCGAGCTGGCGGCCGCCGTGGTTGGAAACGACGATCGCATCCGCACCGGTCTGGGCGGCGAGCGTTGCGTCCTCGGCGTCGAGAATGCCCTTGATGATGAGCTTGCCGCCCCAGCGTTCACGTATCCACTCGACGTCCTTCCACGAAAGCTGCGGGTCGAACTGTTCCGACGTCCAGGCGTTGAGGGAGGCGAGGTCGGTCACGCCCTTGGCATGGCCGTGAATATTGCGGAAGGTGCGGCGGCTGGTCTGCAGCATGTTCCAGCACCAGCGCGGGCGGGTCGCCATCTGGTAGAGATGCTTCGGCGTGAGTTTCGGCGGAGCCGACAGGCCGTTGCGCAAGTCCTTGTGGCGCTGGCCGAGGATCTGGAGGTCGGCGGTCAGCACCAGCGCCGAGCATTTTGCGGCCTTGGCGCGGTCGATCAGGTTCATCACGAAATCGCGGTCGCGCATGACGTAGAGCTGGAACCAGAAAGGCTTCTTCGTCGCCGACGCCACGTCCTCGATCGAGCAGATGCTCATGGTGGAAAGCGTGAAAGGAACGCCGAATTCCTCTGCCGCCTGGGCCGCCAGCATTTCGCCATCGGCATGCTGCATGCCGGTGAGGCCGGTCGGGGCAAGCGCCACCGGCATCGAGACCTTTTCGCCGATCATCGTGGTTTCGAGCGAGCGGCCGCTCATGTCGACCAGCACGCGCTGGCGTAGCTTGATTTTGGAAAAATCCGACTCGTTCGCTCGGTAGGTGGATTCGGTATAGGAACCGCTGTCGGCATAATCGAAGAAAAGTTTTGGCACGCGGCGCTTCGCCAGCGCCTTGAGATCGGCGATTTCGAGAATGGTGGACACTTTTATTACCTTTGGCTGTAAATTAGCGACAGAGGGCCATCAGTCTTGCTCTCCGGCTTGGACGCGGAGCGTTCCTATCGCTCGAAACGGTCGCCAGACCGGCATTTCCGGATTTCTTGCTTCCGAATGACCGTTTTTCATAGGGACTCATTTTCCTGCGGGTTTGCTGGCCTGTCCGGCCACATAGGTTTCGACAACCGAGCGGTCATCGCCCATGGTCTGCAGCAGAAAGAGTTCTTCCGCAAGAGTTTTGACCGTTTCCATGCGCAACGCCATGGCTGGCGTGGCAGCGGAATCGAGTACGATGAAATCGGCATCGGTGCCGGCTTCCAGCGTGCCGATACGGTCCGAGAGCGACAGCGCCTCGGCATTGCCGAGTGTCATCAGGTGGAAGCTCTCCAGCGGATTGAGGCGCTCTTCCTGCAACTGCTGGATCTTGTAGGCTTCGTCCATGGTCTTGAGCATCGAATAGCTGGAGCCGCCGCCGATGTCGGTCGCCACCGAGATGCGCACCGGCTTGTCGCGGCGCTGGTAGCGCTTCATCGGGAAGAGGCCGGAACCGAGGAAGAGGTTGGACGTCGGGCAGTGGACGGCGATCGAACCGGCTTCCGATATCGCGTCGGCCTCCCGGTCGGAGAGGTGGATGGCATGACCGAGCAGGGTCTTGGGGCCAAGCAGGCCGTAGCGGGCATAGATATCCGTATAATCGGTGGCTTCCGGATAGAGCGAGCAGGTGAAGTCGATCTCGTCGCGGTTTTCCGAAAGATGCGTCTGGATGTGCAGGTCGGGAAATTCCTCGGCCAGCGCCTGCGTGGCGGCCATTTGCTCCTGGGTGGAGGTGATGGCGAAGCGCGGCGTGATGGCGACGTGGTTGCGGCCCTTGCCGTGCCAGTCGGCGATCACCTGCCGCGTCTCGTCATAGGCCATCTGAGGTGTGTCCAGCAGGCCCTGAGGGGCGTTGCGGTCCATCATCACCTTGCCGGCGACCATCAGGCTGCCGCGGCGAAGGTTTTCGGCGAAGAACGCGTCGGCGGAGGCCTTGTGCACGGAGCAATAGGCAACGGCGGTCGTCGTGCCGTTGCGGAAGAACTCGTCGAAGAAGTGCCGGGCGATGCGTTCGGCGTGGGCGGTCTCGACGAAGCGGCATTCCTCGGGGAAGGTGTAGGTGTTCAGCCATTCCAGCAGGTTGGCGGCATAGGAGCCGATCACCTGCATCTGCGGAAAATGCACATGGGTATCGATCAGGCCGGGCAATATGAGATGCGGCCGATGATCGACCTCAATGGCATCGGGTTCTGCCCCGGCTTTCACCGAGGCGTAGTCGCCGATGGCGGCGATCCGGCCGTTCTCGACCAGCAGCGCGCCGTCGCTCTCGTAGCGGTAGCTTCCCTCGTCGGCCACGCTTTCGGGCGTGCGGAGGAAGGAGAGAAGGCGGCCGCGATAGAGGGTGGCTGTCATTGGCTGCTTTCCCCGGAGACGGCGCTTTCATACCAGGCGACGAGAAGCGCGCGCTCTTCGGCGCTGACCTCGGTGATGTTGCCGGGCGGCATGGCATGGGCGCGGCCGGCCTGCAGATAGATCTCGCGGGCGTGGGCAGCGATCTCGGCGTCGCTTTCGAGTTTCACGGATTTTGGCGCACGCGCCACGCCGTCCCAGACGGGCTCCGCGGCATGGCACATCGAACAGCGACTGGCGATGACGTCCTTCACGGCCGGGAAATGGGCGTTGGCGGCGAAGCGCTGGTAGACGGGAGCCACCGATACCTCATCGTCCGAAACGGGCTTCTGCACGGTCGAAAGCCAGATGATGACGATGAACAGGACGGTCGTGACCATCCATGTCCAGATCGGGCGGCCCTTGCGGGCGTGGGTGGTGTTGAACCAGTGGCGGATGGTGACGCCCATCAGGAAGACCAGCGCGGCGATGATCCAGTTGTAGGCAGTGCCGAAGGCCAGGGGATAGTGGTTCGACAGCATGAAGAATATGACGGGAAGCGTCAGGTAGTTGTTGTGCAGCGAGCGCTGCTTGGCCTGTGCCCCGAGCTTCGGATCCGGCGTGCGGCCGGCGATGAGATCGGCGACGACGATCTTCTGGTTGGGAATGATGATGAAAAACACGTTGGCCGACATGATGGTTGCCGTGAAGGCGCCGAGATGCAGGAAGGCGGCGCGGCCGGTGAAAATCTGGGTGTAGCCCCAGGCCATGGCGACCAGCACGACATAGAGAAATGCCATCAGCCCCCAGGTGTTCTTGCCGAGTGGCGACTTGCACAGGAGGTCGTATAGCACCCAGCCGACGCCGAGGGACGCGAGCGAAAGGCCGATCGCCTGCCACTGATCGACATCGAGGACATGGCGATCGATCAGGAAGAGGTCGGCGCCGCCGTAATAGACCACACAGAGCAGGGCGAAGCCCGAAAGCCAGGTGGTATAGGCTTCCCATTTGAACCAGGTCAGATGTTCCGGCATGGAGGACGGCGCGACCAGATATTTCTGGATGTGGTAGAAACCGCCCCCGTGAACCTGCCATTCCTCGCCATAGACTCCTGCGGGCAGGTGGTCTCGCTTCACGAGGCCAAGATCGAGCGCGATGAAATAGAAGGACGAGCCGATCCAGGCGATGGCGGTCACGACATGAAGCCAGCGAACGGCAAAGGCCAGCCATTCCCAGGCTATGGCAAATTCATACATCGGAAATCCCTTTCTTCCCCGACCTGAAACCTTGTCGAAAAAGCCTTGGGATTGAAAGGGGGCAGGGGGCGAAATCGACGCTTTCCCCGGTGATTTGTGCACCGCGAAAACCCATCCCCCAATTTATGTTCTTATTCTAATGTTCGTTAACTGTTACATTGGTGATGCAAATCCGCCGGGAGGTGGTCGTGCGTACCGGCGGGCCTTCATTCAATGGAGAAGCCGCCCATGCGCATGGCAATATTTACGGTCGGCAGCATACTGTTCGCATTCCCTGTCGAAGCTCATGATGCTCCCTCCGGCTGGAGCTATGATCTTTATTGCTGCAACGGGGACGGCCATAGCGGCGATTGTCAGCAGATTCCCTCGTCAACCGTCCGCATCGTCCCGGGTGGATATCAGCTGACACTCGTGCCGGGCGATCATCGACTCGTTACCCGGCGTCATGTATTCAAGGTGCCGCAGAGCACCACGCGCCGCTCCCAGGATAGCGAATATCACCTCTGTCTCTTCCCGGACGAAAACACACCCCGATGTTTCTACGCTCCTGACATGTCCTTCTGAACCGAGGCTGATCGGTGAAGCTCAGGTAAGGCCGTCCGTTGCCAGCGTTTCCATGATCCAGGCATGAAACGCCTTTATCTTCGGCAGCTTGCGCTTGGTTTCCGGATAGGCGAGCCAGTGGTCGTGGCCGTCGCGCGCCATGATGTCGAAGGGCTGGAAAAGGCGACCCATGGCGATCTCGTCACGATAGAATTTCGGGGTCAGGATGCCGACGCCCTGACCGGCCATGGCGGCATTCGCCTCGAATGTCTGAGCCCCGAGCCGGCTGCGTGGGCGGCTGTCCAGATCGGGGTCTGCGACGCCGGCAGCGGTGAACCAGATGCGCCACCACGGATCGCTCGGATCGATGATGCGCAGCTTCAGGAGGTCTTCCGGCCGGTGCAGACCTCCGACGCTTTGCGCAAGGGCCGGACTGAGCATGGGCGTGAAACCGCCGTACAGCAGGAACTGGCTGTAGAGACCGGGCCATTTCCCGTCGCCGGTGCGGATGGCGATGTCGGCTTCCGTGCTGTTGAAGTCGATCAGCGCGGATGAGGCCTCGAGGCGCACCGCGATGTTCGGATGCCTGATCTGGAAATCGCCGATCCGCCGCACCAGCCATTGCTGGGCGAAGGTCGCTGTGCAGTGGATGGTAAGCGTGACCTGTGCCGTCTCGCGCATATTGGCGACGGCCTCCTGCAAAAGGCCGAAGGCTTCCGCAACCTTTGGCGCAAGGCTCGCCCCGGCTTCCGTCAGGGTGACCTGCCTCGGCCGGCGCAGGAAAAGCTGCTCTCCGAGCATCTCCTCCAGCAGCTTGATCTGGTAGCTGACGGCGGTCTGCGTCATTCCCAGTTCCTCGCCTGCCTTGGTGAAGCTCAGGTGTCGGGCTGCGGCCTCGAAGACCCGCATGCCGTTCAGCGGGAAATTGCGGGACAGTTTCATGGATAAGTCCTCTTGATCCATGCAGACGGATCTTTCGTTGGAATACCGCGATAAACGCGCGCATTCTATCCCCCATAGATCAATTCCAGTTCTTCATGATCAACGAGAGGTCTGCCATGACATATGTTATGCCGGATGGCTTCCTGCGCCTTTATCGCTGGAAAAACAGGTTGAGCGATTTGCTGGCGAGGGTCTTTGTCCGGTCGCGGCGCAGGCGAGAGGCCTTGTCGCAACACCAGATGCGCGACCTTGGTCTTCTGGACGGTCGGCGGATACCCGGCCCCGAACGCGGGGATCACCGCCGCGATATCTGGTCACGCGTCGGCTGGCCACCGCGCTATCTCTGACGACACGGGCAATGCGGCCATGAGCCACGCCTGAAAGGCCCGGATCTTGGGCAGGTTGCGCCGTCCATTCGGATAGACGAGCCAGTAGATTTTCTCGTCCGTCCAACTGAGGTCGAAGGGCTGTATCAGGCGGCCAGACGCCAGTTCGTCCTGCACGTAGAAGGGGCTGAGCATCGCCACGCCGTGACCGGCGAGTGCTGCTCCCGCCTCGAGGTCGAGCGCGCCGAAGGCATCCAGCTTTTGCGTGTTGCTCTGCGAGGCATCGACGCCGGCCGCGACGAACCACACCTTCCACCTGTCGTCGTCGGAGATCAGCGGCAGTTTCAGGAGGTCGGCCGGTTGGCTTACACCGCCGATGCTTTCAGCGAGGCGCGGGCTGAGCATGGGCGTGTAGGAAAGCCGGACGAGCGGGTGGCACACCAGCCCCTGCCAGGGACCGTTGCCGATTCGGATCGCGACATCGGCATGCTCACGGTTGAAATCGGTCAGCTGTGTGCCCCGCTGCAGGCGGACGGCTATATGCGGATATTCGAGCTGGAAGGTGCCGAGATTTCGGGCTAGCCAGTGCGAGGCGAAGGTCGGCGTCGAGTGGATTTCCAGGATTTCGTCGCCGCTTCTCCGGGCCTCGCCGATTGCATCAGCGAGCAGCGTGAAGCCCTCGCTGACCTTCGGCAGCATGCGGGCGCCGGTGTCCGTCAACACCACCTGCCTCGGCTGACGCACGAACAGCGGTTCGCCGATGTTCTCTTCGAGAAGCTTGACCTGATAGCTGACGGCGGTCTGGGTCATGCCCAGTTCCTCGCCGGCACGGGTGAAGTTGCCGAGGCGCGCCACCGTCTCGAAAACCCTGAGCGCATTCAGAGGAAACTGGCGGGACAACTTCATCGATAAGTCCTCTTTATGGCGTTTCGCTGAAATTGAATTGGAATTTCCCGGAAATCAACGGCATTTATTACTTCATCCATTCAGTGAAACTATTGCATGTGGAGGCGATCATGCTGTCCGCGATCCGATCCGCATTTTCGCCGGAAAGTCAGTTCCTTGCCGGCATCCAGCGTTTTCTCCGGCGTCTGATCTCCGGTGGACGCATGTCCATCGACGAATTGCCCGAAGACCTGTTGCACGATCTCGGGCTGGAGAGGGACAATTTGAGGACGGACCGCCGTGAGGCCGATCGGCTGCTTTCGAACGCGCGCGCCTATCGATCGGCGAGGCGTTCATCCTGACGGGCGGAAAGCCCGGCGGACGGCTGGCTGCCGAGCAGCCGGGTGACGAGTTCGGCCGTGACCAGCGCTGCGATCACCGCCGGCCGCTTGTCCTTCACCGTGTCGCCGCCAACCGGCAGCGTCAGCCGTTCCAGCCATGCGGCTTCACCGCCTTCGCGCAACAGCCAGCGGGAAAACGTGGCCCGTTTGGTCGCGGAGCCGATCATGCCGGTATAGGCGAGATCATCACGGGCAAGCGCTTCCCGGGCGATCAGGAAATCGAGTGCATGATCGTGGGTGAGGATCACGGCCGCCCCACCCGGCCGGATCGCCCCGACCTCGGCCTCCGGCATCGGGACGTGGCTAAATGTTATCGTATCGGACAAGGCCCCGGCTTCGATCTGGCGGGTCTCCACCACCGTCACGTTGAAGGGCAGGGGCGCAAGTGCTGCCGCCAGCGCAAGGCCGACATGGCCGGCGCCGAAGAGGAAGATATCGGGATAAGCCTGCTGCTCGCTCGCAGATTGCCGCAGAAGCCTTTCCCTGAAGGTCTCGTCCATCTTGGTGAAACGCAGCAGCGTGCGGCCGCCGCAGCATTGGCCGATTTCCGGGCCGAGCGGGATATCCAGCGTCTCGCCGGCGGCCTTGCCTGCGAGCATTGCGCGGGCATGGTCGATGGCGATGTATTCCAGATGCCCGCCGCCGATGGTGCCGAACAACCTGTTATCGGCCACGATCATGAATGCGCCGGCTTCCCGCGGGGTTGAGCCCCTTGCTTCGGCGACTTCGACGAGGACGGAGTTCGGGTATACGGTGAGGAAGGCGGGGAGAGATGGCTTGCCGTTCATGCGGGGGCACCCCCCTCTGCCCTGCCGGCGTTCGGCGCTGCAATCGATTCACTGGACCGATTGCTCCGCGGTGCGGACCGCTCCTCACCCCCCTCAAGAGGGGGGATCGTGCGTGAGGCCGCTCCCGCCCAGATTTTGCTTTGCAAGCGTTGCTTGTTTGCATCCCGCCGGATGTGAACGAGAGATTTCCTCCAGGTCTCTCCCCCCTTGTGGGGGAGATGGCCGGCAGGCCAGAGGGGGATTCTTCTCGAAGACAACATCTCCTAGATCGCCTTCAACCTTTCCACCGCCATCAACACCCGTTCCGGCGTCGCCGGTGCGTCGAGGCGGGGGCAGACCTTGTAGTCGGCAACGCTTGCGACGGCCATGGAGAGCGCTTCCAGCACGGAGATCGCCAGCATGAAGGGTGGTTCGCCGACAGCCTTGGAACGGCCGATAGTGGGCTCTGCATTCTCCGACCACTCGGCAAGCCGCGTGTTGAAGATCTTCGGGCGGTCGGAGGCGAGCGGGATCTTGTAGGTGGAGGGCGCATGCGTCCTCAGCCGGCCCTTGCCGTCCCACCACAGTTCCTCCGTCGTCAGCCAGCCCATGCCCTGCACGAAGCCGCCCTCGATCTGGCCGATGTCGATCGCCGGATTCAGGGACTTGCCGACGTCGTGCAGGATGTCGGTGCGGTCCATCAGGTATTCGCCGGTCAGCGTGTCGATGGAGACTTCCGAGCAGGAGGCGCCATAGGCGAAGTAATAGAAGGGCGTGCCGCGGCCGGCGGCGCGATCCCAGTGGATCTTCGGCGTCTTGTAGAAGCCTGCCGCCGAAAGCTGGACGCGGGCGAAATAGGCTTGTCTGACGAAATCGGGGAAGGGGATTTCCTTCGATCCGACGCGCACGCGGTTCGGCAGGAATTCCACTTCGTCCGATGGCACCTCGAATTTCTCGACCGCGAAGGCGACGAGGCGTTCCTTGATCTGGCGGGCGGCGTCCCAGGCGGCCATGCCGTTGAGGTCGGTGCCGGAGGAGGCGGCGGTGGCTGAGGTATTCGGCACCTTGCCGGTGGTGGTGGCGGTGATCTTCACACGCTCGACATCCACCTGAAAGCTGTCGGCGATGACCTGCGCCACCTTGGTATAGAGCCCCTGACCCATCTCCGTGCCGCCGTGGTTGAGGTGGATCGAGCCGTCCTGATAGACATGCACCAGCGCGCCGGCCTGGTTGAAGGCGGTCAGCGTGAAGGAAATGCCGAACTTTACCGGGGTCAGCGCGATGCCCTTCCTAATGATCGGGCTCGTCTTGTTGAAGTCGATGATCGCCTTGCGCCGCGCCTGATATTCGCAGGAAGTCTCAAGCTCTTCCACCACGCGGGCGATGATGTTGTCCTCGACCGTCTGGTGATAGGGGGTGAGAACCCGGTCGGAGCCGAGGTCGCCGTAGAAGTTCGCCTTGCGGATTTCGAGCGGGTCCTTGCCCAGCGCATAGGCGATCTCCTCAATGATGCGCTCACCACCCAGCATGCCCTGCGGGCCGCCGAAACCGCGATAGGCGGTGTTGGAAACCGTATGGGTTTTAAGCGGTTGGGAGGTGAGTTTCACATGCGGATAGAAATAGCTCGAATCCGCGTGAAAGAGCGCGCGGTCGGTGACGGGACCCGAGAGGTCGGCCGAATAACCGCCGCGGGCGGCGAAGTTGGCGACCATCGCATGAAGGCGGCCTTCATTGTCGAAGGCGACATCGTAGTCCATGCGGAAGTCGTGGCGCTTGCCGGTCATGGTCATATCCTCGTCCCGGTCGGGACGGAACTTGACGGCACGGTTGAGCTTCTTGGCGGCAAGCGCCGCAAGGGCCGCGAACTGGTTACCCTGCGTTTCCTTGCCGCCGAAGCCGCCGCCCATGCGGCGCACATTGACCGTGATCGCGTGGGACGGGATGTCGAGCACATGGCCGACGATGTGCTGCACTTCAGAGGGGTGCTGGGTGGAGGACCAGACGGTCACATCCTCGTCTTCGCCCGGAACGGCGAGCGCGATGTGGCTTTCGAGATAGAAATGCTCCTGTCCACCGATCCGCATCGTGCCCTGAATGCGATGAGGGGCCTTGCCGAGTTCCTCTTCCGGTTCGCCGCGTTTCAGCGCCATGCCGGAGGTGACGAGCGGAGCACCATTCGCCAGCGCGCCATCGACATCGGTCCAGAAGGGCAGGTCGTTGTATTCGACCTTGGCGAGGCGGGCGGCGCGACGGGCGGCGTCACGCGTTTCGGCGATGACGGCGAAGATCGGCTGGCCGTGGAATTCCACCTTGGTTTCCGCCAGCAGCGGCTCGTCGTGATGTCCGGCTGACGACACGTCGTTGACGCCGGGCACATCCTTGCCGGTGAGTACGCAGACGACGCCCGGATAGGCCTTGACCGCGGAAAGATCCATCGAGACGATTTCTGCGTGCGCGCGGTCCGCCATGCCGAGCGCGCCATGCAGGAGACCGGCGGGTTCGGGAATATCGTCGATATATTCGGCACTTCCGCTGACATGCTTATGAGCTGAATCATGGCGCAGCGACTGGTGCATCGGGCCGTTGATGTATTTGTAGAGTTCGTAGCTCGCCTTATCCATGGGTCAAATTCCTGCGTCCGCGTTCCTGCCCCTCATCCGTCTGCCGGCATCTCCCTTCTCCCCGTGGAGACGGGGAGAAGGGAGATGCCGCGACGTTTGCATTCCCTCTCCCTGCTTGCGGGGAGAGGGGCAGGGTGAGGGGCAAATCGACAAGGCGGTTCCTCATCACGCTTCCTCCCGCTCGAAACGCTGCAGTTCCTGCGGCGTTCCCGATGTTTCCAGGAAGAACCGGGTCAAGAGGTTCTTTGCCGTGAGCTGGCGATAGTCCGCCGTGGCGCGCCAGTCGGTAAGCGGCTTGTAGTCTTGATCGAAGGCGTCACGGGCGTCGGCGATGGTCGCCTGCGTCCAGGGCTTGCCGAGGAGGGCTGCCTCCACCGCGCCGGCGCGCTTCGGGGTTGCGGCCATGCCACCGAAGGCGATGACGATCTTCGAGACGCTGCCATCGGCGGCGAGCGACAGGTGGAAAGCGCCGCAGAGGGCGGAGATGTCCTCGTCGCGCCGCTTGGAGATCTTGTAGACCGCATAATGGGCATCGGCCTCCGGCCGGGGCACGAAAATGCTCTCGACGAACTCGCCGGTGCGACGGTCCTGCTTGCCGTAGTCGATGAAGAAATCCTCGAGCAACAATTCCCGGCTACCAGCTGAGGAGCGCAGCCTGACTTTCGCGCCGAGTGCGATCAGGGCAGGCGGGGTGTCGCCGATCGGTGAGCCGTTGGCGACATTGCCGCCGATGGTGCCCATGTTGCGCACCTGCTGGCCGCCGATGCGTTCGATCAGCCGGCCGAAGGCGGGGATTTCCTTGCGCAGCGTTTCGAAGCCCTGCGCATAGCTGACGCCGGCGCCCAGCGTGATGCCCTTGGCGTCGACGGTAACGGTCTGCAGGTCCGCGAGGTGGTTGATAAAAACCACGGGATTGATCGGCCGCATCTGCTTGGTCACCCAGAGGCCGACATCGGTCGCGCCGGCAACCACGGTGGCCTGTGGCTCTTCCGCAAGAATATCGGCGAGCGCTGCGACAGAACCCGGCACGATGAGACGACGGTCGTCCTTGACGACGGTGATGGTTTCCGCCGTCTGCAGGTTCCACAGGCGGGCCATGATGTTGGCGCGGTCGCGCTCCAGCGGGTCGAAGAGCGAGCTTGGCCGTGTGCGGGATACGAGTTCGGCCGCCTTGACGATCGGCTCGTAACCCGTGCAGCGACAGAGATTGCCTTGCAGGGCGCGTTCGATCTCGGCGCGGGACGGATTGGAATTGGTGAGCCAGAGACCGTAGAGCGACATGACGAAGCCCGGCGTGCAGAAGCCGCACTGGGAGCCGTGACATTCGACCATGGCCTGCTGGACGGGATGAAGCTGACCGTCGGCTGCCGCGAGGTGTTCGACGGTTACCACATGGGTGGCATTCAGCGAGCCGATGAACCTGATGCAGGCATTGACCGTCTCATAGGTCAGCTTGCCGTGGACCAGACGGCCGACCAGCACGGTGCATGCGCCGCAATCGCCTTCGGCGCAACCTTCCTTCGTACCCGTCATCCGGCGCTTGAGGCGCAGGAAATCGAGAAGCGTTTCGGTCGGCTCGAAGCTCGAAAGGGCGATGTCCTCGCCGTTCAGGATGAAGCGGATGCTATCGGTCATTGAATGCCTTTTCCTGGCGGGGTGTTTGTCGCCTGCATGCCCCGCATTTCCCTCTGGGTATGGCGTCTTGATGCGCCGTCTTACTGTGCCGTCCAGCCGCCATCGATCGAGATATGGGTGCCGGTGATCTGCCTTGCCGCGTCGCTTGCGAGGAACAGCGCGGTGGCTGCGACCTCCTCGACTGCGACGAATTCCTTGGTCGGCTGGAATTTCAGCATGACCTCGGATTTCACCTGTTCTTCCGTGATGCCGCGGGCCTTGGCCGTATCGGGGATCTGCTTCTCCACCAGTGGCGTCAGCACGTAGCCCGGGCAGATGGCGTTCGCAGTCACGCCGAATTCGGCAAGCTCCAGCGCCACGCTCTTCGTGAGGCCCATGATACCATGTTTTGCCGCCACATAGGCCGATTTGAAGGGCGAGGCGATCAGTCCGTGGGCGGAGGCAACGTTGATGATGCGCCCGTAGCGTTTTTTCTTCATTGCCGGAACGGCGGCGCGGATCGTATGAAAGGAGCTGTTGAGGTTGATCGCGATGATCTGGTTCCACTTGTCCTCGGGGAAATCCTCGACCGGGGAAACATGCTGGATGCCGGCATTGTTGACGAGCACGTCGACCATGCCGAACTCACGGGCGGCGGTCGCCATCAGGTCGCGGATCTCGGCGGGCTTCGTCATGTCTGCGCCATGATAGATGGCGCGGCCGCCATGGGCTTCGAGGCCCTTGCGGATCGTCTCGATCTCGGCAGCGTCGCCGAAGCCGTTGATGACGACGTTATCGCCTTCCGTCGCAAAGGCTTTTGCAATTGCAAGGCCGATGCCGCTGGTCGAGCCTGTGACGACGACTGTTCTGCCCATTTTTACCTCTCCCACATAAAAATCGGCGTTCTGCTGCGCCGCAAAAGATAATGAAAAGTTACGCGCAAACCGAGTGTGCTGGCAATCGCGTTTTTGGAGGGCACCCTGTTGCCTTTTTTGCAATGGGCCGGGACGTCCACTCGCTTCCGGGCGAACACTGTGTTGTCTTTCCGGTGATTTGCCCTTGTCGCTTTCGATCTCTATTTGTGTCGTGACTTCAACGGGAGATCGTTATGGAACTCGGACTTTATACCTTCGCGGACGTCGATCCGAATGCCGCCAACAAGGGCGCGGAAGCCAAGCGTCGCCTCGATGATCTGCTGGAGGAGATTCAGCTGGCCGACGAAGTGGGTCTCGATGTCTTCGGCCTCGGTGAACACCACCGTCCCGATTACATGGCGTCGTCGCCCTCCACCATTCTTGCCGCCGCGGCCGTCAAGACGAAGAACATTCGCCTGACGAGCGCCGTCACCGTGCTTTCCTCCGACGATCCGGTTCGCGTCTTCCAGCAGTTCGCCACCGTCGACCTGTTGTCGAACGGCCGCGCCGAGATCATGGCGGGACGTGGCTCCTTCATCGAGAGCTTCCCGCTGTTCGGCTATGACCTCGAGGATTACGACCTGCTGTTTGCCGAGAAGTTGCAGCTGCTCGGCGAGATCCGCGAAAACGAGGTGGTGACCTGGGAAGGAGAGACGCGCAAGCCGATTGCCGGGCGCGGCGTCTATCCGCGTCCGCTGCAGGACCCGTTGCCGCTGTGGATCGCCATCGGCGGCACGCCGCAATCGGCGGCGCGGGCCGGCTATCTCGGCCTGCCGCTGGCGCTTGCCATCATCGGCGGCGAACCCCGGCGGTTTGCGCCGCTCTTCGATCTCTATCGCCAGAGCGCCGTCAAGGCGGGTCTCGATCCGAAGACGCTGGAAAGTTCGATCAACGTGCACGGCTTTATCGCCGACACGACGGAGAAGGCGGCCGATATTTTCTATGAGCCGCAGGCTATCGTTATGAACAGAATCGGCCGCGAGCGCGGATGGGGACCGACAAGCCGCGCCCATTTCGACATGTCGCGCGGGCCGGAAGGCGCGCTGTTTGTCGGCGATCCCGAAACCGTTGCGGAAAAGATCGTCGCCAACCACCAACTCTTCGGCAATACACGCTTTATGCTGCAGATGGCGATCGGCCCGATGCCGCATAAAGACATCATGCGCGGCATCGAGCTTTACGGCACAAAAGTCGCGCCTCTGGTGCGAAAGGCATTGACCCCGTCGGAAGCGGGGGCGTAAGCACCCCGCATTCCTTCAAAATAAGAAGGCCCTTTCTGACAGGACGGGGCCGGATGGCCTGAAAGACGAACGATGATTGTATCCAGCGACGACGACCTGACCCGCCTCAAGGAGATCGGCCATATCTGTGCCGTGGCCGTGAAGACGATGGCGGCGGCGCTGGAGCCGGGGATCACCACGCGGGAGCTGGACCAGATCGGCCGCAAGGTTCTGGAAGACGCCGGCGCGCAGTCGGCACCGGAACTCTGTTACCAGTTTCCGGGCGCGACCTGCATCAGCGTCAACGAGGAAGTCGCCCACGGCATTCCCGGTGACCGCAAGATCCTCGCCGGCGATCTCGTCAATATCGACGTTTCCGGCGAGAAGGCGGGCTTCTTCGGCGATACCGGCTCGTCCTTCATCGTGCCGCCGGTAACACCGAAGCTCGAGCGGCTGGTACGCGACGGCAAGCGGGCGATGTGGGTCGGGATCAATCAGGTTCGCACCGGCCAGCCCATGGCCAATATCGGCAACGCCATCGGCACGTTCGCGCGAAAGAACCGCTACACGCTGATCCAGAACCTTGCGAGCCACGGCATCGGCCATTCGCTGCACGAGGAGCCGAAGGAGCTCGCCACCTGGCCGGACCCGGACGAGACGCGGATCATGGAAGAGGGACTGGTCTTCACCGTCGAGCCATTCCTTTCCATCGGTGGGCTCTGGGCCGAGGATGGCGACGATCCCTGGACGCTTTTCAGCGAACCCAAGGCGCCCACCGTGCAGTTCGAACACACTCTTGTCGTCACCCGCAACGGCCCGATCATCCTCACGCTTGCGGATTGATACCTGCTTTCCATCAAGCTGCGTTGAGCTGGCGATCAGTATTTGTGGTTTGTCGGCGCGATTGTGCGATGCGATAAGTCACATATGACAAAAGGCAATTCCCAACGTATCGATCTTTTCAAGACGGCACTCGCTGGCGCGCTGGCCATGGCGGCCGCCATGGGGTTCGGCCGTTTTTCCTTCACGCCAATCCTGCCGGGCATGGTGACCGACCTTGGTCTTTCGAGCGGCGATGCGGGGTTGATCGCCGCGGCGAACTTCACCGGCTATCTGGCGGGTGCGATCCTTGCTGCCTATGGCTGGGTTGCGGGCCGGGAGCGTAGTGCGGGGCTTGCTGCGTTGACGATCAGCACGCTTCTGCTGGCCGCCATGGCCGGCGTCGAGACGGTTTGGGCCTTCTGCGTGCTGCGCTTCCTTGCCGGTCTCGCCAGCGCCTTCGCCATGATCTTCATAACCACCGTCGTTCTCGGCCATGCCGCGCGAGCCGGCAGCGAGGCGGTCCAGTCGGCCCATTTCGGCGGCGTTGGGTTCGGGATTGCCGTCTCTTCGCTGATGGTTGCCGTCGTGGCTTTCTCCGGCCCGTTCGGGATTGCCTCGTGGCGGATGGACTGGCTGGTAGGCGCCGCAATCAGCCTGATTGCCCTGTTGATCGTCATCGTACTTCTGCCGCCGGCTCCGAAATTCGAGGTGAAGCCGAGCCCCGAGCCGCCGCTTGTCTGGAAGCTTCCGCTGGTGCTGCTGACGATTTCCTACGCGCTGTTCGGTTTTGGCTATGTGGTCACCGCCACCTTCGTCGTCGCCATGGCGCGCATGAGCGACGCCGGGCCGATGGTGGAGTTTCTGACATGGTTCCTGGCTGGCTGCACGGCGGCGGTTTCCCTGTTCGCGTGGCGGTCCGTGATGATCCGAATCGGGCTGCGCGGAGCCTATGTGGTCAGTCTGCTGATCGAGTCGACCGGCGTACTGGGCTCGGTGCTCTTGCCTCCGCCCTATGCGCCGATTGTCGGTGGGTTGATGCTCGGCGCGACATTCATGATCGTCACAGCCTATGCGCTGAGGATCGGACGCCAGCTTGCACAGGAAAGCCAGCGCCGTGCGCTTGCTTTCCTGACCGCCGCTTTCGGTGTCGGCCAGATCATCGGTCCGCTGGTTGCAGGTTTGCTTGCCGAGTGGACGGGCAGTTACGATGCCGGAACCATTGCTGCGGCCTTCGCGCTTCTTGCCGCGGCGCTGGTGGTGCTACCGGTTTACCGGCGGCTCGCCTGAGCCGCTGCGGCTAAGCTGTGAATTGGCTTCAGCCGGTCCGGTTACATTTTGGTAATGGCGTTGCCGGGTTCTTTGTTCTGCCCTAATTTCGCGCGACAGACCGGGTTTCAAACGCCCTCCCGTTTCACGCCGAGAAAGCAGCCTTCCCCGTGTTTCAATCCTTCTTTCCCAAACCGAAACTGTTCTTCTCATCCTTCGCTATCTGGACCCTTCTTGCCATCCTCGTCTGGTATCTGGCGGGAGCGCAGATGGGTGCGGCACTCGGCTTCCAGCCGATGCCGGAAGATGCCGAACCGATCATCAACCTGAGCTTCTTCATCACCACCGACTACCTGTGGTTCTACCTCTACGCGGCAGTGTGGGCGGCGGTCTTCGGTCTTTTCTGGGAGTTCTACGCCAAGGATCATCCCTGGCGGCACTGGGCGATCTGGGGTTCCTATTTCATCATCTTCACCACCTATTTCGACGTTCAGGTATCGGTGCTGCTCAACAACTGGCGCCGTCCCTTCGGCGACCTCTTGCAGAACGCACTGACCGGCAAGCCCGGCATCTCGGAATGGGATTTCTACAGCCTGATGATCACGTTCTGGAGCATCGCCTTCCTGAACGTGGCTGTCTTCGTCGTGGTACGCTTCTTCGTCAGCCACTATGTGTTCCGCTGGCGCTCGGCGATGAACAACTACTACATGTCGAAGTGGCAGAAAGTGCGCCATATCGAAGGTGCCTCCCAGCGCGTGCAGGAAGACACCATGCGCTTCGCCACCACATTCGAGGGGCTGGGCGTGAGCCTGATCGATGCGGTGATGAACCTCGTCGCCTTCCTGCCGATCCTGTTCGTGCTGTCGAAATACGTGACCGATCTGCCGATCATCGGCCAGATTCCTCACAGCCTGTTCTGGCTGGCGCTGGTCTGGTCCGTCTTCGGTACCGGCCTGCTGGCGCTTGTCGGCATCAAGCTGCCGGGTCTCGAATTCCGCAACCAGCGTGTCGAAGCGGCCTACCGTAAGGAACTCGTCTATGGCGAGGACCATGCGGACAGGGCCCAGCCGCTGACCGTTGCCGAGCTCTTCTCCAATGTGCGGAAAAACTATTTCCGCCTCTATTTCCACTACACCTACTTCAACCTGGCGCGGTCGTTCTACAATCAGGCCGACGCGCTGTTCCTGATCTTCATGCTGGTGCCGACCATCGTCGCCGTGAAGATCACCTATGGTATCTACCAGCAGATCGCGACCGCCTTCGGGCAGGTGTCGAACTCGTTCCAGTATCTCGTCAACGTGTGGCCGACGATCGTCGAACTGCTCTCGATCTACAAACGTTTGCGCACGTTCGAAGCCGCGATCGACAATGAGGCGCTGCCGGAAATCGACCAGAAATATCTCGAGCACGAACAGCAGTTCGGCGAGATCGAGGCGAACAAGCACTGAGACGTGCTTGCTTCGTCAGCACCTTCAGCCGCGTCGGATCACTCCGGCGCGGTTTTGTTTTGGGAGAAGGGCAGGCGGGGTTGAATTTGGGGGTATTGGTATCAGGCGTTCCGCCTGCCCCGGCTGTGATCTTCGCCTCGGTCTTCGGTTATCGTCGCAGGGTTCCGAAAGACCTTGATTGCAGCCGCCATCGGTAACCGGTTCATGATCCTTGGTGCGCCGGTTCGCGAAGCCGGTTTCCCATCCGATGGCTTCATCACATTATGCGATCGCGGTCGCACGGGGACGCCAAAGAGGGGGCGTTCTCGTCAAGTCCTTGATGATGCCGGAGTATTTTTCAGGAGGGGGCCGGAATCATCCCCGCCCGGTGTCGGGAGCGGTCAGGACCGGGGAGGCGCCTGACGTTTCGCCAGGATATCCATCGCTTCCGAATAGGTGACGCAGGCGACGTCCGTGCGCTGACAGACGTCGGTGACCAACCGTTCCATGGCGCGCCAGTAGGCTCCGGCATTCATCTGGACGAAATGGAAACCGAACTGAACCGGGATGC
Organism: Shinella sp.; assembly: GCA_003248775.1. Taxonomy (GTDB): domain Bacteria; phylum Pseudomonadota; class Alphaproteobacteria; order Rhizobiales; family Rhizobiaceae; genus Allorhizobium. Next base: position 112,348 of record QFQX01000005.1, on the reverse strand, counting down.
GTGCGCCATTGTACTGGTCTTCGAACGTCGACTTGAAGGCCGTATAGGTGCGCTCCTCGAATTCCTGCGAGCGCGAGGGGTTGTCGATGCCGGCGGAGTGGCGAACGAAGAGATTGTAGTCCATGCCGATGATGCGGCGGTTCTGCGGTCCTTCGGGAATGAGCGGCAGGCCGAAGCGGGTGACCGAACCATCCTGCTGCGGCAGGGCAGGTCCCTTGGTCACGAGGCTTGCATCGAAGGTGAAGCCGAAGGCCTTCTCGGCTTCGACGAGGCTGTCCGGGGCCGAGAGGTAAGGGGCGCGGACGCCCTTGATGCCGTGGGCGGCGAATTCTTGCCAGCCCGGCGGTTCCTTGTCCCCAACGCCGTTCGCCTTCCATGCATTGGCGAGGGTTGTGCGGAAGGTGGAGAATTCGGAAAGCCAATCCGCCTTAGACCAATCCTTGCCATCGAAGTGGCCGCAGACATGGCTGCCGATCTCGTGGCCTTCAAGGTGGGCATTCCACAGATTGTCGAGGCGGGTCGTCACGTCTTCCACGGTCGGCGCGAAGCCGACATTCGAACGGCCGGCCTTCTTGCCGGGCGCCTGATAGCCCTTGGAGGCAGCGCGCGGAATGAGCGTGGTGCAGGATAGGAAGTAGGTGAAGTGGGCGTTGTTGGCGCGCCGCGCGATGTCGCGGCTTTTGCTCCACAGCGCGTTGTCATAGGCGCCGTCGAACGAGATCAGCAGCAGTTGCTTCGGCTTTTCCTGTGCGGGTGTCGCCTGTTCCTGTGCGGCTGGAGCTGTCTGGTCTGCCATTTGGCCGGCCTCCTGAAGCGGCTCTGCCATCAGCGGCAGAGGCAGGAAAAAGGCGAGCGAAAGGATGGCGGACGAACGAAGCATGCTGGAACCCGTAGTCGAACAAAGCGGGCGTCCTGTCATCCAAATGCGGCGAAGCTTTGAACACACTGGAAATTGGCGACAGAGATCACTATTCCATTATCAACATTATCAAGACGAGGTCTTATCGATGGCAATCCTGATTCTCGGGATCATCCTGTTTCTTGGCCTGCATCTGGTCCGGGTCGTTGCCCCGGGTTTCAGATCGGGAATGGTCGACAAGTTCGGCGAAAATGGCTGGAAGGGTATCTACTCCATCGCCAGCATCGTTTCGATCGTCGTGCTGATCTATGGCTGGGCAAGTTCGCCTACCATCAATCTCTGGTTCCCGCCGGTGGGCATGTCGCATCTCACCGTGACGCTGATGCTGTTTGCGATGATCTGTCTTGCCGCTGCGGAGCTTCCCGCGGGCCATATCGCGACGAAGACCAGGCATCCGATGATTCTCGGCGTTAAGATCTGGGCCTTCTCCCATCTGCTCGCCAATGGCGATCTGGCATCCGTGCTGCTGTTCGGTTCCTTCCTCGCATGGGGCGTCATCCTGCGCATCGCGCTGAAGCGCCGCGAGCGGGCAGGCCTCATCACGCCGCGCCCCTTCGTCTCGGCAAAATACGACCTGATCGCCATCGGCGTGGGCGCGCTGATCTGGGCGCTGTTCGTCTGGAAGCTCCACTTCTGGCTGATCGGGGTGGCTCCCATTCCAATGTAATTGCCCTGTCGGGGCGTTTTCCCCGTCAGTGCCGCCCTTGTGACTGCAAAGGATGCTTCCATTTGGACATCCTTTGCTCTAGGAAGGCCGCTTACACAGCAGAATGCAGTTGAAAGGCCGGCCTTCCGGAACGAGACATGGTGGATAACAACGACAGCTTTATTCGCGAAGTCAACGACGAGCTCCGTTCGGAGCAGGTCAAGATGGTCTGGCGGAAATTTGCGCCGATCATCATCGGCGTCGCTCTCCTGATCGTTCTCGGCACCGCGGGTTATCGCGGCTATGAATACTGGCATTCGCACCGCTCGTCGGGCGCGGGCGACCAGTTTCTTGCCGCGCTGACGCTTGCCAATCAAGGCAAGAACGACGAGGCCACCGCAGCGCTCGCCGCGCTGGAGAAGGACGGCTTCGGCGCCTATGCGGTTCTGGCGCGCATGCGCTCGGCCACCGTGCAGGCGCAGAAGGGCGATGCCGCCGCCGCAATCGCCGCCTTTACCGAAATCGGCAAGGACACTTCCGTGCCGCAGGTGATCCGCGATGTGGCGCACATGCGTGCTGCATGGCTGCTGATCGATAGCGGCACCTATGAGCAGGTTTCCGCCGAGGTGGAATCCATGGCGACCCCGACCGACGCGATGCGCCATTCGGCTCGCGAAGCGCTTGGGCTTGCCGCCTATAAGGCCGGCGACATGGCGCGTGCGCGCGAATGGTTCGAGCAGATCACCGAGGATGCAGAAGCCCCGCGCAACGTGGCGAACCGTGCCCGCATGCTGCTCGACAACATCATCGCCTCCGGCAAGGCGCCCTGAGCCGTTTTGGGCGCTTTCGCCCGGAAGGATAAAACCGCATGAGCTTCACCGTCGCCATCGTCGGCCGTCCGAATGTCGGCAAGTCCACGCTTTTCAACCGTCTGGTCGGAAAGAAGCTGGCGCTTGTCGACGACACGCCCGGCGTGACGCGGGATCGCCGGCCGGGCGATGCCAAGCTCATCGATCTGCGCTTCACGATCATCGATACCGCCGGTCTCGAAGAGACCGGTCCCGACACGCTCGAAGGCCGCATGCGCGCGCAGACCGAGGCGGCCATCGACGAAGCGGACCTGACGCTGTTCGTGGTCGATGCCAAGTCCGGCCTGACGCCGCTCGACAAGACTTTCGGTGAACTCCTGCGCCGCAGCGGCAAGCCGGTGGTGCTGGTTGCCAACAAGTCCGAAGCCCGCGGCTCGGACGGCGGCTTCTATGACGCCTTCACGCTCGGCCTGGGCGAGCCTTGCCCGATTTCGGCCGAGCATGGCCAGGGCATGATCGACCTGCGAGACGCCATCGTTGCGGCGATCGGCGAAGAGCGCGCCTTCCCCGAGGAAATCGATGAGGCGGTGACTAACGTTTCCGTCGCGCCGGGCAGCCTTGAAGAGGGCGACGACGAGGAAGAGCCTGATTATGACGAGACCAAGCCGCTGCGCGTGGCGATCGTCGGTCGCCCGAATGCCGGCAAATCGACGCTGATCAACCGGTTCCTCGGCGAAGACCGCCTGCTGACAGGCCCTGAGGCGGGCATCACCCGAGATAGCATTTCCGTCGAATGGGACTGGCGCGGCCGCACCATCAAGATGTTCGACACCGCCGGCATGCGGCGCAAGGCGAAGGTGCAGGAAAAGCTGGAAAAGCTTTCCGTTGCCGATGCGCTGCGCGCCATCCGCTTTGCCGAAACGGTGGTGATCGTGTTCGACGCCACAATCCCCTTCGAAAAGCAGGACCTGCAGATCGCCGATCTGGTGCTGCGCGAAGGCCGCGCCGCCGTGCTCGCCTTCAACAAGTGGGATCTGGTTGAAGATCCGCAGGCTGTGCTTGCCGACCTTCGCGAGAAGACGGAGCGCCTGCTGCCGCAGGCCCGCGGCATCCGCGCCGTGCCGATTTCCGGCCAGACCGGTTACGGTCTCGACAAGCTGATGCAGAACATCATCGACACGGACCGCGTGTGGAACCGTCGCATCTCGACCGCCAAGCTCAATCGCTGGCTGGAGCATCAGCAGATCCAGCATCCGCCACCGGCCGTTTCCGGCCGGCGCATCAAGCTCAAATACATGACGCAGGTGAAGGCGCGTCCGCCAGCCTTCATGGTTTCCTGCACGCGCGCCGATGCGCTCCCGGAATCCTATGTGCGCTACCTGACGAACGGCCTACGCAACGATTTCCAGTTGCCCGGCGTGCCGATCCGCATCCATTTCAAGGCGTCGGACAACCCGTTCGAAAATCGCAAGAAGAAGCGCTGAGTCTCCATCTCGTCGTTTCGCGCAATTCCTGACGCAAGACCGTTTCACACGTTTGCTGGAATTACTCTACGCGCCGATCTGGCGTCCGGGTTGGCGCAGCGGCAGCAGCTTGCGCCGCGCCTGCGTCTTCGCCTCGATGACGTTGTCGAGAAACTGGGTCGTGGCGGATTGCCACGAGAAGGTTTCCGCAAGCGCGCGCGCCTTGTCCCGCGAACAATCGAGCGCTTTCAGGCAGGCATTCTTGAGGTTGTCGTCCAGCGCGCCCGCTCCGCTTTCCGCCGGAATGATATCGACCGGACCCGTGACCGGGAAGGCTGCGACCGGAACGCCGGAGGCCATGGCTTCCAGGATGGTGTTGCCGAATGTATCGGTTCTCGAGGGGAAGACGAAGACATCAGCCTGCGCATAGGTTTCAGCGAGATCCTCGCCGGTCTTCAGGCCTGTGAAATGTACGCGCGGATAATGGGCCTCCAGTTCGGCGCGGGCGGGGCCGTCCCCGACCACCACCTTTGAACCCGGCAGATCGAGATCGAGGAAGGCCGGCAGGTTCTTTTCCACCGCCACGCGGCCGACCGTCATGAAGATCGGACGCGGCAGGCCCATGGGGTTTTCCTGCCGGGGACGCGGGCGGAAAAGCGTGGTGTCGATACCACGGCTCCAGAGGCAGAGGTTGTTCAGGCCCTTTTCCGAGAGTTCGCGGCGCAGGCTTTCGGTGGCGACCATGCAGGCTCCACCGCGATTGTGGAACCAGCGGACATAAGCATAGAGCCAGGACACCGGGATAGGCGCGCGGGCCGCGACATATTCGGGAAAGCGGGTGTGATAGCTGGTCGAGAAGGGCATGTGATGCCTCAGGCACCAGCGGCGTGCCCAGAGGCCGAGCGGGCCTTCGGTCGCGATGTGCATGTAATCCGGCTTGTGATCCTCGATGTAGCGCGCGACCTGGGTGTAACGTGCCAGCGAAAGGCGGATTTCCGGATAGGTCGGCATCGGAATGCTGGGGAAGGGCTGGGGTGTGAGCATCGACACGTCGACCCCCATTGCCGCCAGTTCGCGGTTGGTGTTCTCGATGGAACGCACCACTCCGTTCACCTGCGGATGCCAGGCATCGGTCACGATGGTCAGTCTGGGCATGTTCTCGCCACCTCCGGGATCGGCCGCGCCCCGGTGTTTCGCCCGGATGATCGCCGCGCGGCAGCCCGCACATCAGGGGAGCGCGGTCATGCGACTCCCGCCTTCTTCGCTCTCCGGCTTTATGTGATGGTAGTATTACAGGTTGATGTCAGCCGCGGTGGGCAGCAAAACCGTCGATGCGGGCCATGAGGGATTTGCCGACAATGATGCCTGCGGATGCCGCAGTCTTCATCCGTTTCGCCTTGGCAATACCCGGCACATGCACGCCTTCTTCCGCCAGGCGCTTCAACTGGGCGGCAAGCCGCGTTTCGAAACCCTCGTCGAGAAGGGCGGGAGCGATGGCGATGACGGTGAGGCCCGAGCCGGGGCTCTGGTCGCCTTCGGTGAAAGACGGCGCGTCCATCGACCAGTTGGCGGCGGAGAGGCCGGAGGCCAGAATCTCGACCATCAGCGCGATATTGGCGCCGCGCGATCCACCGAAGGCCAGAAGCGCGCCGCGCATTGCCTCATTCGGATTTGTGGTTGGATGTCCCTGGCTATCGACCGCCCAACCAAGCGGAATGGTTTCGCTGCGCTCGGCGGCGCTGCGGATATTGACGTAAGCCGTGTTGCTCGACGCCTGATCGATCAGGAGCGGACCATAAGAGTCGGCGGGCGCGGCAAAGGCCATCGGGTTGGTGCAGTAAAGTGGCCGCGACGCACCTTCCACCGTGAGCAGCGCGGGACCTGTGGTGAAGGCGAAGGACATGAGGCCGCGCTCCGCCAGCCGGAACGGATAGTAGCCGAGTTCTCCCGAGGTGAAGCTGTTGCGCTGGGCAAAGAGGGCAATGCCAAGGCTTTTCGCCTTCTCGACCAGATCGTCGAATGCGAGGTCGAAGCCGAGTTGGGCGATGCCGCCATTGGCATCCGAGCGGATGAGGGCGGGGGCAGGCGATGTGATGACGGGTGCGGCGTTGCCGCTGATCCTGCCCTCCCGCAGGGCGGTGAGGTAATCGATGAGATGGCTGAGGCCAACCGAGGTATTGCCGCTGGCCTCGGCCGATAGCGTGGCGCGGGCAAGTGAAGCGGCTGTGGGGAGATTTGCGCCGGCGTGGCGACAGGCAGCTGTCACGCGGGCTTCCGCTTCTTCAAGCGTCAGGCTTTCGGTTTCGCTCATCCTTTGCCCCGATATGTTCCCCGGTTGTGCTCGCGATGGAATTGGTTCTGGCGGCCGCTTGGCCTTTTTTCGCGAGGCGGTACTATTCAGATCACGATTCCCGCCGATCCGGAAACTCCATTCAGGAACTCTCCATGACCTCGAGTTACAGCAAGGCCTCCAACAAGGCCCATGACAAGACAAAATCTGGCGCCGGTGCTGCCGACTGGTGGCGCGGGGCTGTAATCTACCAGGTTTATCCGCGGTCCTTTCAGGACACCGATGGCGATGGTATCGGCGACCTCAAGGGAGTGGCGGAGAGGCTGCCCTATATCGCCTCGCTCGGTGTCGATGCGATCTGGCTGTCGCCCTTCTTCACCTCGCCGATGGCGGACATGGGGTACGACGTTTCCGATTACTGCGACGTCGACCCGATGTTCGGGACACTCGCCGATTTCGACGCGATGATGACCGAGGCGCATCGGCTGGGACTGAAGGTCATCATCGATCAGGTGTTGTCGCACGCCTCGGACCAGCATCCATGGTTCAAGGAAAGCCGGTCGAGCCGCGACAATCCGAAAGCGGACTGGTTCGTCTGGGCGGATGCGAAGCCCGATGGCACGGCGCCGACCAACTGGCTCTCGGTGTTCGGCGGGCCGGCCTGGGAGTGGGATGGCGTACGAAAGCAGTATTACATGCACAATTTCCTCGCTTCACAGCCGGATCTGAACTTCCACAATGACGAGGTGCGCGACGCTCTCCTGAAGGCGGTACGCTTCTGGCTGGAACGGGGTGTCGACGGTTTCCGGCTGGATACGGTGAACTACTATTTTCATGACAAGGAACTCAGGAACAACCCGCCGCATGCGCCCGACAGTGATGATGCGGGCCTTGATGCGCCGGACGCCAATCCTTACGGGATGCAAAACCATCTCTATGACAAGACACAGCCGGAAAACGTTGAATTCCTGAAGAGTTTCCGGGCGCTGCTAGACGAATATCCCGACCGCGCCAGCGTTGGTGAAGTGGGCGACGGTGCTCGATCCCTTCGGACGGTTGCGGCCTACACGGCCGGCGGCGACAAGCTGCACATGTGCTACACGTTCGACCTGCTCGGACCGGACTTCACGCCGTCCCATATTCGCCGCTGCGTCGAGGATTTCTTCCGCTCGGTGACGGATGGCTGGGTCTGCTGGGCCTTTTCAAACCACGATGTCACGAGGCATGCGAGCCGGTTTGCGCAGAATGAGGCGGAGCGCGCCAAGGTGGCCAAGCTGGCGATCAGCGTGCTTGCGACGTTGCGCGGCTCCATCTGCCTCTATCAGGGCGAGGAACTGGGGTTGCCGGAGGCCGAACTTGCCTTCGAAGACCTGCGGGACCCCTATGGCATTCGTTTCTGGCCGGCCTTCAAGGGGCGTGACGGATGCCGCACGCCGATGCCGTGGAAGGGCGATATGGCGAATGGCGGCTTCACCACGGCCTCGAGACCATGGCTGCCCGTGCCGACCGAGCATGCGGCGCTGGCGGTCGACGTGCAGGACGGACAGCAGGCATCGGTGCTCGAGCATTATCGCGCCATGCTCGCCTTCCGAAAGGCGCATGGGGCGCTGATCGATGGCGACATGCAGTTCCTCGATACAGGGGACGACGTTCTGGCCTTCATCCGGGCCAAGGGAGATGAGCGGTTGCTCTTTGCCTTCAACATGGGCCGGAAGGCCCACAAGCTGGCGTTGCCGGCCGGCGTCTCCGTGAAGCAGGCGCTGGACCTGCCCGGTTACAGCGGTATCCTTGAGAAGAAGAGCCTTCACCTTGCTCCGCTCGACGGCTTCTGCGCGATCCTGTGAAGGTTCCGGGCGGGCCTGAACTTCAGGCCTCGGCCAGATCACCGGGGCGGGTTCTGAGACTCGTCACGTCGGAGAGTGGCGGCGCACCGAACTGTCGGCGATATTCGCGGCTGAACTGGGATGGGCTGTCATAGCCCACCTTGCGACCTGCCGTTGCCGCATCGAGTGCTTCGGTCAGGATCAACCGGCGTGCCTCCTGAAGCCTGAGTTGCTTCTGGTATTGCAGCGGACTCATGCTGGTCATGGCGCGGAAATGCTCGTGCAGCGACGAACTGCTCATGCGTGCCTCGGCTGCAAGGATTTCTATCGAGAAGGGACGATGGAAATTGGTGCGGATCCAGTTGATGGCGCGGTTGACGTTCTGCAGGCGGTGGTTCGGCGTCAGCATCTGGTGAAGGAGGCCGGCATGTTCGCCGCGCAGCAGCAGGTACAGCAGTTCCCGCTCGATCAGCGGTGCGAGGAAGGGAATGTCCTGCGGCCTGTCCAGCAATCCGACGAGCCGGATTGCTGCATTCAGCAGTGCGTCTGGCGTTTCCGCGACGCCGAGCGCCTTGCATGATGGCGCCGTCTGCAGGATCGGCGTGTTCATCTCCAGCACCAGTGCACCGAGCAGGGCGAGATCCAGATCAAGCCGGAGGCAGAGATAGGGTTCTTCCGGCGTGGCATCGACGACATGACCGAGCACCGGCAGGTCCAGCGAGACGATCAGGTGGTTTCCCGCACCGTATTCCAGCGCCCGCTCGCAGGCCTGAACGCGCTTTCTGCCCTGGGCAATGATGCAGATCGATGGCTTGTGCACACCGTGCATCGGCTCGGTCGGCTGGCTGGCACGGATCAGCATCAGGCGCGGAACAGGGGTTGCTTGCAAGCCTTCCTGCGTGGCGTGTCGTGCAATCAGCTCTTTCAGTTCGATATGCGGTTTCATGGCGAGGCTGCTCCTGAGCCCTGATTGTTCCGGCTTTTCGGGTCTTAGCTAGGATGTCTGACCGGAAACCCCAAATGGAGGATCGTGCAATTCGGAGGATTGTGCAATCCTTGCGGCCAAGTGTTCTACCACTTCCCCGATCCTGATCCCCATATCAACGTCAATCGCCGACGGGCAGCGAGATGCAAAATCCAGGAGGACGGGAAGATGTCTGCACTTCAATATGTTCTGGAAAGCCCTCTGCGCTGGGTAGTTGCGGGTGCCCGGCACGTTCTAGCGACGGTCGAGCGGATCCATTCCGAACGACAGGATCGTCTGGAACGGAGATATGGGCTGAATGGTTGATTTTTCAAACGATACACCGGCGATGATCGCGCTTGTTGCCGCCATCGCCTACATCACCCTTTTCGTGATGACGCCGCCAAGGGGCGGGAATTTCCCCGGCGAGATGACCGAGTTTCAGGAGAGAGACATGAAGAGCCATCCCTATGTCGGATTGTGGGTAACGGGTGACGGCCACGTTCGTCACGAACTTCTGCCCAACGGGCGCTATGTGGAAGCCCGCGGAAATCGCGAGCACGCCTATGAGGGCCGCTATGAAGTGAGCGGCAGCCACATCGAATACTGGGACGACACCGGCTTTACCGCCGATGGCGATTTCCGCAGCGATATCCTTCATCATGCAGGCATGGTGCTTTACCGGCACTGAGCCTGTGTAAGCCGATGCCGGGCGCGGCGGTCTGCTCTCGCCCGGCATCTCGGAAATATTCTCGCAGATTACCTCTGCCTCAGCCACTTCTGCTTTCGTTCAATCTACTTTGGTCTGGAGACTTAAGTCTGGCTTGAGCGAAAAGCGCCCATTGTCCATCCAAGAATATGGTGCACCGCCGAAACGGTTGTGCGATGCATAGTTGGAGGACGTGCGTGAAACTGATCTATGACAAGATTGCGGAAGATCCGCGCTTCGGGGAGCTGGTGCGCCGGCGCAATCGTTTTTCTATTATCCTCTCCTGTATAGTGCTTTCGGTATACATCGCGTTCGTAGCCGTGGCCGTTTTCAATCCCGCACTGTTTTCCATGCCGATATCAGGCGGTTCGTCCTGGGCGCTCGGTCTGATCGGCGGTTTCGTCATTCAGATGTTCGCCTTCCTGATGACGGGTATCTACACCGCGCGGGCCAATGGCGAATTCGATGCTTTGGCAAAGGATGTGAAGGAGGCGGCGCAATGATCCGCAGGCTCGCTTTCATCCTCTCCGCCGGTATCGGCGGTTCGCTGTTTGCCTTTGCGGCACTGGCCGCGGGCGAGGCGATTTCCGGGGCCGTCGAAAAACAGCCGGTCAATGTCATCGCCATCGGTCTGTTCATTGCCTTCGTGCTGGCGACGCTCGGGCTGACCTATTGGGCCTCCCGGCGGACGCGCTCGACCTCGGACTTCTACACGGCCGGCGGCGGCATCACCGGCTTCCAGAACGGCCTTGCGATTGCCGGCGACTACATGTCAGCCGCGGCCTTTCTCGGCGTCTCCGGCATGGTGTTCGGCAAGGGCGTCGATGGTGTGTTCTATACGGTTGGCTGGACAGTCGGCTGGCCGTTGATCCTGTTCATGATCGCTGAGCGTCTGCGTAATCTCGGGCGCTATACCTTCGCCGACGTTGCCTCCTACCGCTTCGACCAGACGAAGATCCGCTCGCTCTCGGCCATGGGGGCGCTGACGGTGGTCATCTTCTACCTGATCGCCCAGATGGTCGGCGCCGGCAAGCTGATCCAGCTTCTCTTCGGCCTCGACTATGCCTATGCCGTCGTGCTCGTCGGCGTGTTGATGGTGCTCTACGTCACCTTCGGCGGCATGCTGGCGACCACCTGGGTACAGATCATCAAGGCGGTGCTGCTGCTTGGCGGCTGCACCATCCTCGTGCTGCTGTCTCTTGCCCATTTCGGTTTCGATCCGAGCGCGCTGATGCAGTCGGCTATCGACAACCATGCGGCCAAGGATGCGATCCTAAAGCCTTCGAGCTCGATTTCCGATCCGCTCTCGGCCGTTTCGCTGGCGCTGGCGCTGATGTGCGGCCCGGCCGGTCTGCCGCATATCCTGATGCGCTTCTTCACCGTTCCGGATGCGAAGGCGGCGCGCAAGTCTGTGTTCTACGCTACCGGCTTCATCGGCTATTTCTTCATTCTCGCGGTGATGATCGGTTTCTCCGCCATCACCATCGTCGGCACCAATCCGTCCTATCTCGATCAGGCGGGCAAGATCCTCGGCGGCGGCAACATGGCGGCGATCCATCTGTCGCAGGCTGTCGGCGGCGACGTCTTCCTCGGCTTCATCTCGGCAGTTGCGTTTGCAACCATTCTGGCCGTGGTGTCGGGTCTGGCTCTGGCGGGGGCTTCGGCCGTGTCGCACGACCTCTATGCCCGCGTCATCAAGAAGGGCAAGGCGAGCGGGCGGCAGGAAATGCTGGTCTCGCGGCTGGCGACGCTGGTGCTCGGCGTGCTCGCCATCGGTCTCGGGCTGGTGTTCGAAAACCAGAACATCGCCTTCATGGTCGGTCTTGCCTTCGGTCTCGCAGCAAGCGTCAACTTCCCGGTTCTCTTCATGTCGATCTTCTGGAAGGACATGACGACGCGCGGGGCCTTCATCGGTGGCTTCCTCGGGTTGATCAGCGCGGTCGCCTGCGTGGTGCTCGGTCCGGCGGTGTGGGTGGCGGTGCTCGGTTTTGAAAAGCCGATCTTCCCTTATGAGCAGTATGCGCTGTTCTCGATGACCATCGCATTCTCCGGCATCTGGTTTTTCTCGGTGACCGACAGGAGCAAGCGCGCAGCGCTCGACAAGGCCGGCTTCCGCGACCAGTTCATCCGCTCCGAAACGGGGCTGGGGGCGGCTGCGGCGGCCAGCCACTGAGGCTTTGGGAAAGCATGAATGACGACGGCGGGGAGGGTGACCTTCCCGCCATTTTCAATAGTGATAGCGGCATTGGGCGATGACGAGCACATGAATGCCGTCGCGTTCCATGGGGCGATAGACCAGACGGTGCTCCTTATTGATCCGCCGTGACCAATAGCCTTTCAGGCTTCCCTTCAAGGGCTCGGGTTTGCCAATGCCCGTGAAAGGATGGCGTAGCGTATCCCGCAGCAGTTCGTTGATGCGGGCCAGCATCTTGCCGTCGGTTTCCTGCCAATACAGGTAATCCTCCCAGGCGTCCTCGGTGAACGCGAGTTGCACGGCTCAGCCCTTGGGATCGAGGGGAATGTCACGAACCGTAAAGCGGCCGGCCTCGATATCAGCCTTGGCCCTGAGCAGGCGCGTGGCGTTGGCCGGAGACGAGAGCAGGTGGATGGTCTCCATCATGCCCTCGTATTCGTCCTTGCCGATGAGGATGGCAGACGGCTTGTCGCGGCGCACGATTTCCACCGGCGCCGCATCTTCGTTCACCTTGTCGAGCAGACCGGCAAGCTCCGCCCGGGCTTTCGAGAAAAAAACCGTGTCCATCGCAATCTCCAAACTTGTACGATATGTAGTACAGGTATGGAGATTGGACAAGGTTTGCTCAACCGATCAGGCAGAACTTGTCGACGTCGACCATGCCCTTGTCGGAAATCTTCAGGTGGGGGATGACCGGAAGCGGCAGGAAGGCGACCTGGAGGAAGGGCTCTTGCAGAGTCGTTCCAAGGGCATAAGCGGCTTTTCTCAGGTGATGCAGCGTGTCGCGCACGGCCTAATAGGGTTCGAGGCTCATGAGGCCGGCGACGGGGAGCGGGATCTCTCCGGTCACCTTGCCGTCCTCGACCACGACGAAGCCGCCCTTGATTTCGCCGAGGCGATTGGCGGCGAGCGCCATGTCGTCCTCCGAGACGCCGACGACGCAGATGTTGTGGCTGTCGTGGCCGACGGTGGAGGCGATTGCGCCCTTCTTCAGGCCGAAACCCTGGACGAAGCCGTTGGCGTGGTTGCCGTTCTTGCCGTGGCGCTCGATCACGGCGACCTTGATGATATCGCGGTCGAGGTCGACGCTTGTCTGGTTGCCGCAGGTGGGCAGGCGGTAGCGGCGGTGTTCGGTGATGATCTTGCCCGGAAGCACGCCCATCACAGGCGTTTCGCCTTCCGTGACTGGAACGCCGAAGTCTGCGGCCTTGACGATCCGCGCCTTGACGCTGTCGAGGCCGACGGGCGCGACCGGCTTGCGGGTCGCAAAGAGTTGCGCCGTGACGCGGCGACCGGCGGCGAAGACGATATCGGCCTTGCAGTTTTCAAGACTGTCGATGACGACGAGGTCGGCCCGCCAGCCGGGGGCGACGAGGCCGCGGTCCCTGAGGCCGAAGGCGCGGGCGGCCGAGATGGAGGCTGCACGGTAGACGGCGAGCGGTTCGACGCCATGGGCAATCGCGGTGCGGATCATGTAGTCGAGGTGACCTTCCTCGGCGATGTCGAGCGGGTTGCGGTCGTCGGTGCAGAGCGCAAGGAACGGCGACAGGCGTTCGGTGATGATCGGCATGAGGGCATGCAGGTCTTTCGACACGGAGCCCTCGCGCACGAGGATGTGCATGCCCTTGCGGATCTTCTCCATGGCCTCCGGTACGTTGGTGCATTCGTGGTCGGTGCGGATGCCTGCCGAGAGATAGCCGTTCAGGTCGTTGCCGGAGAGGAGCGGCGAGTGGCCGTCGATATGTTGACCCTGAAAGGCCGCGAGCTTGGCCATGCAGACGGGGTCCTTGTGGATCACGCCCGGAAAGTTCATGAACTCGGCAAGGCCGATCACCTTGGGGTGGTTTCTGAAGGGCAGCAGCCTTTCGATGGGAAGGTCGGCGCCTGACGTTTCCAGATGGGTGGCGGGTACGCAGGAGGAGAGCTGCACGCGGATGTCCATGATCGTCTGTTCCGACGAGTCGAGGAAGAACTGGATGCCCTCGGTGCCCAGCACATTGGCGATTTCGTGCGGATCACAGATGACCGTGGTCACGCCATAGGGGAGAACGCAGCGGTCGAACTCGTGCGGGGTGACGAGCGAGCTCTCGATGTGGAGATGGGTGTCGATGAAGCCGGGAACCACGACCTTGCCGGTGATGTCGATTTCCTCGCGGCCGGAATAGCCGCCGCAGGTGCCGACCACGGTGTCGCCGCAGATGGCGATGTCGGAGGCGATGAGTTTGCCGGTGACGAGATCGAAGAAACGGCCGCCTTTCAGAACGATGTCGGCTGGCTCGCGGCCCACGCCCTGATCGATGCGGCGTTCAAGTGCGGTCATGGGACTTCCTTCCGATGATTCTGAAGACAGGCCGATTGCTTCGGCTTCGGTCTGGTGACCGGCAGTTTACCCAACTGCCAGCGGAAAGGGAAAGCGCAAGGCCGACCATTTCTTGATCGTCACCAGAAGATCCCGGTGCACCTCAGTCCTTGCCGGCAATCGCGCCGAGAAACGACTGGACCTGATGGTTGAAGGCCTGGAACTGTTCGGGCGTCATGCCGGAGCGCGCGATCAGCGTTTCGCCGAGGCAACGGCTCTCATCGATCAGCGCCCGGCCAGCTTCCGTGAGAAAGACATGAACCTGCCGCTCGTCGGTGGTGCTGCGGCGGCGCTCTACCAGCCCGGCCTGCTCAAGACGTTTGACCGGCGGTGTGATGGTACTGGATTCGAGCGACAGACGGTCCGCGATGGCGCCGACCGTCAGGCCATCGTTTTCCCCAAGCGCGTTCAACACGAGATATTGCGGGTAGGTGATGCCCATGGCGTCGAGCATCGGCTTGTAGGTGCGGTTGATGGCGATGTTGGCCATGTAGAGCGAAAAGCAGAGCTGGTTGTCCAGGGGGACGGGCGATGTCTGGGTGGTCATGGGAGGCTCCCGAAATTGGCTGTTGAACTTTCTTACCACGAAAAATGATATCGCGATAATTTTTTCTATGGACAGGGGTTTCAAGTCTGGTTATGTATATTGATATCGCGATAACAAATATCGCGAACGAAAAATTGGAGACGGCAGATGACTGACCAGATTAACAGAACGACACGCCGGCGTGTTTTGATCGCGGGGATGGGTCTTGCCGCCTCGACGGCGATCCCGCCTTTCATCGACCTTGCCAAGGCATCGGCAGCCACGCATTCCAACCAGAAGGAGATAAACATCATGACCAGCAGCACCATCACCACCAAGGACGGCACGCAGATCTTCTACAAGGACTGGGGTCCCAAGGACGCACAGCCGATCGTTTTCCATCACGGCTGGCCGCTTTCGTCCGACGACTGGGATGCGCAGATGCTGTTCTTCCTGCAGCAGGGCTATCGGGTCATCGCCCATGATCGCCGCGGCCATGGTCGTTCCACGCAGACGGACACCGGCAATGAAATGGACACGTACGCCGCCGATGTGGCCGAGCTTGCAGCCCATCTCGACCTGAAGAACGCCATCCATGTCGGCCATTCGACCGGCGGCGGCGAAGTGGCCCGCTATGTCGCCCGTCACGGCGGCAACGGCCGCGTCGCCAAGGCCGTCCTGATCGGCGCGGTTCCCCCCGTCATGGTCAAGTCGGAGAAGAACCCGGGCGGCCTGCCGATCGAAGTGTTCGACGGTTTCCGCGCAGCACTCGTCGCCAACCGGGCGCAGTTCTTCCGGGATATCCCGGAGGGTCCGTTCTTCGGTTTCAACCGTCCGGGCGCGAAGGTTTCTCAGGGGTCCATCGACAACTGGTGGAGGCAGGGCATGATGGGTGGCGCAAAGGCTCATTACGATTGCATAAAGGCTTTCTCGGAAACGGACTTTACCGAGGACCTGAAGGAGATCGAGGTTCCGGTGCTGGTCATGCATGGCGACGACGACCAGATCGTGCCGATCGCCGATTCCGCCCTGCTTGCGGCCAAGCTTTTGAAGCATCCGACGCTGAAGGTCTATGAAGGTCTGCCGCACGGCATGGCAACGACCCACGCCGATATCATCAATGCCGACCTGCTGGCCTTCTTCAAGGCTTGAGTGAAAGACGGCGGATAGAAATCCGCCTGTGATGCCCGGCCCGGAAGCAAGGGGAAATCCCGCTTCCGGGTTGATTGTTTTCGGGAGAGGCCGATAGCGTTTTCCCCATGCTAAGACGTTGCGGCGTGGGAAATTTATGGGTGCTGTGAGCACTGGATTTTTGACGGGAGGAAACGATATCTATCTGATGGCCAACGCAGCTGACGAATTCCTTCAACGCCTGCCGGTTCTGCGTGAATTCGGGGATGTCGCCGACGCTCTGAAATACGAGCCCTTGCCGGACGGCTGGGCTTTGGCTGTTGCCGATGTCATCAATTCCACCGGAGCCATAGACGGCGGCCGTTACAAGGCGGTCAACATGGCCGGCGCCGGTGTGATCTCGGCGCTTCTCAACGCCCTTGAGCGATACGATCTGCCCTTCGTCTTCGGAGGTGATGGGGCGGTCGTCGCCATTCCCCCGGCTTCGATCGAGGCCGCCAGGGAAACGCTGGCTCAGGTTCTGAGCTGGGTGCGTGACGACATGGATCTCGCCATGCGTGCTTCCATCGTGCCGGTGGGGGATATCAGGAGCAACGGACACGATGTGCGGGTGGCCCGGTTCAACGCCAGCAACGATATTTCCTATGCGATGTTTTCCGGCGGGGGCAGCAGCTGGGCGGAGGCGCGCATGAAGGAGGGCGAATACGGCATCGCGTCCGCGCCGAAGGGGGCTCGCCCCGATCTGTCGGGGCTGTCCTGTCGCTGGGACCCGATTGCCGCAAGCCACGGACGGATCGTCTCGATCATCGTCCTGCCGAGGCCAGAGGCAGACATGGAAGCATTCCGTCAGCTGGTTTGCGATCTTGTGGATCTGTCGAACGAGGACGGTCGCGGCGGCCATCCGGTGCCGGTGGCCGGTCCGGAAGTGGGATTTACGGAGGAGGGGATCAGGCTCGAGGCCAAGGCACGGTCGCCATACGGTTTCGGCTGGGCGCGGGTGAAGCATACGTTCGGGATTTCCGCCCAGATGGTTCTGGTGCGTGTTCTCGCCAGCTTCAATGCGTCGCTCGGGCGGTTCAGTGCCAACGGATACCGGCAGGGCGTTGCCCGCAATACCGATTTTCGCAAGTTCGAAGATGGTTTGAAGATGACGGTGGACGTTGATGAGCGGAGGCTTGCGCAGATCCGGCAGAAGCTCAATGAGGCCCGGGGGCAGGAGATCTGTTATTTCGGCCTGCATGAGCAGGATGAGGCACTGATGACCTGCATAGTTCCCTCCGCGGTGCGGCGTAACCACATGCATTTCGTCGATGGTGCCATGGGGGGCTATGCTACCGCCGCCAGCTATCTCAAGGTGCAGATGGGCAAGGTCTGATGGCTCGGGCCTGATGGGCGGAATGGACTCAGGCTGACGTCGCAGCGCGTTCCTTCAAAGAGAAAACGGCCGTTGCCGGCCGTTTCCGTTATTCGTCTACACGATGCGTGGCTTATTCCACAGCGACGATCTTGCCGGCATCCCACTTGAACAGGGAGAAAGCCTGCGAGGTGAGGTCGCCGGATTCGCCATAGGTGACCTTGCCGATGGCGGTCGGGATTGCTTCGCCTGACTTCAGCGCGGTGGTGACGGCTTCCGCATCTTCGGCGCTTCCGGCCTTTTCGATGCCGGCCTTCAGCACTTCGACGGCAGCATAGGCATTGAGCGTGAAGGCTTCTGCCGGGATGTTGCGGGCGGCGAGAGCGTCGGCGGCAGCCTTGGAGTCGGGGTTCTTCAGGGCGTCGGAAGCGTTGGTGAAGACCGTGCCGTTTGCAGCGTCGCCGCCGATGGACGCGTACTCGCTGTTCGACAGGCCGTCGCCGCCGATGATCAGGGCCTTGATGCCGAGGTCGGCGAGCTGGCGGGACAGGAGGCCCCCTTCGGGATGATAGCCGCCGAAGTAGACGACTTCGGCGCCTTCAGCCTTGAGGCGGGTCGTCAGCGCGCTGAAGTCCTTGTCGCCGGCCGTCAGCGCATCGTTAAAGACTTCCGTCACGCCGCCGGCGTTCAGCGTTGCCTTGAAGGCGTCGGCGAGGCCTTTGCCATACTGGCCCTTGTCGTTGATGATGGCGATCTTCTTGTCCTTGAAGTTGGCAAGAACGTATTTCGCCGCCACGTCGGCCTGCTGGTCGTCACGGCCGCAGGTGCGCAGCACGTTGGTCAGGCCGCGATTGGTCAGGTCCGGTGCGGTTGCGGTCGGGGTGACCATCAGCACGCCGTTTTCAGCAAAAACGTCCGAAGCCGGAATGGCGACGCCGGAGGTGACCGGACCGACGACGAAGCGCACACCTTCTCCGACCAGCTGGTTGGCGGCGGAAACGCCCTGCTTGGGCTCGCCACCATCGTCGGCCAGCTTGAGAACGACGGTTTCGCCGAGAATGCCGCCCTTCTTGTTGATTTCATCGACGGCCACCTGGGCGCCGTTCTTGACCTGCTCGCCATAGGCGGCAACCGGTCCTGTCAGCGGCGCAATCAGGCCGATGACGATATCGGCGTGCGCCAGGGGCGCGGTTGCCATGAATGCAACGATGGCGGAACCCGCCAGCAATCTCAGTTTCATTTCCGTTTCTCCTTGAATGTTACGAAGGTGGACCCTTCGAGACTCCCCTGGGGCTTTTCTTGTTTTGCCGGAGCCTAGCTGAAACAAGCAGAGGGAGAAAGGTCGAGCGTACGGTTCGCGGTAGGCATCATGTCTCATATGCGGTGGGAGCAATGGTCCTGCGCCATTTTCGCAGCCGGCCGCAGGCATTGGCATAGGGAGACGAGGTATTGAACTGGATCATCCGCCCTTGTGTCCACTTCTCGTACCAGGGCCTGCCATAGAGCATTTCGTTATCCGTCTGTTCGATCAGGTCGATGATTCGCGCCTTTGCCGTGTCCAGTTCGACCAATAGTTCCGCGTCACCGAGCGTTTCGTAATCCCGGTAGAATTTCTGTGCGAGGCGACCGAGCCCGTTCCACTTGTAGCCCGCTTCGGGAAAATCTACCGGCTCGCCAGCCGCTTTGAGCGCATGCCATTTGAGGACGAGTTCGTTCCAGCCGACGAGGTAGGCGACGAGATCGTGAACGCTCATCGACGTGCCGCTGGCATGGCCTTCCATGGTTTTTTCCCGCCAGCGGGCAAACGGTATCTGGCCGAGTTCGCGCTTCAGCTTGCCGTACTCCCGCTCGATCGCCTGAAGGAGTTCGTCCTTGCTCGCCGGAACTGTCATTTTAATTCCTTTCATGTCCTGTGAGCGTCTTCCTATCCTGCACTGTCCGAAGAGCGCGAGGATGACCGGGATCAATCGAACATGAAAAGTCGGCCTTGCCGGCTGACTTTTCAGAAGGCCGAAGCTTCGGCTTTCGGCCGGTTTTTCACTGTCATCACGGTTTTGCCTCCTGTGCCTAAGTTGTCGGTGGCCGGCACCCCCGAAACGTGAAGTTCAATCTCATTTTTCAAGTTCACTCGGTCCTCGGGAGCAGACATGTCCGATCGCCAGAAAAAAAGGGCGCGACCCAACCCGCGCCGCGTATTTTCACCAACCTATGGCGAGGTGCTTGCCGCTGGCATAGAAAGCCGTAGCGTTCTTAAGGGCTTTTTGGCGATTGCCGGATGGACACCGAGGGCAGGGCGTTGCCGAAGCTCTTCTACGTGGCTCCGGTCGGCTCCGAATGCTGTTCGCCGACGTATACGCCGGTCGGCACGACGGTGTTCTTGTCCATCCAGCACCCCGGTGAATTGCGCTTCAACGATGACGAGGATGCGACCTCTATCGCTGACGCGGGCACCAGCTGGCCGGATTTCAAGGAGGATCTGCCGGCCCGTCCGGCGCTGATCGTGCTCAGCTGCTACGACAAGGAAACGTTCGGGAATTGATCGGTCGCCGCCCGCGCACCTTCGCAGGATTGTTTGCGATATCGGTGGACGTTGCTGGGGCGGGCTTGCAAAAAACGAAACCGGCGGATCGAAGAACCGCCGGTCGGGAATGATCCGGTTTGGCAATGTCGATTGTCATATATTGCCGGTCGGGCCGGGATCGCTGACCTGTCGGTTACCGCCGCCAGAGTGGCAGCGCTGTCATCAGGCGGCCGTCTTGCTGGCGCTGGTCTGGCAATAGATGTCTTCCAGCGTTTCGAGGATCTTGATGACCGACTCGGAGGTGCTGGAATAGTAGATCGTCTGCGCGTCGCGGCGGGTCTTCACCAGCTTCTGGGCGCGGAGCTTGGAGAGGTGCTGCGACAGGGCCGACTGGCTCAGGCCGACCTGGGTTGCGAGAACCCCGACCGGAACTTCTCCTTCAACGAGGGAGCAGAGAATCATCAGCCTCTTGGGGTTGGCCATCGCAGAGAGAAGACCGGCTGCGGCAATAGACTGTTCGGACAAAGCTTTGGTTTTCATGACTTCAACTTTCCTTTGTCGGAGCCCTCCTCGGGATGAGGGCGACCGTTTGCAATCCTTCAAATTAGCTATGATCAAACTCTAACAAGAAGCCACTAATTGTATATGCCTAAATTTAAGGTACCGGGTATGCTGTATTAGATATAACTGAATTCAATTCGGCCTGCGTTGTCACTAGATACCCAAATTCGTATCTAACCAGTAAATCGCCGCAAATTAGGTCGATTCCCGCCCTGTCTACGCCACAAAAAGCCCATTTTCCGGTTTCCTGTCCGCATCGCGTGGTCGCGAGAATCTCCGCAGCCTCCGGAAACTTGACCATCAATTCTTGTAGTATCACTTCTTCGTGATCGGAAAAATCACCAGCTTTTTCTGGGGGAATCAGGAAGTCTTGCCCGGGCAGGATGTAGGCCTTGCCGAAGCCGCCATTGAGGCTCGCATTCTGT
Organism: Shinella sp.; assembly: GCA_003248775.1. Classification (GTDB taxonomy): domain Bacteria; phylum Pseudomonadota; class Alphaproteobacteria; order Rhizobiales; family Rhizobiaceae; genus Allorhizobium. The sequence continues at coordinate 91,654 of QFQX01000005.1, read as the reverse complement.
GGCACGAGCCGGAAGAAGCGGAAATCGGGAAAGTCGATATAGAGTTTTGCCTTCGGATGACGTGCAATGAAACGGGTACGCAGGCGAGCGTGCTCGGCGCTTCCGTTTTCGACTGTTTCCGAAAGGCATTGGACGGTGACGCGTGGATAGGCAAGCGGGTCGCCTTTGCCGGGTTCTCCTGCCAGAAGGGAAACCCTGTTATCGGCAAGGAGAGCCTTGGTATGAGCGGAAAGTCCTGAGACCAGGATGATGGCGGAGCCGTCCGTGTCCGTTCCGAGCAGGACCCGGCTCACCGAAGGAAAGCCATTGTCCGGATCGATAACGGAAAGCGCGACGTAACGCGCCGCCCGAAGAAGCCGGCGCGCGAGACGGCGCGCCTCGTCATCCGTTTCGCGAATGACTGATGGTTTGTCCGACATTTACTCTCATTCCCCCGGGGGGCATTGCACCCCCTGACCCGGTCAGCCTCTTCGGCGATGCCGGGTCAGACCGTTGACAACATCCTGGGATGAGATGGTGCCGATGACGGCTCCATTGTCAACAACACCGATCGTTCCAGGATGACGGGAAAGCGCATCGAGGATTTCGACCAGCGGAGTTTCCGGCTTCGCGGTGCCGGCGACAGTGCCCTGGTTGGTGGGAGCGTCCAGCCCCGCGGCCATGATATCCTTTGCCGTTAACATGTTGATCGGGTTCATGTTCTGGACGAAATCCGTGACGTATTGGTCTGCCGGATTTTGTACGATTTCCTGCGGAGTTCCGCACTGGATGATGCGGCCGCCTTCCATGATGGCGATGCGGTTTCCGATGCGGAAAGCTTCGTCCAGGTCGTGGCTGACGAACAGGATCGTCTTCTTGAGCCGCGACTGGAACTCCAGAAGCTCATCCTGCAGACGCGTACGAATCAGCGGGTCGAGCGCGGAGAAAGGCTCGTCCATCAGGAGGATGGGCGCGCCGGTCGCAAAGGCACGGGCAAGGCCGACGCGCTGCTGCATGCCGCCTGAGAGTTCGTTGACCTTGCGGTCCGCCCACTTGCTGAGGTTCACCAGCGCAAGCTGCTCGGCCACCGTTTTCGCCCGCTCGGCTTCCGGAACGCCGGCAAGCTCGAGGCCGAAGCCGACGTTTTCGGCAACCGTGCGCCATGGCAGCAGGCCGAACTGCTGGAACACCATGGAGACCGTGTGCATGCGCAGGTCGCGCAGGGCCTTCGGGCTTGCGCGGTAGGGATCGACATTGCCGTTGGCTGTCCTGACGCTGACATTGCCGCGCACGACTGGCGCCAGGCCGTTGACTGCGCGCAGCAGAGTCGACTTGCCGGAACCGGAGAGGCCCATCAGGACGAGGATTTCGCCTTCCTTGACTGCGAGTGACGCACCGGCGACGCCGAGCACGAGGCCGGTCTCGGTGCCGATCTCGTCGCGGGTCTTGCCCTGGTCGACGAGGGCGAGCGCCTTCTCGGGATTGTCGCCGAAGACGATGTCGACGTTTCCAAAAATGACGGCGTCGGTCATGCGTCGTCTCCCGATTCGGAGCTGCGGAACATGCGATCGAGGATGATCGCGAGGATGACGATACAGAGACCGGCTTCGAAGCCCTTGGCGATGTTCACCGTGTTGAGGGCCCGAACCACCGGCACACCGAGGCCGCTTGCACCGACGAGGGCGGCGATGACCACCATCGACAACGACAGCATGATGGTCTGGGTGAGGCCGGCCATGATCTGCGGCATGGCGAAGGGCAGTTCCACCTTGCGCAGCACCTGCGTCGGGGTTGCGCCGAAGGCGATCGCGGCTTCAACGAGCGCCGGTGGCGTCGAGATGATGCCGAGCCGCGTCAGGCGGATCGGGGCGGGGATGGCGAAGATGACCGTGGCGATCAGGCCCGGAACCATGCCGAGGCCAAACAGGATCAGTGCAGGGATCAGGTAAACGAAGGTCGGGATGGTCTGCATCAGGTCGAGAACCGGACGCATGCCGGCATAGACCCATGCGCGGCGGGCGGCGGCGATGCCGAGCGGTATGCCAAACAGCATGCTGACGGCCGTCGCGGCAAGAACCAGCGCCAGCGTCTCCATGGTTTCCTTGAAGTAGCCCTGGTTCATGATGAGCAGCAGGCCGCCGAAAGTGAAAAGGGTGATCGCGATGGACCGACGCAGCCAGTAGGCAAGGGCGGCGATCGCGATGATGACGACGATCGGCGGCGGCGCCTGCAATACGTAGAGAAGCGCCTTGATGACGCGATCCAGCGAATAGGAGAGCAGGTCGAAAAACCACTCGCCATTGTTGGTGAGCCAATCGACGCCGGTCTTTGCCCATGGGCCGATGTTCAGTTTGCCGCTGGAATCCGCGAGCCAATCGGGTAACGAGATCACGTCGTTGCCATCCGTCTCAAGTTTCGGGAAATTCGACTGTCAAAACGCATCGTGGCGGCGAGTATACGCCACCACGATGCATTCGGATATCAGAGGCCGAGGGCGCTCTTGACCGCAGCGGCTGCGTCGCCGCCATCGAAGGTCGTCACGCCGGCAAGCCACGGTTCGACGACCGAGCCGTTGGCCTTCAGCCATTCGGTTGCAGCCACTTCCGGATCCTTGCCGTCGTTCAGGATCTTGCCCATGATTTCGTTTTCCATGGGAAGCGAGAACTTGAGGTTGGTGATGAACTTGCCGACGTTCGCACAGTCGGTCGTGTAGCCGGCGCGAATGTTGGTGAAGACGGTGGCGCCGCCGAAGTTCGGGCCGAAGACGTCGTCGCCGCCGGTCAAGTAGCTCATCTTGTAGTTGGCGTTCATCGGGTGCGGTTCCCAGCCGAGGAAGATGACCGGAGTGCCATCCTTTTCAGCGCGGGCGACCTGCGCCAGCATGCCCTGTTCGGAGGATTCGACGACTTCGAAGCCCTTGAGGCCGAAGGTGTCCTTCTCGATCATGTCGAGGATCAGGCGGTTGCCGTCATTGCCGGGCTCGATGCCGTAGATCTTGCCTTCCAGCTCGTCCTTGTGGGCGGCTATGTCCTTGAAGTCCTTGATGCCGAGTTCAGCTCCCTTGGCATTGGTGGCGAGAGTGTACTTCGCGCCCTCGAGGTTCGGGCCGAAGGATTCGACCGACTTGTCGTCGAGGAAGGGGCGAACGTCGTTTTCCTGGGTCGGCATCCAGTTGCCGAGGAAGACGTCGATGTCCTTGTTCTTCAGGGACTGGTAGGTGACGGGAACGGAAAGGACCGTGGTGGTCGGCTCGTAACCGAGAGCCTTGAGGACAACAGAAGCCGTTGCCGTCGTTGCGGTAATGTCGGTCCAGCCGACGTCGGAGAAGCGCACGGCCTTACAGCTTTCGGCTTCTGCCGCCATGGCCGGTGCAAGGCCCATGGCAAAAACGGATACGGCAGCCGCAAGCGCCAGCCGACAGGAATGGAATTTCGTCATTTTTGACTCCCAGTGTTTTTGATGTTCCCAAGTCAACATTCAATACCCCACAAAAGCAAGCGCGCCCGGTGCATTTGCGGCGGAACGCACACCCTGTTTGCGACGCAGCGATTTTTTTACGACAGGCCGTGGAAGCCCTGTTCTCGATCACGGCAACGATGTTTGACCTGAGAATTTTCACCGGGTCTCGCCCCCTGCATCAAAGCGCGCAGTGGCCAATGTTCACGGAAGGGGCTAGGCTTGCAATTGGCGCAGACCGCCGGTGTCGGGCGTCGATATTTCGAGAGAGGAAACACCATGAAGCTTCATTGTCTGATTGTGGCCGCGGCCATGATCCTTCCCGCGGGACTTGCACTCGCCGACGGCGATCCGGTTGCTGGCGCAAAAGTCTTCAAGCAATGCGCTGCCTGCCATACGGCGACGGAAGCGAAGAACAAAGTCGGCCCGACGCTGATGGGCATCATCGGCCGTCCGGTGGCTAGCGTCGCCGACTACAAATATTCTCCCGCCATGACCGCGTTCGGTCAGGGTAAGGTGTGGAGCGAGGAGGAGCTTGCCGCTTATCTACCGAAGCCGAAGGAGCTTGTTCCCGGTACCAAGATGGCTTTTGCGGGCCTGAAAAAGCCCGACGATATCGCCAACGTGATTGCCTATCTCAAGGACCCGGCAGCCGGCGGTAACTGAAATTGACGAAAAACGCATCCGGCCAGAGGGCCGGATGCGTTTGCTCGTCTTATTTGATTCTGGTCAAAGATGGCCGCGTTCATTCCGTTAGAAAATACCCGGACAAACCCACAGGGTGCGGGTTATTGCTCAGGAGTGACACATGCAGAACAGGATCATTCGTTTCGTCGGCGCCGCGGCGGTTGCAGGTCTTTTCGCCTTTCCGGCCCTTGCCGCCGACATCGAAGTAAAGATGCTGAACAAGGGCTCCAACGGCGATGCTATGGTGTTCGAACCGGCGACCGTGAAGGCCGCCGTCGGAGACACCATCACTTTCGTTCCGGTCGATAAGGGGCATGACGCCGCCTACGTAAAGGACATGGTTCCGGAAGGTGTGGAACTGGCCAAGGGCAAGATGAATGAGGCCCTGAAGGTCACGGTCGACAAGGACGGCGCCTATGTCGTGAAGTGCACGCCGCATGTTGGAATGGGCATGGTGGCGCTGGTCGTCGTCGGCGAGGGCGCTCCCGCCAATCTGGATGCGGTCAAGACCGGCAAGCTGCCGAAGAAGGCACGCGAGCGACTGGATGCAGAGATCGCCGCTCTCGGCCTCTGATCTCTTCAGGCTTTGTTTTTTAATGGAAAGCCGGGCGGCAACTGCCCGGCTTTCGCCGTTATCGGGTTTTCAAATGAAAGAAATAAGATAAGTTCGCCAGATAGAAAGAGGCGGTTTTTCCGCCCATTTATTCATTTCGGGAGATGAACCAGCATGGCCTCGCTACAGTCCTTCGACAGCGAAATCGAAAAGACCCGCGGCATCGTCAACGACATGAAAGGCAAGCTGGAGAAGTCCAGCGTCGTTCTCGACCAGTTCGCCAAGGCCGAAACCAAGCTCGGCGACGTTAATTTCGACATCGAGAATGCGCGTATCCAGGATGTCATCAACCAGCAGAAGGTGATGGAGGCGAATATTGCCGACCTGATCATCGGGCTGGAAGATGCGACCAATGTCTTCGGCTCAGAATTCGAGAGCATGAAGAGCTATACGGGCTACGAGAAATTCATTGGCATATTCTCCAAGCAGAGCGCGCAGCGCATGCGTACCGAACGCGTTCGCAACATGTCGCTCGCCGGAAACCTGCAGGAACTGCTTTCCAAGTCCGACAGCATCGTCGGCATCCTGAAAGACCAGCGCGGCGTGCTCGACCAGCGCTACAAGAGTTCCGAGGCGAGCCTGATCCAGGTGATCGAGCGCCGCAAGGGCACGATTGCCAGCCTTGAAGCGACTCAGAAGCGCATCGAGGAGCTCAACCCGATGCTGCTCGACATCGAGAACAGGATCGCTGCCTCGACGGACCAGTCGGCCCGCACCGAGCTGGAAGGCGAACGCTCGAAGCTTGCGACCGAATACAACCAGATGCAGGCCAAGGAGCAGGAATTGCTGGCGGAAAGCCAGACGCTCGAGCGCTACACCTCGATGTTCCAGACCTTCGTCGATTCGCTCAACAACCAGATCGCCGCGCAGAACACGCTGATCAACAAGCTGACGATCGATACCGAGCAGCGCATCGTGCTCTACAAGGCACTGGAAGATTCGTTGAAGACCGCCGCCCAGCAGGACGTGGCCCACAAGATCAACACGCTTGGCAGCCAGGTCGACACCGCTGCGGAAGAGACCATGGCCGGCATCGGCTCCGCCGCCCAGCGCCATATCGGCGACCTTCTCGAACTGCACGAGAAGAACATGCTGTCGACGCAGGACATCCAGCGCCGCAAGAAGCTCGCAGACGAGGCTTTCGCCCGCCGTTTCCAGGCGGTGCTCGAAAAGCACAACGCGGCGAACTATGTGAAGTCCTGATCGGCCGGGCATATTGCCGAGTTTGGATGTATGGCGCATTGGAGACGCAAGCGTGTCGGAAATACCCCCCGTTGCCCTTGAACTGAAAAGAACAACAGGGCCGGTGCCATGCTGAATGCTGTCGATGGGCCGGTCGCACAGTATTTCCAGTCGATTCGGGCGGCGCTCGGCGGGCTTGAGATCTACCTGCGCAATCCCGACCTGATGCTGCCGGGCAGCGGGGTGGCGGGAGCGCTGCTGCTGCCCTATGTCGACCGTCTCAAGAATTCCTTCGCCTGCTGGGAAAACCGGATCGGCTTCACCGAGCAGTTCCGCATTTCAAAGGCGGAAAGCGGTTTTCCCGTGTTCCAGAACGTGCTGGAGCTGGAAAACGACCGGACGAGCGCGGAGAAGCGGCTTGCCGAAATACCCGAGGCGGCGGCGCTACGGACAGAGATGGTCGATTTCATCCTGCGGCAGAAGGCCTTTCCCGAGGCGCTGCAATCGCGGATGGCGGAGCGTCTCTATCTGGAGCAGATCGGCCGGGGCGCGATCTTCTCGCCTTACGTCCTGCCGGAAACCGTGCGGGTGACGGTCAATGAGGCGAGCCGCAGGCCTTATTACGTGGTGAACTGGGCTGTGTTCGACGGCACCAACACGCTGCCGATGATCTATGTCGCCGGCATCGAGGACAGTTCCGCCAATGTTGCGAAACTGCTGGTGGGAGAGGACGGCAAGCTCAGTGCCGATGTCGATATTCCGCTTCCGGTCGGTGGCCTGCTGAACCCGGAACTTGCCGCGCAGTTCGACGATTTCGCCGGCAAGAACGGCGCCTATTCGCTGACGCCGGCGACGATCGCCACCAACATGGACAAGGATTTTCCGACGCTGCATCCGAAGCTTCTCCGGCGCATCGTGCTCGGTCCCTTCTATTCGGCCGGGATCACGGAGAACAATGCCCGGATCAACGAGATCCTGTCGCGGGTACGCAAACCCGAAAACGCCTGGCTCCTGACCTGGACGATGCAGGAAGTCTTCTCCAAGGCTGAGCGCCCGGCGCAGCGCGGCTTCTTCTCCTCGACGCCGGCGACGCAGGAATTCCATATCGAGACGGGCGACCTCGAAGCGGCGCGCATGGGCGTTTCGGCCTACGAAAAGCATGCGCTGGTGCCGCACGACGCTTATCAGGCGCTTTATGCCTCGGGTGAGGCCAATGCCATCTTCGGCAACTACAAGGTCCATGTGATTTCCGGCAATAACGTGGTCAGCGAGGTCTAGCATCATGAACGGACTGAACGCCGGGTTGACGACCATCCGCGAGGACGAGATCCGCAAGCATCTGGCCGTCGCGCAGGGGCTCGTGACCCGCGCCGTGGTCATCGATGCGGGAGACGGCGCGGGAGGCGGCACGCCGCTTGCCGGCACCAACAGGCGCTTCGTGCCGACGGTTTCGACGGGATCGGTTCGCCGCACGCGGGAGATCGAACTGTCAAAGACCGTTCAGTCGTCCGGAGGTGGCGGCGATCCGCTGATGACACCGCAGCAGCATGCCGTGCTTTATCGTGTTCGCCGCGGCATTCAGGTGGCTTTGGCGATTGCGGATGTGTTCGCCCGTCAGACCGATCTCGAACAGTTGCAGGCGCGCAATCTTTCCGCCCCCTTGCAGGGCGAGGATGCCGGCCGGTTCAAGGCGCTGCTTTCCGCATCGGCCTATGTCGCCGCGTTTTCGCTCGCCGCCTATCTTCTGTCGACGCTGCAGGGTGAGGGGGAGCCGGTCAATGACATCCACGAACCGGATTTCCTGTTCGATACGCCGCAGGATGCATTGAAAAGCATGGTTGCCGGACTCGACGCCGCGATTGCCGGGTCGGGCGACGAGGCGACGCTGGTCGGCCGTGCCAGAGGTTTTGCCCGCGCTGCCATCGATGGGCTGATCGGGCGGAAGGCGCGGTTCACGGGTCTTTCGCCCTTCGAGAACACCCATATCCGCATCGATCAGGACGATTTCACGCTGGATGGCTTCGATGTCGCGCCGGGTGCGCGACGCAAGCCGCTCTCGATGACCTTCAAGAAGCCGGAGGAAATCGTCGGCAATCACATCGCCAAGTTTCAGGCGATGAAGCTTGCCAAGATGATGATGGCCTATGACTTCGACCGGCAGATGAACCCGTTCGTCGAACTGGGCGGCTTTCTCTTCACCTTCATCGGCGACGGCATGCCGGGTACTGGCAAGACCATCCTGATCCAGATGCTGGCGGGGCTTCTGAACGACTATTGCCAGGTGGCAGGCTACGCCTTCCATTACGAGAATTTCGGCGTCGACCAGATTTCGTCCTACCAGGGCAAGTCGGGCCAGAACTGCAAGGCCTTCATCGACAACGTCACCAATCCCCGCGTCATCGGTTTCGGCACCATCGACGATGTCGATCAGGTGGCGGCGAAGCGTTCCGACGACCGGGCGTCGGCCGGCCAGCATGAAGTGACGGCGGTGCTGATGGAGAGCTTCGCCGGCGCCTCGACCGTGGTGCGCGGCAATTGCTGCTTCGGCATGTTCTCGAATTATCCGGAGAATGTCGACGATGCGCTCCGCCAGCGGGCCGGGGCGCGCTGGCTTGTCGATGGACCGCAGAGCGAGGCCGATTACATCGATATCTTCGCGCTTTTGATCGGCAAGAACCATTCGATCCCGCTCGGTGAGCACCAGTTGTTCGCCAATCAGGAAATCAAGCGGGCGGTGTCCGTCTCCTATGACAAGCATAACCGTCCGGAAGAGGATGGGTTGGTGGCCGTCTGGCAGCGGTTCGAAAAGAGCCATGGCAGGATCGAGACGCTGGCCGATATCGGCGCCTACCTTCACGAGATCAAGCTGGCCGAACCTCGCTTCACCGGCCGTGCGATCAAGAACATCACCGATGCGATCAAGATGCGTGTGATGGATGTAGAACTGCCGGACGAGTGGTTTGCGGCACCCGAAGCCTTCATGCGCCGCAGCTACGACGAGAAAAAAGCGATGATCGCCGAGCTTCGCGGTCCGGTGACGATGGAGATGATCCTTCAGGAGATCAACCGCTACGCCGACAGCGAATTCCGCTATGCCGACAAGTCCGACGATGCCGTGGTCGCCGACATCGTGCGCCGCGAACGTCTGCGCGAAAAGGCGGTCAGCGAGATCGAGACGATGAAGCGGGAAGGGAAATGGTGAAGTGGCCAAAGCATGATGCTTGCCGTTTCAGCCCCTCATCCGCCCTTCGGGCACCTTCTCCCCGTAAACGGGGAGAAGGGAGGTGGCAGATGTCCTGCGCGCAAGTGTGCCGTGGCGTGATAGCGTATTCCCTCTCCCCGCTTGCGGGGAGAGGGTTAGGGTGAGGGGCAATTCGCAGACACGGAGCGTTGATGCGGGGAGCGAACATCAGCAAGACAAAACGCGCTCGACGACTTCGTCGTGGTGATAATGATGCGGAAGCCCTGTTATGGTTTGAGCTTAGGGGACGACGCCTTAACGGTTTCAAGTTCGTTCGTCAGCTCCCCATCGGTCCATATTTCGCGGACTTTGCATGTCGTGAGGCTTTGCTCGTGGTAGAGGTTGACGGTAGTCAGCATGTAGATAGTGCCTATGATGAAAAACGGAATTCATTCATGAATTTGAACGGTTGGTCTGTTGCGCGGTTCTGGAACGTTGATGTGCTACGCGAACGACGCGCGGTGCTGGAGACAATCGTAACGATACTGGATGGCCGTTTGACGGAGCCATGTGCCAGTGGTGATTTTGTGTTCCTGCCTGCGAGCGGCAAGTCATGAACCGTCTTCTCGAAGCCGAACTCATCTATGGCAGGCTGCTGACCATTCGTGAGCCGCATCTGATCGAGCGTTACAATAAGGCGCTTTCGGGTTTCGGACTGAGGCCGACGGCGCTTGCCGAATTCGATATCGACATGACCGGTTTTTCCCCCCAGATCGCGGCGGAGCTTGGGGACAGGGATTATCTCGATCCCAACCGTGTCAACCGGCGTTTCGTGATCATGACGCCGGATCAGGAGAACCTGCCGGTCGTTCATACGAGTTTTTCCAATACCGCCGGCCTGATGCATGAATTCTATCGGGCGAACGCGCGGGCGATCAATGCGATCACCATCAAGGATGCCCTCTACGGCGAGATCGAGGATTCCGTTTCCACGGTCGAGAGCCTTGAGGATCTTCTGTCGATCAACGAGGTGCAATTCCGGGTGCTCTCCGCCGAGGATCTGCTCGGCAAGGCGGGCGAACTGCGACAGCTCGCCGACCGGCTGCAGGCCGATCCCGAGGCATGGCGCGACGATGCGATGCTGAACCGCATGGTGGAGCTTGCGAAGCTGACGGGTGATATCCGCCAGAACATGCTCGTGCCCGACAAGCTGGTCTTCCGGCACGATGCCTTCTGGGCCAATCATTTCGGCGGCGTTTATGTTTTCGTCGATGACAAGATCACCACAGTCATCTGCGATCCGTCAGCTCCGGGTTTTCGTCGGTCGCGTCCGTGGCAGGTCAGCTATATTTCCAGCAAAGACCCGGCGGCGATTTTCGATTTCCTGGCCAAGACCGGGCGGATCGAACTGCCGCGGGCAAGCTGGGTGGATGCCTCCGGTCTTCTCGCCCATCGTGCTGAAATGGCGGCGCTGGCGCTCGCCTATCAGTCCGATCCGGCGCTTGATTTCTCCCGCATTGACGCGGTGTGGCTGCAGACCTTCCTCCACCGCAACGCGGAACTCGTCGCGCGTGATGGGACCTATCCGTTCCTGCAGGAAATGCTGCGGCAGATCGCGGCGACCGGCAGCATCAAGATTGCCGATGTGGCGCCCGAGCGCCGCTTCCTGCTGATCCGCGCCCGCCCTGACCATGCCGACCAGTGGTTGACCAACCGGTTGATCGCGCAAATGGTGCCCTCGGACTTCGTGTCGCGGTTCATTTTCGACAAACAGGGCTTTTATGAAGCTTATGAAGGATATAGCGACGTATTTCGCGAATTCGTTGTAACGCGACTTACGCAAACCTATCTGCAGGACAAAGCTGCCTTCCGCAAACGCCTTTACGGCATAGGAGACGACGACAATGCTTGATCCGGTCATCGCGTTTTTCCGGCGCATCCTTGCTGCCATAGGTCGCGGCATCGGGCTGGTGTTCGCCGGGCTGTTCTGGCCTTTCATGGCCGCGCATGGCTGGTATCAACGCCGCAACTGGATGATCAAGGGGCCGATCCTGCTGCTGATCGTCATTGCGCTCGTGTTCTACGGCCAGTTCGTCTGGCGTACGCAAGCCTGGACCAATTTCAATCCGGACATGGTCAATGGCTACGACTTCAACCAGCGAACCATTGCCGCTGGCGTTGCGGTTCCCGACAAGCCCAATACCTGCCAGAATTCGGCTATCGTGACGATTGCCGCCGACCTTACCGACTTCAACGTCAACCAGAACATATGGATCTCGTCGACGCTGCTCTACAAGCTCGGTTTCTTCGGCATGGACTGGGATAACACGCCCTTCTTCGACAACAAGGCCTCGTTCCAGCGCGGCGTGAACCAGGTGGTTCGCCGCATCGCTATCGAGCTTGCGGACAATCTCGGCCGTGTGCGCGGTACCTCCGGTATCAACAACGACCTGCAGGATGCGCGCGGCAACATCCAGTTCGACGAGGGCACCTGGTACTTCGGCACCAATCCCTTCGGCTTCAAGACGCCGACGCCGGCCTATTACCGTTCAGCGGTCAACAGCTGGCGCAAGTTCAATTCCGATCTGGAGACCTGCAAGGCCGTCTTCGACGCCCGCGCGGACAACCTGACCCAGGTGCTCGACCGCATGGCGAGCGATCTCGGCAACACGTCCGACATCCTGCGCCGCCGTTCGGAGGAATACCATGCGGGATGGTTCGACACGCGCGCCGATGATCGCTTCTGGTTCGCCTATGGTCAGCTTTACGCCCAGTATGCACTGCTGCGCGCGACCCGCGCCGACTTCATGGACGTGATCCGCGAGCGTAACCTGACAGCCATCTGGACGGAAATGGAGAAGCAGCTCGCATCCGCTCTCCGGATCCAGCCGGCGATCATCTCAAACGGTGCCGAGGATGGTTGGATCATGCCGAACCATCTCTCGACGATGGGTTTCTATATCCTGAGAGTCCGTTCCAACATGGTGGAACTGCGCGCCGTTCTCGAACGCTGACGGGGCAGGGGATCAACAAAACAGAAGGCCGGTTGGCAAGGGTGCCAGCCGGCCTTTTTCAATTGAGTTTGCTGTTTAGCCCGGCCGGCTGTTCAGTCAGGTTTGGGGGCATCGGAAAAAGCGACGGTCCGCAGGCGCTCGAAGAATTCATAGGTGATGCCAATGATCTCGCCCGACGTGCCGGGCTTATCGCGGAAACGCCCGACGGTGCGCAGATACTTGTAGTGGTCGTCCTCACCGAGCGCCTGATAGATGTTGTGGTAGCTCTGCTTGTGCTGACAGGTCCGCTCGAAGCTTTCCATCACCATAGGCAGATCGTCGGGATGAATGCGGGAGCCAAACTCGACGAGGCTCATCTTGCCGTCGGTCGTCTTCAGGCCGTAGATTCGGAATACGTCGGGTGTCGCGTAGAACAGACCGGTATCGAGATCGATGCGCCAGAAGCCGAACAGGTGAAATTCCTGCATGAGGTCAACGACCTCGCGCTCGTTCAGTCCGACGCTGGCGCAATCCTGGAATTCCCGTTGCTGAAACTGGTCGAAACGAAGCGGCACGATGGACTGTCCCCTTGCTGGCCACGGCTGGAGCGGGGCGAATCAGCAGCTAGTTGATGAGCTTTAGACGTATGGCCTTGGCCACTAGCTGGGTCCTGTTCACGCAATCAAGCTTTTTGATGGCATTCGTCATGTAGGCGTTGACGGTATGGTCCGAGAGCGAAAGAATCTGGCCGATTTCGATGGAAGTCTTGCCCTGCGCGGTCCAGCGCAGCACTTCCAGTTCGCGTGCGGAGAGGACGTTGGGGCTGACCATTTCGGCGCGGCGCATGCGGTCGAAGACGTCGAAGGCATGCAGGCTGATCATGTTGAGTTCGTTCAGCTCCACCTGCGACAGGCGAGGGCGATCACCGTCATAACGCAGGATGAAGCGGTTTCCGTCCACAGACGTTACCGGAAACAACATCCCCATTATCAGTCCGTAGCGCTCCATTAGTTCGCACATTGAAGGCGGAAAACTGCGGCCGTTCTGACATTCGCCATCCTTCAGGTGCCATGTCTGTGGCAGGATGGACTGGTTGAGGCGGGGAAGGATGGGGCAGGAGCGGAGAAAGAAATTCCTGTCGAATTCGCGGGCGAACTGAGCGGGCAAGGTGCTTTCCTGCACGAAGGGAGCCAGCAGCATATCATTGGGCCCGGGGGCTGACAGAATCGTTACGTGATCGAGGCCGAACTCCCGTGCAACGCGCACCATGCCGCGCATGAAATCGGGGCGCGTCCGGCTGTTCGAAATTTCGTCGCTCAGGAGAGACTGACGTTCCGCGATCATAATAAGGACTATCGAAAGTTGACAAACACAAGTATGTTAACGTTAACAAATATATCAGTTGCTACGAAAAGCCAGCGTTTTTTCGCGTGCTGTCGATCAAATTTCAAGCAGCCTTGGTGAATTGTTAATTTCTTGGGCAAAATCAGAGTGTTGCTGTAAACTTAAATTGGTAGGGATGAGCCTGATTTCACCTCTTCCATGACAGCATATGTGTGCGTTTCTCGTACGCCCGGGAGTGGCAGGATGACTTCCGAAAGAAACTGTCGGTAGGCCTCCATGCCGGCCACGCGCGCCTTCACCAGATAATCGAAACCGCCGGCCACCATGTGGCATTCCATCACGTCATCCGAGCGTTTGACGGCGGCGGCGAAGGCGTCAAAAATATCGGGCGTGGTGCGGTCCAGCTTGACCTCGATGAAGACGAGCAGGCCGCGTCCGAGTTTCTGTGGCGAGAGTACCGCCATGTAGCCGGTAATGAAGCCGTCCCGTGTCAGGCGCCTGACACGTTCGCCTGTTGCTGTCGGTGAAAGGTGGACGCGTTCGGCAAGTTCGATGTTGGTGAGCCGCCCTTCCTTCTGCAGGGTACGGAGGATCTTGCGGTCGAGGCGGTCCAGCTCTTTCATTAGTCTCTATCTTTTTCAAGTTTCCCAGGGGTAGCAGCGGTATTTATGCCAAAAATCAGTGAGAAATGCTATTAATCTCTCTGTAGGTTGCCGATAACACGGAGGTGACGATGCTCAAGAATGCCATGCCAGATTTTCCGCAATTCAATGCGCCTTTTGCGGGCGACGACGACAGCCTTGTCAGGGCCTTTGCTGCACGGCTTTCGCTGTCGGGCAGTCAGAATGCCTCGATCGATCGCCGCGCCACCCGCTTCATCGAAGCGATCCGAGGGAACTCCGGTTCGGTCGGCGGGGTTGAGGATTTCCTGCGCGAATACGGCCTTTCCACGCGCGAAGGTCTGGCACTGATGGTGCTTGCCGAAGCGCTGCTGCGTGTGCCCGATGCGCTGACCCAGGACCGGCTGATCGAAGACAAACTGAAGGAAGGCGGCTGGAGCGAGCATGAGGCGCATGGCGACAGCTGGTTCGTATCGGCTTCGGCCTGGGCGCTCGGACTTTCCGCCCGCGTCATCCGCCCTGGTGAGACGCCAGAGGGAGTGGTCCGCGGTCTCGTCAAACGGCTCGGACTTCCCACTGTTCGCAGCGCCACCAAGCAGGCGATGCGTTTCCTTGGCCACCACTTCGTTCTCGGCGAGACTATGAAGGATGCACTGAGCCGCGCCGCCAAGAGTGAGGAGAAGGGGTATCGCCATTCCTTCGACATGCTGGGCGAGGGCGCCCGTACGGCCGAAGACGCCAAGCGCTATTTCAAGTCCTATGCGGATTCGATCCAGTCGATCGGCGCGTTCATGACCAAGCACGGCAAGAGCAAGCAGTTGCCGGATCGCATGGGGATTTCGGTGAAGCTTTCCGCACTGCATCCGCGCTATCTAGCCACCCATCATGACCGCGTAATGCGCGAGTTGGTGCCTGATCTCCTGAAGCTTGCGCAGATGGCCAAGGCCCATCAACTCAATTTCACCGTCGATGCGGAAGAGGCCGACCGGCTGGAGCTTTCGCTTGATGTGATCGCCGCCGTCTTTGCCGATCCTTCGCTTGCCGGCTGGGACGGCTTTGGCCTCGCCATTCAGGCCTACCAGAAGCGCGCACCGCAGGTGATCGATTACATCGACAGCCTTTGCCAGACCTATGGCCGGCGGATGATGGTGCGTCTCGTCAAGGGCGCCTACTGGGATACCGAGGTGAAGCGGGCGCAGGAACGTGGTCTCGACGACTACCCGGTGTGGACCCGCAAACCGGCGACGGATCTTTCTTATCTCAACTGCGCTTCCAAACTGCTCGACAAGCGGGCGCGGATCTTCCCGCAGTTCGCGACACACAACGCGCTGACGGTTTCCTCCATTCTCGAACTTGCTGGCGCTGACCGCAGCGGCTTCGAGTTCCAGCGCCTGCACGGCATGGGCGAAGCTCTCTATGACAGCCTCCTGTCCAGCAACGAACGTATCGCCTGCCGCATCTATGCGCCGGTTGGCGGCTATCGCGATCTATTAGCCTATCTGGTACGCCGCCTGCTGGAGAATGGCGCCAACTCGTCCTTCGTTGCCGTTGCCGGCGACAAAAACGTACCGATCGCCAAGCTGCTCGAGCGGCCGGCAGAGCGGCTCGGGCTCGATCAGGGCGCGAGCGCCCGGCACAGCCAGATCCCGCTACCGAAGGAGCTTTATGGCAAGCGCCGCAACAGCGCCGGCTTCGAGTTCGGCCATCGCGAGAGCCTTGCGGCACTGATGGCGCGGCTTGCCACCGAAAACAAATCCGTCGATGCCGCTCCGCTCGTTCCCGGTGCCGCGGGTCAGACCGAAGTCGTCAATGTTCTTTCTCCGTCGGATCGTAGCCGCAAGGTCGGTACCGTGCGTAACGCGGCCGTTGCCGATGTCGATCGCGCATTTGTCACGGGTCGCAAGGGTTTTGCCTCGTGGTCCAGGCAGCCGGCAGAGGCGCGCGCGGCCTGCCTCGAAAAGATGGGCGACCTTCTGGAGCAGAACCGCGATCGGCTGCTGGTGCTTCTGGCTGCAGAAGCCGGCAAAACACTGGATGACGGTATCGCCGAAATCCGCGAAGCGGTCGATTTCTGCCGCTATTATGCCGAGCAGGCACGCACACTGTTTGCCGAGCCCGAGGCTATGCCCGGCCCGACCGGGGAGAGCAACCGGCTGCTCTGGCGCGGTCGTGGCGTCTTCGCCTGCATCTCGCCCTGGAACTTCCCGCTGGCGATCTTCCTCGGCCAGATCTCGGCGGCGCTTGTCGCCGGCAATGCCGTCGTCGCCAAGCCTGCGCCGCAGACGCCGCTCATTGCCTTCGAGGCGGTGAAGCTCTTCCACAAGGCTGGCGTTCCGGCCGACGTGCTGATGTTCCTGCCCGGTGGTCCCGATATCGGTGCGGCGATTTCCGCCCATCCGCAACTTGCTGGTCTTGCATTCACCGGCTCGACCGGAACGGCGCAGGCGATCAACAGGGCGCTTGCCGCCAAGAACGGTCCGATCGTACCGCTGATCGCCGAAACCGGTGGCATCAATGCGATGATCGTCGATGCCACCGCGCTTGCCGAACAGGTGGCCGACGACGTGGTGATGTCGGCATTCCGCTCCGCCGGCCAGCGCTGCTCGGCCCTTCGCATCCTCTATCTTCAGGAAGACATCGCCGACGGCATGCTGGAGATGATCGAGGGCGCCGCACGCGAACTCAATCTGGGAGATCCGGCGCTGACGACCACGGATGTCGGCCCGATCATCGACGAGAAGCAGACGGCGATGCTGAAGAGCCATATCGACGACATGCGCAAGACGCAAAAGGTCCGCTATTCCGGTCCTGTGCCGATTTCCGGCAACTTCTTTGCTCCTCAGATCATCGAGCTCGACAAGCCCGAGGCGCTGACCAAGGAAGTCTTCGGTCCCGTGCTGCATGTGGTTCGGTGGAAGGCCAAGGATCTGCCGAAGGTGATCGAGTCTGTAGCATCGACCGGCTATGGCCTGACGCTCGGCGTGCACAGCCGCATCGAGGCAACGATCCGCACCGTGACCGAGGCGCTCGATACCGGCAATGTCTACATCAACCGCAACATGATCGGCGCGGTCGTCGGGACCCAGCCATTCGGCGGTTCCGGCCTTTCCGGTACCGGTTTCAAGGCTGGCGGCCCCGCCTATCTGATGCGCTTCGCGCTGGAACAGGTGGTTTCCGTCAACACGGCCGCAGCCGGTGGCAATGCGAGCCTGATCGCCATCGGCGAGGGCTGACCGACCAATATAAGCGGGCGGCAGGTGGCATGGAAATGCCGCTTGCCGTCCGTTTTTTCAGCCGCGGGAACGCTTGTGCCCTTTCGGACTGTCGAGGACGCTCTGACGTCTTGAAATGACGTATTGAGCTTTCCAAAATCGATTTCTCTTTCCCTGCCGATGCGCTAGCCTGCCCTATCTGCAACCAGGGCGTTCGGCACGTGCGCATCGCGTTATCCTCCAGAATCCTCTCCACCATATTGCTCGTTCTACTTGCGTTTCTTGCCTCAGGTGTTGGCGCATGGGCCGCTGACAGCAAGGTGAAGCCACAGGATGGCGATCCGCCGATGAGCTTCATTCTGGTGCGCACCGCCGGTTGCCAGGAAAACTGCCCGGAATGGATTTCCGCTGAGGGACGCATCACACCGGACACGCCGGCGCGGCTGAAGAAGATACTGAAGACGCTGGGCAACAAGAAGCCGCCGGTTGTGCTCTTGTCACAGGGGGGTGATGTCGATGCATCGTTGCAGATGGGGCGGATGATCCGCAAGGCTGGATTGGAAACGGCCGTGGGAGCAACGAGGCTCAAGGATTGTCCCACCGCGGAACCCAGATGCAAGGCCGGGATCGCCAAAAAGGGCGCGTCGGAGGGGCAGGCCTTTTCTTGGGGCGCCTACTGCGTTTCGGCCTGTCCGTTCATGATGGCCGGCGGGACCGTGCGCTCGGCCTCGCAATGGGCGACACTCGGCGTTCATCAGATTACCACGATCCAGCGGAGCGTTATGGTGACCTATGAAATCCAGTACAAGATGGTGAACGGTAAGAAGAAGGAGGTCTCGCGCAAGGAGGTGAAGCGCAGGCTCCGGAACGAAGGCGAAAGCACGAAGCTTTCCAAGAAGGCGAGGGCGAAACTCAACACCTACTTCACCGAGATGGGCGTCGATCTCGGCATCATGGACTTCGTCAGCAGCGCCGATCCGAAGAACCTGCGCATTCTAAGTCCGGTGGAAGCACTGAAGATCGGGCTGCTCACGGATATGCTGGCATCTTACGAGACGCCGGGAATGTTGCTTTGCACGGACAAGGACGGGATCGATGTCCGTTGTCATCGCCGGGGGCCGCCACCACCCCCTCCGACTGCGCCGGAGGCAGCGCCTGCGGCCGCCACGATAGAGCCGGCTGGCGAGGCGGTATCGACAGCCACGGCTGTGCAGGGCGGTTAGGCGGTCGCGGGGGCGTGTCGTCGGTTTGCTCTTGTCGCTTACAGGCCCTTGTCTTCGTATTTGCCCTTGGACATCAGCTTTTCGAGGAAGCCGAGCATGACGGCGGAAATGACGAAGGCGAGGTGCATCAGCGTCAGCCACATGATCTTGCCGTCGGTAAACTGGTTGGCGTTGAGGAAGACCTGCAGCAAGTGGATCGAGGAAATGGCGACGATGGAGGAGGCGACCTTGATCTTGAGGCTACCGGCATCGAGCTTGCCGAGGAAGGAGACTTCCGCATCGGTCTCGTCAAAACGGCTGACGAAGTTCTCGTAACCGGAAATCATCACCATCACGATCAGGCTGGCAACGAGTGCCGCGTCGATCAGGCCGAGCATGGCAAGGATCATCTCCGCCTCACTATATTCGAAGACGTTGCCCGCAACCTTCAGGAACTTGTAGCCGAAGGACACCGCATAGACTGCAAGCGCTGCAACAAGGCCGAGATAGAAGACGACGAGGATCCAGCGGCTGGAAAGGATGATCTTTTCAACGAGCAGTTCCAGGGACTTCATCTTGCAGTTTCTCCGGTGTCTTTGGCGGGCAAGGGCTTTGGCGGATGGCACGCGGCGAGACATAAGGCGGGCTATGCTGCACTGCAAGAGGCCAATTGTCCCGGATACGCAAGTCGGAGGCTGTTTAGCCGTTTGCAAGGTTCCGGTTGAACAATTTCTTTTCCATTTGCGCCATTGTTCGGCTATCTGCACGGTTCAATCGCCGGAAACAGGCCACGGGGTATGGGAGCAGTCCATGGGTGACGTCAAATCCGACATCGAAATCGCGCGCGCGGCGCAGAAGCTGCCGATCCAGGCCATAGGCGAGAAGCTGGGCATTCCCGCGGAGCAGATCATGCCCTACGGCCACGACAAGGCGAAGGTGTCGGCTGAGTTCATCCGTTCTCTTTCCAGCCGTCCTGACGGCAAGCTCATTCTCGTTACCGCCATCAATCCGACGCCGGCCGGCGAAGGCAAGACCACCACGACGGTCGGGCTGGGCGATGGGCTAAACCGGATTGGCCGGAAAGCGCTGATCTGCCTGCGCGAGCCGTCGCTCGGTCCCTGCTTCGGCGTCAAGGGCGGAGCCGCCGGCGGCGGCTATGCGCAGGTGGTGCCGATGGAAGACATCAACCTGCATTTCACCGGCGATTTCCACGCCATTACCTCGGCCCATAACCTGCTCGCGTCGCTGATCGACAATCACCTCTACTGGGGTAACGAGCAGGGCATCGACAGCCGACGAGTGAGCTGGCGGCGGGTGATGGACATGAACGACCGGGCGCTCCGGGAAGTGGTATGCTCGCTCGGCGGGGCCGCGAACGGCTATCCGCGCGAAACCGGGTTCGACATCACCGTTGCCTCCGAGGTCATGGCGATCCTTTGCCTTGCCCTGGACCTTGAAGATCTCGAGCGGCGGCTCGGCGATATCATCATCGGCTACCGGCGTGACAGGAGCCCGGTCTTCGCCCGAGATATCAAGGCGGACGGCGCCATGGCGGTTCTGCTGAAAGACGCGATGCAGCCGAACCTCGTGCAGACGCTCGAAAACAATCCGGCCTTCGTGCATGGCGGTCCCTTTGCCAATATCGCCCATGGCTGCAATTCGGTGGTGGCGACGAAAACCGCGCTGAAGCTTGCCGACTATGTCGTGACCGAAGCGGGCTTCGGCGCCGATCTCGGGGCTGAGAAATTCTTCGACATCAAGTGCCGCAAGGCGGGTTTGAAGCCGGCTGCTGCCGTCATCGTCGCGACGGTCAGGGCGCTGAAGATGAACGGTGGCGTCAGCAAGGAAGACCTCGGCCACGAGAATGTGGATGCGGTGACGCGCGGGTGCGCCAATCTCGGACGCCATGTCGCCAATGTCCGGCGCTTCGGTGTGCCGGTGGTCGTGGCCATAAACCACTTCATTTCCGATACGGAAGCCGAAATTACGGCGGTCAAGGAATATGTCTCGCGGCTCGGGGCGGATGCGATCGTCTGCCGTCACTGGGCAGAGGGGTCTGCCGGCGTCGAGGAACTGGCGAGGCGGGTCGCGGAGCTCGCGGATTCCGGTCAGTCGGCGTTTCGTCCGCTTTATCCGGACAGCATGCCGCTGCTGGAGAAGATCGAGACCGTGGCGTCGAAGATCTATCACGCGGCCGAGGTGACCGCGGACAAAGCCGTGCGCGACCAGCTCGCGACCTGGGAAGAGCAGGGCTACGGCAACCTGCCGGTCTGTATCGCCAAGACCCAGTATTCCTTCTCGACCGATCCCAATCTACGCGGCGCGCCCGAGGGGCATGTGGTGCATGTGCGCGAGGTGCGACTTTCCGCCGGCGCGGGCTTCATCGTCGCGATCACGGGAGAAATCATGACGATGCCGGGGTTGCCGAAATCGCCGTCGTCCGAGCGGATCTTCCTCAACGAGCAGGGCTATATCGAAGGGCTGTTCTGACGCGGCGATCCCCGGCGCAGAGATATCTTTGTGAAAGTGTTGCTTTTTTGCACGGATTTTCCGCGCACAATAAATCATGAATAAAATTATCATCTTTTCTATGTTGACTCAAAACATCATGTTTTATACGTGGCGATATCAAGGCGGGTAACCGCCGTCTGCCCAGGTTTTGACAACAACTCGATCGGCTCGGCCCTGTACGCTCTGCGTTTTGGGGGACGGATAGGCTTTGCCGATGAAAGGACGTATATTTCATGGTCTCTCGGCATTTCAGACCGCTTCTTCTTGCCTGCACAGCCCTTGTTGCCATCGCTCCCGGATTTTCGGCTGCGGCCCAGGACGCCGATACGACGTCTACCGATGCCAACGCCACGCAGCTCCAGACCATCGTCGTGAAGGGCAAGCGCGCCGCCACAGGCGTGGCTGCCGGTAGCCGTCAGGTGACTGAAACCACGGCGCAGGAGATTCGCGAAAAGGAAATCGACAGCATCACGGACCTCGGCAACACCACGGAACCCGGTGTCGATTTCGTTCAGCCGCGGCTTGGCGCAACTGGTGGTCTGTTCATCCGCGGACTGGGCGGCCCTCGCGTTGTGACGCTGATCGACAACATTCCCGTGCCGTTCCTGCAGAACAGCGCGCGTGTCGGCACCTCGACCCCGACGACCAGCATCAGCGACAGCAGCAATAGTTTCGACTTCTCTTCCCTGTCGAGCGTTGACGTTCTGCGCGGTGCAGACTCCAGCCGCATCGGCTCGGGTGCTCTTGCCGGTGCGCTCATCCTGCGTACGCTGGAGCCCGAAGATCTCATCAAGGATGGTCGTGACTGGGGTGCCGTCGCCAAGACGAGCTATGACAGTGAAGACCGCAGCATCGGCGGCTCGGTGGCGATTGCCAAGAAGATCGAGAACACCTCGATCCTGTTCCAGGGCTCCTACAAAAAGGGCCATGAGCGGGACAACAAGGGCGATAACAGCTCTATCGGCGTGAAGCGCACCAAGCCGAACCCGACCGATGTCGAACAGAACAACCTGCTCTTCAAGATCCGTCAGGACATCGAGGGTGGTCATCGCATCGGTCTTACCGCTGAGCGCTTCGACGTGCAGAACGACCTGAACCTCAAGACTCTTCAGGGCACGACATCCACCGCCTACAAGCCTGATGGATACTGGGGTTACGACGATACGCGTCGCGAACGCGTTTCGCTCGATTATAACTTCGAGGCACCGGATACCGAAAGCCTGATCGATGCGGCCATGCTGACGGCTTACTGGCAGCGTCTCTCCAAGGGAGCGGGGTCCTTCGGCACCCGCAATTCCGGCGCTGCCTACGAGCGTCACAACGAGATGGAAGAAAAGTCCTTTGGCGTGACCGGTAGCGCTCTTTCGGAGTTCCAGACCGGCAACCTGTCGCATGCGGTCCGTTTCGGCGGTAATGTCGACTTCTTTCAGACCGAGCAGTTCCTGAGGGCCGTCCCGACCACGACCGTTTCGCAGTCGGATATTCCCGATGTCGATGGAACGCGTCTCGGCCTCTATCTCGAGGATCGTATCAGCATTGGCGATACGGGCTTTGCCCTTACCCCCGGTATCCGCTTCGACTGGTACGATTATCGTCCGTCGTCCTCCGACGCATTCGAGAACAACACCGGTTATGGCTATTTCGGCCTGCCGGACGACAAGAGTGGTTCGCGCTTCTCGCCGAAGCTTCTGGCAACCTATCAGGTGACGTCGGAACTCGAGCTCTATGCGCAGTGGTCTATGGCCTATCGCGCCCCGACTGTAAGTGAACTCTACGGCAATTTCACCAACATTGCCGGCGGTTACACCGCGCTTGGCAATCCCGATCTGGAAGCCGAGACGGCAAACGGCTTCGAAATCGGCGCCAACTACGAGACTGCGGACCTTACCGGCCGTGTCTCGGTCTATCACAACCGTTACAAGAACTTCATCAACGCAACCGAGGAATATAGCAGCGCCTATCCGGCGGGTTACTTCCCGTCGTTCCTGATCAACAGCTGGGAAAATCTTGAGCGCGTCGAGATTTCCGGCTTCGAGGCGAATGCCCGCAAGGAATTCGACAATGGCATTGTGCTGCACGGCTCGATCGCGCTTGCCTATGGCGAGGACAAGGAAACGGGCGAGTACATCCGCTCGATTGCCCCGGTCAAATCCATCCTCGGCATTGGCTACCAGAAGGAAACCTGGGGCGTGGACCTTTCGACCATCCTGCAGGCCGGCATGCGTGATGACGACAATGCACGGACCTTCGATGCGCCCGGTTATGGCGTGGTCAACCTGACCGGTTATTGGGAGCCGGAACAGATCAAGGGTCTGCGTATTCAGGCAGGTGTCTTCAACCTGTTCGACAAGACCTACTGGAACCCGGTCGGTGTGGAAGCGGTCAACCCGCTCACAGCTTCGACGGCAAACCAGCCGGTGGCCTTCTATTCGGAGCCGGGCCGGACCTTCAAGCTGTCGATCACCAAGCAGTTCTGATCGATCTTGGGATAAGAGTGCAAAGGGAGCGGTCCATGGCCGCTCCCTTTTTCGTTGTCAGGCACGTCGATAGAGATCACCGGCAATAGCGGAAGTCGCCTTTGCGTTCGAGGATGTCGAGATGCAGGTGGTCCTGATGAGCGGCGTCGCTGCCGGGGGAAAGGACCGTGCGGAAATAGAGGCAGGCGAAAGCGTTCAGGCTACGCTGGAAGGCGGCGGGGAAGTCGGAATCCTCCGGCCTGACGATGCTCATCGGCACGGTTCCCTTTTCGAATTCGAGCGATGAGATGTCGATTGCGTTGCCGCGGGCGTGTTCGGAGATCTTGCCGCCTTCCGCTCCATTGCGGTTACGGCAGACGTAGGCCGAGGCGTGGTGGACCGAAGTCAGCGATCCCTTGTCGGGCAGGGCTAGACGGGTTGCCGGTTCCAGCATGTCGCGGGTCATGCGGGCAAGCTTAAGCGCGGTGCCGCAGCGGAGCGTCGCCTCCGGTTCAAGCTTCACCTTCGAGGAGAGCGAGGTCACGCTGAGCGGCCGATCGATGCCGCATCCTTCGCCATCGTCAATACGGGGGAGCGGCTTGAATTCGACGCCGTGGGTCGAGAGTTCCCTGATGCATGCCTCGAAAGCTGCAGGGGCCTCTGTCTCGATGGGCGTCGCAGGTGGTGGGGCCGGGGCCGGTGCGGGGGCGGGAGTTGGTTCCGCTGGCGGTGGTGTTGCCGGCGTTGGAGGTGCCGCTGTCGGCGTTGGCGGTGCGGGTACCGGCGGTGTTTCGGTGGGCTTCTCCGCCGGGGCCGTCTTCTCTGCATCTGCCGCAGGGACTTCGGGCTTTTCCTTGGGAACCGGGGGAGCAGTCGTCGAATGCTCGGGGCGCGGTTCCGGGACTGGAACGTCATCCGCCTGTGTTGTGGCGGACGCGGTCGAGAGCAGCAGGCAGAGGAGCAGGGTCGTTTTTCGCAATAGGCCGTCTCCGTTGTTGCGGGCAGGGGATAACGGCCAAGGGGGCGGGAAGTTTCGCCACATCAATTTCCTCCAGCGTTTGCAGGGCTTTCGCTTGCGAGGGACTTGCGCTCATTGCCGCATGACGGTATGTGTTTCGCCATGATCAAGTCTTTGAACATCGGCAACTGGTGGTGGGCACGCTAACGCGGCCTTGACCAGTCATGTCCAAAGACAAGTGACCCAAAGCCGCCCGGAAAACCTGAGGCGGCTTTTTTGTATTCAGGCGCCTCGAAACGGGCCTTGAAAACGGAGAAGCAGAAGCATGGCGACGATCATTCGGGATGATGGCGGGGAAATCTACGAGACCCGCGGGGGGATCAAGGTAACCCGGCAGCGGAGGGCCACCCCCTATGCGGATGCCATCGGCAGCTATATCGACCGGCTCGACAGCCATCGCGGCGCGGTCTTCTCCTCCAACTACGAATATCCCGGTCGCTATACCCGTTGGGACACGGCCATCATCGATCCGCCGCTCGGCATTTCCTGCTTCGGCCGCAAAATGTGGATCGAGGCCTATAACGGGCGGGGCGAGGTGCTTCTGGGCTTCATCGCCGACAAGCTGAAGGCAGTCTCCGACCTGACGCTTGGTGAGCGTACTACCCGGCGGCTCGATCTCGTGGTCAATGAGCCGGATCGCGTGTTTACCGAGGAAGAACGTTCCAAGATCCCGACCGTTTTCACGGCGCTGCGTGCTGTTGTCGATCTCTTCTATTCGGACGCGGATTCCTCCATCGGCCTTTTCGGTGCCTTCGGCTACGACCTTGCCTTCCAGTTCGACGCGATCAAGCTTTCGCTGGAGCGACCGGAAGACCAGCGCGACATGATGCTGTTCCTGCCGGACGAAATCCTCGTGGTCGACCACTACTCGGCCAAGGCCTGGATCGACCGCTACGATTTCGAAAAGGGCGGTGTGACTACGGACGGAAAATCGGCGGAAATTCCGGCCGAGCCTTTCCTGCATACCGACAAGATCCCGCCGCGCGGCGATCATCGTCCCGGCGAATATGCCGAACTCGTCGTCAAGGCGAAGGAAAGCTTCCGGCGCGGCGACCTGTTCGAAGTGGTTCCGGGACAGAAGTTCATGGAACGCTGCGACAGCAAGCCTTCCGAGATCTCCAAGCGGTTGAAGGAAATCAACCCGTCGCCCTACTCCTTCTTCATCAACCTCGGAAATCAGGAATATCTGGTCGGCGCTTCGCCCGAGATGTTCGTGCGCGTGTCCGGCCGCCGCATCGAGACCTGCCCGATTTCGGGCACGATCAAGCGCGGTGACGATCCGATCGCGGATTCCGAACAGATCCTCAAACTGCTGAACTCCAAGAAGGACGAGTCCGAACTCACCATGTGCTCGGACGTCGACCGCAACGACAAGAGCCGCGTCTGCGAACCGGGTTCGGTCAAGGTCATCGGCCGCCGACAGATCGAGATGTATTCGCGCCTGATCCACACGGTCGACCACATCGAGGGACGACTGCGTGACGGCATGGATGCCTTCGACGGCTTCCTGTCGCATGCCTGGGCGGTGACCGTCACGGGCGCCCCGAAGCTTTGGGCGATGCGCTTCGTCGAGGCACATGAGAAGAGCCCGCGCGCATGGTATGGCGGCGCCATCGGCATGGTCGGCTTCAATGGCGACATGAATACGGGATTGACGCTGCGCACCGTGCGCATCAAGGACGGCATTGCCGAGGTGCGCGCCGGTGCTACGCTTCTGAACGACAGCGATCCGCATGAGGAGGAGGCCGAGACCGAACTCAAGGCATCCGCCATGATCGCTGCGATCCGCGATGCCAAGGCCGGCAACGACACCAAGACGAAACGGGGCGTCGCCAAGGTCGGGCAGGACGTCAAGATCCTGCTTGTCGATCACGAAGATTCCTTCGTGCACACGCTCGCCAACTATTTCCGCCAGACGGGCGCGACCGTTTCGACGGTTCGTAGCCCGGTGCCGGAAGAGGTGTTCGATCGGATGAACCCGGATCTCGTCGTGCTGTCGCCCGGACCGGGCAATCCGAAGGATTTCGATTGCAAGGCGACGATCAAGAAGGCGCGCGCCCGCAACCTGCCGATCTTCGGTGTCTGCCTCGGTCTGCAGGCGCTGGCGGAAGCCTATGGCGGGGAGCTTCGCCATCTCGCCGTGCCGATGCACGGCAAGCCGTCACGCATCCGGGTTCTGGAGCCGGGCATCGTTTTCTCCGGGCTTGCCAAGGAAGTGACGGTCGGTCGCTACCACTCGATCTTCGCCGATCCGGCGACGCTCAACCGCGACTTCATGATCACCGCCGAGAGCGAAGACGGCACGATCATGGGTATCGAGCACACCAAGGAACCGGTCGCGGCCGTTCAGTTCCATCCGGAATCGATCATGACGCTCGGCGGTGACGCCGGCATGCGGATGATCGAGAACGTGGTCGCGCATCTTGCCCGGCGGGCGAAGGAAAAGGCTGCCTGAGGCAGTTTGATTTGTGGAATGCGGAGGCTGGTTTTCCGGCCTCCGTCATGCTTGACGGCGTCGCTAAGTGTCGCCTGCCTGCGTTTAGCTATCCAGCCCGATTGCCTTTTCGAAGGTCTCCCATGTGTCGTCCATGGCGTAGACGGAAAGGAAGGGCAGGCTGATATGGCCATAGAGCGGCGAAAGCTGCCACTCTGCCGTCTCTTCGTCTATGCCGGCGATCTGTTGCAGGTACATGACCGAGGCGAGGCCGGTACGATCGGCGCCAGCGCTGCAATGGATGAGGATGGGGCCTTCGGCATTACGCATCAGGTCGACCAGTTGTCGGCTTTCTTCCACCGTAAGCTGGCGTCTGGCCGACATGTGGAAATCGACGAGCTTGGCATTGTGCGCGCGCAGCGTTTCCGCCTCGCGACGGTACCACTCGCTCTGGGGACTTTCGCCCTTCAGGTTGATGACCGTCTTGATACCGTAGCGGTCGATATACGCGGCGAGTTTTTCCGGCGGGAGCTGGGCGGAGCGGTAGAACTTGCCGGGGATGACCTCGTGAAAATTGCCCGTCAGTTGCAGCATGCCAAGATAGGCGCCGAGGCCGAGCGTGAGTGCGCCCGTTGCGATACCGATCCGGCGGGCAATTTTAAGAAGCTTCATTCTGTCGTGTCCCGATCCGCGTTTTGACCCGATTTCATGAGGCGCGGTAGCGATCCAACCCGGCGTTTCTGTGACGTGGGATCGTGCCTCCGGGAAAACGGTATTTCAAGGGACTTTGCGGCGCAATCAGCGAGGGGAGAGGAGTGCATGGATTGACCCCGATAGGCGGATGTCTTAATGAGCAGTTGCTGAACCGTCCGCGCTCGTCGCGGGCGGTTTCGTCGTTTTGGCGACGCCTCGTGCTAATCGCTTGCAACTGCAAAGGAGAAGATGGATGTCCGCCGAGAAGAATGGATTCGTCCAGCGGCTGGCCTTCTGGGGTATCCCCCTGTCGTTCGGTGTCATGGGACTGAAACTGCTCGCGTGGTACGTGACGGGTTCCGTCGCGCTGCTGTCCGACGGGCTGGAATCCACCGTCAATGTGGTCGCGGCTTTCATCGCCTATTTCGTTATTCGCTATGCGCAGAAGCCTGCCGATGCCGATCATCCCTACGGACATCACAAGGCGGAATATATATCCGCAGTTCTCGAAGGGGTGCTGATCGTGGTGGCGGCGCTTCTGATCGTCAATGAGGCGGTTCGCTATCTCTCTGCCCCGGCGATGCCGGAAGCGCCGGTTCTCGGCCTTGCGATCAACGCCGTTGCCGCTGTGATCAACGGTGTCTGGGCCATGACCCTCATCCGTGTCGGTAAGTCTCATCGTTCGCCGGCGCTTGCCGCCGATGGCCAGCATATCATGTCCGATGTGGTGACCTCGGTCGGCGTGCTCATCGGGCTGGTGCTGGCGCTTTTCACCGGTTACGCGATCCTCGACCCGGTGCTTGCCATTCTGGTTGCGATCAACATCATTTTCCAGGGATGGAAGGTGATCTCGCATTCGGTCGACGGCCTGATGGACAAGGCGGTGGAACCGGCGGAAGAGGAGGCGATCAAGCACGCAATCACGGTAAATTCCGCGGGTTCCCTCGGTGCGCACTACCTGCGCACCCGCAGGGGCGGTTCCGTGACCTTTGTTGCCTTCGATCTGGTGGTGCCGGCGAAGATGACCGTTCGCGAGGCGCATGTGATCTGCGACCGGCTTGAAATGGCCATCCATAATGCGCTACCGGGCGCGCGCGTCACCATTCATGTCGAGCCGGAAAATGAAGTACCGCACGGGATCGGCATCAATCTCCAGGATAGGGAGCAAACACCATGAGCATGACCGATGTCAGCGGGTTGTCGCAGCTCGGAAGCAATGTCGAGGCACCGACCAGCCCGGAGGCAGCCGTGCTGGAGCGTGTGCCCAACGGCAATGCCGGCACCGATTACGTCGTACGCTTTACCGCGCCGGAATTCACTTCGCTCCGCCCGATGACCGGGCAGCCGGATTTCGCTCATATCGTGATTGATTATATTCCCGGCGACTGGCTGGTGGAATCCAAGTCGCTGAAGCTCTTCCTGTTCTCATTCCGCAATCACGGGGCGTTCCACGAGGATTGCTCGATCTATATTGCCAAGCGCATCGTCGAGCTGCTTGATCCCAGGTGGCTGAGGATCGGCGCCTACTGGTATCCGCGGGGTGGCATTCCGATCGATGTTTTCTGGCAGACGGGTGCGGCACCGGAAGGCGTGTGGCTGCCGGAGCAGGGCGTGGCCACCTATCGTGGGCGCGGCTGAGGCTCAGGTATTACTTCAAGAGACGAGGCGTCTGGAAAGGCGAGTCGTTTCAAAAGTCTGGGAGCGGAAGCGGAGAAATTGATTCCGTCCTGCCGGCTTCTCATCCTTTCCTTGTGACAAACAAAAGCGGCGGCTCGGGAGCCGCCGCTTTCATGTCCGGATGAATTCGGATCAGCCGAAGGCGATCGCTGCGCCACCGAATACGGTGGCAACGCCGAGAAGGCGGGTGACCATCGGGCCGAGGCGCGAAAGCGTGATGCCGAGGCCAATGCCGACGACATGCAGCAGGGCGGTGGAAACCACAAAACCGAGGCCGAACTGCAGCGCACCGGCCGAGCCGAGCTCGCCGCCATGAGCATGGCCATGGAAAAGGGCAAAGAGGCCGACGATGGCGGCGGAAGCGGCGACCGGCAGGCGGACGGCGGAAGCGACCAGCAGGCCGAGACCGATGACCGAAGCGAGGATGGCGGGTTCAACGAAGGGCAGGTTTATGCCGCCGACGGCCAGCACGAAGCCGAGCGCCATGGTGCCGACGAATGCGGCCGGAACGGCGATCAGCGCGCGACCGCCGATCTGCGAGGCCCAGAGGCCGACCGCGACCATGGCCAGGATGTGGTCTGCGCCGAACAGCGGATGGGAGATGCCCGCCATGAAGGAGCCGTGCTCCTCAGGATTGAGATGAGCGAAAGCTGGCGCGGCAGCGGCCGCGAAAATGGCGGCGGTAAGCGAAAGGCGTTTGAACATGTTTGTCCCTCTTTTTGGTCGACACGGCGCCCGGAAATCAGTCACGCCTGCCTTCGTCTATATGTCATGCGACAGACTAGCGTAAGGGTTTTGTAACTGTCCATGACAAAAGAGCTGCGTCGCACAATGGAGCCTGTTCCGGCCAGGTGCAGGCGGGATCGCGGCAAGGCTACAGCATGTCGCGCAAAAGTGTGCAGCGGTTTTGCGGCAACGACATACGATGAAACAAGGACTTAAAGCGTAGAGAGCGAATCTGAAAGATCGCGACACGCTTTAGGTCGCAGCCGGGACATTGTCCGGTGAAACAGGAAAGCCCCGCGTCGAGCGGGGCTTCTTTGTCTGATTGGAGCCCCTGCCGGCGCTTCAGCGTTGCGGATGCGCATTGAGCACTTCGGCGCAACGGGAGAAGCTCAGGCCTTCACCATCCGTGTCGTTGGAGGCGCGTATCGCGACGATGCGTTGGGAGGGATCGGCGGTGATCTGCAATTCGCAGAACAGATCCTCGTAGCGCGGCGGCGAAATCATCTGCGGTTGGGGCTGATAAACACCGGTCGTCGTCGTTTTGGTGACGGTGACGCCGGGTTTGGTTTCCCTGGTTTCGGTCCGGGTGGTTGTCTGGGCCGGCGTCGGAGTGGAATAGGTCGGGGCGATGTAGCGGGTCTTGTCGCCGCCGCGCCAGGTGTAAAGTACGTTTCCGCTTGCCATCGGGAATTGCGAGATCGGCGGCCCATACTGGGTGAAAAACACCTCGGCAGGCTGGCCCACCCAGCGGGATTGGATGACGGTATTGGCTTCTTCCGTGGTTGTGCAGCCGGAAAGAACGATGGCGACGGCAGCGGTCGCGGCAAGGCGAAGTTTCATGTCTGATTACCCCTCTCAATCAGCGATATGATGTCGGTTCCGTGATCCATGGAGAACGCGGACAGCAACATGGAGCACGCCGCCGTCACTCAGGGACGGGGGCGTGCTCCGAATGGAGACCACGTTAAATATCCTGAAATCCGTGAGACAATAGTTGTGGGCCGATGCGCCCAGATTTGGCCTTGGAGAGCGACCCGCAGACGGGCAAACCGACCCATCGGTTTCTTTCCGCTTGCTCCGTGGAATACCGGCCCCATATTTAATCAATGGACGAAAGTGTTCGGCCGCAAGACAGGAGGACAGAGCGTGTTCGCATTCGACAACAGCTATCAGCGGCTGCCGGAGCGTTTCTTTCGGGCTGTGAAGCCCGCGACTGTCCGGGCGCCTCGGCTGATCCGGTTCAATGCCGAGTTGGCAAGTGAACTCGGGCTCGATTTTTCCGATGTCGACGATGCCCGGCTGGCCGAGATCTTTTCCGGCAACGACCTGCCGGAAGGAGCGGCGTCACTCGCCATGGCCTATGCCGGCCACCAGTTCGGCAATTTCGTTCCGCAGCTCGGTGATGGGCGGGCTATCCTTATCGGCGAGGTGGTGGACGATAATGGCGTGCGCCGGGACATCCAGCTCAAGGGTGCCGGTGCCACACCATTTTCCCGCAATGGCGACGGGCGGGCAGCACTCGGTCCGGTGCTCCGGGAATATATCGTTTCAGAGGCCATGCATGCGCTCGGCATTCCGACCACGCGCGCGCTTGCCGCCGTTCTGACCGGTGAGCCGGTGGTGCGCGAGACGCTGTTGCCGGGGGCCGTGCTGACGCGTGTTGCCGCAAGCCATATCCGCATCGGCACCTTCCAGTTCTTCGCCGTCCGGGGTGATGCAGACGGTCTTCGTATGCTCGCGGACCACGTAATCGCGCGGCACTATCCTGAGATCTCGACGGACGACGACAACCGTTATCTGGCGCTTTTGAATGCGGTTTCAGCCCGGCAGGCAGAGCTTGTGGCGCGCTGGCTCTCGGTCGGGTTCATCCATGGTGTGATGAATACCGACAACATGGCGGTCTCGGGTGAGACGATCGATTTCGGCCCTTGCGCCTTTCTCGACGAATACGATCCCCGCAAGGTCTTCTCCTCCATCGACCAGCGGGGCCGTTATGCCTATGCCAACCAGCCAGGCATTGCGCAGTGGAACCTCGCGCGTTTCGCCGAGGCGTTGCTGCCGCTCTTTTCCGCGCGGGAAGATGAAAGCATCGAGGCGGCCAATGCAGCGCTGGTCGATTTCGGCCGTGTATTCCAGAGCCATTGGATCGATCTCTTCCGCCGCAAGATCGGCATTGCCGGCGAGGTGGAGGGAGATGTCGAGCTTGTGAACGGCCTGTTGTCGCTGATGCATGAAGGGGAGGCGGATTTCACGCTGACCTTCCGCGCTCTGGGCAAGGTTGCCGGCGGTGCCGATGACGAGGTTTTGCTTGCCCAGTTCAAGGAACGCTGGGGCGTCGCAGACTGGCTGGAACGCTGGCGGAAACGCCATGGCGGGCAACGGACACCGGCGGAGCGGCAGGCGTCGATGGACGCGGTGAACCCTGCCGTCATCCCGCGCAACCATCGCATCGAAGAGGTGATCGTGGCGGGCATCGCCGGCGATTTCGAGCCTTTCGAGCAGATGCACGCGGCGTTGCAGCGACCTTATGCAGAGGATCCGGCCCGTGCAGATTATGCCTTGCCACCGATGCCGGCCGAGAAAGTGATGCGCACGTTCTGCGGCACGTGACGCCCGAGGCGTTCCCTCGCTGTCGATCTTCCGACATCCGGCGGTCGAGCCGTGCCGCTGGGGGACCGATTTCGCGTCGGAAACTGGTCGTGCAGTATTTGTAGAATGTCGCATTAAGGACGCGATGACGCTTCCGGAAACCCTAAGATCGACGCAAATCATCAATCAGGGTTTGTTCCTATGGCAGAGTTTCCGACAAAGGCTAAAGTCGTCATCATCGGGCTGGGCGGTATCGTGGGCGCGTCAGTCGCCCATCACCTTATCGAACGCGGCTGGGACGACATCGTCGGCATCGACAAGTCGGGTATTCCAACCGATATCGGTTCGACGGCGCATGCCTCCGACTTCTGTTTCATGACCAGCCACGACTTCCTGTCGGTCTGGACCTCGCTCTACTCGCTCGAATTCTACGAGAAGATGGGCCATTACGCCCGCATCGGCGGCATTGAAGTGGTTCGTGCCGGCGACGACAAGTGGATGGAAGAGGTCAAGCGCAAGGTGACCTCCGGCAAGGCCTTCGGCACGCGCGCCAGCCTGATCAGCGCCAGCGAAGTCAAGGAGAAGTTTCCGCTGGTCGAGGAAGAGGTGGTCGCAGGCGCTCTCTGGGATCCGGATGCAGGTCTCGTCATTCCGCGTTCGCAGACAGTTGCCGGCAAGCTGGTCGATGCGGCCGAAAAGTCCGGCAAGCTGCAGATGTTCGGCAATACGCCGGCACAGTCGCTGATCGTCGAGAATGGCCACATCAAGGGCGTCGTCACCCATCGCGGCACGATCATGGCGGATCACGTCATCGTCTGTGCCGGCCTCTGGGGCCGCATGATCGCGGGCATGGTCGGTGAAGACCTGCCGGTCATGCCGGTCGACCACGCGCTCACCTTCTTCGGTCCGTTCAACGAGTTCGAAGGCACCGGCAAGGAGATCGGCTATCCGCTGCTGCGCGATCAGGGCAACTCCGCCTACATGCGCGACACCGGCGACCCGAAAACCACCGAGGGCGGCCAGCTCGAATGGGGTTACTACAACACCGAAAACCCGCGCATGTGCCATCCGCGCGATCTGCTCGAGAAGGAACAGGCTCGCCTGTCGCCCTCGCAGCGTGACCTCGATCTCGAGGCGGACGGCCTGATGGACGGTCTGGAGCGCGCCATCGAACTGACGCCGATCCTCGGCGAGCTCGGCTATAACGAGAGCCACTCGTTCAACGGCCTGCTGCAGGTATCCGCCGCCGGCGGCGCTTCCTGCGGGGAGAGCCAGAAGGTGCGCGGTCTCTGGTACTGCGTCGGCATCTGGGTCAAGGATGCGCCGGGCTACGGCAAGCTTCTGGCCGACTGGATCACCGACGGCCGCACCGAAGTGGACCATTCCTCGATCGATTTCGCCCGTTTCTATCCGCACCAGATGCAGGAAGACTTCATCCTCGGCCGTTGCTCCGAGGCGGCCTGCAAAATCTATTTCCCCGCCGTTCACCCGCGCGAACCCTACGCCACCGGCCGCAATATCAAGCGCTCGCCTTTCTACGAGCGCGAAGTGGAGCTTGGCGGCTACTTCATGGAGCTCGGCGGCTGGGAACGCGCCCATGGCTACAAGGCCAACGAGCATCTTCTGGAGAAGTATGGCGACAAGGTGCCGGTTCGCGAGGCCGAGTGGGACAACCGTCACTTCTGGCGCGTCTCGAATGCCGAACACCTCGCGATGAGCGACGATTGCGGCATCGTCAACCTCTCGCATTTCCATATGGTCGACATCGAAGGGCCTGACCATGTCGAGCTGCTGGAATGGCTCTGCGCCGCGAAGGTCGGGGGCGACGCCAATATCGGCAAGGGCATCTACACGCACTTCCTCGACGACGAGGGTATGGTGCGCGCCGACTTCACCGTGTTCCGCATGGCGGACCGTTGCCGTCTGGTGAACGGCGCCGATGCTGGCCCGCGCGACTTCCATTACATGAAGCGCGTGGCCGAGGATCGCGGTCTCGACGTCACCATCACCGACGTGTCGGAAAAGTTCATCACCATCGGCATCTGGGGTCCGAATGCCCGCGAGACGCTGAAGAAGGTTGTTGCCGATCCGGCAGGCCTCGATGTGGAGAACTTCCCCTTCGCTGCGATCAAGCCGATCGAGATCGCCGGCAAGTCCGTCTCTGCCTTCCGCATCTCCTATGTCGGCGAGCAGGGCTGGGAACTGCACATGAAGTACGAGGATGGCCTCGCCGTCTGGGATGCGCTGCGCGCCACCGGCGTGATGGCCTTCGGCGTCGAGACCTATGCGAACTCGCGCCGCATGGAAAAGAGCCTGCGCCTGCAGAATGCGGACCTCACGACGCAGTACAACCTGATCGAAGCCGATCTGGCGCGTCCGAAGGTCAAGGAAGCCGATTTCCGCGGCAAGGCCAAGCATCTGGAATACAAGGCCCGCGAACAGCAGCCGGCCATGCTCTGCACGCTGGTAATGACCGAAAACACCGATACCAACGGGGTGAAGCGTTATCCGGTCGGCGCAATGCCGGTCATCGATCCCGCAACGGGCAAGACGCTGGTCGACAGCCTCGGACGTATCTCCTACACGACTTCGGTCGCCTACGGCCCGACCATCGGCAAGAATATCGCGCTCGCCTACCTGCCGCAGGAATACTGCCAGGTCGGCCGCAAGCTGAACGTCGAGTACTTCTGCGAGACCTACCCGGTCGAAGTCGTCGCCGTCGGCTACAAGCCGCTCTACGATCCGGAAAACCTGAAGCCGAGGAGCTAAGGCGCGCGGGATATCGCGGTGGAAATGGCGCGGAAGCGGACGCAGAGCGATTGCGTGACCGAACTCGCCGGTCAGGTCGATACGGCGCTGAGGGCCGCGCAGATTGCGCATCGCTTCATGCTGGATGTCGTGGAGCGTAACGCGCCATCGGCGGATACCGTGAACGAGATCATGATCGGCCGTTCGCTGGTGGTGCAATATGCGATCAAGGCGACCGAATTTGCGATGGAGCTTGCCGGTGGAGCGTCCTTCTACCGGGCGAACGGGCTGGAGCGGCGTTTCCGCGACGTGCAGGGCGCGCGGTTCCATCCGCTGCAGTCGGGGCCGCAGGCTCGCTACGCAGGCGCCATGGCGCTTGGTCAGCCGGTCGACCGGATTTTCTGACGTATAGCCGATAAAGTTGGGGCGGAGGCCGGTCTTCATGCCGGTCACTCCGCCCCATCACGGGCTTTTTCAGCCCACCCTTCTCCCCGCAGAGAAGGTCAATGTGTTTTCAATCCTCCGCGCCAGCGACACGGAGAACCTCGGCTTGATCGATCAGCCCACCCGGGCGAGCTTCGTTGCCTGCGGGTCGTAGACGCGGCCGAAGCGGTTCGCGAGGAAATCGGAAAAGCCGATCTCTTCCTGACGAACGAAGCCCTTGGCCGGCAGCTTGCCATCGGCGAGCAGGTCGAGGACCGTGCAGATGCCGGCGGCGGTGGTGATCTGGATGGCGCTCATCAGGCGACCGCCGATAACGCCGGCATAGACCTTGTTGGCGTAGGTTTCCTGCATGAAGCGGCCGTTCTTCGTGCCGCAGACGGTGACGAAGACCACGACGACATCCTGCATGGTTGCGGGCAGGGCGTTTTCGAACAGGTCCTTCAGCACATCGCGACGGTTCTTGAGGTTCAGGTCGTTCAGCAGAGCCTTCACGATGGCCTGATGGCCCGGATAGCGGATGGTGCGATAGTTCATCGTGCGCACCCGGCCTTCCAGCGTCTTGCAGAGCGTGCCGAGGCCGCCCGACGTGTTGAAGGCTTCGTAGGTCACGCCGTCCAGCGAGAACTCCTCGCGTTCTTCCATGGCCGGAACGGTGACCAGACGGCCTTCGACGATGGCTTCGCAGGGCTCGATGTATTCGTTGATCAGGCCGTCTGTGCTCCAGGTCAGGTTGTAGTTGAGAGCGTTGGACGGGTA
Source organism: Shinella sp. (assembly GCA_003248775.1). Classification (GTDB taxonomy): domain Bacteria; phylum Pseudomonadota; class Alphaproteobacteria; order Rhizobiales; family Rhizobiaceae; genus Allorhizobium. Next base: position 55,133 of record QFQX01000005.1, on the reverse strand, counting down.
CTGCGGCAGCGCGCCGACACGCATGCGAACGCTGTCGAGGCTGTCGAAGTTCTTGGCCAGATCATGGGCGACGATTGAGATGAAGCCCGGAGCGAGGCCGCACTGGGGAATGAAGGCGCTGTTTGCGCCGGCAGACAGGGTCTCCACCTTGCGGGTGGTGGCGACGTCTTCGGTGAGGTCGAGATAATACGTGCCGGTGCGGGCGGCGGCTTCGGCAATGGCGCCCGTCAGATGGAACGGGGCGGCAGACAGAACGGCGAAACGGCCCTTGAGCAGCGCGTCGAGCGCGGCGGCGTTGGAAATGTCGACGACGGCGGTCGTGATCGCCGGATGGGCTTCGATGGCGGCCAGCTGTGCCTCGCTCCTGTCTGCGACGGTGACGCGGTAATCGCCGCTTGCCGCCAGCATCAGGGCGATCGCTCCACCGATCTTGCCCGCACCCATGACCACGATATCTTTCATAATATGACCCTCTTGAAATTCGTCAGATGTGAACAGGATGCCGTGGTGTCTGGTCGATTCATAGTGGCGAAAAGCGCTATTCGTGGTATGAAACTGATCTAATTGCCGAACGGATTTATCATAATGCAACTCACCGACAAGGACCGCGAACTGATTTCCCTGCTTGGGGAGAATGCCCGAATGCCGGTCGCTACCCTCGCGCGGCGACTGGGGCTTTCGCGCACCACCGTGCAGGCACGGCTGGAGCGGCTGGAGGAAGGGCAGGTGATCACCGGCTACGGCGTCAGGCTGTCGGACAGCTATGTCCGGGACCTGATCCGCGCGCATGTGCTGATTACCATTGCGCCGAAGTCGCTTTCGGCCGTTACCAACGAGCTTGCGGCGATCCGTGAGGTGACGGCGCTGCATTCGGTCAATGGTCCCTATGACCTGATCGCCATCATCGCGTCTCCGTCCATCGCCGAACTCGACCGGCTGATCGACCGTATCGGTGAACTCGCGGGGGTCGAGCGGACGCTGTCCTCCATCATTCTGTCGACGCGCATCTCGCGGTAGGGTCTGAACTCACCTGTCACAGGCGTTACGAATGCGTTTTGTCCCGAAGCCTGTGGGGCACGGCGCTAACGGGCTGTTCACCGGTTCCGTGCCTTGTCTTTTTCCCGCATTGTTTTAGGACATGAGTCGCACTATGTGCGGGAGAACGAAGCCCAAGTGGAGATGATCCGGATGAACGAAGACGAAGACGACAAGAGCAAGGAACTGCCGCTCGGCAAGGAAACGGAAGCGAATCTTTTCAAGTCGCGTTCGATCTTCATTTTTGGCGGGATCACACAGGAACTGGCGCAGAAGGTCTGCACCCAGCTCGTGGCTCTGGCTGCTGCCAGCGACGAAGACATCCGCGTTTATGTCAGCTCGCCGGGCGGTCATGTGGAATCGGGTGACGCGATCCACGACATGATCAAGTTCATCAAGCCGAAGGTGTGGATCATTGCGACGGGCTGGGCTGCGTCCGCCGGTTCGCTGATCTTCGTGTCGGTTCCGAAGGAACAGCGCCTTTGCCTGCCGAACACGCGCTTCCTGATGCATCAGCCCTCGGGCGGCACCCGCGGCATGGCATCCGATATCGAGATCCAGGCTCGCGAAATCATCAAGATGAACCAGCGCCTGATCAAGATCTATTCCAAGGCCACCGGCCAGACGGAAGAGAAGATCGCCAAGGATATCGATCGCGACTACTGGCTGTCGGCTGAAGAAGCCGTTGCCTACGGTCTCGTCGGCAAGATCATCGAGAGCCAGTCCGACATCGGCTGATTTCTTTCGATCCGAAGCTTATTGAAGCCCCTGCCGGAGTGATCCGGCGGGGGTTTTGTTTTGCGGGTGTGGCCCTGTCCGGCAGGGCATGCGTAATGGTCTCACCAGAAATGGGTCGAAAACCCCTCTTTTCGCGATCCTGCCGAAAAGCTAAGAAATCCGCGCCGGCGATTTCCATGTAACAGGATGAAAAGAATGAAGAATTTTTCCTTGATCGTTGCATCTGCAACCATGTTTCTGGCGTCGGTATCGGTCTCTCATGCGGAAGATCTGGTGTTCACGCTGAAGAACGGTACCAGCGCCGTGCTGACCAATTTCTACACCTCGCCGGTTGGCGTGAACGAATGGGAAGACGATGTTTTCGGCAGCCAGGTGCTGAACCCCGGCGAAAGCATGCAGATCACGATCGCCGACGGTCGCGACGTCTGCAAGTACGACATGCGCTTCGAGTTCGATCCGGGGGCGAACCTCGACACCACGACGGATACACAGGATCTCTGTGAAATGGGTTCCTACACGATCCACGAATGATGCCCGGACGGCAGTAGTTATCGGTACTGCTGCCGATCCAGACGCTCGATGGATGACAGTCGGATCGCCGCCTTGGTCCGGCTGTCGTTTTCTACGCTTTATCCATTTGCAGGGCGGCGGCACCTTCCGCCACGGCCCTTGCCACGCAAGACAGCTTCACCGCCTGCCATCGGTGATAGGCATCCACAAGTTCGGGGGCGAGCCAGCAGTCGCGGCCGTGTCCGGTGGTCTGCCATCCCATGGCGCCGAGCTTGCGGGCCTTGGCGAAAAGCCGGCCGGTATGGCTCTGGGAGATCAGATAGCCCTGCGCCATGCGGGCGGAAGACATCGGCCCGATCCATATCTTTCCATCGACGACGGGCCTGTCCTCGGCCATCGCTGCCAGATGATGCAGCAGGTTGCTGCCGGAATCCGCCTTGACGAAGACTGCCACCGCGGCGGTAGGATCGAACCATTCCCGCTCGGCGAGAACGTGGCGTGTCATCCGTGGCTGCGCGTGAAAAAGCAGGTCCGGTCTGGATCGCGACAGGGCGAAGCGGTTTCCGTCGTCCATCAGGTCGAGTGCGCGCAGATGGATATGGAACCATTCACGAATGAGTTCCTCGGCATAAGGCCGCGCGATGTAGTTTCGAACCCTCTTGTCGCTGCTCGGCAATGCATCGACGAGTTTGTAGTAGATCATCTCATTCAGGAAGGAGAGCGTCGTGTTGCGGCTGGAAACCTGCGTTCCCTTGAGAAACCTCAGCAGGTTTGTCGGCGATATCGGCATATCGCTCAGTCCGGTCTTGTATTCGAAATGGACGGCGAGCGTTGCCTGACTGAGCAGCCAACGCTGAAGATCCGCGAGATAGCGAACCTCGCGGGGCAGACGCTGGTGGACACCGAGAAGATCGTCTCTTGACGCTTCGAGCGTGTCGGTGAAACGAGGAGACGACATGACCTCTTCCACGGTGAAGGAACGGGGTAGCGGTCGTAGGGGGGCGGCGGAAACCTGCATGGTCAAGGGCATTCAATAGGACGGAGCCCGGGGTCTCCGTATCTGCAATAGGGCATTCGACGTCCGGAAATGAAGAATATCGCCGGAAGGCGTCGTTTGAAAAAGAACTTCAGTATCGTTTGCGCATCGACAGGGCCGTCGCAATGTTGCGGCTCGGCGGCGTCTTGTCGCAGGTGGCGGCCGCCGTGCGTTGAAAGTGCTTGCGCGCCGGGTTCGCCTGAAATGGCGTTATCATGAAAAATCCCCGCCGTCATCGCCGGCGGGGATTTCCTTTGTCTTATAATGCCTTCCGGGAAGTTTCCCGTCTGGGGATCAGGCGAATTCGACCGGGCGGTCGCCGTTCTCGTCCTGGATGCGAGTCGGCAGGCCGATGCGGTTCAGGAGGTTGATGAACGGCTTGGGTGGCAGTTCCTCGACGTTGACCATCTTCCTGGCATCCCATTCACCGGTGGCCACCAGCATGGCGGCCGCAACCGGGGGAACGCCGGCGGTGTAGGAAATGCCCTGGGAGCCGACTTCGTTGAAGGCTTCCTTGTGATCGGCCACGTTGTAGATGAAGACGGTCTTTTCCTTGCCGTCCTTCAGACCCTTCACGTAGTCGCCGATGCAGGTCTTGCCTTCGTAGTCGGGAGCGAGCGATGCCGGATCGGGCAGGCAGGCCTTGACCACCTTGAGCGGCACGACTTCGTCACCGTTTGCCAGCTTGACCGGCTGTTCGGAGAGAAGGCCGATCGACTTCAGCACGGTGAAGACGTTGATGTAGTGATCGCCGAAGCCCATCCAGAAGCGCACGTCGGCGCCGTCCATGTTCTTGGCCAGCGAATGCACTTCGTCATGACCGCAGAGATAGGCGCGGCGGGTGCCGACGACCGGCAGGTCGTAGTCCTTGCCGATCTCGAACATCTTGTTGGTCTGCCACTGACCATTCTGCCAGGAATAGACCACGCCGGTGAATTCGCGGAAGTTGATTTCCGGGTCGAAATTGGTGGCGAAGTACTTGCCATGGCTGCCGGCATTGATGTCGACGATGTCGACGTCGGTGACCTTGTCGAGGTACTCATCCTTGGCGAGCTTGGCATAGGCGTTGACGACGCCCGGATCGAAGCCGGCGCCGAGGATGGCGGTGATGCCCTTTTCCTCGCATTCGGCGGCGCGCTTCCACTCGTAGTTGCCATACCACGGCGGCGTCTCGCAGATCTTGTTCGGCTCTTCGTGGATCGCCGTGTCGATATAGGCGACGCCGGTATCCATGCAGGCGCGCAGCACCGACATGTTGAGGAATGCGGTGCCGACGTTGATGACGATCTGAGAATTGGTCGACTTGATGAGGGCCTTGGTAGCCTCGATGTCGAGGGCGTCCAGCGCGTGGCCTTCGAGCACGCCGGGCTGTTTCATGGCCTTCTTTTCATGGACCGATGCGATGATGCTGTCGCACTTGGCCTTGGTGCGCGAGGCGATGTTGATATCACCGAGCACATCGTTGTTCTGGGCGCATTTATGCGCCACGACCTGGGCGACGCCACCGGCGCCGATGATAAGCACGTTCTTTTTCATGATGGGGACCAACTCCTTAAGTCCAATCGTCAGAAGCCTTACGAGAGGCTTTGTTCGTAGTCCGCGTAGGAAAACTCGCGAACCGTTCTGATGCTGCCATCCAGTTCGCGGATGGCGATTGCCGGCATTTTCACGCCGTTAAACCAGTTTTTCTTGACCATCGTGTATCCGGCGGTGTCCTGGATCGAGATCCGGTCGCCGACATTCAGTTCGTTCGGGAAATCGAACTCGCCGAAGATGTCGCCGGCCAGGCAGGACTTGCCGCAGACCATGTAACGATGCGGTCCCTGGTTGGGATGAACCTTCGCGTTTTCACGATAGATCAGGAGATCCAGCATGTGCGCTTCGATGGACGAATCCACCACGACAAGGTCCTTGCCGTTGTAAAGCTTGTCGAGAACGGTCACTTCCAGCGTGGTCGACCGGGTGATCGAGGCCTCGCCGGGTTCGAGATAGACCTGCACGCCGAATTCGCCGGAGAAGCGCTTCAGGCGCTCGGCGAACTTTTCCAGCGGATAGTTTTCGCCGGTGAAATAGATGCCGCCACCGAGGCTGACCCAGCCGGCTTTCTTCAGGAGCGGGCCGAACTTCTCTTCGATTGCGGTCAGCATCTTGTCGAATAGGTCGAAATCGCCGTTCTCGCAGTTGTTGTGGATCATGAAGCCGGAGATCATGTCCATGACCGGCTCGACCTTTGCCATGTCCCATTCGCCGAGGCGGGAGAAGGGGCGGGCAGGGTCCGCGAGATCGAAGCTCGAGGAAGAGACTCCGGGATTGAGGCGAAGCCCGCGGATGATGCCGGAGGACTGCTTTTCGAAACGCTGCAACTGGCCGATGGTGTTGAAGATGATCTTGTCGGCGTGGGACACGACCTCATCGATCTCGTAATCGGCATAGGCGACCGAATAGGCGTGCGTTTCCTTGCCGAAGCGCTCGTGGCCGAGGCGGACCTCGTTCAGCGAGGAAGACGTCGTGCCATCCATGTATTCGCGCATCAGGTCGAAGACCGACCATGTGGCGAAGCATTTCAGCGCCAGCAGCGCCTTGGCGCCGGAGAGTTCGCGCAGTTTCGCGATCTTCTCCATGTTCTGCAGGAGCTTCGACTTGTCGATCAGGTAATAGGGGGTCTGTAGCTGCATCTTGGGAACCTGCTCGTTTTCAAGGTGGTGCTGATTTGCCATCGGCATGTGACGGTGACGTGAAACAGGCATCGGGGCATGGCGCGGCGCGCATGAACCGATGTCGATTGAAACCTAGTTCGGGTGGTTCAGGAGGGAATGGTAAAGGCCATCCTGCGCGGGACGAGCCGCTTCTGCAGGCCGCCGCGCTGACGCAAGGCCGTGCGCACAAGCGCTATCGCGATGCGCTTCGTTCTCGTGAAAACGAGACGAAATACCACCGGGAACGCTCCTTTTACGGGCGTCGTAAAGAATTCTTCCGTTCGGGGGGCATCCAGTCCGACTGGGCCCATCCCCGATTGGAAGAGGGCGTCGCTAGACATGGCGTCCTCTCCAACCAGCAGATGAAACCTGCAACTTGTTGGCCGGCCTATACATGACGCTTCCGGCGAATACAACACGTCATTAGCGGGGCGTGTGCGTCGGGTTCGGACGCAGATCGGTTTTTCGAAGCACAGGACGGCGTCCTAATGCCCGTTTTTCCCTTCTGGCCGTACTCTTTTCTCTGATCCAGCCTTGCGTGACGGGGCGAAGTTTGATGTTCGATAGCTCTCCACATCCTGCACATCCGAGTCCGTCATGCTGAAAGACCTTTCCCCCCAGAGCTTCTTCATGGGCTGCCTGACCGCTTTCGTCGGGTTTGCCAGTTCCTTTGCCGTCGTGCTGCAGGGGCTGAAAGGGGTCGGGGCGACCGATTTCGAAGCCGCCTCGGGGCTGATGGCGCTTTCCGTATCCATGGGGCTTTGCGCCATCGTGCTCAGTGCATGGACGAAACTTCCCGTTTCCATCGCGTGGTCGACGCCCGGTGCGGCGCTGCTGGCGACTGCGGGCGTTCCGGAGGGAGGCTTTCCTGTTGCTGTCGGCGCGTTTCTGGTCTGTGCCGTGCTGATCATCATTGCCGGTCTGTTCAAACCGCTGGGCAAGGCCGTTGCCGCCATTCCCGCGCCGCTTGCCAATGCCATGCTGTCGGGCGTTATCCTCGGTCTCTGTTTCGCCCCCTTCAAGGCGATTGCCTTCGATCCGATGCTCGGACTGCCGATCCTTGCCGCCTGGGCGGTGGTTGCGGCCTTCAAGCGGCTCTATGCCGTTCCGGCCGCACTTCTCGCCTTCGTTCTGGTGATGATGTTGGGGGTAGAGCTGCCGGAGGGAGCCATGGCGAACTGGGCCGCATCGCTTACGCCACCAATGGAACTGGTGACACCTGCCTTCACCCTGCCGTCGCTGATCTCGATTGCGCTGCCGCTCTTTATCGTCACCATGGCGTCGCAGAACATTCCGGGGATCGCGGTACTGAAGGTCAATCACTACGATCCCAACCCCGGTCCGCTGTTTGCGACGACGGGGGTTTTCTCGCTGCTTTCAGCTCCCTTCGGCGGGCATGCCGTCAATCTGGCGGCCATCACCGCGGCCATGTGCGCTGGCGAGGATGCTCATCCGGATCCGAAGAAGCGCTACTGGGCGGCGATCATCGGTGGTGTCGGTTATGTGATTCTCGGCCTGCTGGCGGGTGCGGTCACCGCTTTCGTTTCTCTGGCGCCGCCGGTTCTCATTCAGGCCGTGGCAGGGCTTGCGCTGATCGGCGCATTTTCCGGTTCGGCACTTGCCGCTTTCAAGGACGCTGAAACGCGCGAGGCGGCGGCCGTTACCTTTCTGATCACCGCGTCCGGCGTGTCTTTCGGCGGGATTTCCGGAGCTTTCTGGGGGCTTGTCGCGGGCGGGCTGATGCTTGGTCTGCTCAATCTCGCCAAGGCCTGGCGGGGCTGAGGAGGGCATGGCGAGCGTGTCGCACCCGGAAAATGAGCGGGCAAACATACGAATGACGTACTTGCCAACTGCGTCGAAGGGTGGCTATAAGGCTCGCATGAAGATCTCGGGCGAACACATCTCCGCTTCATTCGACGCAGGCCGCGTTCCGGCCGGCACGTCGACTCTCGCCCTAAACTCGCTTCTTCTTAGCCTTATCCGCGGTTGCCGGGTCCTTTGAGGAGCGCCCGGCGGCCGGTTAGCCGCGTGGCACAGCTCCTCGGATAAAATCCCAGTTTTGCACCATGAACGGCCTGTGATGGCCAAGCGTCTGTACCAGCCCCACAAATGAAGATGGCGGGCAGATGCGGAAGAGGAAGAAGATGAACGACGCGAGCGCAGCCCACACCATCGTGAAGCACGGTATGCCTGATGCAGTGGCCAAGTATCGGCCCTATCCGCAGGTAAACATTCCGGATCGTACCTGGCCCTCGAAGACGATTACCAAGGCACCGATCTGGTGTTCGGTAGACCTGCGCGACGGTAACCAGTCGCTGGTCAATCCCATGGGTCATGACCGCAAGGCCCGCATGTTCAAGCTGCTGCTGGACATGGGCTTCAAGGAAATCGAGATCGGTTTCCCGTCGGCCTCGCAGACCGATTTCGACTTCGCCCGCTGGTGCGTCGAACAAGGCAACGTGCCTGACGACGTGTCGCTGCAGGTGCTGGTGCAGTGCCGGCCTGAGCTGATTACCCGCACCTTCGAGGCGCTGGAGGGCGCTACCCGGCCGATCATCCATTTCTACAATTCGACCAGCGAGTTGCAGCGCCGCGTGGTGTTCGGCAAGGACGTGGGCGGCATCAAGCAGATCGCCGTCGACGCCGCCAAGATGATTACGGACATGGCCGCAAAGGCTGGTGGCGGCTATCGTTTTGAGTATTCGCCGGAAAGCTTCACCGGCACCGAACTCGATGTGGCGCTGGAAATCTCCAACGCCGTCATCGAGATCATCAAGCCGACGCCTGACAACAAGCTGATCCTGAACCTGCCTTCGACCGTCGAGATGTCGACGCCGAACATCTATGCCGACATGATCGAATGGATGTGCCGCAATATCGACAATCGCGAGAACGTGCTGATCTCGCTGCATCCGCATAACGACCGCGGCACCGGCATCGCCGCGACCGAACTCGGCCTGATGGCTGGTGCTGACCGCGTGGAAGGCACCCTGTTCGGCAATGGCGAACGCACCGGCAATGTCGACGTCGTGACGCTGGCCCTGAACATGTTCACCCAGGGCGTCGATCCGGAACTGGACTGCTCGGATATCGAGCGGATCAAGGCCGTCTACGAATATTCCAACGAGATGACCATTCCGGAGCGTCACCCTTACGTCGGCGAGCTGGTCTACACCGCGTTCTCGGGTTCGCATCAGGATGCGATCAACAAGGGCATGAAGGCGATCAAGCAGTCGAACACCGGCGTGTGGGAAGTGCCTTACCTGCCGATCGATCCGCAGGACGTCGGGCGCACCTACGAGGCCATCATCCGCATCAACTCGCAGTCGGGCAAGGGCGGTATCGCCTATATCCTGCAGCAGGATTACGGCATCAACCTGCCACGCAACCTGCAGGTCGAGTTCCGTGAGGACATCCAGCGGATCACCGACGAGGAAGGCGTGGAGCTGCCGTCGAAGCGTATCCACGAGCGTTTCATCCAGCGTTATGTCGAACAGCCGGGTGCACGCATCAAGTTCGTCGATCACCACACCTACCCGGATACCGCCCAGAAGGGCCGCCGCGTCGTTGCCGCGGAGATCACCGACAATGGCGAACTCAAGCGGATCGAGGGGCAGGGGACCGGTCCGATCGACGGCTTCATCAATGCGCTGTCGACCTATCTGGGTATCGATCTCTCGGTGGCCGACTATTCCGAGCATTCGCTGCAGCATGGTTCGAACGCATCGGCCATCGCCTATGTCGAGATGGTGCATCCGGGCGGCAAGCTGTTCGGTGCCGGCATCAACACCAACATTGTGACGGCGTCGCTGGAGGCTGTAGTCTCTGCCGCCAATCGCGTGCTCGAAGAGCGGGCCGCGAAGGCCTGACGCGTGGCGCTTCACGCCGTCATCACCGGTGATCCTCATGCAGCAGTGCCTCTGGTACTGCTGCATGGTTTCGGCGGCGGCGCCTTCGTCTGGTGTGACGTGATCGACCGGTTGCCGGCAGACCTGCCGGTGATCGCTTACGATCTGCCGGGGCATGCGGGTTCGCTGCATGCCGAGGGCCTTGGTGGCGCAGGCCGCATGGCCAAGGTCATCATTTCCGATCTCGACAGCCGGGGCATTCCCGCCTTTCATCTTGCCGGCCATTCGCTCGGTGGAGCGACGGCGGCGCTGATCGCTCTTCGCCAGCCGCAGGCGGTGCTGAGCCTCACCATGGTTGCGCCCGGCGGTTTCGGACCGGAAATCAACCACCGGATCCTCAGGCGCTTCGGTCTTGCCGAGACGGCTGAAGAGCTCCGCTCGGCCCTGCAAATCATGGTCGGCTATAACTTCGATATCCCTGAGACGATGATCGAGGCCACGCTTGAGGCGCGCCGTGGGGAAGGCGCTCGGGAGGCCCTGAGCACCGTCTTTTCGGCAATCGTCTCAGCCCATGGCGAGACTGGACCGGCTCAGGGTCAGTTGCCGCTTGCCGATATCCTCGCCCTGCCGATGCCGAAGGCATTGCTCTGGGGCCTCGAGGATTGCGTCCTACCGCCGCATCAAAGCGCTGTATCAGGTGTCGGGCTCACGGTTCGCCGTCTCCCGGGGGCTGGCCACATGCTGATCGATGAATGTCCTGATATCGTCGCCGAAGAAATCATTCAGACAGTTAAACGCACGGACTGACCCGATTATTGACATTCTACCTACGCATATTCTCTTGATCGACCGGCTCTAACTCGATTGAGCGCCTTGAGCGATTATGGGAAGTAACGTATTGATTTCATGGATCATCGTGTTTCCGAGCAAGGGCCGGTGGATGATTTGAGAGCTCTAAGGCAGGACGTATATGGCAAGGCAGGCTTCCGGCGCGGCTGCCACGCGCGAATCCCTGGTATCCGCAGCGCTCGAACTCTTCGGCGACTACGGCTACGATGCCGTGTCCACACGTCAGATTGCCGATCATGCCGCTGCCAATATCGGCAGCATCGCCTATCATTTCGGAAGCAAGCCGGGACTTCGGATCGCCTGCATCGAATATGTGATCGCGGTGGTGAAGGAGACGCTCGGTCCATCGGCATGGCAGCCGCTACCGGCCAATCTCGGTCCAGACGATGCGCTCGACACGATGGACCGGATGTTCTCGACCCTGCTTCTGATCGGTTCGACACGGCCGGATGCCGACCAGATCTCAAATTTCATGACCCGCGAACTGGTGATGCCGGGGACATTCGACGCGCTGCTTTACGACAAACTGGCCGAACCCCTGCACGAACGTTTCTCGCAATTGCTCGCCATCGCCATCGGACGGCCGGGCAAGGGCAAGGAACTTTCCCTGACGGTGTTTTCACTGTTCGGCCAGTCGATGTTCTTTCGGCTGTGCAAACCGGTCATCGTCAAACACATGGACTGGCCCGGCTTCGGGCTGGAACAGGCGAAGGCCGCGAGCATCATCGTCTCGCAAAACCTCAAGGCTGTCGTGGCCTATCATCGCAAGCTGAACGGGTTTGAGGCCTGACGCATCTTACGCTTTGGAGGCACTTCTCGTACTTTTCATGATCCGCTGTCGCAAGTTCATGCGATCTTCAGTCCACCTTGGGCAAGGGCGGAGCCTACTCTGCCAGAATTTGGTGATGATCGTGGCGCAGTTCCGTTCCGGTATCGGAAAGGCCATAGCGGTCCCATTGCAGGCGCCAGTTTCCGGGTTCCCCGTTGATCGAGAAGAGATTGTAGCCTGCGGCGGGCTTATGCCCGCCGGGGCCCTGCGACGCCGAGGCGATGCCGACCACGGGTACGCGCTGCTGTCGGTTGTCGAGCCAGTAGAGCGTGTTGAGGTGGGTGTGGCCGTGGAGCACGAGTTCTGCCCCGCCGGTCGAAACCGCGGCCGCGAAGCGCCGTATGCCGATCATTCGCTTGTAGGAGGCGGCGGCCCCGCGAATGGGCGGGTGATGGATCATCACCACCCGGAACAGGCCTTCTTCGCCGGCCGCCTTCAACAGGTCGGAGGTTTCCCGCGCCTGCCGGGCGCTGAAGAAGCCGCTGGCGGAAAAGGGCGGCGTTGCGATGGAGGTGGAACAGCCGATAAGCGCGACCGGCCCGCGCCGGCGAATATAGGGGAAGAGCTTGTGGCCTTCGCGCCAGATCATCGGATCGTCGTCGCCGCGCATGTAGTCGTACCAGGCCTGCACCGCCTTGTCGTGAGCGCCGGGCACATAGGCATCGTGATTGCCGGGAACGACGGAGGTGTCGAGCGGCGCGCCGGCCTCGTGAAGCCACTCCGCGACACGACGGATCTCGATGCCGGAGGCGAGGTTGACGAGATCGCCGGTGATCGCGAGATGATCAGGCTCATGCCGGCGCAGGTCCTCGATCACAAGATCGAGCGCATTGGCGAAAAGATGCTTGCGCCGGTTGCGGTGCCAGTTCACATATCCGGTGATGCGCTTGGAAGCGAGTTCACGGATCGTCAGGTTCGGCAATGGCCCAAGGTGAACGTCGGATATATGCGCGAGCTTGAACATGGTGCTTCTCTTAAAGAGCGCACTTCCTGCGGGCAAGGACAATGACGCAACAACAAGGTACAGAAGAAGTCTCCGGGACAACTACCCGTTTCGTGTTGCGTATTCTGCACAGTTACTTCGCGATCTCGCGCGGCATGACGCTCGGTGTCCGGGCGGCCTGTTTCGACGAACAGGGCCGGATTTTCCTCGTGCGCCATACCTATGTACCGGGCTGGTACATGCCGGGCGGTGGGGTGGAGCGCGGGGAAACGGTGCCGCAGGCACTGGAAAAGGAATTGCGCGAGGAGGGCAATCTGGTGATGACCGAACCGCCGCAACTCTTCCACGTCTACTACAACAGCAAGGCCAGCGTGCGGGATCACGTCATGCTCTACCGTGTGACGGTGAGGCAGATCGCGCCGAGGCCGCCGGATCGGGAAATCGCCGAATCCGGTTTCTTCGATCTTCATGATCTTCCCGCCGATACCACCACCGCGACCCTGCGGCGTCTGGCGGAGATCAACGGCGAGGCAAGCCCCGCCGATATCTGGTGACCGGAAAGCTCAGGCGAGCTTTTCTCGCGCATGCGGGCGATTGAAATCAAGGCCCGGGCCGACCGGCACGACGCCTGTCGGGTTGATGGTTTTGTGGCTGCGGTAATAGTGGTCCTTGATGTGACGCATGTTGACCGTCTCGGCCACGCCGGGCGTCTGGTAGAGATCGCGCAGGTAGGCGGACAGGTTCGGATAATCCTCTATCCTGCGGATATTGCATTTGAAGTGACCGACATAAACAGCGTCGAAGCGGACGAGGGTGGTGAACAGCCGCCAGTCGGCTTCCGTCTGGCTGTTGCCGAACAGGTAGCGCTGTCTGGCCAGCCGCTCTTCCAGCCAGTCGAGGGTTTCGAACAGTGGATAGACGGCGCTCTCATAGGCGGCTTGCGTGGTGGCAAAGCCCGACTTGTAGACACCGTTGTTGAGGGTGTCGTAAACGCGCTTGTTGACCCCGTCGATCTCGCCGCTCAGTTCCTCCGGGTAGAAATCCAGCGTATTGCCGGTCAGTCCGTCAAAGGCGTTGTTGAACATGCGGATGATCTCGGAGGATTCGTTCGAGACTATGGTGCCCGTCTGCTTGTCCCAAAGGACGGGGACGGTGACGCGGCCGCTATAGGCAGGATCTGCCTTCACATAGATTTCCCAGAGCGCGCGCGAGCCGAAGAGGTGGTCGATGGTTGCGCCGTCGCGGTCGTGAAATTCCCAGCCGTTTTCCAGCATCAGCGGATCCACCACCGAAACGGAAATCAGATCTTCCAGTCCCTTGAGCTTGCGGAAGATCAGCGTGCGGTGCGCCCAGGGACAGGCGTAGGAGACATAGAGATGGTAGCGGCCGGCCTCCGCCTTGAAACCCGCGCGTCCGCTCGGGCCGGCACTGCCGTCCGCGGTGACCCAGTTGCGATAGGTCGAATCGCCGCGACGAAAATGTCCAGCGGTCGCCTTGGTGTCGTACCAGACGTCATGCCAGGTACCTTCGATCAGCATGCCCATCGGGTAACTCCTTCTTGTTTCCTTCCGTGTCGTGGGCTGAAAATACGGTTTGGCGCCGCGATTGCGAGACGCGAAAGGATGAACGGTGTGTTTTTCCGTTGGACGGACGGAAAAAATGCTGCTATCCGAATTGCCACCTCAAGGATGAAGGCCCCATGACCGCACCACGGACCCTGCGACGACGCTGATGCTTCCCGAACGCCCCTAGGCGTTAACGAGAACCCATATCTACGTCTGCTCTGCTGGTTTCGGTCATTTCATGAAAAATCACGACCTCGTCTACCTCACTGAGGATGCGTCGCACGACGCCGTCATCGAACTCATCAATGAAGAAGCATTCGGTCCCGGCCGGTTCACCCGCGCTGCCGCTCGCATCCGGGAGCAGGGACCGCACGACCGGTCGCTTTCCTTCATCTGCGCCGATGATGGCGAGACCATCGCATCGGTTCGGATGACGCCGGTGATAGCTGGCGGCGTTAAAGGCCATCTGCTCGGCCCTCTGGCTGTGCGGCCCTCGCACAAGAGCAAGGGGATCGGTCGCGAACTGGTCCGTATCGCCATCGAGGCTGCCCGGCGGCAGGGTTCCGAGGCGGTCATTCTCGTCGGTGATCCGCCGTATTACATGCCGCTCGGCTTCGAGAAGGTGGCGTGGAAGGCGCTCGATTTTCCCGGTCCGGTCGATCCCGCACGGGTTCTGGTGGTGCCGATGGCGGAAGGTGTGCATGAGCGCCTGAAGGGCGTGATTGCCTGGCGGGAATGCCAGTGTAAAGAGCCGGCGTCCGAAGCTGAAACCGCGACGGAAGCGCTCAAAATCGCTTCCTGAGCCAGGTGATGGCGTATTCGCCGCTGAAATTCTCGATCCTGCCGCATATCTCGTAGCCCTGCCGCTGATAGACGCGGCAGGCTTGCGGGTTGATGGTGTCGATATAGGCGCCGACGCAGTTGCGTTCCCGTGCTTCCATTTCCGCCCGCTCCAGCAGCTTTCCGGCAAGGCCCTGACCGCGCAGGTGCTCAGGTACGAACAGCATTTCGGTATAAAGCCAGCCGCGCCCCGTATAGCCGATCAGACCGCCTTCGGTCTTGCCCTCGTCATCCCTCAACGGGATGAAGATGTTTTTCCGGTCCGTCGGGCCGAGCATTCCTTCATTGTAGTCGAGAATTCCCTTGCGGATGGCCGCGCGATTCTCGTCGGCGGCACTATCGAATACTTCCAGTTCCAAAGGCATGGCTAATCCCGGGGGCTGTCGTGCAGTCTTGCTCACCGTTTTGCGACGGCGACATGCAGGATGACAAGAGCTTCGGGTCTCTAAAGTGATCCGAATACGGCGGAAGGATTATCGACCTTCGCGCCACCACATGGCGGAGACGGCGAAGAGCAGGACGGCAAGCCCTGCAAAGCCGGCAAACAAGGGCAGGGTGTTCACGCCCTTGAGCACGGTTTCATCCGTGAGGCGGATCAGCATGCGCCGATTGTCGGTCACGCGGACCTCGCTGCTGACCGGCACGATGTCCGGCACACGGATTCCGCCACTGCCATTGTCGAGGCGCGCGACCATGCCCTTGGTGGCGGCAGCGACGGGCGCCAAGGCCTCGGTGGTCGAGACCATGGCTTTGAATTCCTGCGCATCGACCGCACCGACATGTACCAGTGTCGAGAAATCGCCGTTGCTGACAGTGAACAGGCCGATTTCGTCCATCCGTCGCTCGCCGCGATAGAGGCCGGGTATGGTTTCCGTCAGGTCGAGCGTTTCGGTCTTGCCGGAGGGCGTGCGGATGGTGGCTGGTCCCGGCTTGTCGCCGATGGTCTGGCGCGTCACTTCCAGTGTGCGGCCAATCGCGCGCGCCTTCAGCGACTCTTCCTCCAGTTCCGGTTCCTTCATCAGCCAGTGGGCGATGCGCCGGTAGAGTGAAACATGCGGACCGCCACCCTCAAAGCCGCGCGCCCAGAGCCAGCCCTGATCCGACAGCAGCATGGCGACACGCCCCTCGCCGGAGCGGTTGAGCACCAGCAGCGGACGACCGCCATCCGCCGTCATGACGGTTTCCCCATCGGGCTTTGCGACGTCGACGCTGCGGAACCAGCGACCCCAGGCCGGTGGTTCGCTTGCGGAGCCATCGAGGCCGCGAGTGACCGGGTGGCGTTCGCCTTCCTTGGAAAGGCGCGGATAGAAGGCCGCCTCGTGCATTTCGCCGGTGGGGGCGGCGGGAATGACGGAGGAGAGCGGTGTCAGCGCAATCGAATCCTCGCTTGCCAGTTCCGGGCCGGCCGCGATCAGCAGCGCGCCGCCGCGCTTCACGTATTCAGCGATATAGTCGTAATAGAGGATCGGCAGGACGTTCTTGCGGTCCTGATAGCGGTCGAAAATGATCAGGTCGAAATCGTTGATCTTCTCGACGAACAGCTCGCGGGTCGGGAAGGCGATCAGCGACAATTCGTTGATCGGCGTACCGTCCTGCTTTTCCGGCGGGCGAAGAATGGTGAAGTGCACAAGATCGACCGAGGCGTCCGATTTCAACAGGTTGCGCCATGCACGTTCGCCGGCATGGGGAGAGCCGGAAACCAGAAGCACCCGCAGGTTTTGGCGAATGCCCTCGATCAGGTGGATGGCCTTGTTGTTGATGTCGGTGACTTCGCCCGGCGCGCCGGCGACATCGAACTCAAGCACATTGGTGCCGCCGCGCGGCACCTTGAAAGAAAGCGGCGTATCGACGCCCGGAACGGCATTGAGCCTTGCTATCTCTTCGCCGTTCATCCGCACGGTAACTTCCGCCGGCGCATCCGTCTTCCTGCCGTCGTCGAAAACGCGGAAGGTCAGCTCCTGCGGGTCGTTGACGATGCCGAAGCGCGGGGCCTGACGGACCTCGATGCGGCGGTCGAATTCATCCGCCTTGCCGGTTACCAATGCATGCAGGGGGGCTTCGAAGCCGAGGGACTGGCCGATGGCCGGAATGTCGTGCACCTGACCGTCGGTCAGCATGATCGCCCCGCCGACGCGGGTTGGCGAAACGTCCGTTATGGACGACGCAAGCGCTTCGAAAAGCCTTGTCGAGGGAGAATCGTTGGTCGGCGGGTTCTTAACCTCAACGATGCGCGGCTCGATGCGGGCAAAGCGTGACAGGCGATCGGTCAGCGCCTTCAAGGCCTCGTCGGTCATGGCCGTGCGGCCTGGTGCCTCCTGGCTCTGGCTGCGGTCGACGATGACGGGGACGATGGTGCTCAGCGGTTCGCGCTCTTCCTGCAGCAGCAGCGGATTGGCGAGAGCGGCCAGCACGGCGGCGGAGGCGACGAAGCGCAGGACCGTGCCGCGCACCCGTTTCATGAGGCCAACCCCCAGCAGCAGCAGGATCAGCACTGCGAGTATTGCCAGAACGAACCATGGAATGAAGGGGGCGAATTCGATCGTCATGTCACTGGCCCAACCGTTCCAGGAGGTCGGGAATGTGCACCTGATCGGCCTTGTAGTTGCCGGTCAGCATGTACATCATGATATTCACCCCGGCGCGATAGGACATTTCCCGCTGCATCTCGTCCGGAGGGACGGTCGGCATCATCGGGGCGCCGCTGTCTTCGATCGCCCAGGCAGCGAGCATGTCGTTACCGGTGATCAGGATGGGCGAGACGCCATCGCCTGCGGAGGCGACGGCACTATCCGCCTTTTTCGCTTCCTGCCTTGCCTCGACCCAAAGGGGGCTGCCGGTGTAGCGACCGGGGAAATTCGACAGAAGATAGAACGACCGCGCCAGTACGTGGTCGGACGGAACGGGCTCCAGCGGCGGAATGTCGATGGTGGCGAGGATCGCCTGGAGACGCTCTCCATTGGCGCTCGGGCCGGCATCGCCCCCGAGGGCGGAGATCTGGTCGCGGGTATCGAAGAGCACCGTGCCGCCGGCGCGCATATAGGCGTCGATGCGGCTGATGGCGGCGGCCGAGGGCATGGGCGCGGTCGCCGATACCGGCCAGAAGATGATCGGGTAGAAGGACAACTCGTCCCTGGAAATGTCGAGGCCCACAGGAGGGGCGGGTTCGAGTGTGGTTCGGTAGGTGAGGAAATCCGTGAGGCCGATAAGCCCGCGTTCCGAGATCCGGTCCACTTCCGGCTCGCCGGTGATGACATAGGCAAGGCGGGTGTTGTCCAGCCGCTCGAGGATCAGTTCGTCGCCGGGTTTCGTATCGGCGGCGCGCAGGTCATCGGGAAGCGCCAGCAGTGTGGCCAGCGTCATGGCGACGACGGTCGTGGTGGTGTGGCTGGCCTTTGTCGTGCTGCCGGAAAGGCGGGCAAAGAAGCCGTTCATGAAAAGCACCACGAGACTATCCAGCACGAGCAGGGCAAAGGCGATAGACAGGAGCGCTGGTTTCAGCGGCTTTGCAGCGGAGCCGGCAAGCGGCTCGCGCGAGACCTGCATATTGGCGTCTTGCGGAAGCGGGGTCAGTTCGCTCTCCGATGGCAGAAGGTTCAGGGCGACGAAGCCGTCCTCGGTGCCATAGAGGCCCGGCGGATTGTCGAAGGTAGATGCCAGAGGACGTTCGTTGCCAAGGCCCAATGGGCGGGCGGTTCCGGCTTCGCTGGTCATGGTGCCCGAAGCCGTCAGAAGGCGATAGGGCGGAAGGGCCGGAGCGGTCGCGTCGCCGCCTTCGGCGGCGGTGCCGACGCGGGAAAGCTGAATGAGGCGGCGGAGCATTTCGACGAAATGGCCGGAGATCGGAAGATCCGACCATGTGGCTTCCGCGCTGACATGGAAAAGCACGATACGGCCTGCGCCGTTTTCCCGGACGGTGACGAGCGGCGTTCCATCGGCAAGGCTTGCCCAGGTGCGTTCGGCAAGGTCGGGCGTAGGTTCGGCAAGCACCTGTCGCTTGACGAGGATATCCTGCGGACGGGCCATGCCGGCGAAGGGACCGAAGCGCGGGAAGTCCGCCAGCGGCTGGGGCTCTGCCCATGACAGGGCGCCGCCGAGCGCGCGTTCACCTTGACGCAGGATGACGGGAAGCAGGGGGTCGCCGGAGGGGGCGGCGGCAAGACGCGGGCCGGCAAAGCGGATCAGCGTTCCCCCGCGCGAAATCCAGCGCTGCAGCGGATCATAGACTTCAGCGGGCAGACGACCGACATCGGCGAGCACGATGACGGAGGGATTGCGCGACAGGAACTCCGGAATCGACACGGCAAGATCCGTGACGTCGGGCTTCATCAGATCGGCATAGGGGGCAAGCGCGCGTTCGATGTAATAGAGCGGCGAAAGCAGCGGCTGGAACTCGTCCCCCGCCTCGCCGGAAATCAGCGCCACGCGGCGGCGGCGAAAACCATCGTCCAGAAGATGCGTGGCGCCGGCGGTACCGAGGCCGACGACGGAGAGACGGGCGAAATCGTTGCGCAATTCGAACGGTGCGTTGACCGCGGCTTTCGCCACGTTTTCTCCGCTGCGGAAATTGGCCATGCCGGTGGCGATCACGCGGCCCTGCCTATCCTGCGCCTCGATGTTCACGCTTGCCGCGCCGTTGGTGGAAAGTCGGGAGAGGTCGACTTCCAGAGCGTTGGAACCGTTGGTCGCGCCGGTGATGGCGACGGCAGCCTTGCCGTCACCCTCGGCCAGCCTGAACTGATCGGGCGAAAGGGCCGCGAGGTCGGCCACGGTCGTGTCGTTTTCGCGCGACGAAAGACCGTCCGAGAGGAACACGAGCGTGCCGGGGCGGGTGGACTGGAGCGCTTCCCTGAGCGCGCCGATGGCGCGCTCCCGGTTGGGTCGCAAAGGCTTCGGCGCTGCGGCACGCAGTCTTTCCAGCGCGGTGCTGGCGGCAGCGGGCACGGGATCGTGACTTGGATCGGCGGTGAAGACGAGCGATACTGGCAGGCTCGCGTCGGACGCGTCACCGATCAGCGCCTCGGCGGTCGCGATCCGGCGGTCCCAGTCGGTCGATGTAGACCAGCCGTTGTCGATGACGAGAACCAGCGGGCCATCGCCCGATACGGAGGCGTTGCGCGGGTTCATCACCGGATCGGCGAGCGCGAAGATCGCGAGCGCGGCAATCGCCATGCGCAACAGGGTCAGCCACCAGGGGCTTCTCGACGGCGTTTCCTCCCGCTTGAGGACCGAGGCCAGGATTCTGAGCGGCGGAAACACCTCTGCCTTGGGACGCGGCGGGGTCAGCTTGAGCAGCCACCAGATCAATGGCAGGGCGGCAAGGGCAATCAGAACGGCAGGGGCGGCGAAGGCAAAGGGCAATGCGCTCATGAGGCATTGCTCCTGCTGACGCGTGGCGGCGTGCCGGAGAGATACATGTGCACGGCGACTAACGCCTCTGAGGCCAGTCGATCGGTGCTGTGGGGCACAAAGCTCCATCCCATGCGGCGCAGCGCTTCGCCGAGATTGTCACGGCGGGCGAGATAGGCTCGGCGGTAGTCTTCGCGCAGGCTCTCTGCGCGTCCGGATGTCAGCTTTTCTCCGGTTTCCGGATCGGTGAACTCGGTGCGGCCGGTATAGGGGAAGCTCTCCTCCGCCGGGTCTGCGATCTCGACCACATGGCCGCGCAGGCCGCGACGGGCAAGCGGGCCGATGCGATCCATGATGCGGTCGGCGTCATCGAGGAAGTCGCCTATCAGAACGATATCGCTCATGCCGCGGATCATGCCGGTATCCGGCAGGCCGCTGGTCACCGGCGCATGAATGAGTGCTGCGGCGAGCCGTTCGGCGGCGTTGCGGGCGGAAACCGGCTCCATGACGCCGGGGCAACCGATGCGCTCGCCCGACCGCGCAAGGATTTCGGCAAGCGCCAGCATCAGCACCAGCGCCCGGCTTTCCTTCGAGACGGCTGCAAGCGTCGACTTGTACATCATCGAGGGCGACATGTCGGCCCACAGCCAGATCGTATGCGCTGCCTGCCATTCGTGGTCGCGGATATAGGTGTGGTCGTCGCGAGCAGAGCGCCGCCAGTCGATACGGGCGAAGCTCTCGCCTTCCGAATAGGGGCGAAACTGCCAGAAATTCTCGCCGATGCCACGCTTCCGGCGACCATGCCAGCCGGCGATCACGGTATTGGCGATGCGGCGGGCCTCGACCATGCAGTCAGGCACCAGGGCTGCGCGCTGACGGGCGCGGCTCAGCGCATCGCTGCTGGGGGTCTGCTCGACGATCTGGCCAATGCTTGCCACGAGCCCCTAGCCTTTCTCAGCCGCGAGCACGGCTGACGAGGCCAGCGATCACATCGCGTACCGACATGCCTTCCGCGCGAGCCGAGAAGGCGAGCGCCATGCGGTGTTCGAGGACCGGTTCGGCAAGCGCGTAAACATCGTCGTGCGACGGCGCGAGGCGACCCTCGTAGAGCGCACGTGCGCGGGCGCAGAGCATGAGCGCCTGACCGGCACGTGGGCCGGGACCCCAGGCGACGTTCTTGTCGGTTTCCGCATTTCCCTGACCCGGGCGGGCAGAGCGGACGAGCGACAGGATCGCATCTACTACGCTTTCGGAAACCGGCATCTGGCGGATGAGCTTCTGGATCTCGATCAGCCGGTCGGCTGTTACGACGCTGGTTGCCCGCGCTTCGGAAAGGCCGGTGGTTTCGAGCAGTATCTGGCGTTCGGCGGCAAGCTCCGGATAGCCGACATCGACCTGCAGCAGGAAGCGGTCGAGCTGGGCTTCCGGCAGCGGATAGGTGCCTTCCTGTTCCAGCGGGTTCTGCGTGGCAAGAACGTGGAACGGGGAGGGAAGGTTATAGGCCTGTCCGGCGATGGTGACGTGGTATTCCTGCATGGACTGCAGAAGCGCCGACTGGGTTCGCGGGCTGGCGCGGTTGATTTCGTCAGCCATCAGTAGCTGGGCGAAGACCGGTCCCTTCACGAAACGGAATGAGCGCCGGCCATTTTCGTCCTGGTCCATCACCTCGGTGCCGAGGATATCGGACGGCATCAGGTCCGGCGTGAACTGGATGCGGTTGGCGTCGAGCCCCAGAACAGTGCCGAGGGTGGTGACAAGCTTGGTCTTGGCGAGGCCCGGAACCCCGACCAGCAGGGCATGACCACCCGACAGGATCGCCAGAAGCGTGTTCTCGACCACTTTTTCCTGGCCGAAGATCACCTTGGAGACTTCGCCTCGAATGGTGGCAATATCGGCCAGAGCGTTTTCGGCGGCTGCAATGATGGCCTTTTCATCAAGGGCGGTATCCTGCAGAGGCATCATTCCCATGGTCTTCTCCATTTCATGCGGCCATTGAGACGAATCGCGCCTCATACGCAACCGTCATTTTTAGAACTAACTTATTCCCGAACGGACGGCTGACAAGCGCGATTCAAATGACTATCTCGTGACAGCAATGGATTAATGGATTAGATGCAAACCGGGACGCAAAGATGGCAGGCGACACGCTGAAAGCGACGACGGATGCGGCAGGGCTTGCCGCGCTGATCGCCCGTGCCGGCGAGCAGACCGCCGGGGGCAAGAACGGGCTTCCGCCCGTCGAGCGCTGGGAACCGCCGTTTTGCGGCGATATCGATATGGAAATCCGGGCCGACGGCACATGGTTTTATATGGGAACGCCGATCGGTCGAGCGCCGCTGGTCAGGCTTTTTTCGACCGTCCTTCGCAAGGATGAGGATGGGAAAACCTATCTTGTCACGCCTGTGGAAAAGGTCGGGATTCGGGTCGAGGATGCGCCTTTCGTCGCCGTCGAGATGAGCGTGGATGTTCGTGACGACGGACCGGTGCTGGTTTTCCGCACCAATGTCGGCGATGTGATCGAGGCGGGTGCGGCGCATCCGCTGCGTTTCATCATCTCTGGCGAAAATCAGGAATTGAAGCCCTATCTGCATGTGCGGGGCCGGCTTGAGGCGTTGGTTTCGCGGGCCGTGATGTACGATCTCGTCGAGCTTGGCGAGGTCTTGTCGGTCGAGGGTCGGGATATGTTCTGCCTTCGCTCCGATGGTGCGGTTTTTCCGGTCATGCCGGCTGAAGAGCTGGATCGGCTTTCACGATGATCGCTGGCACTTCGGGGACTTCCGCGCTCTTTAGCGCTCAGGATTTCAGGCACCGTGCCTTGAACCAGATCGGCGCGCCGATCGAACATGCATGGCGCGACCATGGCGACCATCTCCTCAATCCGCAGACCGTTCTGGAAAACGAGGGGCTGAAGCTCAAGGATGCCGCCGTGCTCGTGCCCGTGGTGGACGATCCGGATGGTGCCAAGATCATCCTGACCCAGCGGACGACGAAACTGCGCAAGCATGCCGGACAGATCGCTTTTCCGGGCGGTGGTATCGACGAGGACGACAAATCGCCCGAGATCGCGGCGCTTCGCGAGGCGGAGGAGGAGATCGGGCTTGAGCCTTCCTTCGTCGAGACGGTCGGGCGGCTGCCGCAATATCTCTCGGGAACCGGTTTTCGTATCATCCCGGTTCTTTCCGTGGTCCAGCGCGGCTTCACCATCACGCCCAATCCGGCCGAGGTGGAGGAGGTCTTCGAGGTGCCGCTTTCCTTCCTTATGGATCCCGACAACCACCAGCGCGACAGCAAGGCCTGGCAGGGGATCGTCAGGCATTTCTATGTGATGCCCTATGGCGAGCGCTACATCTGGGGCATTACCGCCGGCATTATCCGGACGCTTTATGAAAGGCTTTATGCATGACCAATCTCTCGTCGGAAGCCTGGTTCCGCGATCCCGCGCTGACAAGGCTTTTCGCGCTGCTCAATGCCGATGGCGGCGAGGTCCGGGTGGTCGGTGGCGCGGTGCGCAACAGCCTGATGGGCTTGCCGGTCGGCGATATAGACCTTGCCACGACGCTGCTGCCCGAAGTCGTCGTCGAGCGTGCGACGGCGGTCGGTATCAAGGCGGTCCCGACCGGCATTGAGCACGGCACGGTGACGCTGGTGATCGATGGCGTGGGTTTCGAGGTGACGACGCTCCGGCGTGATGTGGAGACCGACGGGCGGCGTGCGCAGGTGGCTTTCGGGACCGACTGGCAGGTGGATGCCGAACGCCGCGACCTGACGATCAATGCACTCTATGTCGATGAACGCGGTGAGGTGATCGACCTTATCGGCGGCCTTGCGGATATCGAGACGAAGACCGTGCGCTTCATCGGCGACGCGGATACGCGGATTGCCGAGGATTATTTACGGGTTCTGCGGTTCTTCCGGTTCTTCGCCCATTATGGCGGCGGACGGCCGGATGCAACGGGGCTGAAGGCCTGCGCGCGGGCGAAGGACCAGCTCAAGAGCCTCTCGGCCGAGCGGGTGTGGTCCGAGATGAAGAAGCTGTTGGCCGCAACCGATCCCGGCCGGGCGCTTCTCTGGATGCGGCAGTCCGGCGTGCTCACTGCAATCTTGCCGGAGACCGAGAAGTGGGGCATCGATGCGATCCCTGGCCTGATTGCGGCGGAGCAGGCGTTCGGGTGGACGCCGGAGCCGCTGCTGCGGCTTGCCTCGATCGTGCCCAAGGACGTCCAGCGTCTTGCGGGACTTGCCGAGCGGCTGAGACTTTCCCGGGCGGAGGCGGTCTATCTGGAGCGTTTCGCGCTTGCGCCGAAGCCTGCTGAAGCCGTGACAGACGCAGTCTTCACCCGCGATCTCTATCGTTTCGGAACGGAAGGGATCATCGCCGTGATCAAGCTGGAACTTGCCAGCGCGAGGGCGGGCGCAGAAGGCAATCCTCAGACCATGGCGCGGGCAGGGCGACTTTCGGTGCTGCTCGGCAAGGCGCAAAAATACGAGCGACCGCGCTTTCCGCTCACCGGCAGCGATGTCATTTCAGCGGGCGTGGAGGCCGGGCCAAAGGTTGGCGAGACGTTGCGCAAACTCGAAGACGAATGGATATCGTCCAGCTTCTCGATGGACCGGGCGAAGCTTCTCGCCCGGCTGCCAGAGATACTGAAATCCTGATTCAAGTCGTTGAGAAACGGATTCAACCTCCTGGCGTTCCGATTCAGGTCCGGATGCCAAGCTGCTGAAAGCACTTTCTTTTCAGGGGTCCGCTCAACGGGTTCCGTGCTGTGTTTCGTCAGGCCGCGTCGGCTTCTTCTGTGATGCGAGCCTTGATGTTTTCGACCATGTTTTCGCGGATGATGGTTTCGCCATGGGCGGTGCGCAGGTGCTCGACGGCCCGATGAACCACCTCCGCTTCTTCCTTGGCGCGGGTGTGCCAGGCGCAGCCTGGAACCAGTGAACCGCATTCAAACTGCTTCATAGCGCATCTCCTCTTCGACTGGGTTCAACAGCGAAGAGCATATCACATTATTCGAAAATTCCCAATTGCTCCCGAGCCTGCACCGCTGCTGCGGTGCAGGACAAGAGGATCATTCGTCACCTTTCAGGAGGTGATCCGGGATCCTATTCGGGCATTGCCCAGCAATTGAAGACGGATGCGGCGACCCGGGCGTGGGGCGGACGGGTGTAGCCTTCGATATCGTTGGCCGCTTCGACATCTGTCAGTTCGCGGCCCGACAGGCCGAGCTTGACCTGTTCGACGAAGTAGGCGTGGGGAAGGTCGACATCGGTCGAAGCACGAAGCTCCTCGGCCAGCCGATCGATAAATTCCGGCGCTTCGAGAGCGCGTTCGTTTGCGGCATGCGGGGGGACTGAAACGCTGCTTGTATCAGGCATAGCAATTCTCCTCCTGTAAGAACCAAGAGAACGATAACACCGGATGTTACAATTCCAAATGTAATTTGATGTCGCAGGTCACAATTCCGCGATCGTCTTGATCATCGGCAAACCGAGGTTTTGCCAATGGCTCAAAACGACACCAGTTGCGCGTTTTTCAGGCAAGAATGGCCGGCCTTTACGGCCAGCGCACGACCGGGGGCATGGAAGAGAGGATCGAATCGACGTTGCCGCCCGTCTTCAGGCCAAAGATGGTGCCGCGGTCGTAGAGCAGGTTGAACTCCACATAGCGCCCGCGACGCACCAGTTGCTCGTCGCGTTCTTCCTCGGTCCAGGGCTGGTTGAAGTTGCCGCGCACGATCTTCGGATAGACGAGGTTGAAGGCCTTGCCGACGTCCTGAACGAAGGCGAAATCGGCCGCCCAGCCGCCGCGCTCTTCCGGCGAATGCAGCCAATCGAAGAAGATCCCGCCGATGCCGCGCGGCTCGTTGCGATGCTTCAGGAAGAAATATTCGTCGCACCAGTTCTTGTAGGCCGCATAGTCGGCGACGGCGCTGTGGCGTCCACAGGTGATTTCCATGGCGCGGTGGAAGAGGCGGCTGTCGGGATCTTCCTGCGTGCGGCGCTTGTCGAGAACGGGAGTCAGGTCGGCTCCGCCGCCGAACCACTGGCTGGTGGTGACCACCATGCGGGTATTCATATGGACGGCCGGCACGTTCGGATTGACCGGATGCGCGATCAGCGAAATGCCCGAAGCCCAGAAACGGGGATCTTCCTCTGCTCCCGGCATGGTCTTGCGGAACTCGGGAGAAAATTCGCCGTAGACGGTTGAGGTGTGCACGCCGACCTTTTCGAAGACCCGGCCTTCCATCATCGACATGCGACCGCCGCCGCCGGCTCCACCGTCGCGAAGCCAGTCCTTGCCGACGAAGCGGCCGGGCTCTCGGTCGGAAAGCGGTCCGGTCAGTTCCTGTTCCAGAAGTTCGAAGGACGCGCAGATCGTGTCGCGCAGGTTCTCGAACCAGGCGCGGGCCGTCTGCATCTTCTCGCCGATATCGCTCGGCAGGCCTTTCGGCAGGTCAGGTCTTTCCATCAGTTCCCCCGTCGCGGCAATCATTCGCGCGGCGACTCGTCACAAAATCCGGAATTCGATTAGCAGGTCAATTCCTGCGCGACCAGAAAGGCAGGCGATCCAATCCCTGAAAATCGACTCGCAAAAGACCGATCGGGCTATTATCTTCCGGGGTAGCGAGGTTTTTCATGACGAGAATACCCGGTCCGCCGCCACTTGATGGCCTGAAAAAGCGCATTGCCGACCACCGCAAGGCAAAGGCACGGCGCGGGTCGGATTTCGTGCGGGAGACATTCTGCCTGCCGCGTGACGATGCGCGGGAGAAGGCGCGAGAATGGTTCGATGCCTTTCCGAAGGCCGCCTACTGGACCGAGGTCGAGAGCTGGCGCCAGCTTGAAGGCGATCGCATCGAATTCACCATGCGGCGTCTGCCTTCGGCGGATTGACGCGATCTTCCCAACATATTGCTTTGGCTTGGAGCGTAAGGCTTCGAAAGAGCGTTGTTGAGCGCTCCTTCGCCAACCAATCAAGCGGGGGATAGTGATCGCGCCACGTTAACGGCGGCCACCCTTGGGGCCGCCACGCTTGCCTGCCGGGCGCGAGGCTTTCGGCTTCGGAGCAGGAGCGGCTTCCGCTTTCGTTTCCGGCTTTGCTGACACTACCGGTTTTGCAGCCACGGGCGGTTCCGCGATCACAGGCTCGATCACGGCTTCTTCGGTTGGATTGGGCTCTGTTGCTGCAATCTCTGGGATGACTTCAATCGGGGCGGGTTCTTTCGGTGCGGCTTGAAGATCCGGCACTTCCTCCGTGATTTCGGAAGGCGGTGCATCAGCGATGGCGGTTGCTGGCGGCGAAGGTTCTGACGGTGGCGGTTCGGCAGCCAGTGGTTCGGCGGATGCCACCGCCGGCGGCTCGGTTGCGACAACCTTCTCCGGTTTCGCCTTGGCTACCTTGGCGGCTCTTGCTTTTGCTATCTCGACAGGAGGTTCCACCTTCTCCGGCGCCGCGCTTTCCTTTTCGATCACTGCCGGCAGGCTACGGGCGATGATCTCCTTGAGGATTTTCGTGACGGAAAGGGCACCGGGGAAGCCTGTGTTGGTGGAGTGGCCGGCATAAGGCACGCGGACATCGCTCTCGATGAGAGGGCGTGAATTGATTTCCCCGAACCAGTCGTACTCGCCGATCACGTCGATGACATTCCTGCATTCCGGCGGCATGGTGATGCGGCCGCCGAAGGTGACGACGCGCAGGCCTCCCGCCAGCTTTCTCAGGTGTTTCGGCTCAGAAAGCTTCAGGGCATAGAGAGCTTCGGACAGGACGCGGTTGCCGCGGGAATGACCGGCAAGCAGGTGGAAGGACAGCTCGGGATTGGCGAGCAGGCTCTTCACCGTATCCGCATCGAGGCAACTGCCGTTCGGCTTGAGTTCGATGAGGTGGCGGTCCTGATAGGCTCCAAGCTGAGGGCGGCCGACCATGTCATCCAGAACTTCGAGGTCGTTGCGCATGTGGCCGAGCCAGCCGAAGAAGAACGCGCCGCCGACGGCTTCGTTGACGATGTCGCCAAGGCCGTAACCGGAAACGACGGCGGCGACGGGTTCGCCGATGGCGTCGGCTACGTTGCGGGCAAAGGCGGCCGCACCTATGGCCGAGCCGCCGACGCCGGCAACAGCGACCGCGTGTACGTTTCGGCCGCCGCGCAGCAGGTATTCATCGACCGTATCGCAGAGCGTCAGCATGCCGGCGCCTGTCGGCGGCACGATCATGATCAGGCCCTCGGCCGCGATCACATCGCTGATATAAAAGGTTTCTTCCGCCGTCAGCGCTTTGACGTCGTAGAAGAAGGCATCGAGATTGGCGTTGCGCAGACGCCAGGGTTCAAGAGCGGCATTGCGACCCGGCCGACGCTGAAGGCGCTCCGGAAAGCTCAGCGATCTGGCGAAGTGGGTCAAACTCAGGGCGAATGCGGTCTCGAACATCGATCATCTCCCGGTTTTTGCTGCGATGCAACATAACGTCTTTCGGTAGAATTAGCAAATGTGCGAATACGGTTTTGTACCTTCCGAAGGTTGCAAGTGCAACCGTCTCCGTATCTCCTTGCGGACATGCAGAGCCTAACGGATTTTGAAGACATGTCCTTGACGGATGTCGGTTCGGGGCGTTTTCCGGTGATCAGGGTGAGTGGTCTTCAGGAAACCTGACGCAGCGCTTCGCCGGCGATCATGGCGGCAGACATGGCGACATTGATGGAGCGCTGCCCGGCAACCATGGGAATGATGACGCGGGCATCCGCCGCCTCGTGCACGTTGTCTGGAACGCCGGCGCTCTCGCGGCCGAAGAGCAGGATGTCATCGGGACGATAGGTAAAGTCAGTGTAGCGTTCGGCCGCCTTGGTGGAGCCGAGCACCAGCCGGCGACCGGCCGACTGCCGCCATGTCTCGAACTGGTTCCAGTTGATGTGACGGGTGAGCGTGACGCTTGCCAGATAGTCCATGCCGGCGCGTTTCAGGTTGCGGTCGGAGATGTCGAAGCTTGCCGGTTCGATGATATCGACGCCGAGCCCCAGGCAGGCGGCAAGCCTGAGGATGGTGCCGGTGTTTCCGGGAATGTCTGGCTGGTAGAGTGCGATGCGAAGTGCGGTCATGCCCTCTCATAGGCCAAGGCGGGTATCGGCCTCAAGTCTCGAGAGGCTGTCGGGGGTTGTTGTCTTCGGGCAACATCCAAGCGTCAAAACGCGACATCGCAACATTTTTCCCCTTTTCAATCGGGGTCTTCATGGCTAGACAGATTGCATCTTCAACACGCAACAAGGGAGGCCTCGATGATGACAACTGACACGATGCGTTTCCCGGTGCCGCATTTTTTGCAGGCTGCGTGACGGCGAAATGCTCGCCCTTTCTCTCTAAACTACCCATTTAAATTGCCATGCGGCCGTCTTGCGGCCTCTTTATCCCGATTTCCGCCCGTGCGCGATCGATTGCGGTCGTCAGGCGCCGGGCGCCAGATTGCTGGAGCATATTCATGTTTTCGTGGTTCGAAAGCCGCCTCAATCCCTATCCGTCGGAAGCGCCTGCGCTGCCGCCCAAGGGACTTGTCGCTTTCTGCTGGTCTTATACCAAGCCTGCGGCCCCCTGGCTGCTGGTGCTCGGGCTGTGCTCGATGCTGATCGCGGTCGCGGAAGTGGTCCTTTACCAGTTCCTCGGCAATATCGTCGATTGGCTGACGGTCGCCGATCGCGCTACTTTCCTCGAAACGGAATGGAGCAGACTGTTCTGGATGGGCGCGTTGCTGCTCGTCGGCCTTCCTGTGGTTGGCGCCATCCATTCGCTGACCATGCATCAGGTGCTGGCCGGCAATTTCCCGATGATTGCCCGCTGGCAGATGCATCGTTTCCTGCTGCGCCACTCGATGACCTTCTTCGCCAACGAGTTCGCGGGTCGGGTTTCGACCAAGGTCATGCAGACCTCGCTTGCCGTTCGTGAATCGGTGATGAAGATCATCGACGTGTTCGTCTATGCGATCAGCTTCTTCGTCTCGATGCTGGCGCTGGTCTTTGCCGCTGACTGGCGGCTTGTTGGGCCGCTGGTCTTCTGGATCGTGGTCTATTCGCTGATCCTCGGATATTTCATTCCGCGGCTGCGCAAGCTTTCCAGCGAACAGGCGGATGCACGTTCGATGATGACGGGCCGGATTGTCGACAGCTACACCAATATCGCGACGGTGAAGCTGTTCTCCCATGCCGGGCGCGAGGAGACCTATGCCAAGGAGGGCATGGATGCCTTCCTCGGCACCGTGCATCGCCAGATGCGGCAGATCACGCTGCTGAATATCCTCGTCGATATCAACAATGCCATCGTGCTGTTCTCGATTTCGGCGCTCAGCATCTGGTTCTGGCTCGGCGGCAGCGTGTCGATCGGCGCGATCGCTGTTGCGATTGGTCTTGCAATGCGCATCAACGGCATGTCGCAGTGGATCATGTGGGAAGTGGCCGCTCTCTTCGAGAACATCGGCACCGTCTATGACGGCATGGGCATGATGACCAAGGCGCACGATATCGTCGATGCTCCCGCCGCCGAGGCGCTGGCCGTGCCGAAGGGCGAGATCGTCTACGACCATGTCCGCTTCCACTACGGCAAGGACAAGGGCGTGATCAACGACTTCTCGCTGACCATCAAGGCAGGCGAGAAGGTGGGGCTGGTCGGCCGCTCGGGTGCGGGCAAGACGACGCTGATGAACCTGCTTCTGCGCTTCTACGATCTGGAGAAGGGCAAGATCACCATCGACGGGCAGGACATCTCCGCCGTGTCGCAGGAAAGCCTGCGTTCGCTGATCGGGGTCGTCACGCAGGATACTTCGCTGCTGCATCGCTCGATCCGCGACAACATCGCCTATGGCCGACCCGAGGCTACAGATGCGGAAGTGATCGAGGCGGCAAAGCGGGCAAATGCCTGGGACTTTATCGAAGGCCTCGTCGACATGCAGGGTCGCAAGGGCCTCGATGCTCAGGTCGGTGAGCGCGGCGTGAAACTCTCGGGCGGACAGCGCCAGCGTGTCGCGATTGCCCGGGTGTTCCTCAAGAACGCGCCGATCCTGATCCTTGACGAGGCGACCTCGGCGCTTGACTCGGAAGTCGAGGCCGCCATTCAGGAGAGCCTGTTCTCGCTGATGGACGGCAAGACGGTGATCGCGATTGCCCATCGGCTCTCGACGCTCACGGAGATGGACCGGCTGGTGGTGCTCGACAAGGGGCACATCGTCGAGACCGGCTCCCATGCTGGACTGGTGGCCGAGGGAGGCATTTACGCCGACCTTTGGAACCGCCAGTCGGGCGGCTTCCTTGCCGATCAGTCGGACCGCGAAAGCGAAGCGGCGGAATAAGATCAGGCCCTTCCCGCAGGAATGCGGGGAGGGCTTTTTGCTGCAGCCGCGCCTGCAGATTTTCTAAAGTCGTCCGATCAAGAAATCGATTGTGTCGTGGCTCTTCTCGCGTTTAGAGCATTTTCGGCGAAAACAGAATCGCCTCCAATGCTCTATCTCTCCAGTTTCGCGCAATTCCGGACGCAAAATCGGTTCCCACTTTTGCTGGAATTGCTCTGAGCGGGACAGGACGGGCTCGAATCTTCAAGCGGCGGGGAAATCTCGATATGCGGCACTATCTCGACTGGCTGTGGGCGGCGCTTGCCGGGGCCATGCTGGCAGTGATGCTGACCCTTAATAGCGGACTGGCGGCCTTCACCACGCCGATCACGGCTTCCTGGGTGGTTCACGGCATTGGAGCGGTCGCGGCCTTCATTCTTTTGCGCGCCAACCTGCTTCTTGCCGGGGGACGAGGCGATACAGGAGAGGGGGCCGGGCAGGGGGCTGCGAAGCCGCCGCTCTGGTCGTATCTCGGCGGCGCGCCGGGAGCTTTTGCCGTCGCCCTCAGTTCGATAGCGGTCAATTCCGAGCTGGCGCTTGCCGGCGGTCTGTCGCTGCTGCTGGTCGGGCAGATCCTGTTCGGCCTTATCTCCGACCGCTGGGGTCTGTTCGGCACGCCGCTGCGTGTCCTGAACCGGTTCGATTTCCTGGCTGCGCTCTGCGTTATCGGTGGCAGCGCCCTCATCATCTATTCGCGAGGCGCGTGATGCTGGTTTCCGTTCTCGTTGCGCTGGCAGGTGGTGCCGCCGTCGGCATGAGCCGTTCGATCAACGGAAGGCTCGCCATGGATCGCGGGGCCTTTCGCGCCTCGTTCTGGAACCACTTCATCGGCTTCGTGCTGCTCAGCCTGTTCGTGGTGGCCTTTCACCGGCAGGCTTTCTGCTTGCTGAGTGGCGTGCCTGTCTGGGCGTTTACCGGTGGCATCGTCGGGGCGATGTTCGTTGCGCTGAGTTCCTATGTCTTTCCAAGGATCGGTGCGGCCCGCTCGTCGCTGCTGATCATCGGGGGGCAGATGATTACGGGGCTGATGATCGACGTTCTGCGAGGAACAGCCGAACTCAGCATCGGGCAACCGGCAGGCGTGGCATTGATCCTGTTGGGCATCTATCTGACGCGCTATTCGCGCTGACAGGATGTCAGGGGATGGAAAGTTTCCCACGGGAAGCTAATATTTCGCCGGTAATTGTGACCATGGCGTATTTGCCGGGTTGCAGGACACGCCTATATGAAGCGGCATGATGATCCGCGCTGTTACCCGCCTTTTCGAGAAATGGATCGATCCCTTCGGGCGACGGGATGATCTGAAGCCGCCGGAAGGTACATGGGCTTTCGTCTGGTTTTACGTGTCTCAGGCGAAAGGCGCGTTTGCGGTCATGGCGGCTTTCGGCGGCGCTGTCGCCATCCTCGAGGCGGGGCTCTTCTGGTTTGTCGGCCGTCTCGTCGACTTGCTCGACACGGTGCCGCGTGAGGCGGGCTGGAACGGTCTCCTTCACGCTCATGGGCTCGAGTTGCTCGGAATGGCGCTGGTCATACTCGTTGGCCGCTTCCTCGTCATCACCATCGGCGCCCTGGTGGAAGAGCAGGCGATCGTTCTCAATTTCTTCAATCTGGTGCGCTGGCAGTCCTATGTGCATGTGGCGCGGCAGTCGCTTTCCTTCTTCCAGAACGATTTCTCCGGCCGCATCGTCACCAAGGTCTGGTCGGCAGGGCAGGCGACGGGCGATCTCCTGACCTCGCTGCTGCAGGTCGTCTGGTTCATGGTGATCTATACCGGCTCGACCATGGCGCTGGTCGGCCAGCTCGACTGGCGGCTGGCCGGCATCATCGGCGCCTGGGTGGTGATCTTCGGCCTGCTGGCGCGCTACTTCGTGCCGCGAATCCGCTATCACGCAAAGGAATCCGCCGAGGCCGCATCCATGGTGAGCGGTCGGCTGGTCGACAGTTTCAGCAATATCCAGACGCTGAAGCTGTTCGGTCGGGAGGATCAGAACGATCACTTCATCCGCGAGGGCTTCGACCGCTTTCAGGATACGCTTCGGCCCTTCGCCCGGCTGATTACCGGCGTGCGGGCATCGCAGGCGATCCTGTCTGGCATCATGATCGCCATGGTGGCCGCGGTCTCCGTCGATCTGTGGTTTGCCGGTGCGATCACCGCTGGCGGCGTCGCCTTCACGCTCGGCCTCGTGCTGCGTCTCAACATGCTGCTCGGGCGGATGATGACGCAGCTCAACAGCATCATGCGTAATATCGGTACGATCCAGAACTCGGCCGAACTCATCTCCAAGCCCATTGGCCTTGTCGACCAGCCCGGAGCGCGTGAACTGCAGGTAACGGGGCCGGAGATCCGCTTCGAGGACGTTTCGTTCCACTATGGCCGGCAGAAGGGGGCAATCGACCATCTGACGATCACCATCAAACCGGGTGAGAAGGTCGGCATCGTCGGGCGCTCGGGGGCGGGCAAGTCGACGCTCGTCAACCTGCTGCTGCGTTTCTATGATGTGGAAGGCGGACGCATCCTGATCGATGGGCAGGATGTACGGGCGGTGACGCAGGAGAGCCTGCGCGGCCATATCGGCATGGTGACGCAGGATACGGCGCTGCTGCACCGGTCGATCCGTGACAACATCCTGTTCGGCCGCGAGGATGCGAGCGAGGAGCAGCTGCTCCACGCTGCCGGGCGGGCGGAAGCGCTGGATTTCATCGAGCGGCTTGAGGATCAGCGAGGCCGTCGGGGCTTCGACGCCCATGTGGGCGAGCGCGGCGTCAAGCTTTCAGGCGGCCAGCGCCAGCGTATCGCGATTGCCCGCGCCATGCTCAAGGACGCGCCCATTCTCGTTCTGGACGAGGCGACCTCGGCGCTGGATTCCGAAGTGGAGGCGGCGATCCAGTCGAATCTCGACCGGTTGATGCAGGGCAAGACGGTGCTGGCGATTGCGCACCGGCTCTCGACCATCGCCGCCCTCGACCGGCTGATCGTGCTCGATAAGGGGCGCATCATCGAAGAGGGAACTCATGCGGAACTTGTCGAGAGGGGTGGGCTCTATGCCGAGCTCTGGGCGCGGCAGTCAGGTGGCTTCCTTGCGGTCCACGAGCATGAAGAGGACAAGGCGGCAGAGTAGGCTGCCTTTCGCGGAGACGGATCAGTTGGTCGCCGGTTCTATGGCGAGGTCGGCGATCAGGCCGAAATGGTTCGAGCCTTCGCTGTCGGGAAGCCTGTACAGGCCGACCGCCTTGATATCCCGGGTCATGAAGATGTGGTCGATCGGCAGACCGAACGGGCCAGCCTCGATCGGCCATGTGGCGGGTTCGAAACCTGCCGTCTGCATTTTGTAGTGCCGTAGGAAGCGCTGCATGTCCGGCGCGATGCTATCGGAATTGAAGTCACCGGCGAGGATCTTCGGGCCGGGGCGCTGGCGCATGTAGGCACCGGCGCGGATGAGTTCCAGCGTGTGATAGTCATCGAAATAGGGCTTGGTCACATGGATGGCTGAGAAGTTGATGAGCTGTCCGCCGATCCTGATGCCTGCCATCGCAAACCTGTTGGCGCGCAACTCGCTCAGGCTGAAGAAGCGAGGCTGTTCGATCGGGTACTTCGACAGGATCAGCAGGTCGCAGAACTCAACCATAACGCCGCAGCCCATGCGGTAGGGATAGATATCCTTCAACTGCTCGATCTTGTCCCCGAGAGGTCCGGCTTCCATTGCAAAAGCAACATCCGCGCCCGACATCCTGATCGTCTCTACGACGCGATCGGCATTGGTGAAGTTGTCGCCGAGCACGTTGAAGGAAAGCAGGCGGAAGCGCGTTGCCTTCTCTGAAATGACAGTGCCTGAGGACGGTAAAAATTCGAGTTTCATCCAGAAGGCGTGACCGGTGATGAAGATCGACCATGTCAGCAGCGCCCAGGCCACTGTACTGCGCCTGATTGCAAGGCATATCAGGGAGCCGATAATGGCGGCCGCGCCGATGTGCGGCTGAAGGCTGTAGAAAAATGCTAGCAGCCAGAAATCCGTCACGTAACGGAGGCTGGCGAGCGTCAGAGCGATGAAGAGAAGAACGCACGCAATGCAGGAAAGTCTGTCTCGCATCAGGCCCTTTTTCCCGTGATGGGCCCGATGCCCGTGTGCGCGGAACATGCCCCAAAACAGGGTGCATTGCAACATGAGCGGGTCGGTTCGTTACATCCCGGAAACACACTGCGATTTTAACCGCGACATTGTGCCCTCCTCCCCTGTGAAGTATGGACATAATTCGGTATGAAGCTTAGAACCCGCCAAATTGGCGGGGAATCTATGGCATATTCGTGTCAGGAAGACAGAATCTGCGCCTTGGGGGACAATGCGGTTTGTCGCAGGATTTTGCGAGAGGATGGTTTAACCGTGAGCGAAAACGAAATTAATAGCGAGACCTTGGGCGAGCCCACTCGCCGTGACTTCCTTTATCTGACCACAGGCATGGTGGGTGCCGTTGGTGCTGTGGCCGCCGTATGGCCTTTCATCGATCAGATGAGGCCGGATGCATCTACGCGTGCTCTTGCCTCGATCGAAGTCGATGTTTCTGCGCTTGAGCCGGGAATGTCGCTCACTGTCAAATGGCGCGGAAAGCCCGTGTTCATCCGTAACCGTACGGACAAGGAAGTTGAAGACGCCAAGGCCGTTCCGCTCGCCGAACTCAAGGACCCGGTTGCGCGTAACGCCAATGTCGATGCTGCCGAACAGGCGACCGACCTAGCCCGTTCAGCCGGTGAAGGCAAGGAAAACTGGATCGTCATGATCGGTTCCTGTACTCACCTTGGTTGCGTGCCGCTCGGCCAATCCGGCGAATATAACGGTTGGTTCTGTCCCTGCCATGGTTCGGTCTACGATACGGCTGGCCGAATCCGTAAAGGTCCGGCGCCGGAAAACCTGCATATTCCGAATTTCGCATTCGTTTCCGATACTGTGATCAAGATCGGCTGAGGGGGATAATGAAATATGAGTGGTCATTCTAGCTATCAGCCGTCGACCGGCCTTGAGAAATGGGTTGATGCGAGGCTGCCGCTGCCGCGCATGATCTACGACAGCTTTGTCGCCTATCCTGTTCCCCGCAACCTGAACTATGCCTACACCTTCGGCGCCATGCTGGCGGTGATGCTGATCGTGCAGATCCTGAGTGGCGTCGTGCTTGCCATGCACTATTCCGCCGACATCACCGTTGCCTTTGCTTCCGTCGAAAAGATCATGCGCGACGTGAACCATGGATGGCTCTTGCGATACATGCACGCCAACGGCGCATCGTTCTTCTTCCTTGCCGTCTACCTGCATATTGCCCGCGGTCTATACTACGGCTCCTACAAGGCTCCGCGCGAAATCCTCTGGATCCTCGGCGTGGTCATCTTCCTGCTGATGATGGCGACCGGCTTCATGGGGTACGTTCTGCCCTGGGGCCAGATGTCCTTCTGGGGCGCGACGGTTATCACCGGCTTCTTCACCGCCTTCCCATGGGTCGGTGATTGGATCCAGCAGTTCCTGCTCGGCGGTTTTGCCGTCGATCAGCCCACTCTGAACCGCTTCTTCTCTCTGCACTATCTTCTGCCCTTCATGATCGCAGGCGTCGTCATCCTGCACATCTGGGCGCTGCATGTTACCGGACAGACCAACCCGACCGGCATCGAAGTCAAGTCGAAGACGGATACCGTTCCGTTCACGCCTTATGCGACGCTCAAGGATGCCTTCGGCGTTTCGATCTTCCTGATCGCCTATGCCTGGTTCATCTTCTACATGCCGAACTTCCTGGGCCATCCTGACAACTACATCATGGCCAACCCGCTGAAGACGCCGGCTCACATCGTTCCTGAATGGTACTTCCTGCCGTTCTACGCGATGCTGCGTGCCATCACCTTCAACATCTGGTTCATCGACTCCAAACTGGGTGGCGTTCTCGTCATGTTCGGCGCGATCATCGTGCTGTTCTTCCTGCCTTGGCTCGACACCTCGAAGGTCCGTTCGGCCGTCTATCGCCCGTGGTACAAGTTGTTCTTCTGGCTGTTCGTTGCCGACTGCATTCTTCTCGGCTGGCTCGGTTCGCGCACGCCGTCCGACCTTTATACGACCATGGCCCAGTTCGGCACGCTCTACTACTTCGGCTTCTTCCTCGTAATCATGCCGTTACTCGGCATGTTCGAAACGCCCCGGCGTATCCCGAACTCGATTACCGAGGCGGTTCTCGAAAAGAGCGGCAAGACTGCCGCAGCCCAGGCTTGAGTGTGCGAGAGAGGATCATCAACATGAAGAAGCTTGTTACAAGCATCGCGCTGATCGCCGCTCTCGGGTTCAGTGCAGGTTCCGCGGCGGCTGCCGAGGAGGGCGGGTTTGCCGAGACCGTGCGCCACGCGGTCGAGGGCGGGCACTACCCTATCCTGAAGCCGAAGAATGAGTCCTGGTCTTTTGCCGGTCCGTTCGGCAAATACGACAAGGGGCAGTTGCAGCGTGGCCTCAAGGTCTACAAGGAAGTCTGCTCGGCCTGTCATTCTATGAAGCTGGTGCCTTTCCGTACGCTGGAAGCACTCGGCTACTCGGAAGAGCAGGTCAAGGCCTTCGCTTCGGAATACGAAGTACAGGACGGCCCGAATGCCGACGGTGAAATGTACACCCGCAAGGCCGTTCCGTCGGACTATTTCCCGGCGCCGTTCCCGAACGACGAGGCCGCCGCCGCTGCCAACAACGGCGCGGCTCCGCCCGACATGTCGCTGCTCGCGAAGGCGCGTGGCGTCGAACGCGGCTTTCCGAAGTTCATCTTCGATATCTTCACCCAGTATCAGGAAGGTGGCCCGGACTATATCTACTCGCTGCTGACGGGCTATCAGGAGCCGCCGGAAGGTGTGACCGTTGCTGAGGGGACGCACTTCAATCCGTACTTCTCCGGTGCTGCAGCACTCGCCATGGCGCAGCCGATTTCGGACGGTCAGGTGACCTATGACGATGGTTCTCCGGAGACGCTCGACCAGTATGCCCGTGACGTTTCCGCCTTCCTGATGTGGACTGCGGAGCCACATCTTGAAGACCGCAAACGTACCGGCTTCATGGTCATTGTGTTCCTGGCGATCTTCTCGGCGCTGGTTTACTTGACGAAAAAGTCAGTTTACGCGAACAAGGAAGCTCATTAAGCTTTCCTGACTTACAAACGGAAAAAGGCGGCTGCGGCCGCCTTTTTTGTTTGTTACCGCTGCCGGACTTGTTAATCTCCGGCGTAATCCTCCCAACCTTTCCAGAGACTGACAATGAGCAATTTTGCGTTGGAGCTGGCGTCTTCGATCCGCTCCATTCCGGACTATCCCAAGCCCGGCATCATCTTCCGAGATATCACCACGCTTCTAGGCAATCCGCGCGCCTTCCGGCGGGCAGTCGATGAGCTGGTGCAGCCCTATGCCGGCCTGAAGATCGACAAGATAGCGGGTATGGAGGCCCGCGGTTTTATTCTTGGTGGCGCCGTCGCCCACCAGCTTTCGGCCGGCTTCGTGCCGATCCGCAAGAAGGGCAAGCTGCCGCATGAGACCGTCAGCGTTGCCTACAGCCTCGAATACGGCGTCGATGAGATGGAAATGCATATCGACGCGGTCGAGCCGGGTCAGAAGGTCATTCTGGTCGACGATCTGATCGCCACCGGCGGTACGGCCGTTGGTGCAGTACAGCTTCTGCGCAAGATCGGGGCAGATGTCATTTCCGCCTGCTTCGTCATCGATCTGCCGGATCTCGGTGGTCGCAAGAAGCTCGAAGACCTCGGCGTCGAGGTTCGCACGCTGGTGGAATTCTCCGGTCATTGAAGTCGTGACTACGATGCGGAGCGCGTCTCAGCGCTCCGCAAGAGCCAGTTTCAGCGCCAGAGCCACGAAGGCGGCTGCAAAACTCTTCCGGGTCCACAGCATCAGCCGGGACCGGGACAGAACCTTGTCGCGAGCCGCGGCGGCAAACAGGCCGTAAAGCGCAAAGACGACAAACGTCATCACCATGAAGGCAAGGCTGTATTCTGTCATGAGCAGGACGGCGTGTTCGTCCGAAGCACTGACGAATTGCGGCAGCAATGCCAGGAAGAAGATCGACAGCTTCGGATTGAAGAGATTGATGAGTACGGCGTGGCGGATGATGCCAAGCGCCGAGCGTTGCCGCCGGTCGCGCTCCGGCGCAAACAGCGAAGCATCGCGCCAGATGCTGATCGCCATGTAAAGCAGGTAGCCCGCGCCGGCGAGCTTGACGATCTGGAACGCCGTATCGTTGGTGGCGAGAACGGCGGCAAGGCCGAGGATCGCGGCGATCATGTGGGGGACGATGCCGAGCGTGCAGCCCGCGGCTGCCACCAACGACGTGGCCTTGCCGTGCGAGAGGCCCATGACGACGGTATAGAGTGCGCCTGTGCCGGGCGTTGCGATGACGATCAGCGATGTGAGGATGAATTCGAGATACATGCGGTGTCCGATCCGGAAAACAGAAATCGGATCGGAGGCTAGCTGTCGCCGTCGTCAGGTGTCTTGAATGGAATTGCAGGCCGTGACCGCCTGCCGGTAGGCGGCCGGTGTCAGGCCGTAGCGCCGCCTGAATTCGCGGGTCATATGGCTCTGGTCGGCATAGCCTGCTTCCGCGGCGACGTCGGCAAGGCCTATCCCTTGAGAGATCCTGCGTCTGGCAAGGCTCATCCGCCGCTGCATGAGATAGGCGTGCGGGGTGAGGCCGGTGAGGGCCTGAAAGGCGCGAAGCGTCTGGAAGCGGCTCAGGCCTGCTTCCGTCGCCAGATCCTGCAGCGAGAGATTGCGCGCGGGATCATCGTCGATCATGGCCCTTGCTCGCAGCAGGCCGCGTCCGGCCAGACCCTTTTCCGTCAAGGACTTCATCGAAGACAGAGGTACAAAAAGCGCGGCAAGGGCCTGATCGAGGGCCAGTCCCTTGTTGTCACATTCTCCGGTTGCTGCGGCGAATGCCGACCTGAAGGAGAGGGCGGTTCCCGGATCACTGAATGCCGGCTTTTCGAACTCGAAATCGGCGCTGGTCGTGTTTTCAAGGTCGGAACGGATATCGGCAAGCAGCGCGGGGTTCAGGTAAAGCATCAGCCATGACCGGCTTTCGTGGCGCATCGGCAGGCCGTCGTGAACCTCGCCGGGATTGACGGTGATGATATCGCCGGCGCCGGCGGTGATCTGGCCCCGGCCGGAGACGGACATCTGCCCGCCTGAGATGAACAGCCCTATGCCGTATTCATCATGGGTATGGCGCGGGAAGACGTGGTCGCTTGCGGCGGCCACGGCCTGCAGGCCGTGCCGACCGGTCGGAAACATCCGGAAACCGCTGGCCATGGCGGTCATGTCACTCCGCGATCGCCTCACGGATATCACCCTCGATCTCTTCCGGCGTGGTTGTCGGCGCGTAACGTCTCAACGGGTGGCCGTCGCGGCCGATCAGGAACTTGGTGAAGTTCCACTTGATCGGCTCGGAGCCGAGAATGCCGGGCTCCGCCGTCTTGAGATACTGGAAGATCGGATGGGTATCGTCGCCGTTGACGTCGATCTTGGAAAACATCGGGAAGGTGACGTGGAAGTTCAGGTCGCAGAAGGTTGCGATCTGTTCCTCGCTGCCGGGTTCCTGCGCACCGAACTGGTTGCAGGGGAAGCCGAGAACGACGAGGTCATCTGGGAACTTCTCCTGCAGCTTCTGCAGGCCGGCATATTGGGGCGTGAGGCCGCAGGCGCTTGCGGTGTTGACCACCAGCACGACCTTGCCGGCGAACTCGCCCATGAAGCGTTCCTTGCCCTTGATGTCGATCGCATGGAAATCGTGGAAATTGGTGGGCATGTCTGCCTCCTATTCGAACTCGAGGATCTTGGACCTGAAGCGTAGCACAGCTTCGCCATTCTGGTTGAAACCTTCGCCAAGGCCGATGTTGAGAATGATGCCAGGACGGGAGACGAGCGGGCGGCTCTCGGCGCTTGTCATGCTGTAGCTGATCGTGTCGCCGGCATAGACGGGTTTCAGCCATTGCAGGGCCTCGAAGCCGGGGGAGGGGCCGAGCTTTGGCGGCGTCTCGCCTGCGGCACGCAGCCGGTCGAACTCGTCCTTCCAGAAATCGACGAAGCAGCGCATCCATTCCGCGCAGGTGTGCCAGCCGGAAGCACACAGCGCACCGAAAACATAGCCTTTGGCCGCTTCCGCATCCGTGTGAAAGGGTTGCGGGTCGAATTTTTCGGCAAAGCGGATGATGGCGGCGGCGGTAAAGGTCTTGGAGCCGGTCGCGATCCGTTCGCCCGGCGGGTAAAGCTCGATCATCTTCATGCGACGTCTTCCTTCGCGGTGCGCAGCCGGAACATGATGGAGTTGCGGGAGAGAAGCACCGTCTCGCCGCGCTGGTTCTGCAGTTCGTGCCGGAAGGCGACGATGCCGATATGAGGCCGGGAACGCATGGGGCGGGCCGCCTCGACTGTCGAGCGTCCCTTCAGCGTATCACCGGCGAGCACCGGCTTCTTCCACTCCATGGAATCAATGCCCGGAGCGCCTTCGGAAGCAGAGGCCAGCAGATAGGAATCGATCATCATGCGCATGAACATGCTGCTGGTGTGCCAGCCGGATGCGGAGAGGCCGCCGAGAATGCTGGCCTTTCCGGCCTCTTCCGACAGATGCATCGGCTGTGGGTCGAATTCCCTCGCAAATTCAATGATTTCTGCAGTCTCGACGGTCTTTGGTCCAAGTTCGAAGAAACGGCCGGGCTCAAAGTCCTCGTAATAGAGTTGCGCGCTGTTCATGCAGCATTTCCCTGTTGTTCATCTATGTACAATGTCTGGCCGCAGGAGAGAATTCAAGGGGCGGAGGAGGACTGGTGATCTTGCCCGATGGCAATATCCCGCTAATTTGCCGATCGCGTTGCCTGCTGGTGACGCGGGCGAATCGTAAAGGAGTATGCATGGCGAGCCTGAAATCCATTCTCGGCGAGGCGGTGAACGCCGGCCATATCGGGCAGGAGCAGGTCTCGCCGCTGGAAAGCTTCCTTTCGGGCAAGGGCGTGACTGTCTCGGGCGTTGTCGTTCAGCCAAGTGCCGTCGGCGGTGGCCCCGAAGGTGACACGTCTGTGATGGCGGAAGATGCGGCTTTTGAAACGGAAGCACCGCGCTTCATTCGTGGCTTTCATGACATCCTCATCACCATCGGTCTCATTGTCGCGCTGGTCGGCGCGTCGGGGCTCGGCACGGCATTCCTTGCGTTGCCTTTGACACTTGTGCTTGCCGAAATCCTCGTGCGTCGTCAGCGTCTGGCGCTGCCGGCGGTGGCGCTGACGATTGCCTTCGTCATCTCGGTCATGACGATCATGCAGATGGTCACGGAGGACATCGTGCCGCCGGACGCCAGCAAGGCATTCTTCGTGCTCATCTATCTGTCGCCCTATCCCTTGCTGCTCGGGCTGTTCCACTGGCGCTACCGTGTGCCGTTGTCGCTTGCGCTCGCCATCTTCAGTCTGGTCGGCCTTGTTGCGGCACTGATCCTGGCCGGTCTCAGCGAGTTCCTTGACGTCGTCGATCTCATGGCCACGCAGCGTTCGCTTGCAGTAAGCATCCTGCTGGTCATGGCCATCGTGCTCTTCGCCATTGCAATGGCGTTCGATCTGCGCGATCCCGAGCGTCGCACCCGCCGTTCGGATGTGGCCTTCTGGCTGCATCTTGTCACGGCCCCCTCGCTTCTCTGGACGATGCTGGCGCTTGTCTTCCTCAATGCGATCGATGGGCTGAGTTTCTATCCGGAGCAACCGGATGCCGGCCAGGCCGCGCTGGTGATCGCAATCGTCGCCTTCTTCATGATGATCGGCGTCATCATCGACCGGCGTGCCTTCGTGACCTCCGGCCTGCTGTCGCTCGGTTATGCGATCTACAACATCTTCAGGAGCGCCGATCTTGCACTAGACAGCTATGTGTTTGTGACGCTGATTCTGGTGGGTGCGCTGGTGCTGACGATCGGCGTCGGCTGGGCCCATATCCGCCGTGCCATTTTCACCCTGCTGCCGGAGCCGCTGAAAACGAAACTGCCGCCACTCCGTTAGGAGGGCGGCAGCCGGATCGTCTGGATGGGGAATTCCCCCGATCAGGTGTTGAAGCGGAAGTGGATCACGTCGCCGTCATGGACGACGTATTCTTTGCCTTCGTCGCGACCCTTGCCGGCTTCCTTGGCACCGACTTCGCCCTTGTAGGCGATGTAGTCGTCATAGGAGATGGTGAAGGCGCGGATGAAGCCGCGTTCGAAATCCGTGTGGATGACGCCGGCGGCCTGCGGAGCCTTGGTGCCGCGGACGATGGTCCAGGCGCGGCATTCCTTGGGGCCGACGGTGAAATAGGTGATGAGGTCCAGCAGGTGGTAGCCGGCGCGGATCAGGCGGTCGAGACCTGCTTCCTCAAGGCCGAGGGCTGACAGAAATTCCCTGGCTTCCTCTTCCGGCAACTGGGCTACTTCCGCCTCGATGGCAGCCGAGATGATGACGCATTCCGCGCCCTGCGCCTTGGCCATCTCGGCGACTGCCTTCGTATGGGCATTGCCGTCAACGGCATCGCCTTCGGCGACATTGCAGACATAGAGAACCGGGTGCGAGGTCAGGAGGTTCAGGCCCTTCAGGACTTCGATCTCGTCGGCAGCAAGGGTCTTCAGCAGCAGGCGCGCCGGCTTGCCTTCGTTCAGGAGCTTGATGACGGCTTCCATGACGGGAAGTTGCGCCAGGGAATCCTTGTCCTTGGAAGCCGCCCGCTTGCGGGTCTGCTCGACGCGGCGCTCAAGGCTTTCGAGGTCGGCGAGCATCAGTTCGGTTTCGATGGTGTCGGCGTCGCCGACCGGATTGATCTTGCCTTCGACGTGGGTGATGTCGTCATCCTCGAAGCAGCGCAGCACGTGAACCACGGCATCGACTTCGCGAATGTTGGCGAG
The DNA here is from genome assembly GCA_003248775.1 of Shinella sp. GTDB lineage: Bacteria > Pseudomonadota > Alphaproteobacteria > Rhizobiales > Rhizobiaceae > Allorhizobium. The sequence continues at coordinate 10,616 of QFQX01000005.1, read as the reverse complement.
GAACTTGTTGCCGAGGCCTTCGCCCTTGGATGCGCCGCGCACGAGGCCGGCGATATCGACGAAGGAGATGCGCGTCGGAATGATTTCCTTCGAGCCGGCAACGGCTGCGAGCTGCTGCATGCGCGGATCCGGAACGGCGACTTCACCGGTGTTCGGTTCGATGGTGCAGAAGGGATAGTTGGCAGCCTGAGCAGCAGCCGTCTTGGTCAGCGCGTTGAAGAGGGTGGACTTGCCGACATTCGGCAGGCCGACGATACCGCATTTGAAGCCCATGGCCGGATACCTGTTTCGCTTGGAAATTTCGTTGCCCACGCCTATGGGATAAAGGAGGGATGCGGTCAAGGTCTTGAGCTGCCCGTATGCCCTTCCGACGTGCGGAACGCTGAGCATTGCCGCCGATCCATGCTATGGTGGCAGGATCATGGGCGCCAGATGACAGTCCGCGACAGGAGAAACTCCTATGCCGCAGAATGATGCCGGCCTGAAGCCGAAGACCGTGACGAAGCCGAAGGTGGAGCGCCCACGGCTCTACAAGGTCATTCTCGTCAATGATGACTACACGCCGCGGGAATTCGTGACCATGGTGCTGAAGGCCGTCTTCCGGATGAGCGAGGAGACCGGCTACCGGGTGATGCTGACGGCGCACAAGTTGGGGACGGCAGTGGTGGTCGTCTGCACCCGCGATATCGCCGAGACGAAGGCGAAGGAGGCAACCGACCTCGCCAAGGAAGCGGGGTTTCCGCTGATGTTTACGACCGAGCCGGAGGAGTGAGCTTCGTTTGAGCGCACTCGCCGTCCGGGCGTTGTCCCTCCGTGATTGCCAGCAGCTTAACCTTGTATTTTCTTGTTTTCATAATCTAAGGTTTATCTAGGGGCTGCAACCCTCGGGTCGAGGGGCAGTATTTCCCTGATCCACAGGAACGCCACAACGAGGGGGATAAATATGAAAGCAAGACTCTTAGCGGAATTTCTTGGAACATTCTGGCTGGTGTTCGGCGGGTGCGGCAGTGCCATACTGGCTGCGGCCTTTCCGGAGCTCGGTATCGGCTTTCTCGGGGTGGCGTTGGCCTTTGGCCTGACCGTATTGACGATGGCATATGCCGTGGGTGGCATTTCCGGCGGACATTTCAATCCGGCGGTATCGGTCGGACTTGCCGTCGCCGGTCGTTTCGAAGCCGGCAAGCTGCCTCACTACATCGTGTCCCAGGTTCTTGGAGCTATCGTGGCGGCGGCTGTTCTTTACGTCATTGCAACGGGTAAGGCCGGTGTCGATCTCGGCGGTTTTGCTTCCAATGGATATGGAGAGCATTCGCCGGGCGGCTATTCTCTCGTATCAGCCCTGCTGATCGAGATCGTGCTTACGGCTTTCTTCCTTATCATCATCCTTGGTTCCACGCATGGCAAAGCGCCGGCAGGTTTTGCGCCGATCGCGATCGGTCTCGCTTTGACGCTCATCCACCTGATTTCCATCCCGGTGACTAACACCTCGGTCAATCCGGCCCGTTCGACGGGGCAGGCGCTGTTTGCTGGCGGCTGGGCATTGCAGCAGCTTTGGCTGTTCTGGCTGGCGCCGATTGTCGGTGCCGTGGCTGGAGCCTTGTTGTGGCGGGCGCTCGGCGAGGAGACGTGAGACCATGCTTCCGGCGGGTCACTGACCCGCCGGGACAATCCCGATGATCGCGAAGCACCGTTTGTGTCAGTGATCGTCGTCGATATCGAATTTGGTCGCTCCTGCGCGACGTGCTTCAGTCGCCCTTCTTGGCGAACATTCGCTTCAGCATTTCCGCCATAGGACCCGTTTCCGGCAGCTTCGGCTGGGCGGTGTTGCGGGCCTGATGGATATGCGACTTGCCGGCCGGCTTCGTGGCTGGCTTCTGAGCGGCCTTGGGCTTTTCCTCCTCGGGCTTGCCGCCGGTCGCAAGCGCGATCTTGTTGAGCAACTTGCCGTCCTCACCCTTGACCAGCAGATCGGCGTTATCGGCAATGGCGTCGAGCAGGGGATCGAGCCATGCCTGATCGACCTTGGCGAAATCGCCGAGCACATGGCCATGCACGCGGTCCTTGTCGCCGGGATGGCCGATGCCGAGGCGAAGGCGGCGGTATTCCTTGCCGCAATGGGCATCGAGCGACTTGAGGCCGTTGTGACCGCCATGGCCGCCGCCCGCCTTCAGCCGCACCTTGCCGGGTGGCAGATCGAGTTCGTCATGGATGGCGACGATGTTGGCGGGGGATAGCTTGTAGAAACGCATGGCTTCGCCGACCGCTTCGCCCGAGAGGTTCATGAAGGTCTGCGGCTTCATCAGCAGGACCTTCTCGCCGGCGATCTCGCCTTCGGAGATCTCCGCCTTGAACTTCTTCGACCACGGCGAGAAGCTGTAGCGGCGATAAAGCGCATCGACGGCCATGAAGCCGATGTTGTGGCGGTTGTCCTGATATTTGGACCCGGGATTGCCGAGTCCCGCGATGATGATCATAGGCAGCGCTTCCTCTTCTGTCTCAGGCGCTTTCACCACCGCCAAACGCGAAGCTTGTCAACCCGGATTTACTGTTTTGAAAGCTCGTTGCTTGTCGCTCCCAGCGGGCCCAAGCCTTCTTCCTGAAGAAGCCGAGCCTGTGTCCCATCCGCCATGATTCGGTTCAACGCTTCCTGCATGGTCCGGTGAAGTTGTTCAGGGAAGTTGATATTGCAGGCGATTGAGAACGTCTGTCTGGAAAAGACGTACTGGGCTTCGACCGGCTTCCCTTCCTTTTTGAGCTTCATATAGAATTTTTCGGAGATCGGCATGAGATCGATGCGGCCTGCGACGAGCTTTTTCAGGGTAAGGTCAAGATCGGTCGCAAGATCGATTTTCGGAAAGCCGTTCCGTTCCAGAAGATCCTGGGTGTAGTCGTCTCGTTGGGTGCCTACGACATAGCGTTTGGCCTGCTCGTCGTTCGCCACTTCTACGCCTGATTCCTTCCGCGCAATCATGAAATTTCGATCGATCGCGAGCGGTTCCACCCATTTGAAGCGGTCGTTGCGCTCCGGAATATGGGCAGTCGTGAAGACGCAGGTATTGGCCTCTGCTTCTGCGAGCGCGAAAGCTCGCGCCCAGGGCATCAATTCCACCGTGTAATCGGCCTCGACATATTTCATCAGTTCGATGACTTGCTTGTAGCCCGCGCCGGTGTATCCGTTGCCCTGCCGGTAGTTGTACGGTGGATAATCCTCCGTGGTGAAGCGAATCGTTTCGGCGCTGACTGACGTTGCGAGGCCCATCGACAGGAAAAATGCCATTGCTTTCATATGCGCATTCCCTTGCTTGACGGTCGTGGTTCAGGCGACGGAACTCCGTGCCGTTTCGAGATTGTTTTCGAGATCGATCAGATGCTGGACCGGTTGCGGCCGGGCGAAGAGATAGCCCTGACCGGAATCGACACCGAACTGTTTCAGGACATCGCGCTGGGCTTCCGTCTCGATGCCCTCGGCGATGACGATGCATTCCATCTTGTGGGAGATCGCGGTGATGCCTTCGACAAGCATTCTGCTCTTGTGGCGCAATTCCGGCGTGTCGGCGACGAGCGAGCGGATGAAGGATTGGTCGATCTTTACGATATCGACCGGGAAGCTGTTGAGGTAGCTCAGCGAGGAATAGCCCGTGCCGAAATCGTCGAGCGCGATACGGCAGCCGTTGCGGGCGAATTCGTCGAGTATGGTGCGGATCTGCGGGTTGTCGTGCAAAAGTGTCGCTTCGGTGATTTCGATGACGATACGATTTGCAGCTATGCCGTGGCGCATCGTCAGCGCCGCCAGCCGGATGGGCAGGGTCTGTTCGAACTGCAATGGCGAGAAGTTAATGGCGAGATAGGTCTTGTCGTTGCCCGTTGCATTCGACAGTCGAACGAGATTGGAGAGCGCCTTTTCCAGCATGCGATTGCCGACGCGGATGATCGCGCCGGTCTCCTCCGCAACCCGGATGATCTCCGCCGGCGCCATGATGCCCTTTTCGGGATGGTCAAGCCGCAGAAGCGCCTCATAGCCTTTCACCGTGCCCGTCGAGAGATCGACGATCGGCTGAAAGAATGCATCGAACCAGTCGTTTTCGAGGCCTGCCTCGATGTCGCGCTCGATCTCCGCCCGCTGGCGGGTGTTGTCCTGGAGGAGGGGATCGTAGAGCAGGGCGCCGTTCTTGCCGTCGCGTTTCTTGCTGTACATCGCCATGTCGGATTTCTGCAGCAGTTCGGCAGCGTTGTGGGCATGGCGGGGATAAAGTGCAATACCGACACTGGCGCTGAGCCTGACCGTCGCGCCGTGCACCGGAAGCGGTACGTCAAAGATGGAACAGAGCTGACGGCTGAGATCCAACGCTTCCTGTTCCGCGGAAGCGGAGCGGATCAGAATGGCGAATTCGTCGCCGCCCAGACGCGCGGCGATGGCGCCGGCCGGCAGTAGCGGTCGCATCAGTTCGACAAGAAGACGCAGGACCGTATCGCCGGCATGATGGCCGAGATTGTCGTTGATCCACTTGAAGCGGTCGAGATCGACGAAGATGCAGGCGAGTTCGCCGCCGCGTTCGTCGGTCTTCATGATCTCCATGTCGAGCGCGCTTTCGAAGCCCTGGCGGTTCATTAGCCCGGTCAGGTGGTCGGTGATGGCCTGTCGGAGGTTGCGCGCCTCCGATTGCTTGAGGGCGGTGACGTCCGTCATGACACTCAGCGACAGGGCCAGTTCGCCGGCATGGCCTTGCTTGTTTGCCTCGGCGATCAGGACGTCCATGACATTCCCGTCGGCACGAATGAACCTCGTGGTGATCTCGACGACGTAGTTACCCTTGCCCCTGCTGCTCTTTCTCTCAAGATACAGGTCGCGAACGTCTTCCGGCACGAAATCGGCGAAGCGACGACCGATGACGCCGGCGCGCTGGTACCCTGTCGCGAGCAGCCAGTAGTCGCTGACGCCGGTGATCCGATCGTCCTCATCGAGCGAGAGAAGCATGGCGGGCGTCAGGTTGTAGATGTCGGTGATGCGGTGATGCGCAAGCTTCAGCTCGCGCTCCTCCTGTTCGAGCTGGCTCTGCATCACATTGAAGCTCTTCGCCAGCCGACCGATCTCGTCGTTCGACTGCCAATCGACGTGATGGCGAGAGCCAAGCTGACGGGTTGCCTCTATTGCCGCCGTGAGTTTCAGCAAAGGCTGGATGATCATCACCCGGTTGCCGAGGATGGCCGCGCCGATGATGCCGACAACCGCGATCACGAATATACCGATCAGCAGGCCCTCTGCCCTTCTAAGGGAGGAGAGGGCATCAAGCTTGTCAAAGTATATCGTGATCGTGCCGACCTGTTTGGAGCCGTCCGGTGTCTGGTAGAAGATATCCCGCGACATCGAGCGAATTCCATTCTTCGGCCAGACGGGGAAGGGGGGCATGGAGACGCTGATGCTGCCGGAGAGATCGCGGACCTGCACCTTGCTGACGGAATTGGCGGAGACGATGGTTGCGGTGATCTGCGAAACGCTTTCGCGGTCGAAATCCCACATGGGCTTGGCGAGCGCCTGCGCATTGGCGGCGAGGAGGACGTCAACGTGGTCCTTCAACTCCTTGCCGGCCTGTTCTGACGAGAGGGTCAGGAATAGAGCAAAGAGAGGAACGATCAGAACAAAAACGGTGATTGCGACAATCGCGAGGAAGCGGCTTTCGACCGAGCGGTTCATCGCGCGCAATTCCAGTCCGTTGCCGAACCGCACGGTTTGATCGTCACGGTTTTGTGTCCCCTGTTTCCCCTTCAGTCATGACGCTTTCACGAATCTGTTAAATTGCACTAAAGCGTCGCACCCAAATATTTGTATCCGTGAAGTTGTAATTGAGCGGGCAAAAAAAATCCCGCCTCGATGAGGCGGGATCGTATTGGTGATCTGCCTGAAGATATCAGGCTTCTGCAGCTGCCGATTCGTCGACGCCACCAGCCGGAGCAACGATCGTTGCGATGGTGAAGTCGCGGTCGGTGATGACCGGGGTAACGCCAGCCGGAAGCTTCACATGCGAGATGTGAAGGCTGTCGCCGATCTTGTGACCAGCGAGGTCGACCGTGATGAATTCCGGGATGTTGTCGGCCGGGCAGAGCAGCTCGACTTCGTGACGAACGATGTTCAGAACGCCGCCGATCTTGATGGCAGACTGTTCTTCGTTGATGAAGTGAACCGGAACTTCTACGGTAACGCGGCTGTTTGCCGAGACGCGCAGGAAGTCGATGTGCATCGTGAAGTCACGAACGGGGTCGAGCTGATAGTCCTTCGGGAGGACCTTGATCTTCTCGCCGTTGACCTCGATCACGGCAACGGTGGTCATGAAACCGCCGGCGTGGATGCGCTTCGTCACCTCGTTGGTGTTGATCGCGATGGAGATGGGGGCCTGCTTGTCACCATAGATGACAGCAGGAATCAAACCGTTGCGGCGAAGTTCACGGGAGGACCCCTTACCAACCCGTTCGCGCGCCTCGGCCTTGAGCTCGTAAGTTGCGTGGCTCATGGCTATTCCTTTCGAGGTTATTTGGAGAGGTTCGCGCTGGCGCTTTGCTTGTAAAATTGCCTGCCGGGAACCCGAGGTGTTAAAAACGCCTCATCCGCGTTGCCTCCAAGGGTGTCTACGCGGACGGGGGCGCTATAATACAAACGGTCAGACAAGGCAAGACTTTCCGGGCTTTTTGCATCATTTCTGCGACATTTCGGGGCCGATGAAGCTTCTATTCGGGCAAGCAGCAGCTCGCTAACCATTTCCGGAAAGCATTTGGAAATTGATGATTGCTATTTGAGGCTGATCTTAATAACGGATCTCCCGGACCGAAATTCATGCTCAATGTCATCACCTGCATCGCCGTCGGGCACGACTTCCTGTCGCTCGTGGCGGCCCTGTTCGTCTGCATACTCGGCTCGTTTCTGACGGTAAGGCTATTCGCCAGGGCGCGCAACAATCGCGGCGTCGCACGGCTGAGTTGGCTAGCGCTGAGCGCGATCATTGGCGGTTCATCGATCTGGACGACCCATTTCGTCGCGATGATGGGATATCAGGCAGGCGTTGTCAGCGGATATGAACCAGTCATCACGCTTCTTTCTCTGGCGAGCGCCATAGTCACTACGGGCGCAGGCCTTGCCATTGCCTCCTTTTCACAGCGCAGCCTGCTGGTTGAGGCGGGCGGTGCGGTCGTCGGACTTGGTATTGCGCTGATGCATTATCTCGGCATGTCGGCCTATCAGCTGCAGGCGGACATGATCTGGGATTCGCGCTATGTCTATGCGTCTCTCGTGCTTGCCGCCGTTTTGGGCGCAATGACCACCAATCGCGTGGCAAGACCCTTCAGCCGCTTCTGCGTATATGGCGGCGGCGTCTTTCTGATCCTGACGATCCTTGCCACGCATTTTACCGGCATGACCGGCCTGACCGTGGTTCCCAATGCAGATGCGAGCGTGCCGACGGGTGTGCTCCACGAAGGCATGCTTTCGGTCGTCGTGGTTGCGATTGCCCTGGTTATCCTGTCGCTGGGAGCCGCTACCTACGCCATCGACCAGCAGGCAACGCTTGCGACCGTAGAGCGTTACCGGCACCTTTCCCTGCATGATGCACTGACCGGCCTGCCCAATCGCGCTGCCTTCATGGAACACATCAGCCGGCTGATCGAGCGCCCCGATGAACGTTCGTCCCGCATCGCAGTCCTGTCGTTCGATCTCGATCGGTTCAAGGAGATCAACGACGTGCACGGGCATGCGGCTGGCGACCATGTGCTGCGGGTTATTTCCGCGCGGATGTCGTCCATGCTGAAGGATCAGGAATTTCTGGCCCGTATGGGCGGCGACGAATTTGTCGTGGTTTCCGCCCGCCATTTCAATCGCAACGATGCCTCCCAGCTCGCGCAGCGGATCATTCGGGAGATCAACCTGCCGATCGAGTGGAAGGAACAGGTGTTCGGAATCGGAACCAGCATCGGTATCTCGATCTTCCCAGACAACGGGGAAACGGTGGATGACGTGATGGCGCAGGCCGATGTCGCCATGTACCGCGCCAAAGCGGCCGGATCCAACAATGTCTGTTTCTACGATACTTCGATGGACCAGGCCGCTCGGGAGCGGAATGCGCTGGCCATGGACATGCGCGTCGGTCTGCAGCGGGGCGAATTCGAACTGTTCTATCAGCAGCAGAACGACACCCGCACAGGCGATATCATCGGCTTCGAGGCGCTCATGCGCTGGAACCACCCTATCCGAGGCCGGGTTTCTCCGATCGAGTTCATTCCTATCGCGGAGAAGACCGGCTTCATCGTGGAGCTTGGCGAATGGGCGATGCGTGAGGCATGCCGTGAGGCCGTGCGTTGGCGCAAGCCGTTTTCCATTGCCGTCAACGTGGCACCGCAGCAGCTTGCCAGCAGCAACCTGCCGGCACGGGTTCTCAAGGTGCTGGACGAGACCGGCTTGTCGCCTGACCGGCTCGAGCTCGAAATCACCGAGTCCGGCATCATTGCCGACCAGAAGCACGCGCTGAACATCATCCGCCAGCTCAAGTTGCTCGGCGTGAAGATCGCCATGGACGATTACGGCACGGGATATTCGTCGCTCTCAACCCTGCAGCTCTTCCCCTTCGACAAGATCAAGATCGACAAGGCGTTTATCGATCGGGTGGCCACCAGCCGCCAGTCAGCGGCAATCGTTCGCTCGACCCTTATTCTTGCGGAAAGTCTCGATATACCGGTCCTTGCCGAAGGCGTGGAAAGCGAAGAGCACCTCAGCTTCCTGAAGGCGGAAGGCTGCAATCAGGTTCAGGGATATTATTACGGGAAGCCCGAGCCCAAGGCTGCAATTGCGGCGCTAGTCAATCTTGCCGCTTAAGGACGCTTTTGCACAATTCATCTTTGTTGTGACGCATTATTGCGACAGCCAAGGGTGCGAAATCTTGCCATGCCTTGTTTGATGACCGGCTGATTGAAAGATTCTTCTGGCGCTGGCACAATAAACTATCGCTTTGGGAGGAGCACATGCGCCGGGAAACGAGTCATTCGGACTTGGTCTATGCGACCGCCTCAAAGAATTCAGCGGCTGCCAGTTCGCCGATCGCAGCGTCATGGCGACGCTGCCTTAATCTTCATCAGTTGCAACCCGAAGAGGGACGCAAGCCGGTGCAGGTCGATGATATCGTCTTTCGCGAGGCTCGCGAAAAGATGGAGCATCTCATCCATGTGTGCGCCGACGAGTTCGACCGTCTTTACCAGACCGTCGGCCGCTCCGGGTGCTGCCTGGTGCTGTCTGACAGGAACGGTATCGTGCTCGACCGGCGCGGTGCAGCCGGCGACGACGCCGATTTTCACGGCCTCGGTCTCTGGCAACAGAATGTCTGGAGTGAGGCGAGCGTCGGTACCAACGGTATCGGCACGGCCCTTGCTGACGAACGGGCGGTTGTCATTCAAGGTGACCAGCATTTCCTGAGTTCGAATACCACATTGAGCTGCGCTACGGCGCCGATCCGCGATCATCTCGGCCGGGTGACGGCGGCTCTCGATATCTCAACTTGCCGTCATGATGTGACGGACATGACGCTGGCGATTCTTTCGCAGGCCGTTCGTGACGTTGCCGCGCGCGTGGAGATGAGCCTTTTTCGCATGGCATTTCCGTCTGCGCGCATCGTCATGGTGCCAACCGTAGGTGCTGCCACTTCGGCTCTTTTGGCCGTCGATCACGACGATCTGATTCTGGGAGCGACCAAGGCTGCGCGTGTCGCCCTGAGAATCGACGACCAGATGATTGCCCAGGGTATTCCGGCGGCGGATGCGCTAAGCGAGGACAGGGGCGAGGCGAGCTCCGACCTCGATGATGCCGAGCGGGCGGCGTTGAGACGCGCGCTTTCGCGCACCAACGGCAATGTTTCGCAGGCAGCGCAGGTACTGGGCATCAGTCGTGCGACGCTTCACCGGAAGATGAAGCGCTTCTCGCTGCAGTGAGGCAGCGGATACGGCGGTACGCATGTTAGCGAGCGCTGTATCATAAGTGAAACACTGTGCGCTGCGGTATGGGGTGACGCTACTTTCGCAAGTCCGCTTTCATCGCGATCATCCTCCCATCGGGTCCAGGAGGGACCTTTGACCAGGGAGGAGACTACAGATGAACATTCAGGTTCAGACCATTGCCGAAACGCCGTTCAAGCTGAAATACGGCAATTTCATCGGTGGTGAATGGCGCGAGCCGGTAAACGGCCGCTACTTCGACAACACGACGCCGGTGACCGGCGGCAAGCTCTGCGAAGTTGCCCGCTCCGACGAGCATGATATCAACCTCGCGCTTGACGCTGCGCATGCCGCCAAGGACAAGTGGGGCCGCACTTCGGTTGCCGAACGGTCCAACATTCTCAACCGGATCGCCGACCGCATGGAAGCCAATCTCGAGCTTCTGGCGCGCGCCGAGACCTGGGACAACGGCAAGCCGCTTCGCGAAACCATGGCGGCCGACATTCCGCTCGCCATCGACCATTTCCGCTATTTCGCCGCATGCGTTCGCTCTCAGGAAGGCTCGATCGGTGAAATCGACCACGACACCGTCGCCTATCACTTCCATGAGCCGCTCGGCGTCGTCGGCCAGATCATCCCGTGGAACTTCCCGA
>QFQX01000090.1 GCA_003248775.1 Shinella sp. | reverse complement strand
GCTCGTCGTTCAATTCATAACGCTTAACCGCCATCCAGGCTCTCCCGTCCAACACGGAAGCCTATGAATCAGCGATTAAATGATTCGGGAATCCTGAATGTCGATCCGACCTAGAGCCAAACGTTAAGGCTGGCTTCCATAACGGGCCGTCGTCTCACGCTCGACCAGATGGAAACCCAGATCGATCTGGGTTTCGGGCTGGTTGCCGCTGCCGGAGGCGCGCACGATCATGTCTACGGCCCTGTAGCCGATCTCGTAACGGGGCACGCGCACCGTCGTCAGGCTCGGCGTCGACACGTTCGCATATTCAAGGTCGTTGAACCCGCAGATGCCGAAATCCTCGGGCAAGCGAATGCCGCGCCGCTGGCATTCGAACAGCACGCCAAGAGCGATATCGTCGTTGTGACAGAATGCGGCATCCGCATCCGGCACCCGCCGCAGCAGGCGTTCGAGCAGATGGCCTCCCAGGCCGACACTGGTATGCGCATCGAGCGAGAACACCAGTTCCGGGTCGTATAATCCCGCCTTCTCCATGACGGTGCGGTAGCCGTCGAAACGACGCCGGCTGCGGATATCCCATCGACCGCCCAACAATGCGATGCGTCGGAAGCCTCGCTCGATCAGGTGATTGGTCGCCATTTCCGCCGCGAGGCGGTGACTGATGCCGATCGACATGTCCACGGGATCGCCATTCACGTCCATAACCTGCACCACAGGGCAAGGCGCCTTGCGTAGCAGGTCCAGGACATCCGGGTGTTCTTCCACGCCCGCAATGATGATCCCCGACGGGTTCTGTGCAAAGAACAGCCGCAACTGCTTGATCTCGTCGGCAGGTTCGAAGTGTGTGTTGGCGTACTGGATGCGCATATCGGTCGAGCGCACACGATCCTCGATGCCGCGCATGATGCCGATGAAGGAATAATTGGTCAGTGCCGGCGACAACACGCCGATGATTCCGCTGTTCTGACTGGCCAGCGCCCTCGCCGCGAAATCGGGAACATAGCCCATGCTCTCGACGAATTTCATGATGGTCTCACGAAGCGCCGGCGACACCTTTTCAGGATTGCGCAGCGCCCTCGAAACCGTAATCGAACTCACCCCCGCTGCGGTTGCCACATCGAGAAGCGTTACCCGTTCCTGCCGTTGACGTCGCCGCCTCGTGCCCAATGTCCACCCGCCGGAATATCGCCGCCTGTCGGTCGCCGGACACCGCACCATGCAGGCGCATGCGTCTCCCCAATCGGCAACCATTAATTGTGCAGGATATCGGAGTTCGAGATCACCCGCAATCCGACCCATTGTGGAAAACCGGGCAAATATCCTCCCCAAGACTTGGGGGGATTACGTTAAATGCCGTAGTGCACCCAAAAAGGTCAGCGCTTTCAAGGAGGGGGTTCAACACCCCTCCTCTGCGTCGGTCACATTCAGGCAAGATGCTCCGCAAGGAAGGCACTGGCCCTGTCGAGACCGGGAGCAGAGATCGAATGCCCGAGGCCCGGCACGATAAGCGTTTCGACCGGAACGCCGAGTGCCTTGAGGCGTTTTTCGGCGTCCTGTGTCTCCCCGACGGGAATGACGCTATCCATGGTGCCATGTTGCAGCAATACCGGAACGGAAGGAACAGTTTCCGCGATATCATCAATGGCGAGACGGCCGGAGAAGCCGACGATCGCGCCGACCGACCACCTGCCGGACACGAGGGCATCGAGCGCCATGATGGTGCCCTGCGAGAAGCCGACGAAAGCCACCCGATCCAGACGATCGGAAAACCCGTGCTTTTTGATAGATTCGCTCACAACCGCATCGAAGGCGCCGCGCGCTGCGCGGATCCTCTCGGCACGATTCTCGGGCGTTACGCCGGCGACACTAAACCACTGGTAGCCGGAGTTGAAATCGCAGGGCTGCGAGCCATCGGGCGATTCGAACGCCACACCGGGCAATGCCGGCGCCATGGCCGGCGCAAGTGCGGCAAGGTCCGCGCCGTTGGAGCCGACGCCATGCAGGAAGATCACAAGGGCTTTTGCCTCAGAATTCGTCATTGTCTTTTCCAGTAGAGTTAGGCGGAGGGACGGGTGGTGGCGAGTTCAACCGGATAGAGGCCGGGCAGATCCGGTCCGACGGGCACGATGCCATTCGGGTTGAGCGCCTTGATCGAATAGTAACCCTGCTTGATGTGGTCGATGTTGACCGTGTCAGATACGCCCGGAATGGCCAGCATGCGGTGCAGATAGGCGTTCAGCGCAGGATAATCAGCGATACGCCTCAGGTTGCATTTGAAGAGGCCGAAATAAGCGGCATCGAAACGCACCAGCGTGACGAATAGGCGAATATCGGCTTCGGTCAGGGCGGAACCGAAAAGATACGGTCCGCCGGCAGAAAGCCGGTCTTCCAACTCATCGAGCATGGAAAAGACGTCCACGAACGCTTCCTCATAGGCAAGCTGGGTCGTGGCAAAGCCGGCCCGGTAGACCCCGTTGTTGAGGCGCGGGTAGATGCGGTCGTTCAGGGCGTCGATCTGATCCCGCAGCGGTTCCGGATAGAAATCGAAGGTATCGTCCGCGAGGTCGCCGAAGCCCGTATTCAGCATACGCAGGATATCGGCCGACTCGTTATTGACGATCGTCTTGCGCTCCTTGTCCCAAAGCACCGGCACCGTCGCGCGGCCGGTATAATGCGGGTCGGCGCTGGTGTAGATCTGGTGCATGTAGGTGGCGCCATTCAGCGTATCGAGGTTCGATCCGGGATAGGTTCCGAACTTCCAACCTTCGGCGGCCAGCGCCGGCTCCACGACAGACACGGAAATCACATCCTCGAGCTTCTTGAGCTTGCGGCCGATCAGCGTGCGCGAGGCCCAGGGACAAATCAGCGCGACGTAGAGGTGATAGCGGCCAGCCTCAGCCTTGAAGCCGCCCTCGCCCGTCTGGCCGGCGCTGCCATCCGGCGTGACCCAGTTGCGAAAACCCGAGATCTGCCGCACGAAGCCACCCTTCGCGTCTGTCGCTTGAACGGGGTGCCACTCGGCGGTCCACTTTCCATCTACCAGCATGATTCTGTCTCCTTACTTGCTGCCGGGTTCGCGGGTCTCGAAGGTGATCTTGGTGCCCCAGGGATCGGCGATCGTGAAATCCGCGGCACCGGTATCCGCGCCGAGATGCGCCCTTACGGGATCGGCGAAACGCGCGCCGGCCAGAAACTCCACGCTTTCCAGCCCGGTGCTCGGATAGCTGCGTGGACCCGCTCCACGGCTGTTCCAGATATTGGTCGCCACATGGTGGTGGTAACCGTTGACGGCATAAAAGGTGCCACCCGGATAACGGCTGGTGATGTCGAGACCCAGAACGCCGTTGTAAAAGGCCTCGGCGGCATCTATCGCCCCCACCTGCAGATGAACGTGACCGACGACCGAACCATCGGGAAATCCCTTCCAGCGATCATTGCCGGCGGTCGCGAGAATGCTCTCGATGTCGAGCTGATCGGAGGGCATGTGGACATGCCCGTCGCGCCAGCGCCATTCGAGGATAGGGCGGTCGGTGTAGATTTCGACACCGTTGCCCTCAGGATCGGAGAGATAAAGCGCCTCACTGACCGCGTGGTCGGAAGCGCCGACAACCCTTGCCTGCGTTTCGATCGCATGGCGGATCCAGCGTCCGAGATCGGAACGCGCCGGCAGAAGGAAAGCCGTGTGGAAAAGCCCCGCCTCGCGCGGCGAACGACGGCGGGCGGATGCATCGCGACGCAATTCAAGCAGCGTCCTGCCGCCGGCACCGAGCTCGACCGAAGCGGCATCGCCCTTCAACAGATGAAGACCGACGGACTGCTGATAGAAGCTGCTGACGGCATCGAGGTCATTGACGGTCAGCACGACCTTGCCGATCGCAAAGCGGTCGTCAGTGACTGTGTTCACAGCACCGGCCTTGCCGGATTGGTCCTGCTGGACGGTGGATTTGATAGCGGTATCGACCATGAGACATCTCCCAGACAGATCGAACGGAAATTCGTCTGGGACCGATATGCATCATTTCCATAAAAAAGATTATCCCATTTGATGGACGAAAATTGCGTCCTAAATGGAATTAATCATTGCGCCAGCCAAGATCCCATGGGGGCTCCCCCCGGAAACGGTCCACGAGGAAATCGACGAGCACGCGCACCTTGGCCGCCAGATAACGGCCGGGCGGATAGAGAGCATAGAGACCATGGGGCTCGTCCTCCATGCCGGGAAAGAGCGGACGAACATTGCCGGCGACAAGAGCGGCCCCTGCAACGAAGGTCGGCACCCGCGCGATGCCCAACCCAGCCTCCGCCGCCGAAAGGCAGGCCTCCGCATTGGAAAACCGCATTCTGCCTTGCACGGAAACAGACACGACATCATCCCCGTCCCTTGGCCCGAACCGCCACAGAAGGGGATCGCGGAAATTGGTATCGACAATGCAGGCGTGGTCGATCAGCTCCGCCGGCGTCGTCGGTGTCCCATGGCCGGCGAGATAGGTCGGCGACGCGATAACCACGATGCGGATGGGGCAGAGCCTGCGGGCGATCAGCGTGCTGTCTGCGGGGCGACCGATGCGCACGGCGACATCGAAACCTTCTTCCACCAGATTGACGGGACGGTCGGAGAAACTCACATCGATCTTGATATCCGGATATTGCTCCGCAAACATATTGAGCAACGGGGCAAGCTGCCGGGTGCCGAAGGTGATGGGCGCAGCAATCCTCAACAGGCCCGAGGGTGCGGCAGAGACATTGCGGACGGACGCATCGAGCTGGTCGAATTCCTCAAGCAGCGCCCTCGCCCTCTCGCAATAGGAAGTGCCCGCCTCGGTGGGGGACAACACCCGCGTGGTGCGCTTGATGAGCTGTACGCCGAGATCGCCTTCAAGGCGCGAAACCAACTTGGACGCCTGACTGCTGCTGGTGCCAAGGCGCGCGGCACCGGCGGCAAAACTGCCGGTATCCATGACGGCGACGAACATGCGAATGCAATCGAGTCGATCCATGCCCTATGGTTCTCCAGCCCTCCCGGAATAGAAGACTAGCCCTAAATGGTGACCTCGGAAAAGTCGGTCAGCATCCGGCCGGGTTTTTCGCTCATCAGCCGTTGATCAGCGCAAGAATGAGCTGGTGGACATTGCCGCCGTTGCTCATTTCGGCGCGGTCGAAATCGCGGCTCTGCTGCCGTTCGGCGCGGGACAGTTCACCCAGCTTGCCCGTCAGCTCTGTCCGGATCTTCTTGCAGCCCGGATCGTCGGCAACGGTCAGGCCGACCGAGACGGCCTCGATCTTGTGGACGAGGTCCTTGATGAAATCGCCGTGCACGCGCTCATGCGCCTGAATGCCCGCATAGAATCGGTCCCATTTCTGTTTTACAGCCGGCGGCAGGGAACTGGCCGGCTTGGGCAGGGTGTAGGTGATGATGAGTTTCGGTACGGCGCTCGCAAGGACGCAGGATGCGCCGCGCTGCTGGTAATCCCGCCTCCATGTGAGCTTGAATCCCGTGTGAGCGATCGCCCGCACGTCGCCGCCGATCACAGGGCCTCGCTCACCTATGGAAGCGTAAAGCTCGGGACCGGACTGTCCGCGGACCGAATATGTCTCGATTTTCTCAATTGCCTGCCACGAGCTTTGCGCGACGGCGGGCATCGCGGCAAACGCCGCCGCAGCCGTCATCCAGCCGAAAATCAATGCGCTCTTCACAAAAAATCCCTGAACAAAAAAAACTGACGGCATGACACTACATCGCCGGCAATCGTAATCACCTGCATCGGCCTAGATTAATCGAGGGAAACAGCGGGAAAATCCAGCGCATTGCGGCTGTTATTTCCGCATTCGGTTGTTGAGAACCCACTCAGGCAGCATTTCAACGGGGGGGGGACTATGAATCCGCCCATTCCGGTTCATTTCGGCACAACTGGACAACAGCCGTTCACTCGGGTTTAGGGACCACATCAAGCGGTTGTGAAAGCAGAACAATTCGATGATGCACATGCGAAATGAACTGCTATCAGAGTGCCAGCCACCATGATGGTGGTCAGGGACCCGCAGTCCCCCTACCCCTTAAACTTGCGGGTCCCGCCCTGGTCGTAAATTTTCAGCCGCTTCGATAAGCGACGATTGCAGCGAATCGAATAGTCAAAAATTCATACCGCGAAAAACACCACCTGCCCCCGACCAGTGCGAAGCCGATAACAACGCCCGGCAAGACACATCCTTCCCTCAAAAACGCCTATCCGAAACGACGAAAAAGCCCCACGGAAG
>QFQX01000089.1 GCA_003248775.1 Shinella sp. | reverse complement strand
GCGGAAATTTCCGCGGCGCGGATATCCATCAGCCAACCTCTTTCAGTGCAAGCTTAAGGGTGGAAAGTTTGGTGCGAAGGGACGTGTCGATCTGGCGCGAGCCGACCTTGACGATCAGACCACCGAGAATGGACGGATCGATCGAGACGTTGACCGAGACATCCTTGCCGGTGACGCCCTTCAGCGCCGCCTTCAATTCGTTTTCCTGTTCGGAAGTAAGTGCGTGAGCAGACGTCACCTCGGCGGTGACTTCACCGCGGTGACGAGCTGCGATCTGCCGGAAAGCGGCAATCATGCCCGAAACGGCAAAAAGACGCCGGTTGCCGGCGACCACCTTGAGGAAGTTTGCGACGAGACCGCCGATACCGGCCTTTTCGCAGAGTGCTTTAACGGCCTTGGACTGGTCCTCGGCGGAAAACACCGGAGAAAGCACCAGCCGCTTCAGGTCGTCGCTCTCATCGATCATCGCCTGGAAACGGTTGAGATCTGCGGCAACCGCCTCAACGGAACCGGCCTCGAGAGCAAGCTCAAAAAGCGAGGATGCATAGCGCTCCGCCACGCCTGAAATGACTTGGGATGTGTCTGCCACGGGCAAAATATTCCCTGATTTTCATCCAGAATCCGCACGCCCTTTGAAGGCGATACGCATAACCCTGAAATCGTTACGTTTTCCCCCGAAAACACAAGGATAGTCCGCTTGCGTTTTCCGAATTTCGCGGTCCGTCTAGCATAGGAACTCTGGACTCGCAACACGCGTATTAACGGAATGAGTCTTTAGGACAAGACCTTGGGAGCAATTTTCCGGGAATCTGCGTCAAATTGCCAAAAGGCAGCTTCGCCGGAACGCCCCGCGCGCTCACACAAGACCAAAGACGAAAATGATCGGCAAAGCCGCCAGAACAACCTCTGCAATCAAGAGTAGAAAATTCAGGAAGGTCGCGCCTCTGTCCGACATGATCGAAAGGATACGCCCGAATGCCGCAAGAACGACCGCAAAGCCGAGAGCGAGATAGACCATGGGCTGGGCAACGAGAAGAGCAGTTCCCGCGAAACCGGCAATAAGCCCCCCGGCCGAACGTACCGCACCATAGCCTTCCGGTCTGCCCTCTCGCGGCTGGACGCCGAAAAACTTCATGGCGATGCCCGGTGCGAACATCACGAACACACCGATCAGGACCATGGCGGCAGCTGCTCCAAAGGCCAGCTGCTCGCCGAACTCTGTCGGAAGGTAGAACTCCATCTTTCATCCCCGTCTTGTGAAATCAGTCAGGCGAGGCTTATCGCACAAACGCCGGGATCGCGGTATCTCCCGAAAATGCCAGATACGATGGATTTCGGTGGATTAAAGGAAGCTTTGCGGGTCGACATCGACCTGAACCTGGATCGAGCGACGCTCCTTCGGCCCGTTGGCGAGCATGGTCCGCACGAAACCCTGCATGTCGCTGTTACGGCGACCATGGACGAGCAGCCGGAAGCGGTGGCGCCCCCGGATCAGCGCCAGCGGCGCTTCAGCCGGTCCGAGAACGGCGACGCCGGACTCCGAAGGTGCGGCCTGCCTGAGCTGCCGCGCATGGGTTTCGGCGTCGATACGGTTGTCGGCGGAAACGATGACCGACACCAGCCGGCCGAACGGTGGCAGGCCGGCGCGCTCGCGCTCCAGGATCTCGCGATCATAGAAGGCTTCGGCATCACCCGAGACGATCGCCTGCATCACCGGATGCATCGGCTGGAAAGTCTGCAGCAGGCCGTGGCTCTTGCGCCCGGTTCGACCGGCACGACCCGTAACCTGCGACAGGAGCTGAAAGGTGCGCTCGGCCGCCCGCGGATCGCCATTGGCAAGCCCGATATCGGCGTCCACGATACCCACAAGCGTCATTAGCGGGAAGTTATGCCCCTTCGCGACAAGCTGCGTGCCAATAACAATATCCGCTTCGCCATTGGCAATGGCCTCCAGTTCGAGACGCAAGCGCTTCACGCCGCCAAGATCGGACGAAAGCACCAGCGTCCGGGCATCGGGGAAGTGCTTCTCGACTTCTTCTGCGATGCGTTCGACGCCGGGCCCGCAGGCGACGAGATGATCGAGCGTTCCGCATTCCGGGCAGGACTGAGGCGTCGGCTCGGCATAACCGCATTGATGGCACTGGATCTGGCCGCGAAAACGGTGCTCCACCAGCCAGCTCGAACATTGCGGGCACTGGAAGCGATGACCGCAGACCCGGCAAAGTGTCAGCGGCGCATAACCACGCCGGTTGAGGAAGAGCAGCGCCTGCTCCTTGCGTTCAACCGTCTTGCCGACGGCCTTGAGCAAAAGCGGCGAGATAAAGCCGCCGCGTTCCGGTGGATGACGCCGCATGTCGATGAGATGCAGATCCGGTAATGCTGCGCCGGCGAAACGCGTCGGCAGATGAATGCGCCGGTAGCGCCCGTTCTGGCTGTTGACCTGGCTCTCGACCGAAGGCGTCGCCGAGACAAGAACAACGGGGAAGCCCGATATCCGGGCGCGCACCACGGCCATGTCACGGGCGTTATAGAAGACCCGATCCTCCTGTTTGAAGGCGGGATCGTGCTCTTCGTCGACGATGATGAGGCCGAGATCCTCGAAGGGGAGGAAGAGAGCGGAGCGCGCGCCGGCCACCACGCGGATATCGCCGGTCGCGCATTGCCGCCAGACCTTTTCGCGGGTCTTCGTCGCCAGATCCGAATGCCATTCCCCCGGTTTCGCTCCGAAGCGGTCCTGAAAGCGTTCGAGGAAGTTGGCCGTCAGCGCAATTTCCGGCAGGAGGATCAGAACCTGCTTTCCCTGCCGCAACGTCTCGGCGATCGCCTCGAAATACACTTCGGTCTTGCCGGATCCAGTCACGCCGTCGATCAGGGCAACGGAAAAACCTCCGGCGCGAACACCCTCAAGGATTTCATCGGCCGCTTCCTTCTGCGGACCGGCAAGCCGGGATTCGGCAAATTCGGGATCGGGTCTGGCCACCAGCGGTGGCGGCGGCAGGAAGACGGTCTCGAACACACCCTGCTTCACCAGCCCGTCGATCACGCTCGAGGAAACCCCCGATGCGTGGGCGAGCCCGCTCTTCGTCCAGGAAAGACCGTCCGCCGCGAGATCGAGAACCTTGCGCCGCGCGGGCGTCAGTTTCTCCGGCTCGATACCGGAAAAGCGAAAACCTTCCACCATCGGCTCCGGATCGAACGCGGCCGGCGCCCGAAGCGCCATGCGCGCTACATAACCCGGAGGCGACAAAGTATAGGACGCTACCCAGTCGAGAAAGGTGCGCATGTTCAGATCAAGCGGCGGACAATCGAACACCTTGGTGATGGCGCGCAGCTTCTTCGGATCGACAGAACCAGCATCCGGCCCGTCCCATACGACGCCGATGACCTGACGCGGCCCAAGCGGTACCTGCACGATCGAGCCCGGTTCGGCCGCCATGCCTTCCGGCACGGCATAGCTGTAGGCCGTCGGCGCCGGCATCGGCACCAGAACGGGCACGACGCGAGGGCGCGGCGGCGAACCGAACAGTCCGGGCGAATCGTCTCTCATGGGTCGCCAACTTGCATGCAAGGACCCGGAAAGGAAACCGCTAATAGAGCGCGACAATCGGATCGAACCTTTTGCCGATAACTCACGGCGATTCTGCTCGACATCATTTGTAGAAATCCGGACCCCGGCCGAAAACGACGGCCGGGGTCCGTTTGTCAGATCAGAACCGATGTTCCAGCTTCAGCGAGAAGCTGCGGCCGGGTTCGACCAACGGGTTATACATGCTCCGCGCCGAGGCCACGCTAACCGTCGTCGACGGGCTGACATATTCGGTGTCAAAGATGTTCTCGATGCCGAAGGTGAGCGTCGTTCCCTTGTAATTTTCCGAGATCATTTTCTCGAGATCGAACCGCCCATAGAGGTTGGCGACGATATAGCCGTCCGTCGGGTATTCGCTCGAAGTGATGTGGCGCTTGTCGCCCGCCCACTCGGCATTGGCGATCAGCGAGTAGCCTGCATCCGGCGGCGAATACTGTACGCCGATGCTGCCGGTCACCGGAGCGATGTAAGGCAGCGTCTCATTGGTATCGACATCCGTGGCATGCAGCGTGCTGATCTTGCCGAAGATGTTGATACTATCCGTCGCCTGCCAGCGCATTTCCGCCTCGACACCGGTGATTTCGGCGCTACCCACGTTCCTGCGCTGGTTTACCCGCGCTCCCTCGTAAAGCACGTTTTGCGCCGTGACGATCAGGTTCCGGTAGCGGTTATAGAACCCGGTGACCTGAATGCCGACATCGCCGCTGCGCCAGGCAGCACCGAGTTCGTAGGAAACGCCCTCTTCCGGCTTGAGTTCCGGATTGGGGATTGTCAGCGTCGCTCCGTTGGTGAAAGCAAACATTTCCGAGTTTTGCGGCTCACGGTAGGATGTACCGATATTGCCAATAAGGTCGAACTCGGGCGTCAATCGATAGACAAAGCCAGCACCGCCGGTCAGGGCGGAATTCGTGCTATTGTTATTGTCTTCGAAATAGGGCCGTAACGCTGTCGGCAACGGCGAAAGATCGCTTGTGGTCCGGTACCAATCGAAACGACCGCCCAGCGATATGGTCAGTGGATCGAGCGGTGTCCATTCGTTCAGCATGAAGGCGCCGATATTCGCCTGGGTCGTGTCCGGGCTGGATTTCGTGCGCGCAGTAGAGGTCGTGCCGGTAACGGCACCCGTTGACGGATTGTAGTTGGTCACGACGGAAGAACTTTCGCCGCCGGAACGGGATTCATGCATCCAGTCCAGCCCGACCGTGGTCTTGCCAGTTCCCCATTCGCCCTGCTCCCACGGAATGGAACCCTTGACGTTTCCGCCAATCACGGTGGGATCCGTGACATAATTGCGTGTCGTGGTGTTGCGTGTCAGTTGCCCGGCGCTGTTGAACGTGTTCGCCTGAACTTCCAGTTCCGTGTAGAACTTGTCGACATAAGCGCTGGCCTCGATGTGATCGAACAGGCCATCGGTAAAGTCGCCGGAATAGTTCACGCGGCCCATATGGACCTGGAGAGGATCTTCGCGAACCGCACGATAAGGCGCGCCCGGCACACCGCCGACGCCGCCGGCACGACCGCTTTCAACATACTGGTCGCGATAGACGAATTCCAGCCGCTGCCCTTCGACGGGCGTATAGCCGACGACCACGCTGCCGCCGAGCGCCTTGTAGTCGCTGTTTTCCACAGTCCCGGCGGGCGATTCGTAGTCGCTGGAACGGCGGCCGGTCAGCGTGCCGGTGATGTCGAAGTCATGACCGACGATGGTCAGGTCCTGGGTACCGACAAGCCCGTTACCGTTGCTGTTATAGGAAACGGAACTGCCACCACCGGCAATGCGCCAATCGCCTGAGGTATCGTAGTCCGGCTGGCGCGTAATGACGTTCACCACGCCGGTCAATGCGTCGCTGCCATAGAGAAGCGATGCCGGACCGCGAATGACTTCGACCCGCTCGATCTCTTCCGGGGCGATCAGCATGTATTGCAGCGTATTGCGGCCGCGGAAACGATTGCCATCGATATAGAAGCTCGACCGCCAGTCATTCGAGTTGAACCCGCGCAGATAGATCTGGCCACCGAGACCGCCATTGCGCGAGATGGTGACACCCGGCACGTCCGCGAGGATATCGACCGTGCTTTTCGGGGTGGTAGTATCGATCCACGACCTTTCGACAACCGACACGGTCTGCGAGGCCTGATGAGCCGATTCCGGCTCGGCAAACGTAGCGCCCATGGGTTCCGTCGCGCTCGGACGTCCCGTCTTCTTGCCCGTCACCGTGATCGGCGCGAGAACGGTCGACGAGTTGCTGGAGGCAGTATCGCCTTCCTTGGAGTTATCCTGGGCCGAGGCCGCGTACAACGGCAGCTGGGCATAACTTGCCGAGACAAGCAGAACCAGCACCAACGCCCGGTGCGGTCCTCTGAACTTATAAAGCATTTCCACATATTCCTTGGGAGATTGGACAGTCTAGTTGTCCAGCTTCCCAAGCATGAAACGGCTGTTCCACGACGTGTGGCCAGTGTGATGAATGAAAAAATATTAGCATTTCAAGAAATATAGCTGCCCCGACGCCCTTTAACATGACTGTTAATATCATGTTAAAGACTTGCCAACTTACATTGAATTGAAAAAACCCGCCAAGTGCCCATCTGACACCTTCAGGTTGTTTTTGCGCAAAGGAAATCGAAACTCTTCACATGCAGGCAAACGCATCCGCGTTGCGGGAACAGAAACCCGTTCGCATCCCACTCCTAAAGTATCCGTTTTGATCAAGCGGGTTTTGGCGTCCACTTTTGCTGTTTACGCAGGAGTGCGTTTGCAAGGACAACGA
>QFQX01000088.1 GCA_003248775.1 Shinella sp. | reverse complement strand
TCGGCTAAGTGCTTGAAAAATATGGTGCCCGGAGGCGGATTTGAACCACCGACACGCGGATTTTCAATCCGCTGCTCTACCAACTGAGCTATCCGGGCATCAGGCTCTTGCGAAGCCATCCGGCGGGGTTTCCGACCGGCGGGGGATAAGTTTCCCCCGGAAGCGAGGCGGTTTATAGCAGCTTGTTCGGACATGTCCAGCGCCAAAAGGCACTTTTTTGACAGCTTTGCAAAAATACCGAAAAACCAAGCCAAATGAATGACTTCCGCCACGCATTAAAGCATGTCGCACAAAAAAACCGCTGGCCTTGCGATGACCACACGCGGCGAAACAAGGAGTATAAGCGCTATGGGGGATCTGAAAGATCGCGAGGCACTTAAATGCGTGGCGGAATGAAGTTTCAGTTGCGGCCGTCGTCTTCGGCGCTGGATTCGTCCTCGACGACCGGGATCGCGTAGGAACCTTTCAGCCAGCGTGACAGATCGAGAGTGCGGCAGCGGTCGGAGCAGAAGGGGTAGTGCTCCCGCTGCGAAGGCTTGCGGCATTCCGGGCAAGGCAGCGCCTTGCGCAGGGGCTCGACCTTTGCCGAATGGGAGGACGGATCGTTGCTCATCGTTCAGCCCTCCGTCCAGCCGGTCTGTACGTCGAAGCCCTCGCCCGAGAGCATCTGCATGGTCTCGAACAGCGGCAGGCCGACGACATTGGTGTAGGAACCGACGAGTTTCTGCGGGAAGCAGCCGGCGATCCCCTGGATCGCATAGGCGCCCGCCTTGCCGCGCCACTGACCGGAGGCGAGATAGCTCTCGATCTCGTGGCTCGACAGGCGCTTGAAACGAACCTTGGTCTCGGCAACCTTCTGGCGCGTAATGCCTTCCGGCGTGATCAGGCAGACACCGGTGAACACCCAGTGGCTGCGGCCGGACAGGAGATGGAGCGCCGACGACGCTTCCTCGAGATATTCCGCCTTGGGCAGAATGCGACGCCCGACCGCAACGACGGTGTCGGCGGCGATGATGTAGCTGTCGTTCCACTGGAGATCCGAGCGGATCTGATCGTAGCAGGCGCGCGCCTTTTCCGCCGAAAGCCGGCGCGCCAGCGAACGCGGGTGCTCGGACTTCTTCGGCGTCTCGTCCAGATCCATGGGCATCAGCCGCGCGGGTTCGATCCCGGCCTGCTTGAGCAGGTCGAGGCGGCGCGGCGACCCGGAGGCCAGTATCAGCTTCTGTCTCAGCTCCATGCGACCTCTCGCGGCATTCGTTCGTCGGGAGAGCGCTTTACTTGAAGCGGTAGGTGATACGACCCTTGGTCAGGTCGTAGGGCGTCATCTCCACCAGGACCTTGTCGCCGGCGAGAACACGGATACGGTTCTTGCGCATGCGGCCGGCCGTATGGGCGATGATCTCGTGCTCGTTTTCCAGCTTCACCCGGAACGTCGCGTTGGGCAGCAATTCGGTGACGACGCCGGGAAATTCGAGGACTTCTTCTTTTGCCATAGAGCGGTTATCTTTCTTGGATGTTGGCCGGGGCCACGGCGGGCCTCCGAAAATGTGGGCGGAAACTACACAATCACCAAGGTTTTGTGAACCTTGTAGCGTGCGCTTTTCCAATTTGTTTCAGGCAGGCCCCGTCTGACCTCCGACGGAGGGCAAAAGGCGCTCGGCAATCAGCCGGCTCAGACGGTCGCGCACCTCGCGATAGGCGCCGAGAATCTGCTCGCGGGTGCCGGAGGCAACGGTCGGATCCGGCATCGGCCAGTAGACCACCTCGACGGCCGATGAGCGGGTCAGCTCCAGTGCCGCATGATGCGCTTCCGGGGCAAGCGTCACCACCAGATCGAAGAAATCGTCTGCCAGCTCTTCCAGAGTCTGCGGCCGACGCCGGCCGAGCGAAAGACCGATCTCCTCAAGAACGACATCGACGAACGGATCACGTTCGCCAGCGCGAACTCCGGCAGATGCCACATAGGTGCCGCGCGGCAGCATCTGGCGGGCAATCGCCTCAGCCATGGGCGAGCGGATGGCATTCATGCCGCAGATGAACAGAATGGCTCCCGGCATCCTGACCTTCTGATCGGGAGCCTCCTCGCCGGTCATCGGCCCTACCCGCGCCAATAGAGAACGCAGACGAGGGTGAAAAGCCGCCGCGCCGTATCGAAATCCAGCTTGATCTTGCCGGACAGGCGATCCAGCAGCGTCTGCGATCCCTCGTTGTGAATGCCCCGACGCCCCATGTCGATCGCCTCGATCTGGCTCGGCGTCGAGGACCGGATCGCTTCATAATAGCTTTCGCAGATCATGAAGTAGTCCTTGATGATCCGCCGGAAGGGCGTCAGCGACAGGATATGGGTGGCGACATCCTCGCCTGCCTCGGTCCTGATCGAGAAGACCAGCTTGCTGTCGACCAGCGAGAGATAGAGCTTGTAGGGGCCACCGGTGTGACCAACCGGTTCGAAAGAGTTCTCCTCGATCAGGTCGAAAATGGCGACAGCACGCTCATGTTCGACATCCGGCGTCGAGCGGCCGATGGTCTCGTCCAGCACAACATCGCAAAGCCGGAAGTCGCCCTTGGCCATCACTCAACCTTCGAGATTGAGCCGGATGGCCACCGATCGGGCATGGGCATCGAGGCCTTCGCTCCTGGCAAGAGCGATTGCCGCCGGCGCCAGCAGGCGCAGTTGATCCGAGCCGAGCCGTAGAACCGAGGTGCGCTTGACGAAATCGAGCACGCCTAGCCCGGAGGAGAATCGCGCGGACCGGGCCGTCGGCAACACGTGATTCGAGCCGCCGACATAATCGCCGATGACCTCGGGTGTGTGCCGGCCGACAAAGATGGCGCCGGCATTGCGCACGTCCGCCATCAGCGCATCCGGATCGTCGACCGCAAGCTCGAGATGTTCCGCAGCGATGCGGTTTGCGAGCGGGATCGCGGCTTCGAGCGACGGCACGAGAATGACCGCGCCGAAATCACGCCAGCTTGCTGCGGCCGTTTCCGAGCGGCTGAGCGACTTGAGCTGGCGCTCGACGGCAGCCTCGACGGCTTTACCGAGCGCTGCATCATCGGTGATGAGGATCGACTGGGCACCCGGATCGTGCTCGGCCTGGGCGAGAAGGTCGGCAGCCAGCCAGTCCGGATCGTTGTTGGCGTCTGCGATGACCAGCACTTCCGACGGTCCCGCGATCATGTCGATGCCAACAGTGCCGAAGACCTGCCGCTTGGCGGCGGCGACATAGGCATTGCCCGGGCCGACGATCTTTGCGACCGGCGCGATGGACTGGGTTCCATAGGCGAGCGCGGCAACAGCCTGGGCACCGCCGATACGGTAGATTTCGCGGACGCCCGCAATGCGCGCAGCGGCCAGAACCGTGGGATTGATCGCGCCGCCCGAAGCCGGAACCACCATGACGATGCGCGGAACTCCGGCGACCCTTGCCGGAACGGCATTCATCAATACGGAACTGGGATAGCTTGCCGTCCCGCCGGGAACATAAAGACCGACCGCATCGATCGCAGTCCAGCGCGAACCGAGACCAACGCCGATCGCATCCTCGTAGATATCGTCTTTCGGCATCTGGCGGGCGTGATGCTTTTCGATGCGGGCGGCGGCCAGTTCCAGCGCCGCCATGACTTCCTCATCGACTTCGGCCATTGCCGCGTCGATTTCCTCCTCGCTCACCCGCATAGGCACTTCGGCGAAATCGATACCGTCGAACCGCTTCGAATAATCTGCAAGCGCCGCATCGCCGCGCGCCCTTACATCATCGATGATCGCGCGCACGACGTCGTTGACATCGTCCGATACTTCGCGCTTCGTCGTCAGAAAGGCGGAAAACCTCTCCTCGAATCCCTCGGATGCCTGATCCAGCCAGATCGCCACTTTTCTTCAGTCCCTCTTCTCGGCCAGCGCTTTTTCGTCGCCTGCCGTTCATTCACCCGGATGATCGGGCTTCAGGCTGGTTTCCCATGCCCCGCCGGTATCCGCAAGCTGTGCTTCGATACATTCCACATCGAGGGCGATCATGCCGCCACCGGAAAGCACCAGTTCCAATACGCCTTCCGGCCCCTCGCCCTCCGCCCTGAAACGCACCGCCAGCAGCGAAAGCACATTGTCGCCATTGGCACGGTCAAAGCCGATCGAGCGCACGGCAGAGACGCGCTTGAAGCTCAAAAGAGCCCTACGGCGCTCATAAGCCTTGCGGCGACTGGCGGAATCTTCCCAGACGAAACGGTTGGCCGCCAGCGAGAAAAGGCCACCACGCGGCTGGAAGGACATGTCGGAAATACGGAAGACCGCATCCTGCATGTGAGCGGAGATGACCGAGAGGTCTTCGTTATCAAGAGCGAGCAGCTTCAGACTTGTCATTTCACCGTTACCCGAATGGCCGCCCGAAGGCGAAGCGTCGTACATCCTTTCGACATAGGTTGCCGCAATGCAAGACGCAACGGCATCGAGGAACGGAGATTGATAGTCTGTCAGTCGCTGATACGCTCGACGATGGCTCCGCAACGGGTAAGCTTCTCTTCAAGGCGCTCGAAACCACGGTCGAGATGGTACACACGCGACACCATGGTTTCGCCCTCTGCCGCGAGACCGGCGATCACCAGCGAAACCGAAGCACGCAGGTCGGTTGCCATGACCGGCGCACCGCGCAGGCGGCTGGTTCCCTCGATGCGGGCAGTCTGGCCGGCAAGCGTGATCTTGGCGCCGAGGCGGGCAAGCTCCTGCACATGCATGAAGCGGTTTTCGAAAATCGTCTCGGTGACGTGGGAAACGCCGTTGGCGCGGGTCATCAGGCCCATGAACTGCGCCTGCAGGTCGGTCGGGAAACCGGGGAAAGGCTCGGTAACGATATCCACCGGACGAATTTTGGAACCATAGCCGACGACGCGAATGCCACCATCGGTCTCGGTGACTTCCGCGCCTGCGCGACGGATCGCTTCGAGCGCGGTATCGAGCAGCGAAGCATCCGTTCCCTGCAGAACGACGTCGCCACCGGTCATGGCGACGGCCATCGCATAGGTGCCGGTTTCGATACGGTCAGGCAGAACCCGGTGGCGCGCGCCGGAAAGGCTCGACACACCTTCGATGGTGATCGTCGAGGTACCTGCGCCAGAAATTTTCGCGCCCATGGCATTCAGGCAGTTGGCGAGATCCACGACCTCGGGCTCCCGGGCCGCATTGCCGATCACCGTCGTTCCACGGGCAAGCGAAGCCGCCATCATCATCACGTGGGTCGCGCCGACGGACACCTTTGGGAATTGATAGGTCGCGCCGATCAACCCACCCTTCGGCGCGGTTGCATTGATATAGCCGCCATCGATCTCCATCACGGCGCCAAGCGCCTGCAGGCCTTCGATGAATAGATCGACCGGACGCGTACCAATCGCGCAACCGCCCGGCAGGGAAACCCGTGCCTTGCCCTCGCGCGCCAAAAGCGGACCGATGACCCAGAAGCTCGCACGCATCTTGGAGACAAGTTCGTAGGGAGCGGTCGTATCGGCAATGGTGCGGCAGGTGAAATGGATGGTACGAGAGTAGGATCCATCCTGATGCTCCCGGCGACCATTGACGGAAACATCGACACCGTGGTTGCCGAGAATGCGCAGCAGCAATTCGACGTCGGCGAGATGCGGAACGTTTTCCAACGTCAGCGTGTCGCTGGTCAGCAGCGAAGCGATCATCAGAGGCAGCGCCGCGTTCTTGGCGCCAGAGATCGGGATAATACCCTTGAGCTCGTTGCCGCCGACAATCCGAATACGATCCATGTAAGCCTTCTGAACGGGACTGGCGCCCGCCTTTCATTTATTGCTGCTGAACCCGCCCCCGCGGACGCGAGGGTGTTTAGACGAAAAACAGACCTTATTCAATTCGGCCGTTCAGCAGTGATTAATCATCGGGTTGGGACGAATTTGCGGCAGGCAGGCCATCCGTCTCGTCGGCCTGACCGGCACGGCGGGCACGGGACTGTTGTTTTCGCCGG
The DNA here is from genome assembly GCA_003248775.1 of Shinella sp. Classification (GTDB taxonomy): domain Bacteria; phylum Pseudomonadota; class Alphaproteobacteria; order Rhizobiales; family Rhizobiaceae; genus Allorhizobium. Next base: position 394 of record QFQX01000088.1, on the reverse strand, counting down.
AGAAGATTCTCGCGCAGCTTTTCAGCCGCACGCGCCTTGCGCCGCTCAGCCGCCAATTCCGCTGCCGCCTTGCGTTTATCCACAGGTGAGCGAGATGAAATGCTATCTTCGCCGCCCGCTTCCGCCGCCGGCCCTGCAATCCCGGGGTTTTGCCGATTTTCTGTCATGCCGGCGTGATAAACGAAAACCACGCATTGCGAAAGACTGGAGCAATGCAGACGGATTTCTTCCCGCCAAGTTCGTTTTGCTGTTGCGCTCCCCGCGAAGCTGTGGCAATAGGCGGCTCGCTCGCAACGGCGACACACGCCGCGCAAAGATGCTGCTATAGCTCAGGGGTAGAGCACTCCCTTGGTAAGGGAGAGGCCGAGAGTTCAAATCTCTCTAGCAGCACCAT
>QFQX01000087.1 GCA_003248775.1 Shinella sp. | reverse complement strand
AGGGCCGCTTCCGCCAGAACCTTCTCGGCAAGCGCGTCGACTATTCCGGCCGTTCGGTCATCGTGACCGGTCCGGAACTCAAGCTGCACCAGTGCGGCCTGCCGAAGAAGATGGCGCTCGAACTGTTCAAGCCGTTCATCTACGCCCGCCTCGACGCGAAGGGTTATTCCTCGACCGTCAAGCAGGCCAAGAAGCTGGTTGAAAAGGAAAAGCCGGAAGTCTGGGATATCCTCGACGAGGTCATCCGCGAACATCCGGTTCTCCTGAACCGTGCACCGACGCTTCACCGCCTGGGCATCCAGGCCTTCGAACCGACCTTGGTCGAAGGCAAGGCCATCCAGCTGCATCCGCTCGTCTGCACCGCCTTCAACGCCGACTTCGACGGCGACCAGATGGCCGTTCACGTGCCGCTGTCGCTCGAAGCCCAGCTTGAAGCCCGCGTGCTGATGATGTCGACGAACAACATCCTGCATCCGGCAAACGGCGCCCCGATCATTGTTCCTTCGCAGGACATGGTTCTCGGCCTGTACTACCTGTCGATCCTGAATCAGAACGAGCCGGGCGAAGGCATGGCCTTCTCCGATATGGGCGAGCTGCAGCACGCTCTGGAAAACAAGGTCGTCACGCTGCATGCCAAGATCAAGGGCCGCTTCAAGACCGTGGACGCCGATGGCAACCCGGTTTCGAAGATCTTCGACACCACTCCGGGTCGCCTGATCATCGGCGAGCTGCTGCCGAAGAACGTCAACGTGCCGTTCGACATCTGCAACCAGGAAATGACCAAGAAGAACATCTCCAAGATGATCGACACGGTCTATCGCCATTGCGGCCAGAAGGACACGGTCATTTTCTGCGACCGCATCATGCAGCTCGGCTTCGCCCATGCCTGCCGCGCCGGCATTTCGTTCGGCAAGGACGACATGGTCATTCCGGACAGCAAGGCCAAGATCGTCGGCGATACCGAAGCCCTGGTGAAGGAATACGAACAGCAGTACAACGACGGCCTGATCACTCAGGGCGAGAAGTACAACAAGGTCGTTGACGCATGGGGCAAGGCTACCGAAAAGGTCGCCGAGGACATGATGGCCCGCATCAAGGCCGTCGAGTTCGATCCGGAAACCAACCGCCAGAAGCCGATGAACGCCATCTACATGATGTCGCATTCGGGTGCTCGTGGTTCTCCGAACCAGATGCGTCAGCTGGGCGGCATGCGCGGCCTCATGGCCAAGCCGTCGGGCGAAATCATCGAGACCCCGATCATCTCGAACTTCAAGGAAGGCCTGACCGTTAACGAGTACTTCAACTCGACCCACGGTGCCCGTAAGGGCCTTGCAGACACCGCTCTGAAGACCGCGAACTCGGGTTACCTGACCCGTCGTCTCGTCGATGTCGCGCAGGATTGCATCGTCAACCTCGTGGATTGCGGCACCGACAAGGGCCTCACCATGACGGCAATCGTCGATGCCGGTCAGGTGGTTGCCTCCATCGGCGCCCGCGTTCTGGGTCGTACCGCTCTGGATGACATCGATCATCCGGTCACGGGTGCCCGCATCGTCGATGCCGGCCGCATGATCCTCGAAGCCGATGTCATCGAAATCGAGAAGGCTGGTATCCAGTCGATCCGTATCCGTTCGGCACTGACCTGCGCGGTGCAGACGGGCGTTTGCTCGGTTTGCTACGGTCGAGATCTCGCCCGCGGTACGCCGGTCAACATGGGTGAAGCCGTCGGTGTTATCGCCGCTCAGTCGATCGGTGAGCCGGGTACCCAGCTGACCATGCGTACCTTCCACCTTGGCGGCACCGCCAACGTGGTCGACCAGTCGTTCCTTGAAGCATCGTACGAAGGTACGATCGCGATCAAGAACCGCAACCTGCTGCGGAACTCCGAAGGCAATCTCATTGCCATGGGCCGCAACATGGCGATCACCATTCTGGACGAACGCGGCGTTGAGCGTTCCTCCCAGCGTGTCGCGTACGGTTCTAAGGTCTTCGTGGACGACGCCGACAAGGTACGTCGCGGTCAGCGTCTCGCCGAGTGGGATGCCTACACCCGTCCGATGATGACGGAAGTGGAAGGTATCGTGCACTTCGAGGACGTCGTCGACGGTCTCTCCGTTTCGGAAGCGACCGACGAATCGACCGGCATCACCAAGCGTCAGGTTATCGACTGGCGTTCGACCCCGCGTGGCGCCGACCTCAAGCCGGCGATCGTCATCAAGGATGCTTCCGGCAATGTCGTGAAGCTTTCCCGCGGTGGCGAAGCCCGCTTCCAGCTCTCGGTCGATGCGATCCTGTCGGTCGAACCGGGTCAGAAGGTCTCCCAGGGTGACGTTCTCGCTCGTTCGCCGCTCGAAAGCGCCAAGACCAAGGACATCACCGGTGGTCTGCCGCGCGTTGCCGAACTGTTCGAAGCCCGTCGTCCGAAGGACCACGCCATCATCGCTGAGATCGATGGTACGATCCGCCTCGGCCGCGACTACAAGAACAAGCGTCGCGTCATCATCGAGCCGGCGGAAGACGGTGTCGAGCCGGTCGAATACCTGATCCCGAAGGGCAAGCCCTTCCATCTTCAGGACGGTGACTACATCGAAAAGGGTGACTACATCCTCGACGGTAACCCGGCTCCGCACGACATCCTGGCGATCAAGGGCGTGGAAGCACTCGCTTCCTACCTCGTGAACGAAATCCAGGAAGTCTACCGACTGCAGGGCGTTGTGATCAACGACAAGCACATCGAGGTGATCGTTCGCCAGATGCTGCAGAAGGTCGAGATCACGGATTCCGGCGATAGCCAGTATATCGTCGGCGACAACGTCGACCGTATCGAACTGGATGACGCCAACGAGCGCCTGATCGAGGAAGGCAAGAAGCCGGCTTACGGCGATCCTGTCCTTCTCGGGATCACCAAGGCATCGCTGCAGACCCCGTCGTTCATCTCGGCCGCATCCTTCCAGGAAACCACCAAGGTTCTCACGGAAGCTGCGATCGCCGGCAAGACCGACACGCTGCAGGGCCTGAAAGAAAACGTCATCGTTGGTCGCCTCATCCCGGCTGGTACCGGCGGCACCATGACGCAGATCCGCCGCATTGCAACGAACCGCGACGACCTCATTCTCGAGGAACGCCGCAAGGGTACGGGTGCGGATCTCGCTACTCCGATGCTGCAGGATCTCGCTTCGGCCGAGAACGCTCCGGCCGCGGAATAGGGCAAATCGGGCGGTGCGCTTTTGTCGCACCGCACCTTTGACGATTGAAAGGCGCGCGGGGCTTCCGGGCGCCTTTTTTCGTTGCACCCCACAACCCAGCGCTTTAAGCATTGATCGAGCGCAAAGATGCGATTTAGAATTATTCTAATATGAGTCCCGTTCACAACGAACGGAGGCTATTATGAAAAGACTACTGACATCGGTCGCAGTATTGCTTCTGGCAACCTCGGCGTTCTCCGCCGATCCCGTCCCCGCGGACCTCAGGGAAACTGCGCTCAACACTTTCAAACCTTTGCCGTCCACCATTCCGGCGGTTGCCAACAATCCGATCACGCCCGACAAGATCGCCCTCGGAAAGGCGTTGTTCTTCGATCCCCGCATGTCGGCATCGGGCGTTTTCTCGTGCAATTCCTGCCACAACCTCGCAACAGGCGGTGACGACAACCTTGAGACTTCGATCGGTCATGGCTGGCAGAAGGGGCCGCGCAATGCGCCGACCGCACTCAACGCGGTTTTCAACATTGCCCAGTTCTGGGATGGCCGTGCAGAAGACCTGAAGGCCCAGGCCAAGGGACCGGTGCAGGCCGGTGTGGAAATGGCGAACACACCCACCCAGGTCGTGGCAACGTTGAAGTCGATGCCGCAATATGTCGAATGGTTCAAGGCTGCTTTCCCGGGCGAGGAAGACCCGGTCACATTCGACAACTTCGCCAAGGCGATCGAGGCGTTCGAAGCAACCCTGATCACGCCCGCTCCCTTTGACGCTTATCTGAACGGCGATGATGCTGCCATGAGTACGGAACAGAAGCAGGGTCTGGCGCTCTTCATGGACAAGGGATGCTCGTCCTGCCACACGGGTATCAACGTTGGCGGCGAGGGGTATTATCCCTTCGGCCTGATCGAGAAGCCCGGTGCTGACGTTCTACCCGAAAACGACAAGGGCCGCTTTGCCGTCACCAACACGGCCGATGATTCCTACGTCTTCCGCGCTGCACCTCTACGCAACGTCGCCCTGACAGCCCCTTACTTCCATTCCGGTAAGGTCTGGAACCTCAAGCAGGCCGTTGCCATCATGGGGACCGCGCAGTTGGGTGAGGAGTTGAATGACGAAGAGGTCACCCTGATCGTCGCATTCCTCGACTCGCTGACCGGAAAGATGCCGGAGATCACCTATCCTGTTCTGCCGGCTGAAACGGACGCCACACCCAAGCCGAATGGCGAGGTGGTCAAGCACTGATCCAGGGTAAATGGCAAAAAAGAGCAGGGCCGCCGGATTTCCGGCGGCCCTGCTGCATTATGGGATGAAACTCAGTTGAAGCGAATGATCGCAACTTCGCCTTCAAGGGCGCCCTGATAGGCCGAGGCATGCGGCTCTTCATCCGGCGGAGCGGTAACCATGCCGATCTGGTCGAGATCTGCTTCGAGAAAGCCTTCTTCCGCGAGAGCGTTGAGGGCTGCGCGCACGGCAGAATCGTCATCCGCTGCGGTCAGCATGATATGCAGGTCGATGCCTTCGTCGCCTTCGACCTCGTAGGCCTTGGCAATGATGATGAACACCATCGGCTCGTCGAAATTGTTGTCGTTGTCTGGCGTGGAGATCATCGTGTTGGTCTTTTCCGGCCTGGTTGATTCCTCCCGGTCGAATCGAGAGGGGAAGGAGAGGGGCGCGCCATTCGGCTTTCGCCATTATCTAGGGTGTTTTGATCGAATGCCAAAGCCAATTTATTGCAACCCGTCCGTTTTGGGTGCAGAACGGGCGCGCCCGGTGGCCCAAAGCCCTGCGTTCCGGCTTTAATTTGCGATATAGACTTGACGGAACCGGGTGAAAACAGTAGTACGCCGGCCATCGGAGCCTATGTGAGGTTAGGCTTTTCGGAACGCCTTGTTCCGAAGTTCGCCTCAAACAGGGTCCTTTTCGCACGTTGACGAACACAAATGCCGCACGCAAGACGCGCCGAATGTGCGTCCTCTGCTTTCTGTGGTCCATCCGTGAATAGCGGATAGGGCCACATTTTGCGCATGAAGGAAATTGTGCGATCGCTGCCGGCAACGGCTAAACGGGGCCTGAGAGGGCTTTAGAGACAAGATTTTGCAAGGGATGGGTATATGCCTACCGTAAACCAGCTTATCCGCAAGCCGCGTCAGGCACAGGTAAAGCGCAACAAGGTTCCTGCTCTGCAGGAAAATCCGCAGAAGCGTGGCGTTTGCACCCGCGTCTACACCACGACCCCGAAGAAGCCGAACTCGGCTCTGCGTAAGGTCGCCAAGATCCGTCTGACCAATGGCTTCGAAGTAATCGGCTACATTCCGGGTGAAGGTCACAACCTGCAGGAACACTCCGTCGTCATGATCCGTGGCGGTCGTGTAAAGGACTTGCCGGGTGTGCGTTACCACATCATCCGCGGCGTTCTCGATACCCAGGGTGTCAAGAACCGTAAGCAGCGTCGTTCGAAGTACGGTGCAAAGCGTCCGAAGTAATTCGGCAATCAGATTTAACGGCGCTGCGCGAGGTTCTCCGCGTGGTATAGCGTCATCAAAAGTTGAGAGACAAATAGTATGTCCCGTCGCCATAGTGCAGAAAAGCGCGAAATCAATCCGGATCCGAAGTTCGGCGATCTCGTTGTCACCAAGTTCATGAACGCCATCATGCTTCACGGCAAGAAGTCGGTCGCTGAAAGCATCGTTTACGGTGCGTTCGATTCCGTTCAGGGCAAGCTGAAGCAGGAGCCGCTCGGCGTCTTCCATCAGGCGCTCGATAACATCGCGCCGCATGTTGAAGTGCGTTCCCGCCGCGTCGGTGGTGCGACCTACCAGGTTCCGGTAGATGTTCGTCCCGAGCGTCGTCAGGCTCTTGCCATCCGTTGGCTCATCGCTGCTGCCCGCAAGCGCAACGAGACCACCATGATCGATCGCCTCTGCGGCGAACTCATGGATGCCGCCAACAACCGTGGCTCCGCTGTCAAGAAGCGTGAAGACACGCACAAGATGGCAGACGCGAACCGCGCCTTCTCGCATTACCGCTGGTAATCAACCGATCGAATATTGAAAGGCAGTCCGTATGGCTCGCGAATATAAAATCGAAGACTACCGCAATTTCGGCATCATGGCCCACATCGATGCCGGCAAGACCACGACCACCGAGCGTATCCTCTACTACACCGGTAAGTCTCACAAGATCGGCGAAGTGCATGACGGCGCTGCTACCATGGACTGGATGGAGCAGGAGCAGGAACGCGGCATCACCATCACGTCCGCTGCTACCACGACCTTCTGGAAGGGTCGCGACGGCAAGATGCGCCGCTTCAACATCATCGACACCCCCGGCCACGTCGACTTCA
>QFQX01000086.1 GCA_003248775.1 Shinella sp. | reverse complement strand
CCGCCGACGAGAGGGCTGCCACCCTCTCCCGGCGGTTCCCTTCTCGCCCATTCGGCAGACAAAGTCATAAGACAAGCATAATCCGACCGGAGTGAAACGAGGATCGATCAGCTTATGCTTCAAACAAAAGAGCTTAGAGCGCTGTTTGTCGTCCGGCATCAGCCCGCAATCTGGAGCCCGCGGCATCCGTTCCGGCCAGTCATCGTGGCAAACGACGCCGGAAGTTTCGAAGGAGGATCACACGAGATGGATTTCGATCGGTTGCAAACAGGCCTCGGCAGCGGAAAAATTATTGGCGAGCGGGAACTCCCACAAAATCCTCAAAATTCAGCAGAATTTGAAAACCTTGAGCTTCGTGAAGGGGTAAGCGCCGCGTAATCGCACGGCCGTCGGTGAAGATCGCCATTCAGACCTGATTAGCGGCAAATTATCAGCCACCCGTCTTGAGAAGACGCGACTTCTGGCGGTTCCAATCCCGCTCCTTCGACGTCTCGCGCTTGTCGTGCAATTTCTTGCCCTTGGCGAGCGCCAGTTCCAGCTTCGCCCGGCCCTTCTCGTTGAAGTAGATCTTCAACGGCACGAGCGTCATGCCTTCGCGATTGATGGCTGCGCGCATGCGGTTGATCTCGCGCTTGTTCAACAGCAGCTTCCGACGACGGCGGGTCTCATGATTGAAGCGGTTGGCCTGCAGATATTCCGGCAGGTAGGAGTTGATCAGCCAGATCTCGTCCCCTTCATCCGAGGCATAGGATTCCGCGATATTCGCCTTGCCTTCACGCAACGATTTGACCTCGGTGCCGGTCAGCACAAGACCGGCCTCGTAGGTATCGAGGATCTCGTAGTTGAAGCGGGCCTTGCGGTTTTCCGCAACGACCTTGTTGACGACGCGTTGGCTGCCTCGGGGTGCCATGATGAAAAGTCCGTTCCGCCCGGAATGCTTGTTATCTTGCGGACGGCGGGCATCCCGTCCGGCTTTTGTCGTCTCTATGTAATATAGCGACCGCCGGAAGGGAAGAAGCCGGGCGGCGGACGCCCGGCCCGTCGGTCAGTTGATCAGACCGGCATGTACCAGCGCAGCATCAATGGCGGCTTCGGTCGCCGGCTCCAGCGTCGGCAAGAGCGGCAGGCGCACGTTACGGCTCATGCGGCCCAGCCTGGACAGCGCATATTTGACGCCACAGAGACCGGGCTCCATGAAGATCGCCTTGTGCAGCGGCATCAGGCGATCCTGATAGGCCAATGCGGTCTTATAATCGCCGGCGAGCGTTGCCGCCTGGAATTCCGCACAGAGCTTCGGCGCGGCATTGGCCGTGACCGAAATACAGCCGACGCCACCGTGAGCATTGAAGCCGAGCGCCGTCGCGTCTTCACCGGAAAGCTGGATGAAATCGGGGCCGCAGGTGATGCGCTGGTCGGAAACGCGTTCGAGCTTGCCCGTCGCATCCTTGACGCCAACGATGTTTTTGTGAGCCTTCGCCAGCGCGCCCATCGTCTCGGGCGACATGTCGATCACCGAACGGCCGGGAATGTTGTAGATGAAGATCGGCAGCTTCACCGTTTCGGCAATAGCCGAGAAATGGGCGAACAAGCCCTTCTGTGTCGGCTTGTTATAATAAGGAGTGACGACCAGCAGGGCGTCCGCACCAACACTTTCAGCATGAAGGGCCAGTTCGATCGCTTCCCGGGTGTTGTTGGAGCCGGCACCGGCGATGACGGGCACACGCTTGGACGCCACCTCGACACAGAGTTCCACGACCCGTTTGTGCTCGCCATGGGAAAGGGTCGGCGATTCACCGGTGGTGCCGACCGGCACGAGGCCGGTGCTTCCCTCGGCGATCTGCCATTCCACATGGGCGGCAAAGACGGCTTCGTCGACGGCGCCCGTATCAGTGAACGGCGTGACGAGAGCGGGAATGGATCCCTGGAACATACAATAGACTCCTGACGGCCAGCGCTCACGCTTCGGCCGTATTCCTCGATTAAGACGCCGGCACATTACTTTGCAGAATGAAGCGCGACAAGCGGAACGCTAACGGTTTTGTGACGGATTTAGAGGAGCGGAACATCGAATTTGTGGCTTTTCGGAAAGGTTTCGTTAATCTGCCGGATGGCTAATGGATGCGATAGACAGTGTTCCATGAGTAGCGGGATGAGACGGGTCGGACTTTCGATATCCATCTTCGGACTTGGGCTTGCCGTACTGGCCAGCAACGGCTTCTCCGTGCTTGCCGAATCCATACCCACGCCGTCTCCCAAACCAGCCCAGCAGGATGTGGCCGCGATCATCCCGCCCTCCTCGGAAGTCACAGGCGCGATCCCGCGCACTGCACGGGTCGGCGCGGCAAATCCATTACTCAAGAGCGGTCTCGACGCGCTCTCCAACAAGAAGGGCGCCGATGCGCTCGCCATCCGCGACCGGATGCCGGCGGGTCTCGACCGGCATATGCTCACCTGGTCCATCGCCATATCCGGCCTGCCCGGAATTCCCTCGGCTGAAATCGCAGCCGCGCAGAACGAGTTGAAGGGATGGCCGGGTCTTGCCGCATTCCGAGCCAATTCCGAGCGGGCTCTTTATCGCGAGAATCCGCGGGCCTCGGACGTTCTCTCCGCATTCGGCACCACCGCGCCTGAAACCGCGGAAGGCGCCATCATTCTTGCCCGCGCGCTTGTGGCGAACGGCGATGCTGCCGCCGCAGCCAAGGTGCTGCGCAAGATTTGGCGGGAACAGGCGCTGGACACGTCTCTTGAGGACAAGGTCATCGCCGAGTTCCCGGCGCTTCTGACGCCGGCGGACCACAAGGCCCGCATGGACTATCTGATGTACCGGAGCCGGATCAGTCAGGCGAAGCGCTTCTCGAGCCTCGGCCAGGCGCAATCGCTTTATAATGCGTGGGCTGCCGTGCTGAACCGTTCCGCGCAGGCGCCCGCCCTGCTGAAGGCGGTGGATGCCAGGTGGGCTTCCGACCCGGCGTTTCTGTTTGCCCGCATCGAGAACCTGAGGCGGCAGGAAAAATACGAAGACGCCGCCAAGCTCTTGGCGCAGGCGCCACGCGAAGCCTCGAAACTCGTCAACACCACGGAATGGTGGAACGAACAGCGGATCGTTGCACGCGGGCTTGCCGATCTCGGCAAGTTCAAGGCCGCCTACCAGATCGTCTCCCGTCACTCCGCCACCGAAACGGTAGATGTGGTGGACGCGGAATTTCATGCGGGTTTCTTTGCGCTGCGCGGCCTGCAGGACGGCCAGACGGCGGCAAAACACTTCCGCAAGATCCTTCAGGTTTCCGAGCGGCCGCTCTCGGCATCGCGCGCATGGTATTGGCTCGGCCGCGCCTCCGAAGTGAGCCGTGACGGCAAGGCGCAGGAATATTTCGCCAAGGCAGCCCGTTTCCCGAGCACCTTCTACGGGCAACTGGCCGGCGCCCGCGCGACGGGCGGCAACCTGCAATTCCCCTATCCGCAACCGAGCGCCGAAGAGCGGCAGCGCTTCGCCAATCGCGAGGCGGTTCAGGCCATTGCGCGCTTCGAAGCCGCGGGCCATGGCTGGCGTGGCGACAGTCTTTACCGGGCGCTTGCGCAACAGCTCGACAGCCCGGGCGAACTGGCACTTCTCACGTCAAAGGCGGAAAAGGCCGGCAACCACCAGCTATCCCTGCAGATCGGCAAGACGGCCTATGCGCGGGGTATCGACGTGCCGGCGCTCGCCTTCCCGATCGGCGTCATTCCGGCCGATGCCAATATAGAAGGGTCGGGCAAGGCGCTCGCCTATGCCATTGCCCGGCAGGAAAGCGCCTTCAATCCCACGGCTGTCTCTCCCGCCAATGCGCGCGGCCTGCTTCAACTTCTGCCGACGACAGCAAAGGGCGTGGCGACGCGTCATGGTCTCGCCTATTCGCAGGAAAAACTGACGAGTGACGCCGGCTACAACGCCACGCTCGGCGCGCACTATCTCGGCGAGCAAATCGACGCATTCGGTGGCTCCTACATCCTGACCTTCGTCGCCTATAATGCAGGGCCGAAGCGTGTGCCCGAATGGCTGGATCGCTACGGCGATCCGCGCGGACGCCCCATCGACGAGGTGGTCGACTGGATCGAACGCATCCCCTTTCCCGAGACACGCAATTACGTGCAGCGGGTGATGGAGAACTACCAGATCTACAAGAGCAGGCTTGGTCAGAAGACCGATATCGTTCACGATCTGCGCTACGGCCGCTGACGGATCAGCGAGGCGCGCGTTTTTGACTTCTAAAGCGTGTCGCGATCTTTCAGATTCGCTCTCTACACTTTAGGTCCTTGCTTCATCGCATGTCGTTGCCGCAAAACCGTTGCACACTTTTGCGCGACATGCTGTAACTGACAAACGCCAGCGCATCGCGATCCTTGCGGTTTGCCCAGGATTTCCTGTTCTCCAGCCCATGGCACGTCGCCATGGCAGAGTCGTTCGACATTTCTTTTCGACCAGACCCGCAATCGTCATTAACACGCAATTGTGGATCCGAAACCGGTTCCCACTCGCGCTGGACTTCCTCTAGACTGCGTATCACCGGTTTGCGGGAGGTTTTGTCAATGAGCGATTATAGCAGCGGTTTTGAGAGCCACTACATCCCGGTTGCGGATGGACTGAAGCTCTACTCTCGAGTCTATGGCACGGAACATGGCGGTCTGCCGGTCGTCTGTCTGCCGGGACTGTCGCGCAATTCCCGCGACTTCCATCAACTGGCAGTTCTGCTCTCGTCCCAGTCCCCTGCTCCCTTTCGAGTGATTACCATCGACTCGCGCGGACGCGGCCTTTCCGACCGGGACGAGAAGAAGGAGCGCTACACGATCCCGACGGAAGCCCAGGACGTGATTGCGATCCTCGATCATTTCGGATTGGAACGCGCGCTCTTCATCGGCACCTCCCGCGGCGGGCTCATCCTGCATATATTGGTGGCCACCAACCCTGAGCGGCTGGCCGGTGTTGTTCTCAACGACATCGGACCAGTGATAGAGACCGAGGGGCTGAAGCAGATCCAGGATTATCTCGGCAGGGAGCGCCGCCCCGAAAATTTCGACGATGCCGCGGCAATCCTCAAGAAAACGCACGGCCCAAGCTTCCCCACCCTCTCCGAGGCGGACTGGCGCGACATGGCCGATGCAATCTATCGTGGGATAGACGGAAACCTTGTTGCGGATTTCGATCCGGCAATCGCCGAACAGTTTCGTGCCGCGGATTTCAGCCAGCCCCTCCCCGACCTATGGGCGCAGTTCGACCTGTTTCGCTCTTTGCCGCTGATGGCTATACGAGGGGAAAACTCGCGCTTGCTTTCGAAGCAAACCGCGGAAGCCATGGCTGAACGGCATCCGGACATGCGTCTGTTGACGGCTCCGGGTCAAGGCCACGCCCCTATCCTTCATCTCGGTGGTATTCCCGAACAAATTCGTAGTTTTCTCGCCAGCATTCGCTGAACAAAGGGAAATCGCGACCTCGTCGTCAACCAGATGACATATTGAAGAAACTCAGCATCCGAAGCTTAAAGTGCGTCGGGATTTCTCAGATTCGCCCCGTACGCTTTCGCCCTTGTTTTCTCGCATATCGTTACCGCAAGATTGCTGTGCACTTTTGCGCGGCATGCTTTATCCGCACGAGAGCCTTGCTCAAGGGTAGCAAGGAAAAACTTCAGCAACGAATACCCAAAACGAGAAAAGCCCGGTCTTGCGACCGGGCCCTCCCTATAAGATCTGGAGATCTTATTAGAACGAACGCTGCAGGCGTACGAAGCCTTCCCAAGCGCCTTCCTGACCAGCTTCGTCGGTGTCGAAGTACTGGACCGAAACCTTGGTCTTGAGGCCTGCTGCGAGAGCGTAGTCGAGGGTTACGCCAGCCTTCCAGGCATCAACGCTGCCCGTGAAGTCGCCGCTGGCGTCAGCATGGCCGTAGTTCCACCAGTACTGAGCACCCGGGGTCAGGGTCAGCTTGTCGGTGAGCTTTGCAGCGTATTCTGCAGCAACAGTCCACTCAGCAACGTCGTAGTAAGCGTTGACGCCAGAGGAGTAGATCGCTGCGAGGCCGAGGGTGCCCGGGCCGATTTCAGCTTCGATGATACCACGAACAGCGCCGTTTTCAGCTGCGAAGTCGTAGCCGCCGAGCAGGGTGCCGGTGACCGGACCGAAGGTAGCGGAAACCATGGCTTCAACGCCAACGTTGTCGGTGCCGTTGTAGTAGCTGTTGAACGACGGATTCCAATCCGTGTAGGTGTCGGTCAGCTCGTCAACGAATACGCCGACCTTGAATGCGTCAGCAGCATATTCGTAACCGATGGCGTTGATCAGGTTCGAACCGAGGTCGTCGGTTTCGCCAGACAGACCAGCATCCCAGTAGTTGTACATGTAGCCGACCTTGAAGCCGCCAACAGTGATGTAGGCTTCGTCAAGCTCGAAAGAGCTGTTCGAGTAGTCGCCATTGCCCCAGGACTTGAATGCGAAGTACGAACCGATCGTGCCGATTTCGGAGTCGTTCTTAGCTTCGATCGAGAGGTAGCCGCGAGTACGGGCGTTCCAATCGGAATCGGTCGGGCCGCCATGGGCGTTGTCGTGCTCGGAGTTCCAATCAACCTGCGCACGAACATAACCGCCAATCTTGAGGCAGGTTTCGGTGCCGGGGATGTAGAAGTAGCCAGTGCCGAAAGCGTCGCAAACGCGAACGTATTCAACCGGC
>QFQX01000036.1 GCA_003248775.1 Shinella sp. | reverse complement strand
TCGTCGTCCTCGCAAACGCACTCCTCAGAGACAACCGAAATTGGGCCGCAGACCTTCCTTGACCAACACGGATACTCTAGCTTGGCCCGTTCTCACTAACCAACCAAGGCCAGCCTCGGCGTGAAGCGCGCAATCCGATTGATCAGAAGACGTGCGATTAGCAGCATTCCGGTGCTGCTGATGATCGTATTCCTGACCTTTCTCCTGCTGGAATCCGCCTCCGGCGATGCGGTTGACGCCTATCTCGTCTCGATCGGTGGCGGCGATCCCTCTCTCGTTAAGTCCTTGAGGCAGAGCTACGGCCTCGACCAGTCCATGATGGCAAGGCTCTGGCTCTACCTTTCGTCCCTTGCCCGGCTAGATCTCGGCTGGTCGATCGCTTTCGACCGGCCCGTGCTCGGCCTTCTCCTTGAGCGCCTTCCGAACACCCTGCTCCTGATGGGCAGCGCCACCGCACTTGCCTTCGGCCTTGGCACCTCGCTCGGCATACTCGCCGGCGCTCGACCCGGCAGCCTGCGCGACAGGCTGCTTTCCACAATATCGCTGATCCTCTATGCCATACCGGGCTTCTGGCTCGGCCTGATGCTCAGCATCCTGTTTTCCGTCCAGCTACGCTGGCTGCCGGTGTCGGGCATCGAGACCATTGCCTCGGGACGTACCGGCCTTGCACGCACGACAGACATTGCAGCACACCTCGCTCTCCCCGTAGCAACCCTCGCGCTGATCTACCTCGCTCTCTTCCTTCGCGTCATGCGCGCCGGTATGGCCGAAGTCTGGACGCTCGATTTCGTTCTCTTCGCCCGTGCCCGCGGCCTCTCCCGTGCGCGGATCGTGCTGCGCCATGTTGCAAGGAACGCGCTGTTGCCGCTCGTCACCATGCTGGGCCTGCGATCCGCCGCCATGCTCGGCGGCAGTGTCGTGATCGAGAGCATATTCGCCATACCGGGTTTCGGGCGGCTGGCACAGGAGGCTGTCAGCGGTCGTGACGCCCCCCTTCTGATGGGCATTATCCTCACCTCCGCCATTCTCGTGATCCTCATCAACCTCGTGATCGACATGCTCTATTCCTGGCTCGATCCGCGGGTGGGCGCTTCGGAGGCCGCATCTTGAGGCTCGCGAAAAAGTTGCTGGCCACGCCCGAAGGCGCAATCGGCCTTGCCCTGCTGCTCCTGCTTGCGGCAACCGCCCTGCTGGCGCCGGTGCTCGCGCCCGGAGACCCGTTGCGCATAGCCGGCCGCGCCCTTGTCGCTCCCTTCACCGATCCCGCCCTTCCCCTCGGCACCGACCGGCTGGGCCGCGACGTGCTCGCGGGCCTGCTGCACGGCGCGCGCACCTCGCTTTCCGTCGGGCTGGCAGCCGCCGTCGCAGCCCTCGCGCTCGGACTGGGCGTCGGGCTGACGGCAGGCTTTGCCGGTGGCCTTGTCGATGAAGCGCTGATGCGCGTTGTCGACGCCTTCCAGATCGTTCCCGGCTTCCTGCTGGCGCTCGCCTTCGTCAGCGTCATGGGGGGATCGATGCCGGTGGTGGTGCTGGCCATCGCACTCGGGGCATGGTCGGACCCGGCACGCCTGACACGCGCGCAGGTTCTGTCGGCGCGCGAACAGGATTACGTCGCCTCCGCCCGCGTCATCGGCATGCACCCGGTCGAAATCGCATGCAAGGAAATCCTGCCGAATGTCCTGCCGCCGGTGCTCGCGCTCTCCGCCGTCATCGTCGCCGCGGCGATCCTGACGGAAGCGGCGCTTTCTTTCCTTGGACTGGGCGATCCGAACATGGTGACATGGGGATCGATGATTGCCGAGGGACGCAACGTGCTGCGTTCATCGCCCTGGCTTTCGGTCATGCCGGGGCTCGCTCTCGTCGTCAAGGTGATCGCGGTCTATCTCGTCGGCGAAGGCCTCGACCGGGCCCTGAAGGACCGGAAGGATGGCACGCCATGAGCGACGTCCTCTGCGCCATCCGGCAGCTTTCGGTGACCTACGGGAAAGATGCAACACCGCCAGCCGCGCTTCGGGATGTAAACCTCGATGTGATCGAAGGCGAACGGCTCGCCATCATCGGCGAAAGCGGCTCGGGAAAGAGCACACTCGCCCGCGCCGTTGCCGGACTGCTGCCGGAAGGATCGAGGATAGAAGGCGGTATCGGCTGGCCCTCCCGAGGAGACCAACCGAAAGCCGGTCGGGACATCGGCTTTATCTTTCAGGATCCGACGGCAAGCCTCGATCCTGTTGTCACCATCGGCGAGCAGATTGCCGAAGGCGCCTGCCGGCATCTCGGCATCGGCTGGAAGGAAGCCTTCACGCATGCTCTGGACCTGCTGCACCGCGTCCGCATTCCCCATCCGGAAAAGGCGCTGAGAGCCTATCCGCATCAATTTTCCGGCGGACAGCGCCAGCGAATTGCGATTGCCGCGGCTATCTCCGCCCGCCCCTCCTTTCTGATCGCCGACGAGGCAACGAGCGCGCTCGACATGGTGGTGCAGGCCGAAATCATATCGCTGCTCGATGAGCTCGTCCGCGAAAACGGCATGACGCTGCTTTTCATCACCCATGATCTGGCGCTCGCTTCGGGCTTCGCCGATCGCGTCGCCATCTTCGAGGGCGGTCATATGGTCGAGCAAGGGCCAACCGGCACCGTGCTCGCGGCCCCGCAGACCACCTATGCCAGAAACCTGATCGCCAATCATCTCGATCTGTCATCGCCGCCGCTCATAGGGAAGGTGTCTTCCCTATGACACTGCTGACAGTGGATAACCTGACCAAGAGTTACGTGGGCCATGGCCGCCATGTCACGGCCCTCGACGGCGTGTCGTTCACACTCGCCGAGGGACAGACGCTTGGCCTTGCCGGCGCTTCGGGCAGCGGAAAATCGACGCTCGCCCGCGTACTGCTACGGCTGCTGACTGCCGACGCCGGGCAGGTGCATTTCTCCGGTGAGGACTGGCTGGCGCTTTCCGGCTCCCGGCTTAGGCAACGGCGTCGCGGAATGCAGATGGTCTTTCAGGATGTGCTCGGCGCTTTCAACCCGCGCGCGACCGCCGGCTCCGTGCTCGAAGATCCGCTACGCATTCACGACATCGTCGCCCGGGCCGAACGGCCACGCGAGATCGCCGGCCTGCTCGACCGCGTCGGGCTGCCGGTCTCCTATGCCGGGCGTTCGATCCGCGAGCTTTCAGGCGGTCAGCGCCAGCGCGTGGCGATCGCCCGCGCCATCGCCACGCGTCCGTCCCTCATTGTCCTTGATGAAGCGGTATCCGCACTGGATGCCTCGGTGAGACGCCGCATCCTCGAGCTTCTGGTCGAACTGCAGCAGGAACGCGGGATCGCCTATCTCTTCGTTTCCCACGACCTCGCCGTTCTCCGGGCCGTCTCACACCGGATCGCGATCATGCATGAGGGCCGTATCGTCGAAACGGGACCGGCCGACACTGTAATCGGCAGTCCGCAATCGACGGCTGCAAAAGCGCTCATCGCCGCCGTGCCCCGGCTGGTCACCGGACATCCTTGAGGAACAGCGAACCCCTCAAAGGGTCAGCAGGAACCGGAGACTGACCGCCAGCAGGAACAGGCCGAAGGCGATCTCCAGCTTGCGGCGGGAAAGCGCGTGCGCAAGCGTCGCTCCGAATGAAGCACACATTACGCTGGTCGGGATGAAGAGCGCGGCACCGATCAGCGAGACGAACCCGATCGAAAGTGGAAACTGCAGCGCCATGACATCGGGATAATCGGCAGCGCGACCCCAGCCGGCATACATGTAGCCGAGCGCCCCCGGCACCGACACCAGCATGCCGACGCCTGCGGACGTGGCGACGGCCTGATGGATCGGCCGGCGGTAAAAGGTCAGGACCATGGTGGAAAGCTGTCCGCCGCCGATCCCCATCAGGGACGACAGCACGCCGATCACCACGCCATAGATCCTCATCGGCAGGCTGCCCGGCAGATCGTCGCCGAGACGCCAGCTGTCACGGCCGAACAATAGGCGCACTGCCGAGAAGCCCGCGACAGCCACGAAGACGATCTTGAAGATTTCCGGTGAAGCATAGCGGGCAATCACGCTGCCGCCGAGTACGCCGGCGACGATCGGCACCGCCCATATGCGCAGCACCGAGAGATCGACCGCTCCCTTTCGCTTGTGGGTCATGAAGGAACGGAAAGAAGTGGGAATGATCACCGCAAGCGAGGTGCCGATACAGAGCTGCATGCGCACTGCCTCCGGCACTTCCAGAATGCGGAAGAGTTCGTAAAGGATCGGCACGATGACCGTGCCGCCGCCGACGCCGAACAGGCCGGCAAGCACCCCGGTAAGCGCGCCGGCAGCAAACAGAGCGAGGATCAGAAGAAGAAGGTCGCCATAGGGCATGCCGAATATCATGGAACGCGTCTCGTCCGTCGTGCGTGAAGTCTGGTTACTACCGGATCAAACATGCGGTGACCGATCTGTCTCCGCAAAAGCCTGCCGTAAACGGACCGGACCATAGCGCCCGGAAGAAGTATGACAAGGTAACTTCCGGCGTGAACGGTTCGGTTGGTCCAGATTGGACGAGGTTCGAGACAATGGGCAAGAAACGATTGAGCAGCGATCAGGAGCACCTCCGTTGACACCATCGGAATTCCACAGACCGATGCTTCAAAAATCACGGATGGCGCTTTTGATCGAAGGCGGTAAAATCGACGGTCGCCGATATCTCAACCATCCGTTCGGGAAAGCCTTGCTGATCGCATCATGACCAGTTCCGAGCCCATCAAGCCGCGCCAGCCCCTCAAGGTCGGCTTCATCCTGAGCAAGAGCTTCACGCTCAGCGCCTTTGCGCTGTTCGTCGATACGTTGCGGCTGGCCAGCGATGACGAGGATCGCTCGACACGCAAGAATTGCGACTGGCAGATCCTCAGCGCCCACGGCCATTTCATCCGCTCGAGCTGCGGCGTGCAGATCGCGCCGGGAACCGGATTGCCGGCCCCGAAGGAATTCGACTACCTGGCCGTCGTCGGCGGCCTGTTGAATGTCGAAGACCCGATCGATGGAGAGATGGAGCGCTATCTGAAGCGCGCGATCAGCGAAAAGGTGAAGGTCATCGGGGTCTGCACCGGCAGCTTCATTCTGGCGCAGGCGGGGTTGATGAAGAACCGCACGGCATGCGTGAGCTGGCTGCATCATCACGATTATCTCGACCGGTTTCCCGACCACCGGCTCGTCAGCAATCAGCTTTACGTCGAGGATCGCGACATCATCACCTGCGCTGGCGGAAGCGCCGTGGCCGACCTTGCAGCCAGTCTGGTCCGTCGGCACATCGGGAACTCGGCGGAAAAGAACGCCCTTCAGATCCTGCAGATCGAACGTCGGCGCGAAGGCCGCGAAATTCAGCCGCGCAACCCGCTTTCGACCGAGCACAAGGACTCCAAGATGCGGCTTGCGCTGATCTTCATGGAGAACAATCTCGACAAGCCTGTTTCGATGGATGATGTGGCGAAATCGATGAACCTTTCGCGCCGGCAGATGGAGCGGCTGTTTCACCGCCGACTCAAGATGTCGCCCGGCGCGGTCTATGCGAGGCTGCGGATGCGGCGCGCCCGAAGCCTCGTGCTGCAGACCTCGAAGCCGCTGATCGATATCGCCATCGAAGTGGGCTTCGCCAATTCCAGCCATTTCGGCAGACGTTTCCGCCAGACCTTCGGCTGCACGCCGAATGTCCTGAGATCCCGGCAAAAGGATAACGGCTTCGTGCATCTCGACGACGATCTCTTCGCCGGCATCGAGCAGACGCAATAAAACGTCCGTATCGTAAAAGAGGAAATGCTTCCGGCAGTTGCCCGCCGGAAGCCATTTATCAGCTGCGCATGGCGCCGGGACCGGCAATCGCGCCGGGCGGGCATTTGCCCATGATGATCATCCCGAGCACTTCGTCCTTGGTCACGTCCTGGGTACGGGCATGCCCGACAACCTGACCGTTCTTCATCACGAACACCCTGTCCGCCAGATCGAAGACGTCGTGGATGTCGTGACTGATGAGGAAGATGCCGATGCCTTCCGACTTCAGCTGCCGGATGAGATCGCCGACCTGCGCCGTCTCCTGGGGCCCAAGCGCCGCAGTCGGTTCGTCCATGATCAGGATGCGGGCATCGAACAGGATCGCCCGGGCAATCGCTACTGACTGCCGCTGTCCGCCGGAAAGGGCCTTCACCGGTTCCTTGAAACGCTTGAAGTTCGGGTTGAGCCGACCCATCACCTCGCGAGCCTTCGCCTCCATGGCGACGTCGTCGAGCGTGCCCCACGGCGTCTTCAGTTCGCGGCCAAGATAGAGATTGGCGGCGGCATCGACGTTATCGGCAACCGCGAGCGTCTGGTAGATCGTCTCGATGCCATAGGCCTTGGCGTCGCGCGGATTGCGGATATCGGCCGACGTGCCGTTGATCAGGATATCGCCGCTATCGCGCCGGTAGGCGCCGGAGAGAATCTTGATCAGCGTCGACTTGCCGGCACCGTTATGGCCGAGAAGGGCCACGACTTCGCCGGGGTAAAGGTCGACGGATGCCCTGTCGACGGCGTGAATGCCGCCGAAGGAAATGGAAATGTCCTTCATTTCCACGAGGGGAGTGCGTTGCTCCGTCATGATGGAAACTCCTGATTACTTGGCGCGAGCGCGATAAACGGTGTCGAGCCAGACGGCGACAACGAGGACGACGCCGACGACGATGCGCTGGAAGGGTGTATCGATGCCGAGAAGCACCATGCCGGACTGGAGCGACTGCATGACCAGCGCCCCGAGGATTGCCCCCGCAACGGTGCCGGTGCCACCGGCAAGGGACGTGCCGCCGATGACGGCCGCGGCAATGGTATAGAGTTCGTCGAGCTCGCCCTGGGCATTGGTCGCCGCGTTGAGGCGGGCGGTGGAGATCGCGGCCGCAATGGCGCAGAGAATACCCATGATCGCGAAGATACGGACCGTGACCCAGCGGGTCTTGATGCCGGCGAGCTCCGCCGCTTCGGGGTTGCCGCCGATGGCGAAGACATAGCGTCCGAACCGCAGCCGGGTGGCGACGAAGGTCATGACCAGACCGACGCCGAGCGCGATCAGCACCGGAATGGCGACGCCGTGGGAAATCAGCAGCCCGCCATCAGGCCAGGCGATACCGTTGGCATCGGCATAGCGACGAGCGATGTTCGTCGGCCAGTAATAGCTGTTCGCCACCTGCACGGAGCCGAGCACGATGAAGCAGCCGAGTGCGGAGAGAAAGTATTCCGCCCAGAGCGGCCGCTGCGGGAAGCCGAAACGCTTGCGCTGACGACGCGAATGAATGATCCCGGCGACGATGCCGATACAGGCGATGACGCCGACGATCCAGCTTGCGGTCCACCCGATGGAGCCGTCTGTGCCACCACCCATCAGGCGGAAATTGGCGTCCATGGGCGCAACCGTCTGACCGCTGGTGACGAACCACGTCGCGCCGCGCCAGACCAGCAGGCCGCCCAGCGTGACGATGAAGGACGGCACATTGAGAAAGGCGATGATGGCGCCATGGAACATGCCGATCAGCGCGCCGACGACGATGCCGCCTGTAAGCGCTAGGATCCATGTGGCGGGATGATCGAACCCGAGGATGCCGGGAAGCAGCTTGGCCTGCAGCACGCCCATGATCATCCCGGTAAATCCGAGAATGGAACCGACGGACAGGTCGATGTTGCGCGTGACGATGACCAGCACCATTCCGGTCGCCATCACGGCCACCGAAGAGGTCTGCACAGAAAGATTCCATAGGTTGCGGGGCGTCAGGAACAATCCGCCGGTCAGGATTTCGAAGCCTATCCATATAATGAGAAGGGCTCCGACCATGCCGAGAAGGCGTGTGTCGATTTCCGTCGCCCGGAAGAATGAGGCGATGGCCCCGCCGCTGGACGTTCCTGCATTCTTCGATGTTGTGGTCTGCATCGTGCCGGCCATTGCGTTGCCGCCCCTCCACTCTTCATTCACTGATGACAAGGTTTTTCGTCCCTTCGCCTATCGCGCGACAAATGCCGCAGCGGGTTCGCTGCGGCATTCGAGGCAATGCACCCGCCGCTTAGTTGCAGGCGGCGACAGAACCCGCCTTGACGCCCTGGCAGGCTTCCGCCTTGCTGATCCAGCCGGCGTCGATCACGACGTTGAGGTTGTCCTTGGTGATCGGAAGCGGGGCGAGGAAGACGGACTTCATTGCAACACCCTTCGGACCACCATTGAAGCTCTGCACGCCGGGGACATCGTCCATGGTCTTGCCGCCGGCAAGAAGCAGGGCAATTTCGGCGGCGTTCTTACCGAGTTCGCGGCTGTCCTTCCAGACGGAAACGGTCTGGGTCCCGAGCGCGACGCGGTTCAACGCGGCCTTGTCGGCGTCCTGACCGGAAACCGGCACGGAACCGGCGAGACCCTGAGCTTCCAGAGCCGCGATGGCACCACCGGCGGTGCCGTCGTTCGAAGCGACGACAGCATCGACCTTGTTGTCGGCCGCGGTCAGGAACTGCTCCATGTTCTTCTGGGCGATTTCCGGCTTCCAGCCATCGGTGTAGGCTTCGCCGACATTCTTGATCTTGCCGGCGTCGATGGCTTCCTTCAGCACTTCCTGCTGACCTGCAAAGAGGAAATCGGCGTTCGGGTCGGAAGACGAACCCTTGATGAAGACATAGTTGCCTTCCGGCTTGACCTTGAACACCTCGCGCGCCTGCAGGCGGCCGACTTCCTTGTTGTCGAAGGTTATGTAGAAGGCTTCAGGGTTCTCGATCAGACGGTCATAGCCGACGACCGGGATACCTTCAGCCGTGGCCTTCTCGATGGCGGGACCGATCGCATCGGAATCCTGCGCCAGCACAATCAGAGCATTGGCGCCCTGGGAAATCAGCGATTCGACGTCGGTCAGCTGCTTTGCGGCCGAGGACTGCGCATCGGCGGAAATGTACTTCGCACCAGCGGCCTCAAGCGCCTTCTTGATCGCGGCTTCGTCGGTCTTCCAGCGCTCTTCCTGGAAATTCGACCAGGAAACGCCAACGACGACGTCCGCCGCCATGGCAACGGCGGAATGCATGGAAACGATGATGGCAGTGCCTGCCATCAGCTTGAAAATAGATTTCATGATGTCCTCCCGATGTGGGCTGCCGGATGCAATTCCTCTGCTCCCGCCGGCTGCCACGATTGCGCCGCCGAGCCTCCAATATTTTTCTCGACAGTCGAGAAAATAGATGTCAGAGATTATCGGCACTGTCAACACGACAAATTCCGGTAAAATCGGGCCATCATCTGCAATCCTGCGCAGGTGAAAATCGACCGAAAAGCGGCTCGACGGCTTTTGCAGGTTGACAGGCAAATGCCTTCGGTTGTTGTGGCGATCACTCGCCACGCCACCGGCAGGTTGGTGTCGGGCAGGAAATGGGGATCGATGTTTCCGACGAAATCCAGCAGCACGGAAATCATCCGCCGGCAGAACAGCGCGCTGGTGCTCGCGGCGCTGAGGCGCGGAGGCCGGCTGGCCCACACCGAACTTTCCGCCGCGACCGGCCTGTCCTCGGCAACGGTTTCCGCTATCACGGCCGAACTCGAGCGCGCGGAAATCCTGGTGAAATCCGAACACCAGCCGGTGGGCGGAAGAGGCCGCCCGCGTGTGCTGTTCGAACCACGACGCGATTGCGGCTATCTCATCGTTGCCAGCATTTCCTCCGACGCCTTCGAATACTCGCTCGTGGATTATTCCGGCCGGCTGATCGACCGCTTTGCCGAACCTCGAATGCCATCCGGTGGAGCCACAGCCTTTTCCGCTGCCCTCAAGGCAGGGCTGGAAAGAACCGTGAACCGCGCAACGCTCGACAGGGATGCAGTGCTGGCGATCTCCATCAGCAGCAAGGGGCTGGTCGATGCCGAACAACCCCTCCTCCTCTGGTCGCCCGTGCTTGGCACCGAGCAGATCGACTTCCAGGCGCTTCTGGAACGTGATTGGAAAGCGCGGATACTGCTCGCCAACGAAACGCAACTGGTGGCAGGCGCGCTTGCTGGCCGCGTCGAGAGATCGGGGCAAATGGCCAGACGTTCGCTTGCCGCGCTCTCGCTCGGCCACAGCATCGGGTTGGGGCTCGCCTCGCAATCGCCGGCTGGCGGCTGCACGCTGGCATCCCCGAATTTCGGGCATATGCTGCATCAGGCGAACGGCGCACTCTGTCGCTGTGGTGGCCGCGGCTGTATCGAGGCCTATGCCGGCTTCTATGCCATTCTGCGGACCGCCTTTGAGGTGCCCACGGACACGCTGCCGGCGAAATTCGTGCCCCTGTCAGAGGTGGACAAGATCGCAGCCCTTGCAAATCGCGGCGACCGCGGCAGTGTCCATGCCTTCCGACAGGCGGGTCTTGCACTCGGCAACGGGCTGTCACGCCTGCTAAGCCTTTACGAGCACATGCCGATCACCATCACCGGCCCCGGTACGCGCTACTATGACCTGCTGCGGCAAGGCATAGAGGAAGGCCTGTCGCAATCCCATGCCGTCAGGCTCTCCGGCATGCCGGAAATTGCGGTGATATCCGACGAAGGCAGCCTCGTATTCGAGGGACATCTCGATCAGGCACTGGCCTTGGTGGATCAGGACATCGTGCAACTGCGCCCCCACTCGAGCAATAATGTTGCCTGACGTGTCCGTTCAATCGCAAAAGCAAATTCAACAAAATTTTTTTGCCCCTCGATAGGCCTTGAACCTGCTTGGAAATTGGCGCTCTGCGCCCGTTATCAGCGCCCCCAAACGAGGCATGCCCGCCGCCTCGGCAAGAGCTGGTTAACGTTTATTTTCTATTGAAAAGGCATGTTCATTGTCCGCGTATAACGAGTGTACAGGTTGCCATGAATCTCCCCCGATCCAACTTCTTGAATTCTGACAATAACATAGGGGAAGAAAAAGCCCACGAGCCGGCTCCGGCGGTCCTCCGTCGCCCTGAGGCCGCCCCCCAGGAAAAAGTTCCGACAGCGCCACCGAGAGTAAACGGCCATCATACCGACGAACTCGCGGCCAGCGAGATCGAGGGCCGTTCCGAAATGCCGGTCTGGCAGAGCGCCTTTGCCATGGCGCCGAACGTACGGTTTACCCGTACGCCGGAAAACGTCATCAGCCGCAAGGCAGCACCAGAGATTGCCGCGCCTGCGACGCTCACACCGGAACCCGCGCCGGTACCGGCTGAAAACCCTGTTCAGGTTGCCCCTGCACCCGTAACAGCACAGGCAGTGCCTGCACAACCGACCGCTCCTCGCCAGGAACGTCGCGCCGGGCTTTCCGTCATGCTGCCCCAGCCGCCGGACGCCACCGGCGCCCGTGCCCTTACCTACAAGCTGCGTCGCGAACTCGCCCGCCAGCGGGAAGAGGCCGCCTCCGCAGGCTTGCAGCAGGCCGCCGCTGCCGCGGTCGAGGCGACGGTAGCAGCGCATACCCCGGAGATCTATCAGCCCGCTCCGGTTATGACCGCTGCCGAACAGCAGCAAGCGAACACCTCGACGCAACCGCAGGAGCAAGGCGAAAGCGGTTTGACGGCGGCCGTGCCTGCCCCCGCCATGCCCGCTTATGCCGCCTATCTGTCGGACCATGTCTTCTGGGAAGCGATGAACCTCGACAGCGGCGCCGACGATATCGAACCGCTTCATGCCGCGCCCGTCCTCACTGCTCCACAGGGTCCGGCACCCGCCAGAATGGCGCAGCCGGCCCGTCCGGCGGTCGCACCTGTGCGCAAGCCTCCTGTCGTGAAGGCAACCGTTGTAAGGGCCTCGATTCTCGCGCCACAGCCCGCTCCCATACTGCCACAGGTGGCTTTGCCGGCCTTCCAGGCGCCGGAGTGGTCGGTCGTCGCGCTTTATCGCGAAGTCGGACTGCGTGAACCAGATCAGGACGTAGCTTCCGCCGAGATCATCGAGGAAATTGCTGAAGTCGCCGTTCACCAGGAACCGCCAGCGGAAGCGCCCGCCGAAAACGTGATCGTTGATACCGTTCCCATGCTGCCGCCAAGCCAGCCGGTTTTCCGCCGGGTGGTGGCGCTGGCCGAGGGTGAATACGAATATCCGCCGATCGATCTCCTCCAGGAGCCGCAGTTCCAGGAAACCACCGCGATGACGCCTGAAGCGCTCGAGCAGAGCGCCGGCCTTCTGGAAAGCGTGCTGGAAGATTTCGGCATCAAGGGCGAGATCATCGATGTTCGCCCCGGCCCCGTCGTCACGCTCTATGAATTCGAACCGGCCCCGGGGGTGAAGTCGTCCCGCGTCATTGGCCTGTCGGACGATATCGCCCGTTCCATGTCGGCCCTTTCGGCCCGCGTCGCAGTCGTGCCCGGCCGTAACGTCATCGGCATCGAACTGCCGAACCCGGTGCGCGAAACCGTCTACCTGCGCGAACTGATCGAATCCCACGACTACACCGAGACCCGCTTCAAGCTTGCCATGGCGCTGGGCAAAACCATCGGCGGCGAGCCAGTGATCGCCGAACTCGCCAAGATGCCCCACCTGCTGGTCGCCGGCACCACCGGCTCCGGCAAGTCGGTCGCCATCAACACCATGATCCTCTCGCTGCTTTATCGCCTGCGACCGGAGGAATGCCGCCTGATCATGGTCGACCCGAAGATGCTGGAACTCTCCGTCTATGACGGCATTCCGCATCTGCTGACCCCCGTGGTGACCGACCCGAAAAAGGCCGTCATGGCCCTGAAATGGGCCGTCCGCGAGATGGAAGACCGCTATCGCAAGATGTCGCGGCTCGGCGTGCGCAATATCGACGGCTACAATGCCCGTGCCGCATCGGCGCGCGCCAAGGGAGAGACCATCCTTTGCAGCGTCCAGACCGGTTTCGACCGTTCGACGGGTGAGCCGATCTTCGAGCAGGAGGAAATGGATCTCGCAGCGATGCCGTATATCGTCGTCATTGTCGACGAGATGGCCGACCTGATGATGGTTGCCGGCAAGGAGATCGAAGGCGCGATCCAACGCCTTGCCCAGATGGCGCGTGCCGCCGGCATCCATCTCATCATGGCAACCCAGCGTCCTTCGGTCGATGTCATCACCGGCACGATCAAGGCCAACTTCCCGACCCGTATCTCGTTCCAGGTCACATCGAAGATCGACAGCCGCACCATTCTTGGCGAACAGGGTGCCGAACACCTGCTTGGCCAGGGCGACATGCTGCACATGATGGGTGGCGGACGCATCGCCCGCGTTCACGGACCCTTTGTGTCGGATGAGGAAGTCGAAAAGGTCGTTGCGCATCTGAAGACGCAGGGCCGTCCCGAATATCTCGGCACCGTAACGGAAGACGCCGACGAGGCGGAAGAAACGCCGGACGATGGCGGCGCGGTCTTCGACAAGTCCGCAATGGGCGAAGAAGACGCCAGCGACCTTTACGACAAGGCGGTCAAGGTGGTCCTTCGCGACAAGAAGTGCTCGACCTCCTATATCCAGCGGCGGCTCTCGATCGGCTACAACAAGGCCGCCTCGCTGGTGGAGCGCATGGAACAGGAAGGGCTTGTGGGCCCGGCCAACCACGTCGGAAAACGCTCCATCATTATCGGCGGACGCGATAGCGTCGAAGTGCCGGGCGCCGACACGGAATTCTGATTGTCCGGTGAGAAAAGAGATCAAAAGCAAGACTATTTGCCGTTGATTTTCCTTCCTCCATAAAGGGTTATCTCGAAAGCATAGCCGGCGGAAACGCCGGCTTGTCTTTTCCCGATACAGTCTCTAGAAAAGTGTGCACTGCAACGGGAGCCTTGTTACTGATGACGGAAACGCCTGTTCTGGTAGTCGGCGGCGCTGGCTACATTGGCTCGCACACCTGCCTGCAACTCTCGCAAAAAGGTTTCCTGCCGATCGTTTACGACAATCTGTCGAACGGACATTCGGAATTCGTCAAATGGGGTCCTCTCGAAAAGGGCGACATCCGTGACCGGACCCGCCTGAACGAGGTCCTGCAAAAATACAAGCCTGCTGCCATCATGCACTTCGCCGCGCTGATCGAGGTCGGCGAGAGCGTCAAGGACCCGCCGTCCTTTTACGAGAACAACGTGATCGGCTCCCTCACCCTGCTGTCCGCAGCGCAGGCCGCGGGCATCAAGACCTTCGTGTTTTCCTCCACCTGCGCGACCTACGGTCTGCCGGAGCAGGTTCCGATGGACGAGACCCATCGCCAGCAGCCGATCAATCCTTACGGTCGCACCAAGTGGATCATCGAGCAGGCACTCGCAGATTATGACAGCTATGTCGGCATGCGTTCTGCCGTCTTGCGCTATTTCAATGCCGCAGGCGCCGATCCCGAGGGTCGTATCGGCGAATGGCATACGCCTGAAACCCACGCCATTCCGCTTGCGATCGAGGCCGCACTCGGACGCCGGGCGGGTTTCAAGGTGTTCGGCAGCGATTACGAGACACGCGATGGCACCTGCGTCCGTGACTACATCCATGTACTCGACCTCGCCGATGCCCATGTCCGCGCCCTGCAGTACCTGCTTGACGGCGGATCCTCTGTGGCGCTCAATCTCGGCACCGGCACCGGCACGACGGTGAAGGAACTGCTCCAGACGATCGAGACCGTTTCGGGCCGCGATTTTCCGGTGGACTATGTCGATCGCCGGGAAGGAGATTCACCCGCTCTCGTCGCCAACAACGACAAGGCCCGGCAGGTTCTCGGCTGGGAACCCCAATCCTCGCTCGAGGACATCATCCGTACCGCCTGGCGCTGGCACTCCTCATCCAACCTGCTCTGATAAGTCGTTCACCAGACGTCAAACCATTGCGTGACAAGGGGTTTTCCCCGTTGCCGTAAAGGGTGTCCCAATGGGCCGTAAAGGTTAATTGTGCGGTGCGGCAAATCGGGGTTGATGATCCGCGATGGCTCGGACTATAGTATTATCCATGGGAATACGCATTGGGACCGATGGCACATGAAGCCAGCGCGGCTCCGCACAAACAACGCCTGCCGTGTCGCAAGAGAAGCCGTAAGAGCCCGCCAAATAACCATAGCCGAAAATCAATCTGGGGCTGAAAGACTTGAACGGAAACACGTTGCAACCAGCAACAATGCCCAAAACAAGACGCTTGCGCCAGCTTGACATGGAAGTAGCCGGGCGTGTTCCTTCGCACGCCATTTCCAGCGGAAAGCCGTTCGGCAAAACCCGCGAAAACAGAGTAACCGAGTTGCAGGAAGTTTGCTCATGACCGAGACCGGTACCACGCTGCCCATCACGCTGTTTTCAACCACGGATATGCAATCGGGCCGCGATGACGACATAACCCGGATGCTCGGTTCGGTCGAGGCCTTCAAGCAGCGTAATCCGGGCGTGGACGTTACTCTGTTCCTTTTGCTGCAGCGCTGCGAACCAGCAACTGCGGAACGCTTCATCGCGAAAGGCCCAGCCTGGGCGCGGGTATCCGCCATCCCGGATCGCAGATCACTTTCAGCCGCGCGCAACATGCTGCTGGCAGGTGAAGACGCCAAGCGCCGCCTCGCATGTAACGGCATCGTGGCCTTCCCCGACGATGACTGCTGGTATCCCGAGGATACGCTCGACACCATCCACAAGGCCTTCTCCGTCGACCCTTCGCTCGATTTCTGGTACTGCCGCTACGGCATGGAGCCGCGTTCGGCTGCCGCTTTCGACATAACCAGGCCGCGCCTGCAGACGGTCATCTCTTTCGCCTCCTCGAACACCATCTTCCTGCGCGCTCCGCTTGCCGCCAAGATCGGCGGCTTCGACGAACAACTCGGCGTAGGCGCCGCTCTCTCGGGCGGAGAGGACACGGATTATGCCATTCGTGCCTTTCAGGGAGCCCGCAAGGCTGCCTATGTCGATGCCCGCTGCATCGGCCATCGCGACCCGAACAAGGCTCTGAAGGCAAAATACTATCCGGGTTCGCTCCGCGCGATCGCCAAGAACGTCCGCACGCGTCCATCTGAAATTCAGGCACTCGGCCGCAAGCTTCTTGTCGGGAGCCTGCTTGCCGCTCGCGGGCAGATGCCCTGGAAAGACTATTTCTCGGCCCTGACCCGAGCCTTCGCCGGATAATGCCGATACGCCCGTTCATTAAGCGATAAGGTCACCCATGCTTCGTTCGTTGAACCAATTCATCAAACTCCAGCGCTTCGTGGTCGGCTGCAAGCGCCTCTATCTGACAAAGATATGGGGTATGGACATCCATCCCACGGTGGTGATGTCCCTGAGCGCACGCCTCGACAAGACGCATCCGCGTGGCATCCATATCGGCGAAGGCACGTACATCGCCTTCGACGCAGCGATCCTGGCACATGACATGACCCGCGCCATCAAGACGGACACGCGGATCGGCAAGAACTGCTTTATCGGAGCTCGCAGCATCATTCTGCCCGGCGTGACGATCGGCGACAGCTGCGTCATCGGGTCCGGAGCCGTGGTGACCAAGGATATTCCGCCCAACAGTGCAGTCGCCGGCAATCCGGCGCAAGTCATCCGCAGCGGCATCGAAACCCTGAAGTTCGGACGCCTTAAGGACCGGATAAAGGAATGACGCCTCGGCTTTCGTGTGACACGCCCTTAACTCCTCCGCGGTGCGATAAATGACGATATTGTTTCTCCTGCAGACCCATAAGGACCCAGAGCACCTGAAACGCCTGGTCAGCCTGCTGCGCAAGGGTTGCCCGACATCCCAGGTCCTGATCTGCCATGACGAGAAGGCCCCACCGCTTCCGACAGGACTTTTTGCCGACGACGCGCATGTGCACTTGACCTCCGGTCGTGGTGGTCGCGGAGACTTCCTCATCATCGATGGCTACCTGAAAGCACTGGCCTGGTTAAGAGATCATCGGATCGAATATGACTGGCTGATCAACCTGAGCGGCGCCGATTTTCCGGTTACCTCGCTGAAAGGCTTCGAGGAAGAACTCGCCCGCACCCAGCATGATGGCTTCCTGCATCATTTCGACGTTCTGACGCAAACGCCCGCGGAAATGGCGCCAATGTCTTGGGCTCCGCACCATGGATACGACCGCTATTACTACCAATACAGGAAGTACAAACCCGAGTTGAGCCAATTCGAGCGCAACCTTCTGGCTTTCCCGCGCATCTTCGCGGAAAAATACCTTCGGTTTCTACGTATCAATACGGCCTATGGTCTGATGATCGGAACGCATGCACGCAATCATCCCTTCAGAGGGGATTTCAAGTGCTACGCCGGCAGCTACTGGCATACGATCAGGCGGGAATGCGCCGAATACGTGCTCGACTTCTGCGAGGAAAACCCTGAAACGGTCGAATATTTCAGGCATGTTCTCGTTCCCGATGAATCCTTCATTCAGACCGTCCTGGTGAACAACCGACGCTTCCGTTTCCACGCCAAGAACCGACGCTACTTCGACATGAGCAAATCCAGGCATGGTCATCCGAAGCTTCTGACGGAAGCAGACCTGCCCAGTATCCTGGGTGCCGACTACTTTTTTGCACGCAAGCTCGAAAGGGCTTCCGGCGAAACCGTCTTCAACACGCTGGAAGCCGTCGCATTGTCGTAAGACTGTCATGCGGGAGGCTTTCAGGCGTGCCGGTCAGTTTCATCCTCGAATGCCCCGCGCGACGTTTCGCAACAGAGCAACGCTCGGGCGATCGATCAGCAATATCAAGACAGCATAGCTGACGGCCCCGACCACGACTTCCAGGGCGAAGCGGCTGGCGTGACTCCATTCCGGAACGAGGCTCGCCACCCAGATGACAATGGCGGCCATGAGCCCCGTTGCCAGCAGCGAGCGCCAGTAAAGGCTCATCTGCCGTCGTCCGTCGATTCCGATATAGCGTTTGATCGCGTGAAGGCTCCATGCCACACCGACAACATGCCGCGCGATCCATGCCAGACCGATCACGATCAGGCCGTAACCTCCCGTCAAACCACCGGCGATGAGTGTCGTGGCGCTGGCGAGCATCGCATAGAAGACAATTGCACCGACATGTCCCTGTGCCCGCAACAGCGGCCCCACCAGCACGCGCGGAAACGCGAATATCCAGCCAAGCGCGACGATCTGGCTAACGATCACCGCAGGCTCCCACCGCTCCGCAAATATACTGCCGATCGCATCTGGCATGACGATGGCGATACCGGTGAAAACCGGCGCGGCAACCACGCCAATAATACGGGATGCCTTGAGAAAGGCCTCCGTCGGATCTCGTCCCGCCCGCTTCATGCCGGCGAAAAACGAAAGTCCGAACCGGATCGAAAACGTCTGGATCAGATTGGCGGTTTCATCCACCAGGCGCTGAGCGAACTGGAAGAAGCCAAGAATGGCAGGTCCATGCAGATAGCCGATAATCAGCCAGAAAAGGCGTGTCATCGCCCCCCATAGCAGACGCTCGAAGCTCAGCGCTC
Source organism: Shinella sp. (assembly GCA_003248775.1). Taxonomy (GTDB): domain Bacteria; phylum Pseudomonadota; class Alphaproteobacteria; order Rhizobiales; family Rhizobiaceae; genus Allorhizobium. The sequence goes on along the minus strand of QFQX01000036.1, from coordinate 30,061 downwards.
CACCGAAAACCAGAAGACTCCTGAACTCGGCAAGATTGAACCGCAGGCGCGGTATGCGAGCTATGGCTGGCAGGAGGACAGCGGCAGTGATTGCCGAACCGATCACCGTTCCGCCGACAATTGCCCAGGCTCCGTAACCAAAGTAGGCAAGAGTTGCCATCGCGACCAGGGTCATCACGCGCCCCATCGTGATCCGCAACGTGACCACCGCCGCCCTCATCTTGCGCGTGAAGACAGCGGTTGGCACTGCAACGAAATTGTTGAACGGCAAAGTCAGGATCGCAAGCGTCAGCAGACCGGCAACCTCAGGCTCGCCGTAAAGGCTCGCCACCGGCCCGGCTATCAGCCAGCAGAATACCATGGCCACCACAGTCGCGGCCATGGTGCCCGTAAAGGCAGTGTCCGTAATGCGCGTATGCGAGGACGAAGCCGCAATGACCGCTTCCCCCATCCCGAGGGTCGCAATGATTTCAACCGTGCCGACAATTGCCAGGGCGATTGCCGCTCGTCCCATCTGATCCGGCGAGAGAAACCATGTCAGCACAAATGTCTGGGCAAGCCCGACAATACCGTTGATCAGGCTTTCAACGAAACTCCACGGCAAAGCGCGCATGGTCTTTGACTTCAGTCGGCTCGACATGCTCGTTCCTGCGTTTGAGGCTGATCAGCTGGCTATCGGCGTGGACGGAGCTTCCTCCAGCGCACTTTGGATCAACGGCGATTCGGCAAGCCAGGCACGAGCGTAGCGGTGCAGCTTCCCGTAGTTTCCGTCTCCGTAACGTATCCTCTTGGCCATCAGCGCACCGAGGATCATGCCATGCAGGCGGTCGGTATCGATCTCTCCATAGGGCCGGAAACGCGAGACCGCCCGATCGACGAGATTGTCGCGGTAAATGCGCCAAAGCGCATAATTCGAGATATAATGACGAAGGGGGCTGTCTATGCCCTGCCACTTCCGCAAGGCCCGGATGACATAGCGCTCGCCCGGTTTACGCAGGTCGTCCCAATCGAAGTGATTTCCCTGCGGTTCTCCCGCCTCGCGACTTTCCTTGTCGCGACGCCGCTGAACGAGAACGCCCTTGTCTTCGCCTGCAGTGTCCTGTGGAAGACGGCCCCATAGCTGATGCGCCATGTCTGGCAACAATCCACCCGGCAAGCCGCATTCCCTGGAGACGAAATCCCAGGACTCCGAATCACGAGTAAAGATATGCAGTTTTCTGTGAGCACCGAAGATTCTGATCGCGCGTTCTTTCCCCGCAGCTTCGCCAAAATGGATCGACTGCGGAAAGATCACGATGGAGGTATCCGGATAGCGTTCAACGATCAATTCGCGGAACTTTTGAAACTCCGGCCATATGTCGCCGAAATTGCCTCCACCATGCAGTATGAGCGTGGGGTTGAATTTTCGCACAAGCGCATCGAGATCCGCGACAGACGGCTTCCAGTCGACATCAGGAACATGCCGCTGAGGCCTGTGGGTGAAATCGTGGATGGAATACCTGCCGAGTACCTTGTAGCCGTAGTCTTCCAGAAACGCATCTGCGCCTTGATGGATCAGGAGGTCCCCGACATTGTCATGCACGGGGTAATCGATATAGACAACCGGATTTTCAACCGGAACGACGTTCTTGATCGTCGACAACTTGTTCTTCAGGGCGTCCATCATCGAATGATGCGTCATGTACTAACCTTTCGCTAGGCGATGGGAAATATTCTTCAAAAGACAGATGCCCACGTCAAACGCGGCACGCCAGGAGTTCGGTCGTCTGGTGATTAACCTCGTTAGAAGACCTCCGCCTTCTGCTTACACGTCGCAGAACAACCGCGCCGTCATCACTCATGTCACAGAAACCTGGCGAGGTTTCGACAGCAACCTGCCCATGCGCTGGCCTGGCTTCTCAACAAGGTAATAGCCCGCCGCCGCCAGGAGATAGACGACCGGTATGGTAATGGCGAGCGCGGCGAAGAAGCGCGCTGGCGCACTCATTTCCGTTCCGAACTCACCGATCAGCATGGCGATCACCGGCTGCATGATGAGGAGGTGGGTGAGATAAGCGCCATAAGAAAACTCGCCCAAATGGTGGAAAAAACGACTTCCCAGGAATTCGCTGGCCCCCGTAAAGAGCTTGCTCATGCTTCCCGGCAGGACCGATGCGTACACCAGCGCAAAAAAGAGGCTTATCACCGCCAGCCTAACCGCTTCGTGCAACGGTGAAGCGCTTGCTCCAACGGGAAGGAGAACAGCGAGCGATGCAACACCGAAATGCATCCAGATAGTTTTCCGGGAGGAATTGAGGGCTCCCGCAAGCAGCATGCCAGCAACGAAGATATGCAGTTTCAAGGGAAGAAACGACGGCATGGGAAACCGGATGCCAGCCACCTTGAGAGAAACCGCAATCACCACCCCTGCTGCCATGATGAAACAGGCAGCGCGCATCCATCCTGTCCGAAGCACCACAAGCATCAGGAAAGGAAACATCAGGTAAAACTGCATCTCCAGACCAATGCTCCAGTCCGGCAGCGCCGTCCGGAACGCATATTCCGGCAGAAAGCCGAACACGAAACTCATATGCGCCAGCAGATTGGTCAGGCTGTCGTCGAGATAACGACCCGGCTCCTGAGGGATGGCACCATTAAAGGCATCGATGGCGACACGGCTCTCATAAATGAATGGCCCGCTGGCGAGGGCGACAAACAGCAAGACATAGTAAAGCGGTGCAATTCGGAAAAGCCGCCGGATCCAGAAGGATCCCCATGTCGTCGATGCCGTCCATGGCTCCTTATCCCGCCTCAGCTGATAGTGAAACGTCATCAAGAAGCCAGACAGCAATACAAACAGATCAACGCCCAGATCGGGATCTCCGATAACCGGCACATCCCAACCCGACAGGATATGGGCGTGCCCGACCAGAACCCAGAGCGCGGCAATACCCCTCAGGCCGTCAAGACAACCGATGCGGTTTGTAAGTGCGTTCATGGCTGCGCCCCACCTGCCGTCAAAGCCGTCATGCGGCCACCCAACTCACCTTTGTTCAAAGGTCCTATTCTTCGCCCTTGGCCACGAGACCTGCCGGACAACGGTTGCCGTGCGGGGACCGCCGACCGGTGGTCATAGCCAAGCGAGAGGCTCGCAGCCATCACAAGTACGAAAACAGCCATATTCGAACTGATTACGTTGTCAGTGTAGCAATATATGAAGAAGCTCGACACGATGACGACAAACATCGGATTTCTACAATATTTTCGCGTCATGAACATGTAGAAGAACATAACAGCGAACAGTATCATTATGCCTGTTACACCAACATAACCGGTTTCAACAGCAAGACGCAGATATTCGTTGTGAGCGGCAAACGTCGCGGTCTTTTCCATCACGTCTTCGGGAATGATATTGATTTGGTGTCCGAGACCAATGCCGAAATAGGGATACTGCTGAACCACGCTGTCCAGGACTTCCCAGATAAGTTCGCGACCGCTCGCACTTTCGCTTTCGAACCTGGCCGCAATCTTGTCACCGATTGCAATGTAGGCGGCAACGCACACCATCGCCAACACGATCGTGGAAAAATAAATCCGCGCGAACGAGCGGCCATGGAAGTAGAAGAAAATCACCATGGAACACATGGCGGCAACCGCAAACGGCATGCGAGCCGCCGAAAGAGCCAGAATTACAAGGTTCACCGCCCCGAGGAGAAGATACTTCTTATTGTAAAGACCTGACGCCAGAAGCGCGGCGACCGTTCCGATATACCCGATACCGCCGAGCCCTGAGGGAATGGTCGAGCCTTGCAGACGCGATACGCCAAGGAAGTCCTGATACCAGAGAGGCCAAAGGCCCACGACATTGTACATGGCGCCGATCGCAACACACGCCACAGGACTCCACGCAAACCACTTCAAAATGAAATGCCGGTCATTTTCCGTTATCAACCCCGGCAGCAGCAGCAGAACTGCAGAGAGGGAAAACAAGCTCTTCAGATATCGTCCGAAAGAAAAATCATTATAGGACGTCGCCAAGGCGGCAACAAACGTGACAGCGAAGATAGCCAGCACGATGGATAAAACAAATTTATCGACTCGGCGGGTAAACAACATCGTAGCGGCTGTAAAAAACAGAATGGTTTTTTGAAGCTGATTGGCGCCGCTACCAAAGCCGATAATCTGCAAGTTGAACAGCCAAGTGGTCAAATGCACACCGACCAGAAGCCGAAAGTACGAAATTTGTATAACTGGCATCTAGGTCCAATCCGATAACTCGCCCACACGCCGCCCCCGTACTAGCCTCAAAAACGCTACAATATTCTTCGCAGATGCGAAAGGTCTCTAACGAACAAAGCGGAAAAGCACCCAATCAAAGTGGGAACGAATGCCGAAATCCGTTCGATGAGCGGTTCACGAATGGCATCCTTCTTCCCATATTGCTGCAATGCCGCAGTCGTTTTATGCGGCATTCACACGAACGTTTTAGAAGAAAATGGAGATCGTATCCCGGATGAGGTACCTGATGATATCCCATATCGAGAACGCAGCTCCAGAACTGTCCATCTTACGGGAAAAGCCGCCAGCGCCCGCAAGACACTCCTTCAACTGGCTTAACCGGCTTCTTCCGCTTCTGTTTTTTATTCTCGGAGGCTCCAGCAGCAGCGCTGGTCTCGCAACTCAGGAACCGCCGTCATTGAAAATCGTAGCGCTTGGCACGTCCCTCACCTCCCGGGGTGGCTGGCCGGAAATGCTTGAGAAAGAGCTTTCCGCCTGTCTGCAGGAAACCGTGACGGTGAAGACGGTCGCGCTGGCGGGTTCCACCACCGATTGGGCACTCGGCCAGATCGACCGTGTAACCGGGGAGAAACCGGACATCGTTCTGGTGGAATTCTATGCCAACGATGCGGCCGTCAATCGCTGGATGAGCGTCTCAGCCAGCCGCTCCAATATCTCGGCAATTCTTGACGGGTTGCATGCAGGCGCGCCTCAGGCACGGATCGTCGTCATGGCGATGAACCCGATTTCCGGCCTGCGCGGCTGGATGAGGCCGTTCCTGTCCTCCTACATAGACGCACATCGCGAAGAAGCCGAAAGCCGCGGCATGGGTTTCGTCGATTTCAGGCCCGCCTGGAACGCCCTTTCAGACACGGACCGCGACAGGGCAATACCCGACGGCCTGCATCCACGACCTGAAAAAGCGGGAGAGGTCATGACACCCATACTGGTCCGCCATCTTGCGGAAAACGGCTGCAAACCGGGGAAGACAACACCCTGAGCCTTCACTGTTCATAGTAGTCAAAACAAGAGATTAGAGGAGAAGCCGATGCGAAACCGACGGTCAGAGATGGGCTTCGCGTCCCCCTCATCAAAAAGCGCATTAGGCTTTCAGGCAGTTCTTCAGGAAAGGAATTGCCATGAGCCAAAACCCTCGCTGTTGCCCACCCGTCGCGCCGTCCTCGGCGGAGGTGCGGCCATGATCGGTATTGGAATTGCATTGACGGGTCAGGCTCTTGCCGGTGGGCGACCGGTCATTCGCCTGTCGGGACAGGTGATCGATGACGATAGCGCCGCGGGTTCTCTGGTCGGCGTGATCTCCGTGGAAAATACCGCGTCCACTTCATGGAGCTTCACTCTCGAAGAGAACGCGGATGGTATGTTTGCCCTTTCCGGCAACAGTCTCGTCACGGGTATCAACCCGCTGAACCACGGGACCGCCCCCTCGCCGAAGATCATCCTGACGGCCACCGATGGCGAACGCAGCATAAGCCAGCCGTTTTCCATCAACGTCCGCCGCCCTCTTCCGACGCTGCCCCTGGCGGCGGGCGCGAAGGTGGTGGGACTCGGCCATTCCTTCATCCAGCGTGGCGGCTGGGCTACCGTTGCGGGCGGATCCCCGAAAGATCTGGCGGCCAGCATCGTGCGTGGTGTTCTGCCGTGGATCAGGTTGCGTGACAATCGCTTCAACCTCGATGTCTGGCATGACGTGAATAACAATCTGGGCAACGATAACTATATCAGCGGCGCCTTTCAGGGGCGTGGCGGCGACCACATTGTCGCGGAAGGAAGCGCCCCCGGGACAATCACCCGGACACCCTATGTCGCGGCACTGCGGCCCGGCATCGTCTATCTCGATATCGGCACGAACGATATTTCGAGTGGTGCCGGCATGGATTCGCCCCGCAAGCTGATCGAGCGCCTCGACAGACAACTGAGCCTGCTTCGCAACGAAGGCATATGGACCGTTATCCAGACCATCACGGACAGGGGGGTCTGGGAGGAAGGATCGGAAAAGGCTGTAATTGTCGCTGGGGTCAACGCGTGGATCAAGGCGCAGGCAGCGCGCGAAGGAGTGCGGGTCTGCGATCTCACCGGCTCGGGTTTCAACTATCCCGGTTTTGACGCTACCCTGTTCGGCGGCGATATCATCCACCCCAACCCCAAGGGTGCGGAACGCATGTCGGGCATTCTTCTGCCGATCCTGCAATCCATGGTAAGTACAGGCGAACATATGGATCTCGCTGAAACAGCCGTGCTTTCCGCCTCGAACCTCTGGAGCGACGCGGCCTTCGCATCCACGACCGCTGCGAGCAGCAGCGGCACCTCCGGCACGCGCGTCAGCACACTTGCGATCACGCGTGCCAGCGGCGACAGCACCGCTGCATGCTCGGTGGAGACCACGGGAAGCTACAAGACGCAAGTGGTGACCATCACGCCAAGCGGCACTCTTTCAGGCAATCGCCACGAGGAATGGCGCATCGCAAAAAGCGCCGCACTGACGCTTTCGACCGCCGGCATTGTTCCGGGAACCGATTGGCTGGAATCGGGCGTCCATGTGGAACTCAATCCCTGGGAGGGCTGGCTTTCCGTCTATTGGCAGATGGAATTCTACAATGGTTCCAACGCACAAGCCTTCATTGCCCGGGGAGGCATGCAGAACGCGGACTACACGACCCAGGATCTGCCGCTTGCCACCGATGGCTTTTCCGGCTGGCTCAAGATCCCGCCGTTCATGGTGCCGGCCGGAATTGATGCAACGACGCTGCGTATCGCGACGCGCCCGCTCATCGTCAACATCAACCGGCAAGTTTCGGGTCAGGGCGTCATCAAGATCTCGAAGCCGTTTCTTCGCAAGTGCGCCGACCCGCGACCGGCATGGAACGCGGTTTAGCAGACCAACGCGTCGCCCTGCGAAATCTGAACGCGGGCAGCTCTCCGGCCAGTCCGGGACTGCCCGCAATCCGTCATGGGTCCGTCAGCTTCCTTCTGAAAGGAGCCAGCGGGCGCTGTCGGCATCCGTCACGACGACCGTCGCCAGTCCAGCCTTGAGCGTCGCGCCGAGGATCGCATGCTTGTGCGGTCCGCCCGAAGCGATGATCCGGGTCGGGATGCCGCGATAGGCATCTAGATCGGGCGAGATGACCTGCAGGTTCAGCGGATGATCGACAGGTCGTCCGTCCCTGTCGAGATAGCGTCCGAGCAGGTCTCCCACCGCCCCGGCAGCGACGAGTTCACCGATGTCGACGTGCTGCGGCAGACCATAACGAACCTGCAGAGAACGGCCGGTGACATCCCCGACGCTCAGGAAGGAAAGCTCGACACTCGATCCATCCCGAAGAAATTCCCGGAACACCGGCTGCGCCATGATAACGTCATGAGCCTCCTCGCTGCCGGCGTAGATCGGCGCCGCGAAATAATGGCACTTCGCGCTCAATACCTTGGCCAGGCTTCTGACGATTTCGAAGGTGTTGATCTCCGATCCACGGGTCAGGCCGCCCATCAGCGAGCGGATCCGCATTTCCGGCTCGCTGGTGGCCGTCATCTGCTGGACGGTCTCATGCAGCGTCGCCCCCCAGCCGACACCGATCGAGGTAGGTTTGCGCACCTGAATGAAACGATCGAGAAATGCCGCCGACGCCCGGCCTATGACCGCATGCATATGAGAAAGGTCTTCGGGCGTCGGGGCCACGACCGCGTCCTGCAGTCCGTAGCGCGCGCATAGGCGCGCTTCCAGCTCGACATTTTCCGCCAATGGCGAGCTGAAGCTGACACGAACCAAGCCCTTCTCCAGAGCCGCTGCCAACAGCTCGTTGACCCGCCGGCGCGTGAGATTCATGCGCTCGCCAATCTGCGCCTGGGTCAGCCCCTCCACATGGTAGAGCCACGAGGCCCGCACCATCAGTTCCTGATTATCCAAAACAGCCCCCCGATCAAATGTCACACTGACGTAACATATGTAACCTAAAGACGCCGCATAGACGATCGCGGGTCCGGGCGCAATGTCACGGAAACTCCCGTAATCGGCAACCACATGGCGGCGACAAGGCAGACTTTATCGATCTTGCGTCTGCGCCCCGGCAAAGCCGGACAGGACGGACATTGAAATAGTGACAGCAGATCTCATCATCTTCGATTGCGACGGCGTATTGATCGACAGCGAGCCGCTTGCCAGCCGGGTGTTCTGGCAGGCCCTGAACAACGCCGGCGCGGACATTTCCCATGCCGAGGTCCATCGGCGTTTCACCGGCTACTCCGAGACGGACGCGAAACGCATCTGCGCCGAGGAACTCGGCATCGAGGATGTCGAAGGCGTCTTTGCCGAAGCCTCGGCCAACCTCTACCCCGAATTCGCCCGCGCGCTGACCCCGATGCCCGGCATCGTTCCGGTGGTACACGCGCTGCACCAGCCGAAATGCGTCGCCTCCAACAGCACGGTGGAGCGACTGAAGAACAGCCTTGGTCTGTTCGATCTCTGGAACGAGTTTGCACCGAACGTCTTCAGCGCCGAGATGGTCGACAGGCCGAAGCCTGCGCCAGATCTCTTTCTTTTCTGCGCCCAGCGGTTCGGCATTGAGCCTGCGCGCTGCCTTATCATCGATGACAGCGCCCATGGCATTGCGGGCGCGGTCGCCGCGGGCATGAGGGCGATCGGCTTCATCGACCCCGCCGATCCGCGCGAGGGACGTCACGAAGTGCTCGCTGGCGCTGGAGCAATCTGCGTCGTCACCGGCGCCGATGAACTTTCAAAAGCTTTCGACACGGTCTTGTCCACGCCAGCGCGCCATTCCCCTGGACGCGATGTCGCGGATCTCCCCGTGGACGCCTGAGCGCTGCGCGTCGCGGCCTCCGCGGCGGCAATATCACCAGAAATTCATGGGTCCATTAACAGACGGACATTCGGAAGGCGCAAGGATATCGCCTCCGTCTTCCATGTCGTCCTCTTGCGAAAAGGAGTATTCCGATGCTTCCCATCACACGACGTAACGCGCTCGGCCTCATGGGCGCAACCGCCGGCAGCCTGATCCTGCCCCGTTCAGTCTTCAGCCAGGGCAAGCGTCCCTCGGTCACGATCGCCGTGCAGAAGATCACCAACAACAATACCCTCGACGTATGGAACGAGCAGTCCAACGTCGGCGAACGCATTTTCTTCCCCAACCTGTGGGAGGGCCTGATCCTCCGCGACTGGATGGGCAATCAGGGTCCGGTTCCGGGCCTTGCTACAGAATGGAAGCGCATCGACGAAAAGACCCTGGAACTCAAGCTGCGCCCGGGCGTCAAGTTCCACAACGGCGACGAACTGACGGCGGACGACGTCGTCTTCTCCTTCTCCAAGGAACGCGTATTCGGCGACACCGAGCCGAAAGGTGGCAAGACGATCTTCGAAGCCGACAACAAGCCGACCACCATCAAGGAATTGCCGGCCATCGTTCCCGGCATCGGCCGCCGTCTCTGGCCGGCGCTCGCCGGCGTCGAAGCCGTCGACAAGTATACCGTGCGCTTCCACAACGCCACGCCCGATGTGACGCTGGAAGGCCGCCTTTATTCCGGCGGAAGCCAGATCGCCAACCGCCGCGCCTGGGATGAAGCCGCAAGCTATACCGACTGGGCTCGCAAGCCGATCACCACCGGCCCTTACATGGTCGGCGAATACAAGCCAGACGTCTCACTGACCCTTGTCGCCTTCGATGAATACTGGGGTGGCCGCCCGCCGCTCGAGGAAATCCGTTTCGTCGAGGTTCCGGAAGTCGCCTCGCGCGTCAACGGTCTGCTATCCGGCCAGTACGATTTCGCCTGCGACCTGCCACCGGACCAGATTGCAACGGTACAGGCCGCATCCGGCTTCGAAGTACAGAGTTCGACCATCTGGAACCACCGTATCTCGGTGTTCAACACGGAAAACGAGATTCTCGCCAATCCCCTGGTCCGTCGCGCAATGACCCACGCGATCGACCGACAGGCGATCGTCGAAGCCCTATGGGGTGGGCTGACCGTTGTTCCCGCCGGTTTGCAGTTCGAATCCTTCAAGGCCACCGACATGTTCATCGATGGCTGGGTGGCACCCGAATTCAACCCGGACCTCGCCCGGAAGCTTCTCAAGGAAGCCAACTATAAGGGCGACCCGATCCCTTACCGCCTGCTCAACAACTACTACACCAACCAGACCGCCAACGCGCAGATCATGGTCGAGATGTGGAAGCAGGTCGGCCTCAACGTCGAGATCGAGATGAAGGAAAACTGGGCGCAGATCCACGATCCGCAAGGCGTCAAGGGCGTGCGCGACTGGTCGGCTTCCAACACAATCAACGATCCGATCACCCCGATGGTGGTTCAGTTCGGCCCGAACGGCGAAGTCCAGCAGAAAAAGGACTGGTCCAACGCCGAGGTCAACGAGCTTTCAGTCGTCATGGAAACCTCCACCGACCGCGCACTGCGCAAGAAGGCCATCGCCCGCATGCTGGAAATCGCCGAACGCGAAGACCCAGCCTATCAGGTCCTGCACCAGAACGCCGTATTCACCGGCATGAAGTCCTCGCTGAAGTGGAAGGCCGCGCCGGCCTTCGCCATGGACTTCCGTTCCAACAACTGGACCATGTGATCGGTCCGATGCGATCCGGCGGCAGTGCGCCGCCGGATTTTTCTTCCTGCGACAGCAGCGACAAGCGCCGGTTGCACCGTATTGGCCATGAAGCCCAACATCCCTGAAGAAGGTGATCGCCATGAACGCCCATCTCGTGGAAATCCGCGATCTGAACGTCGCCTTTGACGGCGTGCAGGTTCTGCACGGCATAAACCTCGAAGTGAAACCCGGTGAAGCGTTGGGCCTCGTCGGCGAATCCGGTTGCGGAAAATCCGTCACCTGGCTCGCAGCGCTTGGACTTCTGCCCGGCAAGGCCACCGTCAGCGGATCGGTCCGCGTCGACGGAAAGGAACTTTGCGGCGGTCCGCGATCGGCACTGGAAGCCGTTCGCGGCGGGCGGATTGCGATGATCTTCCAGGACCCGTCGAGCTCGCTCAATCCCGTCCTGCGGATCGGTCGGCAGATCACGGAATCGCTTTTCCTTCATCGCGGTCTGCGAGGCGAAGCGGCCAAGGCTGAAGCCCTGAGATTGCTCGATATGGTCGGCATTCCCGATGCCCGCCGTCGCTTCGATCTATATCCTCATGAATTTTCCGGCGGCCAGTGCCAGCGGTTGATGATCGCCATGGCGCTTGCCGGCGCGCCCGACCTCCTGATCGCCGACGAACCCACGACCGCGCTCGACGCGACGATCCAGGCGCAAATCCTCGATCTCCTCATCCAGCTCCGCGCCGAGACCGGCATGGCGACTGTTTTCATCAGCCACGACCTCGGCGCCGTCAGCCAGGTCTGCGAGCGCGTCTGCGTCATGTATGCCGGCCGCATCGTCGAAGAAGGCGGCATCGCCCAGCTCTTCGGCCAACCTCGCCATCCCTATACCCGCGGCCTGTTCGACGCGATCCCGCGCCTCGATGGACCGCGCGAAAGGCTGGTCCCCATTCCCGGCACCGTGCCGAACCCGAAGCATCTTCCGACCGGTTGCGCCTTTTCCCCACGCTGCGTCCACGCCGAAGATGATTGCCACGTCATGAGGCCCTCGCTCGAAACGGCAACGGATGGCCGGCTGCTCGCCTGCCTCAATCCCGTTCCCGTCAAAACCACCACCCGCGTCGAGACGAAGATACTGGAGAGCGTCTAAGTGTCAGAACCTCTCATCAAGGCCAAAGAGCTCGTCCGCATCTACCAGATCCGTCACGGCCTGCTGGGCAGGCCCACGCCTGTCCGCGCCGTCGACGGCGTGTCGCTCACCGTCCAGCCCGGAGAGACACTCGGCATCGTCGGCGAATCCGGCTCCGGCAAGTCGACGCTCGGACGCATGCTGCTCGGCATCGATCCCGCCCAGAGCGGCGAAGTGACCTTCGAAGGACAACCCATGCCCGCCTTCGGCACGCCGAAATGGCGAGCGCTGCGCGCCCGCATGCAGCTCGTCTATCAGGACCCGCTGTCGGCCCTCGATCGCCGCCTGACAATTGCGGCCCAGATCGGTGAACCGCTCGCGATCCACGGCCTGTTTGAAAGGAACGAACGTGCCGCCCGCGTCGAGGAACTAATGGTTGCCGTTGGGCTGCGCCACGATCAGGCCGACCGCTATCCCCACGAACTTTCCGGCGGACAGCGCCAGCGCGCCGTCATTGCCCGGGCGCTCGCAACCCGCCCCAAGCTCATCGTCTGCGACGAACCGGTCTCGGCGCTCGACGTCTCCATCCAGGCGCAGGTGGTCAACATGCTGCGCGATCTACAGGAGAAAAACGGCATCGCCATGGTGTTCATCAGTCACGACCTCAAGGTCGTGCGCAACATCGCCGACCGTGTTGCCGTCATGTATCTCGGCCGGATCGTCGAGGAAGCCTCGTCGGACGTGATCTTTCATTCGCCCCGCCATCCCTACACCAGGGCGCTGGTTTCAAGCGTACCCGTCCCCGGAAAGCCGCTGACCGGCCGCGTGATCCTGCAGGGGGAACCGCCGAACCCGGCCAATCGTCCGGCAGGCTGTGCCTTCCACCCGCGCTGTCCGCTTGCCGGCGACATCTGCCGCAGCATGGTTCCGGCTCTGCGCGACCTCGGCAACGGCCGCACCGCCGCCTGTCACATGATCGACGGCGACGGCGCCTCGATGGCCGCCTGAAGAAGAGAGGGAAATCATGATCCGTTTCGTTCTCACGCGATTGTTCAGGGCACTCGTCACCATTATCGCGGTGCTCACCTTCGCCTTCGTCGTCCTGCGCATGTCCGGCGATCCGGCGCAGGTCATGCTCGGTCCGGACGTGCCGCAGGAATCGATCGATGCCTTCCGCGCCGCCTGGGGTCTCGATCAGCCACTGTGGATCCAGTACCTCGCCTATATCAAGTCGATCTTCACCGGCGATTTCGGCGTTTCGATGCGAGACAAGGCATCTGCCCTCCAGCTCGTCATCGACCGCGTGCCGGCCACGCTGCAGCTCACCATTCCGGCCCTGCTGCTGAAGCTCGCCATCGGCATTCCCGCCGGCGTTTACGCCGCACTTCACCGCCAGAGCACCATCGACCGTGGCGTGATCCTTGCGGCGATTTTCGGCTTCACCATCCCTTCCTTCGTCATGGGTCTGCTGCTCGTGCTGATCTTCTCGGTCATCCTCGGCGTACTTCCCTCCGGCGGGCAGGACACATGGATGCACGGCATCCTGCCGACCCTGACCATGAGCATCGGCGGCATCGGCATCCTCGCCCGCTTCTCCCGCAGCGCCATGATCGAGGTGATGGGGCAGCCCTATATCCGCACCGCCTCCGCCAAGGGCCTGAAATGGCCCGACGTCGTCTGGCGCCATGCCCTGCCGAACGCTGCCGTCCCGATCGTCACCATCGTCGGCTTCATGGTCGGCTCGCTGATCGCCGGTGCCGTCGTGGTCGAGTCGATCTTCTCATGGCCCGGAATCGGCCGTCTGCTGGTGGTCTCGGTCACCAATCGGGACCTCGCGGTCGTACAGTGCATCCTGCTGATCATCGCCGCCGCCATGGTGGTCTCCAACCTCGTCGTCGATCTGCTCTACGGCTGGCTCGACCCCAGGCTTCGCAGCCAGGCAGCCCATTGAAGAGGATGAAGCCATGACCTACATCGAGATCTCCCACGCTCGTCCCTCCCCGCGGGGAACCATGCGCCTGATCCGGATGCTTCGCCGCAATGTGCCTCTATCCGTCGGACTGGGTATTATCTGGCTTGCGGCAATGGTGTTCGTCGCCGTCTTCGCCGACAGCATCCGACCCTACGGCATCACCGCCATGGACCTGAGAAGCCGTCTCGCTTTGCCGGGCCATCCCGGCCACCTGCTCGGCACCGACGAGCTCGGCCGCGACGTCCTTTCGCGCCTCATCCAGTCAATCCGCGTTTCGCTCGTCATTGCTTTCGGCGCGACGATCATTTCCGCCGTCTTTGGCACCACGCTCGGTTTTCTCGCGGCCAAGTTCCGCGGCACCGTCGAGCATCTGGTGCTGGTTCTCGCCGACTTCCAGGCAGCGCTTCCCTTCCTCATCATGTCACTCGCCGTGCTTGCCTTCTTCGGCTCGTCGATGACGCTGCTCGTCTGCCTGATGGGTTTCTACGGATGGGAACGTTATGCCCGCATCGCCCGCGGCCTTGCGATCTCAGCGAGCGCGCAGGGCTATGCCGCCGCGGTGGTGCAGCTCGGCGCAACCCCGCTCCGGGTCTACATGCGTCACATCCTGCCGAACGTCGCCTCGACCCTCATCGTCTCTATGACGCTGACCTTTCCCGAAATCATCCTCATGGAAAGCGGCCTTTCCTTCCTTGGGCTCGGCGTCCAGCCGCCGGAAACCAGCCTCGGCAACATGGTCGGCTTCGGCCGCGAATATCTCACCCGCGCACCATGGATCATGCTCGCGCCCGCCCTCGTCATCATGCTGACGACGCTCTCCATTTCGCTCGTCGGCGACTGGCTGCGGGACAAGCTCGACCCCACCGTGCGCTGAACGTTTTAAAACTCCATCGATCAGGACAGACCCATGACAAAGATCACCGGCCATCGCGGCGCTCGCAACCTCTGGCCCGAAAACGGTCTCACCGGCTTCCGCAACGTGCTTGCGCTTGGCGTCGACGCCGTGGAATTCGATGTTCACCTGACGGATGCGGGAGAGCTGATCGTCATCCACGATGCAACACTCGACCGCACCACCGAAGGCACCGGCCCGGTTCGCGCGCTTTCGCCTGAGACCCGCAAGACGACGAAGCTGAAGGGCTCGGACGATACGATCCCGACCCTTGCCGATGTGCTTGCCGTTCTCGCCCCCTCGGGCAAGGACCTGCATATCGAGATCAAGATCGACGAAAATGGCAAACCCTATCCGGGCATCGTCGAAAAGGTTGTCGAGGAAACCATCCGCTTCGGCGTTACGGAACGCTCGCATCTCACATCCTTCGACACCTCGATCCTCGAAGGCTGCCGTGAAGCGGCGCCGCAGGTTGCCCGGCTTGTTTCTGTGAACAAGGACTGGGCCGACCGGCAGAGCGGACTTGCCACATTCCTCGACAAGGTCGATGGCCTCGTCGATATCGTCGCCATCCATCACGAGCTAATGCAGGCCGAATGGGACCTCATCACCGCGCGGCTGCCGCTCAACCGCCTCTGCGTCTGGACGCTCAACGAGGAAGCGCTGATCCGACCCTGGCTGGAACGCGGCATCGGCCACCTGACCTCCGACAGCCCCGATCTTGCCCTGCGCCTTCGCGCTGAGACCACCGAACACGCATGACTTTCCTCACAATTCTCGGGAGATAACCATGAACAATATCATTGGAACCGGCTTCAACGTCGGCTCGAAAGATGGCGAATTCGCCAGCCTCGAACAGGACCTGCGCGCGCTTGCCGAAATCGGCGTCGACACGGTCGAACTCGGGATTACGAGTGTCGACCTCATCGCCGGCGGTCGCATCATCAAGGAACGAGCCGACCGGCTCGTCGCGCTCACCAGCCAGTTCGACTTCCGCTATACGGTGCACGGCCTCGTATCCTCGAACTTCATGGACCCGGTGACCTGCCGCTACCAGCTCGACGCCGCCAAGGCGCTGGTCGAGATCTGCGACCGGGTCGGTGCACGTATTCTCGTCCAGCACGGCGGTTGCCTGCGCGCCGACCAGATTGGCGAACGCGCCGGAGCCGACCTGCGAGAGCGCGAAGCGCTTTTCGAACTCGCCGAGTTCTGCAAGCCTTATGGCGTGAGGATCGCGCTGGAAAACATCTTCACCACCGAGCCCGGCCAGTATCGCCAGACACCGGCCGAGGTCGCGGCGACCGTCAAGGCTGTAAACCACCCGAACCTTGTCGCGCTGATCGACTTCAGCCACGCCTACATCGAATCGACCTATCGCGGCCTCGACTTCCGCGATCAGCTCCGGGCCATGGCGCTCGTCGCCGGACACCTGCATGTCCACGATTCCTTCGGCCGTCCGCAGGGTTTTTATCAGGGCTACCATCCGCAGGAAAACACCGCGATGGGTATCGGCGACCTGCACATGCCGCTCGGTTGGGGCGACATCGACTGGGACGATATCTTCAGCGAGCTGGAATTCCTTCCCGGCACCGTGCTGTTGATGGAAATCGGCGCCCGCTACCGCTCCGAGCAGCCCGAAAGTCTCGCGCGCGCCCGCCATCTCATGGCGCTGAACGGCCGCAAGGCCGCCGTCGCCGCGGAGTAACCGTACCGGCTGCCGCCGGAGCCATCAACCGGCGGCATTCGCTTCCGATGTGACGACCTTCAAACCAATGTCACATCGACCCGCTATCGGGTCATCGCCAGGCAGGTCCGCGAGGACCGAAGGACCCCGAAACCGCGCCGAGGGCCAAATGTCGACGCTTCAGGACATCGCATCCAAAGCTGGCTGCTCGACAGCCACCGTCAGCCGGGTCCTGAACCGCAGCGGTCCGGTGAGCGAAAGCATGGTGCGGCGCGTGCGCAAGGCAGCCTCCGACCTCGGCTATCGCCGAACGGAACGCCCCGCCCCGATGATCCGGCGCAGATCCGCCATCGGTGTGCTGATACCCAGCATCACCAATCCGGTCTTTGCCGCTTCGCTGCTCGGCATCCAGAACCGCATGCGCGTCTCCGGCATCGGCGTACTGATCGCCCAATCGGACTACGACCCGGCGCGCGAGGCTGAGGCGATCGAATACCTCCTTTCCGAGAAGCCGACTGGCCTGATCCTCACGGTGTGCAATCCGCTGAAGAGCGAGCTGTCCCTGCCCTTCGCCATGCCACCGACCGTGTTGCTCAACAACCTGCCGACGCCGCGTTTTCCCGCAGCGGTGACGACGGACAATCGGCTCGCCGGGCAGGAAGTCACCGAATACCTGATCGAACACGGCCATCGGCGGATCCTGTTCGTCTCCGGCCATTTCGAAGCGTCCGACCGGGCAAAGCTGCGCTATGACGGCCATTGCGAGGCCATGGCGGCCGCAGGCCTGCCTATGCTCGATGCGCTGCAGATCCCCTTCGTCACGGGTCACGACGAACTCGATCTCTCCGAACCGCTGAAACGCCATCGTCCCACGGCGATCATCGCTTCCAACGATCTTCTTGCGCTGGGCGTCATCGGCGCGGTCAGACGCGAAGGCCTTTCCGTCCCCGGCGACGTGTCCGTCGTCGGCTTCGACGGCATCGCCATCGGCCGTCTGATCGATCCGCCGCTCACGACGGTGGAAATGCCCGATACCAGCATGGGCGCAACCGCCGCTTCCCTGCTGCTCGACATCGCCGAAAACGCCGCGACCCCGCGTCACCTGATGATCGGCTACAAGCTGCATGCCGGCGGCACCGTGCGTCGGATGGGCTAGAGCAATTCCAGCAAAAGTGGAAACCGGTTTTGCGTCCGGAATTGCGTGAAAACAAAGAGATAGAGCATTGAAGGCGATTCCGCTTTTGCCGCAAATGCTCTAACGTTTTCATCTTCGACTTGCATCAACGGAAGCGCCGCCCTTTCGAGCGGCGCTTCTTCTGTTCCTCGTAAGTGATCTGCCTCAGCTGCGCGGCAGCAGGCTTTCCACCTCGGCAGCGGCATCATCAAGCGCTTCCTTCGGCGAAGCCGTCTGCTCGACCACGCGCGACAGGTTCTCGACGATCGTCTGGGTGACCTTCACGCCGTTGGAACCCGGGAAGGCATACCACGGGATCATGCGCGGCATCTGCGAAAGGCCGGCGACGAAGAGCGGGTTCTCCTTGTAGAAGTTGCCGAGATATTCAGGCGAGGCGGCAGCGAGTTCGTTGTTCGGCACATAGCCGGTGCCCGGCACGACGACCGAGGCGCCGAAGGGGCCAGCGGCGAACTTGATGAACTTCCATGCGGCATCCTGCTTGGCGGCGTCGCGGGTCAGCATGACGGCGGCGTTGCCACCCGTCGGCAGCTTGCCGTTCACCGGATCGATCAGCGGGATCTGGGCGGTGCGCAGGTCGAACTTGTCGCCAACGTTCTTGATGGTGTTGCGCAGCGCGCCGGTGGTCTGGAAGGCAAAGCCGACCTTGCCGGCAACAAAGGCCTGCTCGCCGGCCTGCTTGGTGAAGACCGGCAGTCCGCCTTCCTTGACCATGCGATCAAGCAGTTCGATGGCCTTCTGGCCTTCCGGACCGTTGAAGGCGACAGCGCTTTCCTCGTCGTTCAGCATCTTGCCACCCGCGCCGAACAGCAGCGCGGAGAACATCCAGTCGTCGCCCTGCCAGCGGAAGTCAATGCCTTCGTTGCCATCACCCAGCGCCTTGATCTTGGAGGAAAGCGCGATCACTTCGTCCCAGGTCTTCGGCGGGGCATCCGGGTTGCCGCCGGCTTTGCGAACGAGATCGGCGTTGTAATACATGATCGGGTTCGACGTCGCGAAGGCGAGACCAACCTGCTTGCCCTTGACCTGGGCGAGCTTCAGGATGTTGTCCGAAAAGCCCTGCTCGGCCATGTTGCCGTCCTTGGCGATGAACGGAGCGAGATCGACCGGGATATCGCGCTCGTTGACCATGCGCAGGCGGTTGAGGCCGATGAAGGTGATATCAGGCATCTCAGCCGTGCCGGCCTGACGCATGATGGTCTGGATACCTTCCTCATAGGTCGCGGAAGGATTGGCGAAAGTGATCTTGATATCCGGATTTTCTTCCATGAACTTCTTCGAGATCGTGTCCATCACGTCCTTGAAGAAGCCGGGCATCGGATAGTGAACATTGAGCGTCGTTTCGGCATGAGCCGGAACGATCGTCGCCAGCGTCACGGCCGCCGCGGCAATCGCCTTTTTGAAGAGAGTCATCGCTGTGCTCCTGGGTTGGACCGATCAGCCTTTCAGACCGGTCATGGTGATGCCCTCGACGAACCGCTTCTGCGCAAACAGGAAGGCGAGGACGAGGGGAAGAGTGATGATGAGGGTCGCGGCCATCAGCGCGCCGTAGTCGTCACCGGCTTCCGCGGCGCGGAAGTAGAGAAGTCCGAGCGGCGGTGTCGCATAGGCCTGATTGGTGACGACGATCAGCGGCCAGAACAGGTCGTTCCAGTGGGCCACCACCGAGAAGATCGAGAATGCCGTGATCGCTGGCCACGCATTGGGCACGATGACCCGCATCACAATGCCGGTTTCCGACATGCCGTCCAGCCGCGCCGCATGGATCAGGTCATCGGGAATGCCCCGGAAGAACTGCAGGAAGAGAAAGATGGCGAAGACCGAGATCGAGAAAGGTGCGACGAGCGCAAAGTAGCTGTTCAGCGCCGACATCTTGTCGAAGGCGACATACAGCGGCAGCGCGGTCGCATGGATCGGCACCAGCAGGCCGAGCATGACCAGCGCCATCATCAGCCGTGCCACCCGGAAGGAAAGCTTGGCCATGGCATAGGCGCAGGGGATGGCGACCACGACCTGCACGATTAGGATCAGGCCGCAGACGACCACGCCGTTGAGAAGCAGGCTGCCCATCGACACGCGGCTGAGGGCCTTGGAGAAATTCTCCACATAAAACCAGGTTTGTGGGATCAGCGAGAGCGACGACGAGAAGATATCGCTCTGCGCCTTGCCGGCCGTGGAGATCATGAAGATGTAGGGCGCGAGGAAGACGATCGCCCCGATCGTCAGAACCGAAAGTCGCAGGATGCGGCCGAGGGAAAGGGTGTCGTTCATCATGCGTAGTGCACCTTCCGGTCCATGACACGGTACTGGAGGAACATCAGCGACACGAGGATCGCGAGGAAGATCACCGTCATGGCCGAGGCATAGCCGACCCGGAGAAAGACGAAGCCCTCCTGATAGATGGTGAAAAGCAGGACCTCGGAAGCCTTGTTCGGCCCGCCTTCGGTCAACGTCTTCACCGTCTCGAATACCTTGACCGCATTGATGATGCTGATCGTGGTGACGAAGAGCGTGGTCGGCCCGAGCATCGGCCAGGTCACGAGGCTGAAGCGCGAGAAAGCCGAGCGCGCGCCGTCGATCTCAGCCGCCTGATAGAGTTCACGCGGGATCGCGGAGAGACCGGCCAGGAACAGAACCATGTTGAAACCGGTCGACTGCCAGATGCCGATGATCGCGAGGCTGGTCAGCACCGTGCTGGACGCGCCGAGCCAGTTCGGACCGGTGATGCCGACGAGATCGAGAAGAGCGTTGACCGGGCCGATGCTCGGATGGAAAAGATACTGCCAGACGGTCGCCATGGCGACGAGCAGCGAGGCGACCGGCAGGAAGTAGGCCGTGCGGAAGAACCCCTTGCCCCAACCTTCCGCCTCGATCAGAAGCGCGATACCAAGCCCGAGCGCCATGGACGCAGGCGCGACGATGGCCGCATAGACCGTGGTGTTCCACAGGGACCTGCGGAAAGTCCGGTCGCCGATCAGGTCGGCATAATTCTCGAAGCCGACGAAACGGAAGCTGCCGTAGCCGAGTTCGAAATCGGTGAAGCCGAGAAAGATCACGGCAATCGTCGGCAGAATGATGAAGAGCAGCATCAATACGAGTGCGGGTGCGGAGAGAAGGAGCGCGATGCGCGCCTCCCGGCGTTGCGCGACCCTTGCCGGCGAATGAGCCGAACCCGCCTGCATCCCGTCGAAAGCGAGGCTAGCCATGAAGCGCCTCCACACGATGCCCCGCGACCGAAGCGACGTCCGCCGACAGCCTTGCGCCGTGTTCGTCAAAGACCATCAACGCTTCGGGAGCAATCTTCAGATCGACGCGCTGGCCGGCCGACAAGCCGATGGCCTCGGCTGGCGATATCTTGGCGACGACGATGGTTTCCATCGCCGCCAGCCGGGTGAACACCACGACTTCCGAACCGAGGAATTCCAGCCGTTCGACACTCGCCGGCAGCCCACCTTCGCCGCTTGCCGCCAGCCGGACGAATTCCGGCCGGAAGGCGACGGAAACCGGTGCGCCCGCAACGAGATAGCTGCGCGTGGCAAGCCTGATGTCGCCGGCCTGCACCAGACCGCTGTCATCGACCCGGGTCGGGATCACGTTGATGCGCGGCTGGCCCAGAAAGCGGGCGACCTCGATATGGGCGGGATCGTCATAGATGTTGCGGGGCGTATCGAGCTGCAGCATCCGGCCGCCGATCATCACCGCCACGCGGTCCGCCATGGAAAGCGCTTCCGACTGGTCATGCGTGACGTAAAGTGTCGGCACGCCGGCCTTACGATGCAGTTCGACAATTTCGCCACGGGCATGAACGCGCAAATTGGCGTCCAGATTGGAAAGTGGCTCATCCATCAGGAAGACATTGGGATGGCGCACCATGGCGCGGGCAAGGGCCACACGCTGACGTTGGCCGCCGGACATCTGCCCCGGCTTGCGGTCGAGCAGGTGGTCGATCTTGAGCGACGTCGCCATCTCGTTGACCTGACGCTGGATATCGGCGCGGATCTGGCGCTGGCTGCCGATCATGCCGCCAATCAGCGGCAGACGTCCGGCCGTGCTCAGACGGCGCATGGCAAGCGGAACGGCGATGTTCTGGGCAGCGGTCAGATGCGGATAGAGCGCGTAGGACTGGAAAACCATGGCGACGTTGCGGTCGCCGGCTGCCTTATGCGCCACATCGGCACCGCCGATGACGATCTCGCCCCGGTCGGCATGGTCGAGCCCCGCAACGATACGCAGAAGCGTGCTCTTGCCACAGCCCGACGGCCCGACCAGCGCAATGAACTCGCCGGCCTCGGCTTCGAGGCTGACACCTTTCAGGATGCTGTTGCCGCCATAGGATTTTTCGATGTCGCGAAGGCTGAAGGCGCTCATTGGGCCGCCTCCACCGGAATTGCCGTGGCAGCGCGCGGATAGACCTCTTCGATGACATCATCGAGAATATAGGCGGTCGTCCCTTCGACAGCGAAGACCTCGCTCGTCACCTCATCGCCGAGATGATGCACCACGCCGCCGACAAGGCGCTCGCCCGGCATTTCGCGTTCCATCTTGTCGAGAATGAAGGAGGTTGGCGGCGCCCAGACGAGCCTGGTGCCATTGAGCGCACCCTGCCATGTCCAGTGCAGATGACCGCTGGCGTAGAGCGCCACGTCATGGGCTGCAAGAAGATCGATCAGATGCCGGCGTGCCGCAGGCGTTGCACCCCAGTATCCCGTATCGCCCTCGGAGGGATCGTCAACGAACAGCGGCTTGTGGGCAAACATCGCCACACGGCGGCCATCGCGGGTCTCAAACTGCTCCGCCAGCCAGTCGAGCTGCATCGCCTCTTCGGCATGGCCGGAACCGACGAGCAGGCTGTTGATGCCGATCAGCCGCCACTCGCCCACATCCTTGGAGAAACGGTCGGGACCGGCGAGACGACGCCAGCGGGCAAGGCGCTCGTCATTGACCGGCTGGTGCGAGCCGGGCATGTGGCCGACATCGTGATTGCCGGGCACGATCAGCACGGGCACGTCGAGTTCGTCGAGCAGCGCCATCGAAAAGACGATGTCGTCTTCCTTGTCGGCGCCGTCGATGGTAAGGTCGCCGGTATGCACGACGAGATCGGGTTTCACCGCCTCGATCCAGCGGCGGACCGGTTCCCAGTTGCCATTGAAATGCGGCTTGGACGGACTGAAATGCGTATCGCTGATCTGGATGATTTTCATGGGGCAGCACCTTGAAACACAGGGAGCGGGACGTGTCCGCGCTATTTCCGATGTGTGTAGGTGCTGTGCGTGTCAGCCGCTTGACGGCGCTTTTCAGCCTTCTTCCAATTCCGTCATGAAATCGTCAGAAAACGATACCGCGCCGGTGTCTGTTACCGGCGCGGCATTCTTGGTCATGAAAGGTGATGGCGCTCCTGCAGCCCGTAGACCGGCGTATCGATACCCACCTGGCGGGCCTTCAGCTGCAGCGAGAGATACTGGGAATAGTGCCGCGACTGGTGCAGGTTGCCGCCGTGGAACCACAATGCCTCCTGCTGCGTCGGCTTCCACATGTTGCGCTGCTCGCCTTCCCACGGACCGGGATCCTTGGGCGTATCGGAGCCTACACCCCAGCATTTGCCGACCTTGTCAGCCACTTCGCGGGAAATGAGATCGGCGGCCCAGCCGTTCATCGAGCCGTAGCCGGTCGCATAGACCACGAGATCGGCCGGCAGCACCGTGCCGTCCTTCAGCACCACGGCATCTTCCGTCAGTCTCTCGACATCCGAGCCGGACTTGAGCTTGATCGAACCGTCGATCACCAGATCGCAGGCACCGACATCGATGTAATAGCCGGACCCGCGCCGCAGATACTTCATGAACAGGCCGGAACCGTCAGCGCCCCAGTCGAGCATGAAGCCAGCCTTTTCCAGCGCGGCATAGAAGTCCGCATCCTTCTCCCGCATCCGGTTGTACAGCGGGATCTGGAATTCATGCATGATGCGATAGGGCAGCGAGGCGAAGATCAGGTCCGCCTTGCGAGTCGTCATCCCGGCAGCCACCGCCCTTTCCGAATAGAGATCGCCAAGGCCGATTTCCATCAGCGATTCAGACCGCACGATATGGGTGGAGGAACGCTGCACCATGGTGACGTCGGCACCGGCTTCCCAGAGGGCTGCGCAGATGTCGTGGGCCGAATTGTTCGAGCCGATCACCACGACCTTCTTGCCTTCATAGGCATCCGGCCCCGGATGCTGGGAGGAATGCTGCTGCTCACCCTTGAAGATATCCTGTCCGGGAACCTTCGGAACATTGGGCTTGCCCGACATGCCGGTTGCCAGCACCAGCTGCTTCGGCCGCAGAACCACCTCTTCGCCGTTGCGATCGACCACCACGGTCCACTCGCCTGTAGCCTCATCGAACGACGCCGACTTGCAGGTGGTCGAGCCCCAGTAGTTGAGCTCCATCACCTTGGTGTACATTTCCAGCCAGTCGCCGACCTTGTCCTTGGGCGTGAAGACCGGCCAGTTTTCCGGGAAGGGAATATAGGGCAGGTGGTCGTACCAGACGGGGTCATGCAGGCACAGCGACTTGTAGCGCTTGCGCCAGCTGTCGCCCGGCCGCTCGTTCTTCTCGATGATGATGGTCGGCACGCCAAGCTGGCGAAGGCGCGCGCCAAGCGCGATGCCGCCCTGCCCGCCGCCGATGATCACGACATAGGGCTGGGTGGTGTAGCCAAGCTCGGCGGTCTCCTGCTCGCGCTTTTCCTTCCAGCTCTTGCGGCCCTTGTCATGGCCATGTTCGGCGCCCATCGGACGCCGGATGCCCTTCGGCTCCTCATGGCCCTTCAGCTCGCTCATGGTGGTGAGAAGCGTCCAGATCAGGCCGTTCTTGAGGCGGATCTGGCCGTAACCGCGCGCGGTACCGGTTTCGAATTCGAACCAGCCCTGGGTCACGCCATCGTCTTCGCTTGCGGGCTCCTTCGCATCCTGCACGAAGTTTTCCGGCCGGACCGACGAAAGCTGGCTCTGCAGCATGTCGCGGATCTGTTCCCGGCCTTCCAGTGTCTTGAGGTTCCATGTGAAGGTAACGAGGTCGCGCCAATGGCAATCCGCCTGAAACAGATTGACCGCGGCCTCGATATCACCCTGTTCGAGGGCTCGGCCGAGTTTGGCGAGAACGGTATCGATTTTGGTATTGGGGCTTCCGTCAAGCATGTCATCTCCTCCATGGTTGCTTGAAACTGCTTAAAGCGTGTTGCGATCTTCCAGAGGCGCTCACTACGCTTTAAGTCTTTGTTTTATCGCATGTCTTTTCCGCAAAACCGCGATACACTTTTGCGCGACATGCTTTAGGTGCGATGCCACCTGCCTCTGCGGGCGACATCTCAAGGGATCGCCGCAATCACCGCCGGGCTCCTCTTCCCGGCAGGCGATGCGGAAGACGCCTTATTTCGAAAGATCGATCAGGATCTTCAGATGTGTGCCGGCCGGATCGAGAAGGGTGTCGAAGCCTTCCTTGACCGCGGTATCCAGCGTGATGCGCTTGGTCACGACCTTCTTCGCCGGCAGAAGGCCGGAAGCGATGAGGCGAATGACGCGGGGCCAGTAATGGGTCGGGTAGGCCCAGGAACCCTTCACTTCCAAATCGCGGAAGGTCACCTGGAACCAGTCGATCGGATTTTCGTGCGGATGCAGGCCCGTCTGCACCACCACGCCCTGCTTGCGCACGGCATCGACACAGGCCTTGAGCGCATGTTCGTTGCCGACACATTCGATGGCGACATCGCATCCGACATTGCCTTCGGTCAGCGAACGGACGACGTCTCCCACATTGTCGCGCTTCGGATTGATGGGGATGACGTCGGGCAGGATGCCCTTGGCATAGTCGAGACGGGCGTCGTTGAGATCCGAAACGAAAAGCTGGGCGGCTCCGGCCGCGCGCGCGGCAAGCAGCGTCAGCATGCCGATCGGGCCGGCGCCGGTGACGAGAACGCTGTTGCCGGCCGTGACACCACCGCGATTACAGGCATAGACGGCAACCGCCGTCGGCTCGACCAGCGCGGCTTCCTCGTCGGTCATCTCGTCCGGAATTTTCTGGACGTTGTATTCGTTGACGATCGCGGCTTCGGCCATGCCGCCGCCATCCCAGCTGAGGCCCACCAGAGCAAGCTCCGTGCTGAGATGGAAAAGCCCGCGGTCAGCAAAGTAGTCGCCCGAACGCGGCATGACCAGCGGCTGGATGGAAACGCGATCGCCGACCTTGACCGAGGTAACACCCTCGCCGATCGCCTCGATCACGCCGCCGAATTCATGACCGAGAACCTGCGGGCCATGCGCGCCGGTGAACGGATGCGGCTCGGTCGGAATGAACACCGGACCATAGCTGTATTCATGAAGGTCGGTGCCGCAGATGCCGACGAAGCGGTTGCGCACCAGCACCTGCCCTTTACCCGGATTCTTCGGTTCCGGAATGTCTTCGATACGCAGATCCTTGGCTGCGTGGAAACGGAGGGCTTTCATTTTTACTCCCTTGTCTGCTCTTGTAATGCAGACAAGGCAGCAAGGTGCGTGCCATCGCGAAGCTACACCCGCAAAAGCCCCTTTTTCGTGGCTTCTCATCCGGCGAGCCAATGGTTTTTAGCCGGGAGATGCGACAAGTGTGGCGCCACAGGTGTGGCACCATGCTCACCTCAATGCAGCTTGCCGATATTGAAACGCCGCATCTGCCGATGGAGCGTGGTGCGGTCGATCCCGAGACGACGGGCCGCCTCCGAGACATTGCCGCCACAGGCTGAAAGAACTGCGCGAAGCTCGGTTTCCCGCTCGTTGGTCGGCTCAGGCGAACGCACCCAGCCAAGGTGCTCGGGAAGATCGGAAACCTCGATCAGGCCTTCCTCACAAAGCGCGCCGGCAAAGGCAAGCGCATTGCTCAATTCACGGATATTGCCCGGCCAGTCATAACCGAGAACCACACAGCGCGCGGCATCGGAAAGTCGCAAGGGCTTGCCAGCCATCCCATGCTTTTCAAGAAGACGGTCGAGCAGCCACGGAAAATCGCCGCGATCGCGAAGCGACGGCAGGACGAGCATCGCTGCATTGAGCCGATAATAGAGGTCTTCCCGGAAGAGCCCTTCCTCCACCAGAGAAGATAGCGGCCGGTGAGAAGCGGAGACGACCCGGAAATCAACCTTGCGCGGCACGGACCCGCCAACCGGCAACACTTCCCCTTCGGCCAGCACGCGGAGCAACCGACTTTGCGCGGTCGGAGACATGTCACCGATCTCGTCGAGGAACAGCGTGCCGCCATCGGCTTCCTCGACCAGACCCTTGCGCCCTTTGGTCAGCGCACCGGTGAACGCACCGGGAAGATAGCCGAACAGCTCGCTTTCCACCAATTGATCCGGGATCGCGGCGCAATTGATCGCGACGAACCGGCCCTTCAATCCGCTCGCATCATGGATGATGCGCGCAAGAAATTCCTTGCCGGTTCCCGTTTCTCCCTGAATAAGGATGGGCAACGCCGTCCGTCCGAGCCGGGTGACCTTGCGGCGCAGCGCATCCATTTCCGGCGTATCGCCCCCGAGCCGGCCGACGGCAGGAACGGCGGATCGTTCCGAAGACACCGGAACACCCTTCGTCTTCTGCTGCGGCTCGATCGCATGGGCATAGAGCATGCTGCCATCGCGGATCGCGATCCGCCTGTCCTGCGGCAGCCGGCTGCGGGTGAGCGCGGCGAGTTCGTTGACATCCGCATCGAAGAAGCGGGACACCGGCTGGCCGATGATGTCCTGAGGGCGACGCCAGTCCAGACCGCAGGAAGCCGCAAGAATCCGCGCGCCTCCATGGGTCATGCCGCTGATCCGGCCGGAGCCATCAAGCGTGATGGCGGCTTCCGGATCCACATCAAGAAACTCAGGCGCAGCAGCAAAGCGCAGCACCAGATCGTTACGGCTGTGCGCCATCAGATTGGCAAGCTCGATCCGGCGCACCGTAGAGGAAACGAAATGGCGCGCGATGTTCTGACTCGTCTTCAGGATCGGCGAACTCAGGAGCGAAATATCCAGCACCGCCGCCAGCGAACCGTGCATGTCATAAATCGGCGCCGCCGTGCAGGAGAGCGGCGTATGCGTCATGTCGAAATGATCGGTCTGGTGGATCGTCAGCGCCTCGCCGGTGGCGATGCAGGCACCTACGGCGCAGGTTCCGGCCCTTGGCTCCGACCATTCCGAACCGAGAAAGAGCCCGGCCTTACGCAGGTTGTTGTTGAAGGACGGATCACCGAGGAATTCGACCGTCACGCCCTGCCGGTCGGATAGAAGCAGCACGTAGTTCTGCTCGGCGACCTGATGATAGAGCCGTTCGAGCCCGGAGCGCGCAATGCGGACAAGATCCTCCGATTGCTGCCGGTGCTCGCGCAGAAGGGTTTCAGAAACGATGACCGCCTCGCGGGCGCGGGCAGGGTCGAGCTGATAATCCTCGAGGCAGCGCCGCCAGGACTCCACGACGATATCGTCACGCCCGGTCTGCACACCCTGGCTGACGCTTTCGATTTCCCTGACATGGTCAGCAAACGACATCGAACAATGCCGCGGTCCTTCGGAAGAAGAACCGCCCTCCGTTTCCCAATGTTCGAATATGCCAATCAAGAAACGGGAATGTAAAGACTTTACGCCCCCCTCAGAGGAAGCGCCGGATGAAAAGCCCGTGACCGCAGGCCTACAGAAGAGGGAGGGAAAGCTATCGTCTGCGGTTCAGCCGCCGTATTCGATGATCTCCAGCCCGGCATTGTAGTCGGTCGCATAGATGAGGCCGGCGGCATCCACGAACACATCCGCCGACTGGATGACCTTTGGCCGCCCCAGGCGACGGTCGGTCATCGTGGTCGGGCCGGCGGGAACGAGCGCGCCTGTTTCGACCGGATGATAGGGATCGGATATGTCGAAGGCCCTGATGCCGGCATTCTGCCATGTGGCGAAGATCAGCGTCTCGGATACGAAGGAACCGGGTCTGTTTTCATGCAGGTTATGCGGGCCGAAATGCCCGCCCTTTTGGACGTAATCCGTCTCATTGGGGATCGGCAAGGTGGAAATGCTGATCGGGTTTTCCGGCACCCGGATGTCGAAAATCCAAGTGTGCTTGCGGCCATCCTCCTCATTGTCCAGCACCGCCTCATCCGCCACGACAAGGAGATCACGGCCCGGCAGGGGCAGCGGCGAATGCGTGCCGCCGCCGTAAGGCGGAGACCAGTTATGGTGCTTGATGAGTTTCGGCGCCGAATGATCGGTAATGTCGAGAAGCGTCAGACCGCCATCGCGCCAGCACGCATAGGCGGTGTTGCCATGCACGAGAGCGTGGTGAAGGGCATAGCGCCGGCCACCGCCCCATGTCGGCTCCTCGCCGGCGGCACGGTTCATGCCCGGCAACCACCACCGCCCCAGAAGCAAGGGCCTGGTCGGATCGGCAAGGTCGATCGTCACGAAGATATAGTCTGAGAACCCATCCAGCAGGGCAGACGCATAGGCATAGCGCCCGCCCACATACCAGAGACGATGGAAGCCGATGCCCTCGACATCGAGCTGGCCGATCTTCCTCGGCTGCGCCGGAGTGGAGATGTCGAACACGGTCATGCCGGCTGTCCAGGCGCGCTCGCGCTTTCGTGCGGCAACCGTCTCTCCAACCGATTGCGTGTAATAGGCCTTTTCGCCGGCAAAGGTTTCGACATCGGCGAAAAGATCCAGCGCATTGATGACCAGAAGCAGATCGCCATGGGTCTGCAGATGGATGTTCCAGGTATTGGCCGGTGCCTGAACATAATTCACCGTCACAGGATTTCTCGGATCGCGGACATCGACGATAGAGAAGCCCTGCGACCAGGGATGGGCGACATAGGCGTGGCCGTTATGGACCATGAGTTGCAGCCCGTCACCGCGACCACCGATATCGCTATGGCCGATCAGCTTCATGTTACGCGCGAAATCCGGCTTCGGAAGCGTACCGCTCGTCATTTAGTGCTTTCCATCCTGAACCTGTTCCGTCCTCGAAGTACGCGCCGAATCCGGCAGCCGGCCCGCAAACGTAGAGCGCAGTCGCGATCAGGATAAGAAAAATCATTCTATGTTATAGATTTAATTGATTTTATTTATGCAGCCACCAAGCCTCAATCATACTGACAATCAGGCATGGCGTTTGTGGCCTTGAGTTTGCGAGGTAAGCCGAGTTTTCATGATTTGAAGCTGCGGCCTTCAGGTTATGGTCCGCGGGACGCGGAGCTCCCATCGCCAGGGAAGATGAAGTCTTGCCGCCAGCGATAGAATGAACTTTTTCGGGGGAAGATTGGTTGCGGGGGCAGGATTTGAACCTGCGGCCTTCAGGTTATGAGCCTGACGAGCTACCGGGCTGCTCCAC
>QFQX01000035.1 GCA_003248775.1 Shinella sp. | reverse complement strand
AGGTTCATTCTGAACCAGCCAGACTCTCATTTCTTTTGTTTTCGTTTGTCTTTTCGGGATAACCGGTTTCCACTTATCCCTGACAAACTCTAGGAGCGTAAAGCACCCGATGGCATATGCCGCCGCTTTGCTCAAGGTCGCAACGCCGCTATAGCACGGTCTCTTATTTGCAAAGCGAGACCGAACGACCATGATCACAACCGAGCGACTTGTTCTCCGGCGTCCCGAACTTCAGGACTTCGAAGCCTATGCGACGATGTGGTCCCATCCCGACGTTCTGCGCCACATCTCGGCTGAGCCGTTTGTTTTCCGAAGAAATGATCTGGGCCCGGTTTCTGCGACAGGCCGGAGGCTGGCTGTATATGGGCTTCGGCTATTTCGTCATGGAAGAGAAGGAAAGGCGGCAGTTCGTCGGCCAGATCGGCTTTCAGGACCTGCATCGCGACCTTACGCCATCGCTTATCGGCACGATGGAGGCCGGCTGGACGCTGCATCCGACGGCGCATGGAAAGGGCTATGCCAGCAAGGCGGCCGCGGCGGTATTCCAGTGGGCGGAAGAGAATTTTTCCGGCCGGCGGGTGACCTGCATCATCGCTCCGAAAAACATCCCCTCACTGAAGATCGCGGCGAAGATGCAGATGCGCGAGTTTGCCCGCAGCACCTATCATGGAAAGCCCGTCATCATGATGGAACGCCATCTTTGAAAGATCCGGGCAAGCCTGAAATCCTTCTCCCCGCGAACGGGGAGAAGGGCAAACGGCACGATCAGGCCGCCTTCTTTTCTTCACCGTAGGGGTCGAACCGTCCGTAGAAGGTCTCGCCCTTGGCCGCCATGTCGATGAGCAGCGGCGTCGGCTTGAAGTGGGCGCCGTAGTCCTTCGCCAGACGCTCCAGAAGCTCGACGAAGGTCTTCACGCCCATGCCGTCGATATAGCTCAGCGCACCGCCGGTATAAGGCGCAAAGCCGAAGCCGAGGATGGAGCCGACATCGGCTTCGCGCGGGTCGATGACAATGCCTTCCTCGACGGTGCGGGCGGCTTCCAGCGCAATCGTTGCCAGGAAACGCTCCTGCAGCGTCTTCATGTCGACGTCTTCGGCCTTCTTCTGCGGGTAGAAGTCCTTCAGGCCCGGCCACAGGAACTTCTTGGCCGGCTTTGCCGGATATTCGTAGAAGCCCTTGCCGTTCTTGCGACCGAAGCGGCCTTCCTTCTCGACCATGCGGGAAACGAGTTCCATATGGCGCGGATCGATGGCCTTTTCACCGAGATCGGCGACGGTCGCCTTGAGGATCTTGAGTGAGAGATCGATCGCCACCTCGTCGTTGAGCGACAGCGGGCCGACCGGCATGCCGGCGAACTTCGCGGCATTCTCGATCATGACCGGAGGCACGCCCTCGATCAGCATGTTGTAGCTTTCCGACATGTAGCGGAGCACGCAGCGATTGACGAAGAAGCCACGGGTATCGTTGACAACGATCGGGGTCTTCCTGATCGCGGCGACATAATCGAGCGCCACGGCCAGCGCCTTGTCACCGGTTTCCTTGCCGAGAATGACCTCGGTCAGCATCATCTTCTCGACCGGTGAGAAGAAGTGAATGCCGATGAAATCGGCCGGGCGCTTCGAGTTCTTCGCAAGGCCGGTGATCGGCAGCGTCGAGGTGTTGGAGGCGAAGATCGCACCTTCCGGCAAAACAGCCTCGACCTTCTCAATGACGGCCTTCTTGACGTCGCGGTCTTCGAAGACGGCTTCGATGACGAGGTCGGCATCTTTCAGAGAACCGTAATCATCGGTCGGCGTGATCAGCGAAAGCAGCGCCTCGCCTTTGTCCTTGCTCATCCGGCCCTTGCCGACTGTACCGGCCACCAGGCCTTCGCAAACCGCCTTGCCCTTGGCAGCAGCCTCCATGTCGCGGTCGATCAGCACGACCGGGATGCCGGCAGCAGCCGTCACATAGGCGATGGAAGCACCCATGAAGCCTGCGCCGACGACGCCGATTTTCTTCAGCTCGGTCTTGCCGACGCCTGCGGGACGGCGGGCGCCCTTGCCCAGTTCCTGCATGGAAACGAACAGCGAGCGGATCATCGAGAAGGCTTCGGTCGTCTGGACGATCTGGGTGAAATACCGCTGCTCGATCTTCAGGCCCGTATCGAAGGGAACCTGCAGGCCTTCATAAACGCATTTCAGGATGGCCAGAGCGGCGGGATAGTTGCCGGCGGTCTCGCGGCGCAGGATTGCGGGAGCAGCCGGCCAGAGCTGGGCTGCCGCCGGCGTCCAGATGCCGCCTCCCGGAGCCTTGAAGCCCTTTTCGTCCCATGGCGCCACGGCCTTCAGGCCATCCTTGATCATCTGTTTTGCGGCCGGGATCAGCTGATCCGGCTCGACCACCTGATGCACGAGGTTCATGGCCTTGGCGCGAGAGGCGGTCAGGCTCGAGCCCGTGGTCATCATCTGCAGGGCATCCTGCGTGTTGGCGAGGCGCGACACGCGCTGGGTACCGCCAGCGCCCGGGAAAATGCCGACCTTGACCTCGGGAAGGGCGAGCTTCACCGACTTGGAATTCGAGGCGACGCGGCCATGGCAAGCCAGCGACAGTTCAAATGCGCCGCCCATGCAGGTGCCGTTGATCGCGGCAACCCACGGCTTGCCGCAGGTCTCGATCTTGCGCCACAGCCAGGTCATGCGGCCGGCGGAGTCGAACAGTTTCTTCACGGCCCCGGCCGGATCCTTCGCCTTTTCTTCCTCGAGCATGGAGAACATGCCCTTGATCATGGTGAGGTCCGCGCCGCCGGAGAAGGTCTTCTTGCCGGAGGTGAAGACGACGCCCTTGATCGCGGTATCGGCCACGGTCTGGTCGACGATCGTCTCGATCTCGTCCATGACTTCGACGGTGAAGACGTTCATCGACTTCTCGGGCATATCCCAGGTGACAAGGGCAATGCCGTCTGCGTCGGTCTCGATGGTGAAGTTCTTGTAGGTCATTGCTTCCTCCCAGAAATCAGACGCGTTCGATGACGGTTGCCGTGCCCATGCCGGCGCCGATGCAGAGCGTGACGAGAGCCGTGTTCAGGTCACGGCGTTCCAGTTCGTCCAGCACCGTGCCGAGGATCATCGCACCGGTTGCGCCGAGCGGATGGCCCATGGCGATCGCGCCGCCATTGACGTTCATCTTCGAATGGTCGACCTCGAAGGCCTGCATGAAGCGCAGGACGACGGCGGCGAAGGCTTCGTTGAGCTCGAACAGATCGATGTCCGAAATCTTCATGCCGGTCCTGGCGAGAAGCTTCTCGGTAACGTCGACCGGGCCGGTCAGCATCAGCGCCGGGTCGGAACCGATATTGG
This sequence comes from Shinella sp., assembly GCA_003248775.1. Taxonomy (GTDB): domain Bacteria; phylum Pseudomonadota; class Alphaproteobacteria; order Rhizobiales; family Rhizobiaceae; genus Allorhizobium. The sequence continues at coordinate 46,249 of QFQX01000035.1, read as the reverse complement.
CGAAAGCCCTGATGCGGGCACGGGGCTTGATGCCCATGGTTTCGCCGCCGGTCTTCGAGCCAATCAGCACCGCAGCCGAACCATCGACGATGCCCGACGAGTTGCCGGCGTGATGAACGTAGTTGATGCGCTCGATTTCCGGATGGGCCTGAATGCCGACGGCCTCGAAACCACCCATTTCACCCGGCATCTGGAACGACGGCTGAAGCTGGGCCAGCGCCTGCATGTCCGTGCCCGGCCGCATGTGCTCGTCACGGTCGAGAATGGTCAGGCCGTTGACGTCCTTCACCGGAATGACGGACTTGGAGAAGTAGCCCTTTTCCCAGGCATGGGCGGCGCGCTTCTGGCTTTCGACGGCATAGGCGTCGACATCGTCGCGGCTGAAGCCGTATTTGGTGGCGATCAGGTCGGCGGAGACGCCCTGCGGCATGAAATAGGCAGGGAAGTTGACCGACGGGTCCATGTACCAGGAGCCGCCCGACATGCCCATGCCAACACGGGACATGCTCTCGACGCCGCCTGCAATGACGATGTCGTCGGAGCCCGACTTGACTTTTCCGGCGGCGAAATTCACGGCATCGAGACCGGACGCGCAGAAGCGCGATATCTGCATGCCCGGAGCCTTGTTCGAATAGCCTGCCTCGAAGGCGGCCGCCTTCGGGATCACGGCGCCGGCATCCATGACCGGATCGACGCAGCCCATGATGATGTCGTCGACGGTCGCGGTATCAAGACCGTTGCGGTCGCGGATCGCTTCCAGCGACTTGGCCGCCAGACGGACGGACGGCACTTCGTGCAGCGAACCGTCCTTCTTGCCGCGCCCGCGCGGCGTGCGCACGTGGTCGTAAATGAAGACTTCTGTCATCGTTTTCTCTCCCTTTGGCGCTTGAGCGCCGAATTGTTGCTGGCCATACGATGATGGCCCCTCATCCGCCTGCCGGCACCTTCTCCTCGTTCTGACGGGGAGAAGGACGATTGCCGACCCCTCCTTGCCCTTTTTCGGGCACGTTACCTCTCCCCGTTCATGGGGAGAGGGTTAGGGTGAGGGGCAAATCCTCAGAATGCTTCCGCTGCCATCTCCATCAGGCTGTCGCTGCCAGCCTCGATGCGGGTCTTGCGAAGTGCCGTCTCCGGCATGATCTTCTCCATGTAGAAGCGGCCGGTCAGAAGCTTGTTCTTGTAATAGTCGGCATCGCCATTGCCGGCCGCAAGAGCCTCGTTGGCGGATTTCGCCATCTTCGCCCACATGTAGCCGAGGACGACGAGACCGAAGAGGTGCATGTAGTCGGTGGAGCCGGCACCGGCATTGTCCGGCTTGGCCATAGCGTTCTGCATGAACCACATGGTCGCGGCCTGCAGGTCGTTCAGGCCCTTCTTAAGGCCCTTGGTGTAGAGGACGAGATTTTCATCGGCGCGGTTTTCCTCGCAGAAGGCACCGATCTCGTTGAACAAGGCCATCACGGCGCGGCCGCCGTTCATGCCGAGCTTGCGACCGACCAGATCGAGCGCCTGAATGCCGTTTGCGCCCTCATAGATCATGGCGATACGGGCATCGCGAACATACTGGCTCATGCCGTGTTCTTCGATATAGCCGTGACCGCCGAAAACCTGCTGCGCCATGACGGCGTGATCGAAGCCCTTGTCGGTCAGCACGCCTTTCAGAATGGGCGTCATCAGGCCGAGCAGATCGTCAGCCGCCTGCTTTTCCTTCTCGTCACCGGAGCGATGGGCGATATCGGACTGCAGCGCGGTCCAGAGCGTGAAGGCGCGGCCGGCTTCGGTGAAGGCCTTGATGGTCAGGAGCGAACGGCGGATATCCGGATGCACGATGATCGGATCGGCCTTCTTTTCCGGTGCCTTGACGCCGGAAAGCGAACGGCCCTGAATACGCTCGCGGGCATAGTTGGTGGCGTTCTGGTAGGCGATTTCGGCAATCGAAAGGCCTTGCAGGCCCACGCCGAGGCGTGCTTCGTTCATCATCACGAACATGGCCGAGAGGCCCTTGTTTTCCTGACCGATCAGGAAGCCTGTGGCCTCGTCATAATTCATGACGCAGGTGGCGTTGCCGTGAATGCCCATCTTGTGCTCGATCGCGCCGCAGGAGACACCGTTGCGCGCGCCGAGCGAGCCATCCTCATTGACGAGATACTTCGGCACCACGAAGAGCGAGATGCCCTTGGTGCCTTCCGGTGCACCCTCGATGCGGGCGATCACCAGATGGATGATGTTGTCGGTCATGCCGTGTTCGCCGGCGGAGATGAAGATCTTCTGGCCGGAAATCCTGTAGCTGCCGTCGCCGTTCGGGACGGCCTTGGTGCGCAGCAGGCCGAGATCGGTGCCGCAATGGGGCTCCGTCAGGTTCATCGTGCCGGACCAGGTGCCGTCGACCATTTTCGGCAGATAGGTCTGTTTCTGCTCGTCCGAACCATGGACGAGGATCGCGGCAATCGCGCCCTGGGTCAGGCCGGGATACATCATCAGCGCCATGTTGGCGGACGACATGTATTCGCCGACGGCGGCGTGCAGCGTGTAAGGCAGACCCTGTCCGCCGAATTCCTGTGGCACGGCCAGACCGATCCAGCCGCCCTGGCAATAGGCGTCATAGGCTTCCTTGAAGCCCTTCGGCACGGTGACGCTGGCATCGTCGTGACGCTTGCAGCCTTCCTGGTCGCCGGAAAGGTTGAGCGGGAAGAGCTGTTCCTCTGCCAGCTTCGCAGCTTCCCCGACGATCGCCTCGATCATGTCCGGCGTCGCATCCTCGAACCCGGGCAGGTTGTGGTAGCGCTCGAGGCCAAGGACGTTGTTCAGAACGAAAAGCGTATCGTTTACGGGAGCCTTATACACAGGCATGGATCATCTTCCTCCAAGACGTGAAACCGGGCGGGCCGGATATGGTTCATGCTTATACAAATAATTGACGTGCGCGTAAACGTCAAAATCCGGATGCAACCCCATTTTTGTAGCGGCGACGCTTCTCCGCGCCTCACCCAAAGGGGGTAATCCGCCGCCTATCCTTCGGATCGTACAGCGCAAACGTTAAAAAATTTTCAGGCAGGTTAACGGCTTATTTACCACGTTTCATGAATTGTGGCGGGTGAACGGTGATGATCCGCAACCCACGATCACCAGTGAGTCGGCAATGCAGCCGAAACAGGTGAAAATGCGGATCATCGACCCACCAATCCGCCTTCAGCCCGGCCGAAGGTGCTTTTCGAAGCGAGCAGAACCATGAACGGATCGCGATCCCCCTCTTCCCGTCCCGGCGGATCTTCGTCCCTCGATGCGCTGAGCCGCACCATCGAGGGACTGGAAGCAAGGATCGAGGGACTGATGGGCACCACCTCGCCGCGCGGTCGTGCCGCCGAGGATCTGCCGCCGCGAGAAACATACCGCGACCGCATCGAGGAACGCTACCAACGGCCGGCGCGCGAAACCCCGATGGACCCTCTCAGCGAAATCCGCCAGCGGCAGCGTGCGCTTGAAGACAGCCGCCACCGTCCGGTTGAGCGGTCGTCCGGCTATGGCCGCTCCTATGAACCGCAGGAAGAACGCCCGCGGCAGGCCCCGCTTCGTCAGAACCCGCCGCTCTCCCATGGCGCGGCTTCGACGGCTCCGGCTCCGGATATCATGACCCGCGAGATCACGCAGGCCCTGCTCGGGCTGCGGCAGGAACTGAAGCAGGACATTTCCGAGAGCCTGTCGCGCGAAGTCAGCACACTGCGCGCCGAGATGCGCAATATCCGCTCGCTCGCCGAGGAACAGCGCCCCTCCGAAACGCTGCGCAACGACATTGCCCGGCTGGCGGAAAGCATCCAGCATCTCGGCGTTGCCCGCGCCCCAGGCGCCGATGGATTGCGCGAGGAGTTCGAAGAGCTTCGCTCCCTGATGGATGGGCTTGCCCGCGAGGATTCCGTGCGCCGCATGGACAATCGCTGGAGCCATATCGAGGAAAAGATCGGCGACGTCGATCCGGCTGCGATGCGCGAGGAACTGGTGCGCCTGGCCGACCGCCTCGACGACATCAAGAGCTATCTCGGCCGCGTCGGCGACAATCGCTCCATTCAGGCGCTTGAAGAAAAGCTGATGAAGGTCGCAACTGCGCTCGAGCAGATCGGTTCGCATATCGACCCGAGCGAACGGATGATGAGCGAGCAGTTCGCCGGCATCGACATGCGGCTGGACGAGATCAGCCGCGCCATCGTAGCCGGCGCGCGCAATTCCAGCGGCGCTGACAACAGCCTTTTCCAGCGTCTCGAAGACCGTATTGCAGGGCTTGCCCACCAGATCGAGGCCTTTGCCGACAGACGGGTCAGCGAGGACCGGCCGAATTCCGATCTTGCCCGCCGTATCGAACAACTGACCGACCGCATCGAGCTTCTGTCCGAGGAACGCTCTGCAAGCCGCCTCGAAGAGCGGCTGGACATGCTTTCGCATGTGCTGGAACGCAACACACAGGCCCCGGTGCCACAACCCGAACTCACGGGCTATCTCGCTGACATCTCCCGCAAGATCGACGCGCTGGACCACGGCGCTGTCAACGATCGGCTGGCCGACAGGCTGGAACTTCTCGCCCGCCGCATCGAGGGGCTGGAAGTGCCGCAGCCGGCTGCGGTCGCGCGGATCGATGACAGCATGCTGCGCGGGCTTGAGGATCGCCTGAACGCCGTCGTCGATCGGATCGAGGAAAATGCCGGCGTTCCGGCTGGCGAAAGCGCCAGCCTGCGCGGGCTTGAAGAACAGATCGCCCATCTTTCCGCACTGATCGCCCGCCCCTCGACAGGCGGAATCGACGATGCTGTGGCAGATCGCATTTCCGCGCTCGAAGACTATATGGCAACGAGCGACGAATACATCATCGAGGCCGCCCGTCAGGCCGCCGAGACGGTGATGGAAAGCTATGCGCAGCGGATGCCTTCGCAAGGTGCGGCCGGATCGGCCGACATCGCTGCACTGTCTGCCCTCTCCGATCACCTGCGCAATCTCGAGGATTTCAGCCGGAATTCAGAAGAGCGCACCCACCGCACGTTCGAGGCCCTGCACGATACCCTCGTTCAGATCGCAAGCCGGCTCGACCAGATCGACGACCGCACAGCGCATTTCGAGGAGCCTCCGGCTCCTGCTCCGTACCGCGAGCCCGTTCAGACGACAGCACCGGCCCCGGCCTATGCTGTTCAGGAAGAAGAGCCGTTCCGCCCTCCCTTCGCTTCTTCCGTCATGCAGGAGGAGGAAGACGATCGCGAGCACGTACCCCTTTTCGGCTCCTCGGCAATCGAAACGACGATGACGGCACTGCCGGTCATCGAGGAGACGCGTTCCGGCAAGAAGCCGGGCAAGCCCAGCCTGCTTGCCGGCCTTGGCAAGCGTTTCCTGCCCGGCCAGAAAAAGACCGCCGAGGAGCCGCCGGTCGGCCGGCAGGTGATCGATCCGGCACCATCGATCGATCCCTCCGACATGCTGCCGCCCGAACAGGCAAACGAGTTGCTGGAACCCGGTTCCGGCGCGCCGGACGTGCGCAAGATCCTGGAACGCGTGCGCGCCTCGCAGGCAAGCCAGAAAGGCGACGCCGGCAACGCTGCCGCTGATGGTGACCGCACCGACTATATCGCCGCCGCCCGCAGGGCTGCCCAGGCAGCCGCGCAGGAGATGGATCTCGCGCAGAAGGGTGCGCGCGGCGCAAAGTCCGGAACCTCTGCGCTGAGCGGATTTGCCCGCTACCGCCGTCCGATCCTGATGGCCGTCGGTGCGATCCTGCTGGCCGCCATGGCCATGCCGCTCGTCACGACGCTGATCCGTGGAGAGAAGGCGCCGCCGGCCGTCATCGAGACGACGAAGCCGCAGGAAAGCGGCATGGCACCGGTCGAGAGCCAGCCGGAAGCCAAGGTTGCCGCCATCGCTCCGTCCGTGACGGAAGAAGGCGCGGACGCCATATCGCAGGCGGCACCGGTCGCAAGCGTCGAACAGGCACCGCTCGATGGCAGCGATTCCCTCTCCACGCTGCAGTCCGCCGCCGAGGACAGCCCGAAGGATAGCGCCACCTTCGCGCCGCCTGCCGGTCAGGCGGGGCCCGCAGGCAGCGCAGCGACCCAGCCTGTGCAGACGGCAGCCGCTGCGGCCATCATCGTGCCGGAAGCAATCTCTCCGCCGTCGCTCGTCATTGCCGCGAAGGAAGGCGATCCGGTGGCGCTGTTCGAAATCGGCGCTCGCTATACCGATGGCCGTGGCGTGACCAGCGATTTTTCCGAGGCCGCGAAGTGGTATCAGCTTGCAGCCGACCGCGGCTTCGCACCGGCGCAGTACCGGCTGGCCAACCTCTATGAAAAGGGAACCGGCGTTCCGCGTGACATCGCGACTGCGAAGCGCCTCTACCAGCAGGCGGCCGATGCCGGCAATGCCAGCGCCATGCACAATCTCGCCGTGCTGTTCGCCTCCGGCGCGGACGGTGCCCAGGATTATGCCAAGGCGGTCGAATGGTTCTCAAAGGCCGCCGACTATGGCGTCTCCGACAGCCAGTTCAACCTCGCCATCCTCTATGCCCGCGGCAACGGCGTGCAGCAGGACCTCGAAACCTCCTACAAGTGGTTTGCGATCGCGGCGAAGGATGGCGACAAGGACGCCGCCCAGAAGCGCGACGAAGTGGCGAACGCCATGCGGCCGGAGCAGCTTGAACGCGCCCGCGCTGCGGTCGATCTCTGGAAGCCGAAGCCGCTCGATCCGGATGCCAACACGGCCAACACGCCGGACGAATGGGCCGGCAAGGGACTGAAGACCGCCAGCATCGACATGAAGAAGGCGATCGGCAACATTCAGGCGATCCTGAACAAGAACGGCTTCGACGCCGGCAACCCCGATGGTGTGATGGGCGCCAAGACGGTCGCCGCAATCAAGGCGTTCCAGACATCGATCGGCGAACAGCCGACGGGTCAGGTTACGGACAAGCTGGTGAATGCGCTGCTGGAACGCAACAAATAGTCGCGAACGGTCATAAAATTCGGAAAATGCTGGCGTATGGCTTGAGCGCGAATTGACTCGACCGGCCTGCGAGCGCAAGAGACATGACAGGGATCAAGTCTGACAAGGACTTGAGCCCATTTAGCTTTTGCCTGAGACCGGCCGCATTTCCGAACCCGTTTTGTACCAACCCGCTCCGGCGGGCAGACGCATTCAGAGGCCCGAGCGTGACAATCTACCTGCCGATAGCAGAATTGTCGGTGAACATCTTCATCATTCTCGGGATGGGCGCAGCCGTCGGTTTCCTTTCCGGCATGTTCGGCGTCGGTGGCGGCTTCCTGATCACGCCGCTGCTGATCTTCTACAACATCCCTCCGGTGGTCGCCGTCGCGACCGGCGCAAACCAGGTGGTGGCCTCCTCGGTTTCCGGCGCCATCACGCATTTCCGGCGCGGGACGCTGGACGTGAAGCTCGGCACGGTGTTGCTGATCGGAGGTCTGGCGGGCGCCTCGGTCGGTGTCGTCATTTTCTCCTGGCTCAGGCGGCTCGGCCAGCTCGATCTCGTCATCTCGCTGCTCTATGTGGCGTTCCTCGGCACGGTCGGCGCGCTCATGCTGATGGAAAGCCTGAACGCCATGCGGCGGGCCGCGAAGAACCAACCGGTCAACCTCAAGCGGCCGGGTCAGCACAACTGGGTGCACCGACTGCCGTTCAAGATGCGCTTCAAGAAATCGAAGATCTATCTGAGCGTTTTGCCGATACTCGGCCTCGGCTTTGCCATCGGTATCCTGACCTCCGTGATGGGTGTGGGCGGCGGCTTCATCATGGTGCCGGCAATGATCTACCTGCTGCGCATCCCGACCAACGTGGTCGTCGGCACGTCGCTGTTCCAGATCATCTTCACCACCGCCTTCACCACCGTGATGCAGGCCGCGACCAACTTCTCCGTTGATATCGTGCTCGCCTTCATCCTGATGCTTGCCGGCGTGATCGGCGCGCAATACGGCGTTCGCGTCGGCCAGAAGCTGCGCGGCGAACAGCTGCGCGCACTGCTCGGCCTGCTGGTGCTTGCCGTGGGCCTGAGACTCGCGATCGAGCTGGTGGTAACGCCGGAAGACCTCTATTCCATCGCGATCGGAGGCTGACATGCGCAGGCTCCTCGCCACACTCTCCATCGCAGCCACTCTCTTCACCGCCTCCCACGTGCTCGCCCAGATCCCGCTTGCCGGCGACATGATGGGTAAGGAAGGCCTCGACATCGGGACATCGACCAGCGAAATCGCCATCACCTCGGATTTTCGCGGCGCGGACCTGACGATCTTCGGAGCGCTGACCAATGCCGACCAGTTGCTGCTGGCCATCGGTCAGTACGACGTCGTGGTGACGCTGGAAGGACCGCGCGAGGAAACCACGGTACGCCGCAAGGACCGGCTTTTCGGCATATGGATGAACCGGACCTCGATGACTTTCGAGCGGATGCCGATCTCCTATTCGCTGGCGAGCACCCGGCCGGTGGAGCAGATCGCGCCGGCCCAGGTCCTGACAGGTCACGGCATCGGAATCGACCATCTGGCGCTGACGCCGACCGGCTATATCAGCTACGACGCCAACATCACCGAATTCCGAGACGCCTTTCGCCGCATCAAGCAGTCGCACGGGCTTTACCAGCGCGACACCAATGGCGTCCGCTTCGTCAGCTCCAGCCTGTTCAAGGCAACGCTGCGGCTGCCGGCCAATATTCCTGACGGCGTTCACATCGTACATGCCTATCTGTTCAAGACCGGCGAATTCATCGGCGAGAAGGAATTGCCGCTGCGGGTCATCAAGACCGGCATCGAGGATTCGATTTCACGGGCCGCGCACGAAAACCCGCTCGCTTACGGCATGCTGTCCGTGCTTCTGGCGCTGATTACGGGCTGGGGCGCGAGCCTGATGTTCCGCAAGGACTGACGGCGGGAACCTATCTCGATCATCCCAGCAGGTTGGCGAAGCGTACCGAATAGATGCGATCCCGACCCAGCAGATGAGCAACGAGTTCCGCGCGGTCGAACAGGCCGGTAAAGGCACGATGGCGAAGGTCGAGCCCGCCTGTCATGACCCCGAAAGCCGGCATCAGCAAGCGCTGCCCATCGGTTGCGAAACAGGGACGGCGTACGGATTTTTCCCTCCGGCGCACGGTCGCGCAGGGATGGAGGTGGCCTGAAATCTCGCCCTTGCCTGTAATCAGGCTCGGCTCATGACGAAACGTCAGGCCGCCAAAGACGATTTCGTCGGCGGATATACCCGGCAGACCGGAAGTGCCATCGGGATCGTGATTGCCGTTGATCCAGATCCATTCCCGCCCCCGCGCCATGGCGACAATCCTGTCGCGGAACGGGGCCGGCAACAGGGCGGAACCGACGCCGTCGTGGAAATTGTCGCCGAGGCTGACGACGATCTTCGGAGCATGCCGTTCGACTGCGGCTTCAAGAATGCGAAGCGTCGCCAGCGTGTCGTAGGGCGGCAGCAACTGGCCACGGCGAGCGAAGGCGGCTCCCTTCTCGAGATGCAGGTCCGACACTACGAGCATGCCAAGTTCGGGCAGCACGAGTACGCCGCAGGGATCGGCAATCGCCTCAACACCGTTCAGCACGAAACGGGCCGAGCAATCGGGATCGTCCATGGCCGGAGCCTTGAGTTGCGCCAGGCGGTTCATGCGGTGTTCTTTTCCTTCAGGCCATGGCCTCGGCGATCAGATCGTCCGCGGCTTCGGCAAGCACATGTTCCTGGGCTTCGCCCGCGACCGGCTCGCGGCCAATCTCCAGCATCACCGGCACGGCGAGCGGCGAGATATGATCCAGCCGCTTGTGGGTGATGTGCCCTTTGATTCTCTTTAGCATATCGCCGAGCCGGGCAATATCGAGAAGGCCCGCGGCGGCATCCTGTCGCGTCGCTTCAAGCAGGATATGATCCGGTTCGTGGCTGCGCAGCACGTCATAGATCAGATCCGCCGATACCGTCACCTGCCGGCCGCTCTTTTCCTTGCCGGGATGCCGCTTTTCGATCAGGCCGGCAATGACGGCGCAGGTGCGGAAGGTGCGCTTCAACATCCACGATTCGTCGAGCCACGCCTCGAGATCGTCGCCCAGCATGTCCTCGTCGAACAGGTCGGAAAGGCGCAGGCGGCCCGAGGCCACCATGGTGCCCATGTCTTCCAGCCCCCAGATGGCCAGCGAATAATCGGTCGCGACGAAACCGAGAGGTTTGGCGCCCATTCGCTCCAGCCGGCGGGTGAGCAACATGCCGAGCGTCTGGTGGGCCAGCCGCCCCTCGAAGGGATAGGCGACCAGAAAGAAGCGGTTGGCGCGAGGAAATGTCTCGATCAGCAGTTCGCCACGCTTCGGCAGGATCGACTTTTCCCGCTGTATCTCCAGCCAGTCCCTCACCTGATCCGGCAGGCCGGCACGGCGGGCGGGATCATCCAGCATGGCGCGGACCTGTTCGGCTAGATAGGTGGAAAGCGGAAACTTGCCGCCGGCATAGGCCGGGATCTTCGGGTCCTGCGAAAACGCATTGGAAGCGAGGCATTCATTGTCCCGGATACCTTCGAAGCGAAGCACCTTGCCCGAAAATAGGAAGGTGTCTCCCTGGCTGAGCTGTTCCAGAAAATATTCCTCGACCTTGCCGAGCGACATGCCTCCCCGGCCAATGGAGCCCAGATGGTTACGCTTGACGAGCCGGATGTTGAGCATCGGCATTTCTACGATGGTGCCGAGGTTCAGTCGGTATTGCTGCGCGACCTGCGGATTTGAAACCCGCCAGCGCCCCTCCTTGTTCAGGCGGATGCGGGCATAGCGTTCATAGGTTCTCAGCGCATAACCACCGGTGGCGACGAAATCGACGATGCGGTCGAAGGTGTCTCGCGGCAGCATCGCATAGGGTGAAGCGCTCGTTACCTCCTCATACAGGTCATCGGCAAGGAACGGCGCCGCGCAGGCCATGCCGAGCACGTGCTGCGCCAGAACGTCAAGGGAACCGTCACCTACGGGCGGCGTATCCTGCGCACCCACATAATTGGCGTCGAGCGCTGCCTGGCATTCCATCACCTCGAAGCGGTTGGCCGGCACGAGGATCGCGCGGCTCGGCTCATCCATACGGTGGTTGGCGCGACCGATGCGCTGGGCAAGCCTTGAGGCCCCTTTCGGCGCGCCGACATGAACGACGAGATCGACATCGCCCCAGTCGATGCCGAGATCGAGGGTTGATGTGGCGACGACGGCCCGGAGCCGATTGTCGGCCATGGCGGCCTCGACCTTGCGGCGCTGGCCGACATCGAGGGAACCGTGATGGAGCGCAATCGGCAGATTGTCATCGTTGATGGTCCAAAGTTCCTGAAACAGCAACTCGGCCTGCGAGCGGGTGTTGACGAAGATCAGCGTCGTCCTGAACTCCTTCAGCACCTCGTAAAGCTCAGGCATCGCATAGCGCGCCGAATGACCGGACCAGGGAACGCGTTCCTCGGTCTTCAGAATGGTGATCTCAGGTCGCGCACCGCCCTTGACCGTAATCAGGCCGGCATGGCGCTCCTCCTCCGGGGACTGCCCGACCAGCCAGCGCTGCAATTCCATGGGTTCCGCCACCGTGGCCGAGAGACCGATGGTGCGCAAATCGGGAGCGAGGCGACGAAGGCGCGCAAGCCCGAGCGACAACAGATGACCGCGCTTGGAGGTTACCAGCGAGTGCAATTCATCGAAAACCACATAATGCAGATCCCCGAAAAAGCGCTCGGCATCCGAATGGGAAAGCAGCAGTGCCAATTGCTCGGGCGTGGTCAGCAGGATATCGGGCGGATTGAGCTTCTGGCGCTGGCGCTTGCCCTGGGGCGTATCGCCCGTGCGGTTCTCGATGGTGATCGGCAGTGCCATTTCCGACACCGGCTTCATCAGGTTGCGTTCAATATCGACAGCAAGCGCCTTCAGCGGCGAGATGTAGAGCGTGTGGACGCCGGTGAACGGCGCACCGGGCGGAAGGCGTCCGCGTTCGGCAAGTTCGGTGAGCGATGGCAGGAAGCCGGCGAGCGTCTTGCCGGCGCCGGTCGGCGCGATCAGCAGGAGGCTCTCCCCTCCTCGCGCTTTTTGCAGAAGCTCCAGCTGGTGGGCACGCGGCCGCCAGCCCTTTTCCGCGAACCAGCGGATGAAGGGAGCGGGCAGTCGATCACCGGATATGGAATCGTTTGAGGACACCATCTGAAAGTAGCCCAAAGGTGCAGAAAAAGAAGCCCGCTGCAACTTCGCAGGACTTTACATCGCGATGTAGCGGTCTTTCCGGTGATTGATTGCGAGCGTCAGATTGAGCACGACAGCGCCCATGACCGAGCAGAAGATGATGAAGGGCGTGGCGACGAAGAAGGAAAATACCAGCACGAGGCCATCGAAGCCGAGCTGTACCAGTCCGGCGCGCCAGCCGAAACGATCCTGCAGGTAGAGCGCAAGGATGCCGAACCCGCCAAGGCTCGCCCGATGGCGAAACAGCGCCAGCATGCCCGTCCCTACCAGCAGCCCGCCGAAGACGCCGGCGATCAGCGGATCGAGCGAGGAAAACGATATGAAGCGCGGCAGCGTCGCCGTCAGGAACGACGTCAGGGCCACGGCGGAAAAGGTCTTGATGGTGAAGGCCGCGCCGAGCTGCCGGTAGGCGAAGTAATAGAACGGCAGGTTGATGACGAAGAAGATGGGGCCGAAGCCGATCTCCGTCAGGTAGTGCAGCAGGAAGGCAACGCCCGCCGTTCCGCCCGAGAGCAATTTCCCACCCGACAGCAGCAGAACACCGAAAGCGGCCAGCATGCTGCCGGCGAGAACGCCCTGCACATCATCGACGAGCGAGTGCCTTTCGGCTGAAGACGCCAGCAAACCCTTGAACCGCGCCTTCACTTCACCCGTCGCCATGCACTACCCCCGCCAATTTGAAGTCTAAAGCGCGTCGCGATCTTTCAGATTCGCTTGTTGCGCTTTAGCGCCTAATTTCACCGCATGTCGTTCCCGCAAAACCGCGGCACATTTTTGCGCAACATGCTCTGGAAGCCTCGGTATCGCGCAAAGGGCGATTGCTCAAGAGGCAGCACCCATATGGTTCAGCGAAGAGCGATGTAGCGATCCGAACGGTGATTGATGGTCAGGAAGAGATTGAGCACCACGGCTCCGACGACCGAGTAGACGACCACCATGGGCGAAAGCACTGCAAAGGCCAGAGCCATGATGCAGAGGTCGAAGGCAAGCTGGACGAGACCGGCGCGGACGCCGAAACGATCCTGGATATAGACCGCAAGAATGCCAAGGCCGCCAAGGCTTGCACGGTGGCGATAGAGCGCCAGAAGGCCGAAGCCCAGAAGCAGGCCGCCAAGAACCGCGGCCCAGAAGGGCGCGACCGTCTCGATGACGAGGAAACGGCTTTCGATTTCGACGAGGAAGGAGGTCAGGCCAACCGCCACGAAGGTCTTCAGGGTAAAATCGACCCCGACGCGACGCAGGGAAAGCCAGTAGAACGGCAGGTTGAGCAGGAAGAAGAGAAGACCGAAGCTCACGCCGCTCCAGTAGTGAAGGACAAACGCGAGGCCGGCCATGCCGCCGGTCAGCAACCCCACCTTTGCCATGAGATAGAGGCCAAGCGCGGAAATCATGGCGCCTGCCAGAATTCCCTGCACGTCTTCCACGGGCGTGTGACGGGACGGGTTCGCGTTCCAGATACCCAACATGCTGCTCATCTGCGCCATGCCAACATCTCCACGAAACCGGGCTTAGATGCTGTCAGGGTAGCGCAGTTTCAGGCGTTCGCAAGCACGATATGTAAGGCATGCTGACCTATTGCAAACTTCGCAATTTTCAGTCGGTTCAACCCTTTCGCACCGCAATAAACAAAATGCCGGAGACCGGTTTTCCGCCATCCATGCGAATGACCGTTCGCTCGAGATCAACCACCTCGAAGCCTGCCGAGGCAAGCCTTGTGCGGACATGGGTCTCGGAATGGGCATAACGAAGCGACGGCGCCAGATGGAAGCCGTCATCGCTGCCGGCATCCTCGACGGAAAATGCAAAGTGCGCGCCCGCATCGGAAAGCTCCGATACGAGCGAAAAGGGCGTTTCGAGATCGCCCAGATACATCAGCACATCGGCCGCCGTCAGAAGGTCGGCGCGATGGGGCAAGAGGCCGTCAACGAACAGTCCTGAGCCTTCAGCATCGAGCGAGAGGTCCGCACGTGCGAGAAAATCGTAGACGCCCTTCTCTTCCGCCTTGGCCAACATGTTGACCGAGAGATCGAAACCTTCGAGTCGTTCCACGACCGAACGGATCTCGACGCCGAAAAGACCGGTGCCGCAACCAAGATCGATGGCCAGCCGGAAAGGTCCGCCCTCTCCACGATATCGCCACAGCAGCGCCGAAAGCTTCTGGGGCACGCTGTAGTCGAGCCGCTCCACGAGCGCCGTTTCAAAACGGTCGGCATAATCGTCGAACAGCGCCTCGACATAACGGCTCGGGGGCTGGTCCGGCACGTCGATGGCGCCGAGAAGCGCGAGTTTCAACCGCGCGCCGAAGATCTCTTCCTGATCGAGTTTCTGCACCATGCGCAGCGCCGTTATCGCACCTTCGCCATTCCCGGCCTTTTCAAGATATTCGGCAAAGCGCAGCCAGCCGGCGGCCCATGCGGGCGCGAGTTCCAGCGCCTGCTCCATCAATTCGGCTGCTGCCGCAGGATCGCCACTTTCGGCAAGCATTCGGGCATAATCGGCGCGGCGGTCGGCGATGACGTCGCCGGACGAGAACTGGGTCGGCTGCATGGTGAAACCTCTGGCGGCGCGCGGTCTTGACCGATACGCGAGAAAAACACAAGAGCTATTTGGCGCATGGCGAGGCGCCGGGAGCCATGGCTTGCTTGCGCAAGGCAATGCGTCGTCCTATCTCAGGCGAAACAGGAGATTTGCATGTCGGATCGAGTGAACAGATTTCTGGGCGATACGCCGGGCCGGACCCTCGTCAAGCTTTTGGTCGTATCGCTGATCGTCGGCTTCATCATGACCGTGTTCGGCATCTATCCGCTCGACATCGTGGATGGCATCCGCAACTTCTTCCTCGAACTCTGGTACCGAGGGTTCTCAGCGCTTGGCCGGGTCGGCGACTATCTGCTGCTTGGTGCAACAGTGGTCATTCCCATCTTCATCGTTCTGCGTCTCTTCGGCAGCCGCAACTGACATGACGCTTTCCGTGTTCGCCCAGCCCTTGCCGCGCCGCGGCTTCCTGATCCTTGCCGGCAGCGGACTGGCGCTTTCGCTCGCCGGCTGTCGCAGCACGGACGTGCTGACCGTTTCGGACGATGCGGCCAAGCCGGAGACGGATGCCGCGCTGCCCCTCGTCAACGCATTGCGGGCAAGAAATGGACTTTCCACGCTTTCCAAGAGCCCGGCAGCGGAAACGGCGGCGATCTTCCAGGCACGGCGCATGGCCAAGGCCGACAAGATGTCCCATATCATCGGCTTCAACGACAGTTTCTTCAGCCGCATGAAGGCCGGCGAAGTGCCGCTGCCTGCCGCCGAAAACATCGCGACCGGCCAGGATACCGTCGAGCGCGCCGTGCAGGCGTGGATCGACTCGAAAAAGCATCTCGAAAACATGCTCGGCCGCTATAACGGGCTTGGCGTTGCTGTCGCCCGCGCGCCCTCTTCCGCCAACAGACCTTTCTGGGCCATGGTGCTCTCGGCCTGAGCGATTCCCGCCCGGCCGGAAATGAGCGGTGGCATGGATCGGGCCGGCAGACAGCATAATTCCTTCGCGGTGACGCATCGACTGGTGTTGTCGATCGCGGTTCCCATGACGCTCGGTTTCGTCACGACGCCACTGCTGGGACTGACCGGAACGGCCGTGGTGGGGCGCACCGGTTCGGCGGAAGCCCTTGCGGGGCTCGCAATCGCCGCCGTGCTTTTCGACCTGATATATGCCGGCTTCGGCTTCGTGCGCGCCTCGACCACGGCGCTGACGGCACAAGCGCTCGGCAGGGGCGATAGAGCCGAACAGCAGGCCGTGTTCTACCGTTCCTTCCTGCTGTCGCTCTGTCTTGGCATCATCATCCTTGCGCTGTCACCGCTGATCCTGAAAACCGGCGTCGCGCTGATGGGGGCAACAGGACCGGTCGCCGAGGCGACATCCACCTATTTCGCCATCCGCGTGCTGGGAGCGCCATTGACGCTCGGCAATTTCACCCTGCTCGGATCGGTGCTCGGCATGGGGCGCGGCTCGGTCGGACTAGCGCTGCAGATCCTGCTCAACGGCGTCAATATCGTCATGTCGATCTGGCTGGGACTGTGGCTCGATTTCGGCATTGCCGGCGTCGCCTGGGGCACACTTGCGGGCGAAGCCGTCGCCTTCATCGCCGGGCTCGCCTACATGCTGTTTACCTTTCGCGGAACCCTGCGCCCCAAACTGGCGACCGTGCTTTCACGAGAAAAGCTGAAGGCGCTGTTTGCGATCAACCGCGACATCATGATCCGTTCGCTGGCGCTGGTGGCCGCCTTCACGCTGCAAACCCGGGTCGGCACGCTTTTCGGGCCGGAACTGCTGGCGGCCAATGCGCTGCTGATGAATTTCTTCCTGATCGCGAGCTTCTTCCTCGACGGCATGGCCAACGCCGCCGAACAGATCACCGGCCGGGCGATCGGCGCCCGCTTCCGCCCCGGCTTCGAACGGGCAATCAAGCTGACGGCAATCTGGTCGTTCGGGCTTGCGGCCGCCTGCGCCCTGTTCTTCCTGTCGCTCGGCGGTACGCTGATCGACGTCATGACCACTTCGGAGCCTGTCCGGGCGCTGGCGCGCGATTTCCTGCCCTGGGCGGCACTGACCGCTCTGACCGGAGCGCTGGCTTTCCAGATGGACGGCGTCTTCATCGGGGCAACATGGTCGCGCGAGATGCGCAACATGATGCTGCTTGCGCTTGTCGGTTATTGCGCAGCGCTTGCGCTATTTGCCCCGATGCTCGGCAATCATGGACTCTGGCTGTCGCTCAACATCTTTCTGGCGCTGCGCGGCCTGACGCTTGCTGCGATCCTGCCGCGCAAGCTTGCTCAGACCTTTGCCGCCAGCCAGTGATCGAGCCTGCTGTCGCGCAGGTCCGAAATCGAGTTCACCTTCTCCCGGTCCATAAGAGCGGAGAGACCGCGGACGATGCTGCCGGGAAGACCCGGACCTTCATAAACCATGCAGGAATAGAGCTGCACCAGATCGGCGCCGGCGCGGATCTTTTCCAGCGCCGTCTCGGCGGAGGAAACACCCCCGACGCCGATGATCGGAAGTTTGCCCCCGACCCGCTTGCGCATGCGCGCCAGAACGGCCGTCGACTTTTCGAACAGCGGCCGACCGGACAGGCCGCCCGCCTCGCCGGCTAGACGGGGATCGACAAGCCCCTCGCGTGACAGGGTGGTGTTGGAAACGATCAGGCCATCGAGATCATGAGCCAGCGCTTCAGCCGCGATGTCGTCCATGCCCTCTTCGGTCAGATCCGGCGCGATCTTGAGGAAGACCGGGCGGCGCTTGCCGGTCGCCGTTGCCCCCTCGTCCCGGGCGGCAAGAACGGCGGAAAGAAGGGCCGCCAGACTTTCGCGTGCCTGCAGGTCGCGCAGACCGGGCGTGTTCGGTGATGAAATGTTGACGGTGAAATAATCCGCGACGGACTGGAAGCGCCTGATGCCGAGGACATAATCGCCGATGCGATCCTCGCTGTCCTTGTTGGCGCCGATGTTGACGCCGACAAGGCCGTCGGGACGGCGTGCGGTCAGCCGGGTGAAGGCCGCCTCATGTCCCTCATTGTTGAAGCCCAGTCGATTGATCACCGCCATGTCCCGCTCCAGACGGAAGATACGCGGCTTTGGATTGCCTGACTGGGGCTTCGGGGTCAGCGTACCGACTTCGGCGAAACCAAAGCCGAGGCGCAGAAGCGCATCCGGCACCTCGGCATTCTTGTCATAGCCCGCAGCCATGCCGAGCGGATTAGGGAAGCACAGGCCCGCCACCGTAACAGTGAGACGCGGATCGGAAGGCAATCGGCAGGCCGGCAGAACGCCTGACTTCAGCGCGGTGATGGACATGCCATGCGCCGTTTCCGCATCGAAGAGGAAAAGGCCGCGGCGGGCAAAGGTCTTGAACGCGTCGATCATCATGCCATCTCCGGAAAATCGTGGGAGCCATCCGCCTTCAGCAGCAGGGGCTTTTCCCAAAGTACCGCGTCCATCGGCAGGTTGGCGTAGAGATGGGGGAAGAGATCTCCACCCCGTGATGGCTCGTAGCGCAGCGCATCACCGAGTGCGGACGCCTCGACGGCAACCAGCAGCAGTCCGGAGACGCCGGCGAAATAGCGCCGGGCCGTCTCCACGGACTGAGTGGCGGTCGAAAAATGAATGTAACCATCCTGCAAATCTATGGACGCCCCGCGAAATAAACCCTCGGCCCGCGCCTGCTGCCATAATTCCTGCGGCACGATCTTGTATATGATGCGTTCCAAGGGCGCGTCCTTCCGTCTCCGATGCGATCGATGCATGCGGTTTGCCGGAAAGTGCCGGGATTGTCCACGCCCATCGCCGGTTCATCCTCCGGTGGCGGGCCATTTCGGGAGAGACATGCATGAAGCCGATAAGCCTGATGGCCGCATCGTTGATAAGCGTGATGGCCGGAAGCGCCATTCCGGCCCTTGCCCAGGACGCAGACACAAACCGCTTCTCGCTCGAAAAGACGGATTCGGGCTTCGTCCGGCTCGACCGCAAGACCGGCGCACTGACCCTCTGCCAGGAAAAGGACGGCACCCTGACCTGCCGGATGGCCGCCGACGAACGCGCGGCCTATGAGGAGGAACTGGATCGCCTGGAGAATCGCGTAACAGCGCTTGAAAAGAAGCAAGGCGAAGGCCAGCCTCTTGCAAGATCAGGCGAAAACCTGCCGTCCGACGAGGAGGTCGAACGCTCGATCGGCATCATGGAACGCTTCATGCGGTCCTTCTTCGGGCTCGTCGAGGAGTTCAAGCAACAGGAAGAGAATAGTCCGCCGAACAAAACATAGACCATTGTATATATTCACATCAGAGGCTAAAAGAAGAACATCCGCCCGCGCGGTTGAAAGACTTTGCTCTTGGGAGGGGGCTCGACATGACGGCATCCACTTTCATCATTGCAGACGACCATCCGCTCTTCCGTGGCGCACTTCGGCAGTCCGTCAGCGGGTTTGACGGTGAGCAGTCGATCATCGAGGCCGGTGATTTCGAAGCCGCCCGCAAGGCTGCATCCGCCCATCCCGAAGCCGACCTCCTGCTGCTTGATCTCGCCATGCCCGGCGTATCGGGCTTTTCCGGCCTGATGGCGCTGCGCGCCGAATTCGCCAGCCTGCCGATCGTCATCGTATCGGCCTCAGACGACCCAACCACCATCCGCCGCGCGCTGGAACTGGGCGCTTCCGGCTTCATTTCGAAATCCTCCGGCATCGACGACATCCGCGCCGCCATCCAGGCCGTTCTGGAAGGCGATATCTGGACACCGAAATTCTATCACGGCGGGCAGGAGCAGGATCCTGATGTCGCTGATCTCATCAATCGCCTGCGCACGCTGACCCCGCAGCAGAGCCGCGTGCTGGGCATGCTCGGCGAGGGCCTGCTCAACAAGCAGATCGCCTATGAACTCGGCGTTTCGGAAGCCACCATCAAGGCCCATGTTTCCGCGATCCTCCTCAAGCTCAAGGTCGACAGCCGCACTCAGGCGGTCATTCAGCTCGGCAAGATCAACATGGCCATGGTCGCCTGATCTTTCGCTTCTGAGACAGAGAGGATTTTATTCCTTTTTTAATCTTTACTCCCGGAACAGGCTCCGCTAGAGTCGCGACCAGCGCCTGGGTCAGAAGGATATTTCAGGGATCACCGCCGGGCTTGGAGCATGGGCGACAATGCTTTCGCACGACAAGATCTGGGCCGCGATCGACCGGCTTGCCGAACGCCATCAGCTGACACCTTCCGGACTGGCGCGCCGCGCCGGGCTGGATCCCACGTCCTTCAACAAGTCCAAGCGAATTGCATCCGACGGGCGCATGCGCTGGCCCTCGACGGAATCGATCTCCAAGGTGCTCGATGCCACCGGCTCCAGCATTGATCAGTTCATGAGCTATATCCAGGGGGACGGCAGCGTTCCGAACGGATCATTCCCGCCGCAGGCCGGATCGATCCCGCTGCTCGGCTTTGCCCAGGCAGGTGCCGGCGGCTTTTTCGATGACGGCGGATTTCCGGCCGGCCAGGGCTGGGATCTCGTAGAATTCCCGGCGGCCCCAGGTCTCAAGTCAGGTGTCTATGCGCTGGAGGTACAGGGCGATAGTATGAAACCGCTCTATCGGGATGGCGACGTGCTGATCGTCGAGCCGGGCGCCCAGGTGCGCCGCGGC
This sequence comes from Shinella sp., assembly GCA_003248775.1. GTDB lineage: Bacteria > Pseudomonadota > Alphaproteobacteria > Rhizobiales > Rhizobiaceae > Allorhizobium. The sequence goes on along the minus strand of QFQX01000035.1, from coordinate 25,870 downwards.
GACCGGGTGGTGGTGAAGACACGCGAGGGCGAAGTGATGGCCAAGGTGCTTGCCCGCCAGAGCGCAAAAGCGATCGAACTCGTCTCGCTCAACCCTGAGCACCCAAACCGCAATCTCGACATGACAGACGTCGAATGGATCGCCCGCATCATCTGGGCCAGCCAATAGGAATTACGACCTATGCGATCAGCGTCCACGCTCGTTATCGGCATTGCAGGTCTCGCAATCTGGGGAATTGCGGTGGTTGCGGGCGCCCGCAGCGTCAGCACCGGCGAGGAGACGGCCGCCGACTTTGACCCCTCGACCATGGAAACCATCGATATCACCGAGATTCCGCCGGCCGCGACGCCGGAGGTTTCAGCCGAAGAACCGGACCTCTCCTTGCCGGCTGATGTCAACGAAGGACAGCCGTCATCAAACCAGCCTGCAGAGGCTGCGACTGAAACGACCAGCACGACGACCGGCGAGACCATCGCCGCGCAGGCCGAGCCGCAGCGACCGGACGCGACACAGAGGCAAGCAACCGACGGAGACCACGAGGGCATCGACCTGCCGCGACCACAGACATCCGGCGCCGGCATCCTGACCTTCGGGGAGAAGACGCTGAAACTTGCCGATATCGAACCGACGGACCCGGCCCGCACATGCACCGGCGCCGGCGGTACGCAATGGCCCTGCGGGATGCTCGCCCGCACACAGCAGCGGCTGTTCATCAGAAACCGCACGGTCAACTGCACAATCGACAGCGCCGAATGGCAGGGAACGATTGAAGCCCATTGCCGGCTGGGAGAGATCGACCTTTCCTCCTGGCTTGCGGAAAACGGCTGGGTCGATACGCCGGAAGGTTCGCCGCTCAGTCCGCTCACGGAAAAAGCGCATTCCTCGCGACTCGGCCTGTTTGGCGGAGACCCGCGCTGACCATTGAACGCGTTTCCATCTGGTTGAAACAGATCGGTGCCCTAAGGTTTTCTTTTTGAAGCATAATCTTATCAATTCTCGTTTCACTCCAGTCGGATTACGTTCTAAGACGAACTTGAAAGCGTCGCTTCCACTTCCTACTCTCGGTCAAAACAACGAGGATCTCCAAGCAGATGACAAATCGCGTAACGCCCCATGACGCCCTTATCTTCGTCATGGTGATGGCTTCAGCCGTCGACAATTCGATGAACGAGAAGGAGTTGCGCCGGATCGGGCAGCTGATCGACATCCTTCCGGTGTTCGAAGGTTTCGACAAGGAACGGCTGATCGAGGTTTCTCAGCGTTGCGCGGAAATTCTCTCGGGGCAGGAAGGTCTCGATATCGCGCTTGAGACAATCAAGGACGCATTGTCGCCGCAGGCCTATCGTGCCGCCTACGCGCTCGCCGTCGAAATCATGGCTGTCGACCTCGCGGTCAAGCCGGAGGAAATCCGCCTTCTTCAACTGCTCAGGGATCGCTTCCACCTGGACAAGCTGACCTGCGCAGCCATCGAGCACTCCGCCGTCATTCGATATCGCCCGCTCTGAACCATTGCGCTTGAGCCCGGCGCTTTCTCAGAACAGGCCGTAAGGGAAATATCTGAGATAGATCTCTTCCAGCCTGCCGTCATGGGACAGCGCCGCAAGCGCGCTGTCCATTGCCTGAACCAGAGTGACATCATCCTTTTTGACCATGACGGTCAGGCCTTCTCCGAGGAAACGCTCGGACACATAGGGGCCATCGAAGATAGCACAACATCCGGCTGACGCTTCCCCCGAGGCCCAGAAGGAAAGCTGGAGACTATCGGCGAAGACAGCATCGACCTTTTTCTGCTTCAGGTCCTCCAGCATGGTGGCCCTGTCGGCAAAACCGACGGCGCGGATGTCCGGGAAGAAGGATTTCAGCATGGCCTCATAGGCCGTACCGGTGAGAACCCCCACCGGGCGGCCGAAGAGGGCGCGGGCATCGTCGCCGGCAAGCTCTGCCTGCTTATTGCGGACGAACCGCGCCGGCAACATCATGTAGGGCCGCGAGAAAGCAAATTGCTGGCGCATCCGGTCAGTGACCGCAACGCCGGCAATGACGGCTTCTCCCTGATCACTTGCCAGTGCCGTCTCAAGCTCGCCATAGGGCAAGGCCTGGATCTGGCACCGGTTCTCAATGCCGAGTTCGACGCAGATGGCGCGAGCAAGCTCCACGTGGAAGCCTGCCAGCCGACCGGTCTGATCGGTGAAATTGAAGGGCGGGAAATCCGTCGTCGTGAGGAAGCGCAGCCGCAACAAGGTCGAGAGGTCCGGACGAACGAGCCTCTCGCGCACGTCGAACATCACCGGCATGTCATCGGCCCGAGGCGAAGCCGGCGCACCGAACATGGAAAAAAGCGCCAGCACACACGCAAAGGTGAAGCGTACCCCCCTGAAATCCGGGGATGAAAACGTGGCCTGCTTCATTATCATACCGATCCAGGGGAAAGTGGGGCGTCATCACGTATGACGATGTAACAGAGTCATGCAGATCGGGGAATACGGCAGTCCGGAACACACGGGCGCCAAGGTGGCGTTGCGTGAAAAATCCGAAAACCTTGCAACGGCGGATGGCGGCGCTGGAGATCTATCCTCGCTGCAAGCCGAGGCACTCGTCCTGAAATCGCTGGGCTTCGCAAAGCCGCTGATTGCGCGCATGGGCCGTGCGGCGCTTGCGAACGGCACAACCGTAGAGCGGGAATTGCTGACCAGCGGTCATGTCCGCGAGGAAGCCTATTACGAAGCCATGGCCCGGTTGCTTGGGCTACCCTTCGTCGAGACCATTCCCGAGACCGCGGTCGTCGATCATCGGGGCCTCGACAGCCAGTTGAAACGCCCCTGCACGATCCGCCTGCACGATGCCAGCCGCCCACCAGTGACGCTGATTGCTCCCGAGGCAAAACGCATCGACCACCTGATCGAACGCCTTCAACGCTTTCCGACGCTGCGGAACGCGCTGGCGATCGCCACACCTTCGGCGATCCGCGCGGCCGCATGGAAAGCCGGTTCGGAACGGCGGGTGGAGCGTACCGTCAATCACCTCTTCGAGGAACAGCCCCGGCATTCGGCCCGCATCGTCATGACGGGACGGCAGGGCTTCTTCGCCGGAACCCTGCTCAGCCTTGCCATTGCTTCCTTCCTGCTTCTTCCGGAAGAGGCCGTGCTGACGACCCATATCGTCCTGTCGCTGCTCTATCTCGCGGCCTTGCAGCTTCGTCTTGCGGCTCTGGTCCATGGCAATCGTCGGAAGAGCCATCGGCCCGCCAACCAGTCAGACGGCGACTTGCCGGTCTACACGGTGCTCGTCGCGCTCTACAGGGAGCAGGACGTCGTGCCGCAACTTCTGGCGGCGCTAAACCGTCTCGACTGGCCGCGCTCCCGGCTGGACATCAAGCTGGTGTGCGAGGCCGATGACGAAGCGACGATTTCCGCCATCCGGGCGCTCTCACCCGGCCCGCATATCGAAATCGTGGAAGTACCGCCCATGGCGCCGCGCACCAAGCCGAAAGCGCTTACGTATGCGCTTGCCGGCGCACGCGGTTCCTATGTCGCGGTATACGATGCCGAAGACCGACCGCATCCCGACCAGTTGCGGGAAGCCCATGCCAGATTTCGGGCGGCCCCACCGGACGTCGCCTGCCTGCAGGCGCCGCTCATCATTACCAACATCGAACAGTCCTACATGAGTGCACTGTTCGCGCTCGAATATTCGGCGCTGTTCAGGCGATTGCTGCCGGCTCTCTCCCGCTACCGGATGCCGCTTCCGCTCGGCGGCACATCGAACCATTTCCGCATTGATCCGCTGATCGAAGTCGGCGCCTGGGATCCGTTCAACGTGACGGAAGACGCCGACCTCGGCATGCGGCTCTACCGTCAGGGCTACCGCTCGGAAACCATACGACGCCAGACACTGGAAGATGCGCCGACCACCACACGGGTCTGGCTGGGTCAACGGACCCGCTGGTTCAAGGGCTGGCTGCAGACATGGCTGGTGCTGATGCGCGAACCGGTAAAAACAGCCCGGGAAATGGGCGTCGTCGCCTTCCTCGTGGTCCAGTTGATGGTCGGCGGAATGTTGATCTCGTCGCTGGCACACCCCGCCATCATCATCTTTCTCGCTTCGTCGGCCATTGCCATGATGCAGAGCCCGGCAGAAGATATAGGCCTGCTGCAGGCCGTGCTCTTCTCGATCGACTTCATCAACATCTTCGGTAGCTACGCGGCCTTTCTGGCGCTTGGGGGCGCTGCGATGACCGAGCATGAGAAGAAGCGGATCGGTCGACGCTGGGCCGGCGTTCCGTTTTACTGGGTCATGACCTCCGCCGCCGCATGGCGCGCCGTTTTCGAACTCCACTCCCGCCCGTTTTTCTGGAACAAGACGCCGCACAAGCCGGTCGCGCCTCAACCACTACCGGTATCGGCTCTGTCGTCAAGCGACATGAACCCCGAGCCCGCTTGACGACAGGCGGGCGAATCCCGAACATCTGCGCCACCGCTACCATCAATGCTGCGGAGCGACGGGAGCTTCGGACGATGAATGAAAAGAGCACGCCAATCGCCGCATGGCGCAGGGTGCCGCGCAGCATCTGGGCCATCGGCTTCGTCTCCTTCTTCATGGATATATCCTCGGAAATGATCCATGCGCTGCTGCCGCTCTACATGGTCGGCGTTCTCGGCACTTCGACGCTCGCGGTCGGCATCATCGAGGGCATCGCAGAAGCGACCGCGGCCATCACCAAGGTTTTTTCCGGAGCCTTGAGCGACTGGCTGGGTAAGCGCAAGATGCTGATGGCGCTCGGATATGGCCTTGCAGCGCTGACCAAGCCGATCTTTCCGCTGGCGCCCCATGTCGGCTTTTTCATCGCCGCCCGCTTCATCGATCGCATAGGCAAGGGCGTTCGCGGTGCTCCGCGCGATGCGCTGATCACCGACATCACGCCGCCGGAATTGCGTGGTGCCGCCTTCGGCCTCAGGCAATCGCTGGATACGGCTGGCGCATTGCTTGGCCCCCTGCTCGCCATTCTCTTCATGGCACTCTTTTCGGACAACTTCACGCTCGTCTTCTGGATCGCCGTGGTACCTGCCTTTCTCTCCGCGGGACTGGCGATCTTTGCGGTCGAGGACCCGAAGCGCGATGGCGACGAGCACAGGGTGCACACACCACTCAGCCGTCAGGAACTCGCCAAGCTCGGCGCGACCTATTGGTGGGTGGTGATCGTCGGATCAGCCTTCACGCTGGCGCGTTTCAGCGAGGCGTTCCTCGTGCTCAAGGCGCAGGATGCGGGCCTTTCCCTTGTCCTCGTGCCATCGATCATGGTGGTTATGAACGTCGCCTATTTCCTGTCCGCCTATCCCGTCGGGGCGCTTTCCGACAGGATGAACCGCCTGTCACTGCTCATCACCGGCCTTTTTCTTCTGCTCGCGGCCGATCTGGTGCTTGCTTTCGCACCCGGCCTCGCAGGTCTCCTCCTCGGGGCAACGCTCTGGGGGCTGCATATGGGGTTCACGCAAGGCCTCTTGGCAACGCTGGTCGCGGACACCGCACCGCCGACATTGCGGGGCACGGCCTTCGGCATGTTCAATCTGGTGACCGGCGTGGCGCTTCTTATCGCCAGCGTGATCGCCGGAGCCTTGTGGGACAGCACCGGCCCCACCGGCACCTTCATAGGAGGCGCGATTTTCACACTGCTGGCGCTCGCCGGCCTGCTGCCGCTCCGGCACAGGATCGGCATGACCCACAAAAACATGAAATGAAAGCTGGAGCGGGTGAAGGGAATCGAACCCTCGTATTCAGCTTGGGAAGCTGCTGCTCTACCATTGAGCTACACCCGCGACGGCCCGCACAGTTCCAACAGTTGCCGCGTCATGTCAAGAGCGAAACCCATGGATGGGACGAACTCCCGGGATGTCGCGCAACACGCCCGTGAGGAAAGATATTAACCTCGGGACGTCAGGATGCGGCCGGATACTGTCTCGTCTTTCTGCTGCTACGGTTTCATCATGAATGCATTGCGCCGGCTCATCGAGTCCCACGCTTTCGAATCCGCCATTACCACGCTGATCCTTGCCAACGCGCTGACGCTGGGGCTTGAGACCGCGCCCGAACTGATGGGGCGCTTTGGTCATCTGCTGCATCTGGCAGACCAGTTGCTGTTTGCCCTTTTCGTGCTGGAACTGCTGGCAAAGCTTGCGGTCTATCGGCGGGACTTCTTTCGCGAGCCGTGGCGCATCTTCGATCTCGGCATCATCGCCATCTCGATCGTCCCGGCAACCGAGAGCATCTCCATCCTGCGCGCCTTGCGGGTAATACGCATCTTCCGGCTCATCTCCGCAGTTCCTTCGATGCGAAAGGTCGTGGGCGGGCTCTTCTCTGCCCTGCCCGGCATGGGCTCGATCTTCCTGCTGCTCAGCCTCGTCTTCTACGTCTCGTCAGTCGCGGCGACGAAGCTGTTTGCCGCGGATTTCCCCGACCTCTTCGGGTCAATCGCCGCATCCGCCTTCACGCTGTTTCAGGTGATGACGCTCGAGGGATGGACGAGCGACGTGGTGCGGCCGATCATGGCGCTGCACCCGCTTGCCTGGGTGTTCTTCATCCCCTTCATCGTGGCGACCTCGTTTACCGTGCTCAACCTTTTCATCGGCATCATCGTGTCCTCGATGCAGTCGGAACACGAAATTCCGGCCCAGCATTTGCAGGACAAGATGGCGGAAGAGCAGCGGCAGATCCTCGACGAGCTGCGAGCCCTGCGCCGAGAGATCGCGATGATGCGCGCCGAGGGTCGGTCAGCCCCGGCGGAAGTGCTTGGATAGCTTGAGGCCCTGCGCCTGATAGTTGGAGCCGACGCCCGCTCCATAAAGCCCCTGCGGGTGTTCCTGCATGTGTTCATACACCAGACGGCCGATCACCTGACCGTGTTCTAGGATGAAGGGCACTTCATGGCTGCGCACTTCAAGCACCGCCCGGCTGCCGGTGCCGCCAGCCGCCGCGTGGCCGAAGCCGGGATCGAAGAAGCCAGCGTAATGCACCCGGAATTCGCCGACCAGCGGGTCATAAGGCGTCATCTCGGCCGCATAGAGCGGCGGGACATGAACCGCCTCGTTCGAAACGAGGATGTAGAACTCATCCGGATCGAGGATCAGTTCGTTTCCACCGCGGCTGTAGAGCGGTTCCCAGAAATCCAGAATGTCGTGGGCGTCCTTGCGGTCGACATCGATCACGGCAGTATGGTGCTTGCCACGATAACCGATCAGGCCGTCGCTGCCGGAACCCTTGAGGTCGATGGAAAGCGCGATGCCACCGCCGGAAACGTTGGGGGCATCGCTCGCAACCAGGGTTTCGGCTGCGTGCAGACCGAGAAGATCCGTCTCGTTGAGCAGCGCATGGCCGGTGCGAAAGCGGATCTGTGACAGGCGCGAACCGCGCCGGACGATGATCGGAAACGTTCTCGGGCTGATTTCCAGATAGAGCTGTCCCCGGTAACCCGCAGGCACCTTGTCGAACTCCTGGGCATGATCGACCATCACGCGAGTGAAGATATCGAGCCGCCCGGTCGAGCTCTTCGGGTTCGCCGACGCCGAAATCTCTTCCGGCAGATCGAGGCTTTCCATCAAGGGCACGATGTAGACGCAACCCGTTTCGAGAACTGCCCCTTCCCGCAGGTCGATCTCATGGAGGGTCAGCCGCTCGAGCTTCTCGGCGACCGTGTGGGCGCGGCCCGGCATAAAGCTCGCACGCACGCGCATGGCCTTGGAGCCGAGACGCAGATCGAGGCTCGCCGGCTGGATCTGGTCGTCGTCAAGCGCAGCCTCGCTCTTCAGCCGACCTTCCGCGAACAATGCGCCGATGGCGCGATCCGCCAAAATCCCCGATTTCCTGATCATTCTGCCCATCCTTTTCGGAGCCGACAAAAGCAAACCCAAGGAATTGACGCAAGCCCGAGATAGGCGTAATGCAGCCTTATCCCGTGGTGATTTGGCCGGTCGGCTTGCAGCCACGTTAAACAAGTGGCTAAAGAGACCGGGGTGAAACCGGTCTGCTTATCGCGGCCGGTTTTTTTGTTTTTGAAAGGCGCAATGGCATGAGCAAGAACTGGCGTCCGGCAACCCAACTGGTACATGGCGGCACTCTCCGTTCACAGTTCGGCGAAACCTCAGAGGCGATCTATCTCACCCAGGGCTTCGTCTACGAAACGGCGGAATCGGCGGAAGCCCGCTTCAAGGGCGAGACTGACGGTTTTATCTACGCCCGATACGGTAGCCCGACGAACGACATGTTCGAAAAGCGCATGTGCCTGCTCGAAGGCGCCGAGGAAGCCCGCGCCACCGCCTCCGGCATGGCCGCTGTCGCCGGCGCCATCCTCTGCCAGCTCAAGGCCGGTGATCACATCGTTGCGGCTCGCGCCCTGTTCGGCTCCTGCCGCTGGGTCGTCGAGACGCTCGCGCCCAAGTATGGTATCGAATGTACGCTGGTCGACGGGCGCTTCCTGGAAAACTGGGAAAAGGCGATCCGTCCCAACACCAGGGTTATGTTCCTCGAAAGCCCGACCAATCCGACGCTCGAAGTGGTCGATATCGCCGGTGTGGCAAAGCTTGCCAACCAGATCGGCGCGAAGGTCGTGGTCGACAACGTTTTCGCAACGCCGCTGTTTCAGAGCCCGCTCGAACTTGGTGCCCACGTCGTCGTCTATTCGGCCACCAAGCATATCGATGGTCAGGGTCGCTGCCTCGGCGGCGTGGTGCTTTCGAGCAAGGAATGGATCGAGGAGAACTTCCAGGACTATTTCCGCCACACCGGCCCGTCCATGTCGCCGTTCAACGCCTGGACGCTGCTGAAGGCTGTCGAGACGTTGCCGCTGCGCATCGGCCAGCAGGCCCGCAACGCCGCCCGCATCGCCGATTTCCTGGCCGAGCAGAAACAGATCGCCAAGGTCATCTATCCGGGCCGCGCCGACCATCCGCAGGCCGATATCGTCGCCAAGCAGATGAAGGGCGGCTCGACGCTGGTCGCGCTTGAACTCAAGGGCGGCAAGGCTGCTGCCTTTGCGTTGCAGAATGCGCTCGAGGTCGTGAAGATCTCCAACAATCTGGGCGACGCCAAGAGCCTGATCACGCATCCGGGCACCACCACCCACAAGAACCTAACCGACGAGGCTCGCGCAGAACTCGGAATTTCGGGCGGAACGCTGCGTCTTTCCTGCGGCATCGAGGATACCGACGATCTTCTCGAAGACTTCGCCCGCGCGCTGAAGTCGGTCCCGGCCTGAGTGTTATTTCGGCGGCCGGCAGGTCGCCGGTGAGATATTTCCGGGCGGTTCCTGTAACCGCCCGGAACGGTTTCATGGCGCAACCGTTAGCCTTAATGGCGACACTCACGACGGCTGGTAACCTTTCCGGCATTATTGAATTCCAGAGCCGAGCCGCATGCTGTAAGCTATGGTAAGTGAGGCATTAAGAAGGTCTGGTGCATGTATCGCGCCCTGACACGGGATATAGAGGTCTGCGTTGAGCCGTATTATCTGGAGGAGCAATCCGATCCGGACGACAGCCGCTATGTCTGGGGCTACCGGATCGTGATCGCCAACCACTCCAGGATGTCGGTCCGCCTCACCCATCGCTATTGGCACATCACCGACCAGAACGGTCAGGTCGACGAGGTCAGCGGACCGGGCGTCATCGGCGAGCAACCCCGCCTGCGTCCCGGCGACACCTATGAGTATTCCTCGGGCTGCCCGCTCGACACCCCGTCAGGCATGATGTTCGGCCATTACCGGATGGAGACGGATGACGGCGAGGAATTCGATGTCGCCATCCCGGCATTCTCTCTCGATGCGCCGGGCATGCAGCGCATCCTCAACTGAACCATCCTCACCGCGACAGGCGAGGCCCGGAGGGCCTGCCCCTTCTCAAACGTCGCGGACTTCTTCCGCCTCGTAGCGGTAGACGGTCGAGCAGAACTCGCAGGTGACGGTGATCTTGCCGTCTTCGGTGCTCGCGGCGATGTCGTCGTCGGAGAAACCCTTCAGAACGCCCTTCACCTTCTCGCGCGAGCAGCTGCAGCGATCATAGACGGCCTGCGGGTCGTAGACCCGGACACCGCGCTCGTGGAACAGGCGGAACAGCAGGCGTTCGATGCCGATCTGCGGATCGGTGAGTTCGTCCGCATCGATGGTGTCGACGAGCATGCGGGCTTCCGACCACGTATCGTCCTCGGCAAGTGTCTGCTCTCCCGTATCACCGTCGCCGCCATGCAGGTCGGGATGGCGCATGCGCTCCGGAGCATCCGGCAGGAACTGGGCGATGACGCCGCCGGCGCGCCAGCCGCGCCGTGGGCGACCTTCCTCGTCGCGATCAAAGAGCTCGGCCACACCAAGGCGGACGCGGGTCGGGATCTGCTCCGACTGGCGGAAATAGACCGCGGCAATATCCTCGAGCGAGGCGCCGTCCAGCGGCACGATGCCCTGATAGGGCTGCATGAAGTTGCCCTGGTCGATGGTGAAGGCGAGAATGCCGTTACCAAGCAGTTCCTGCGGCGAAGTGCGTCCGGCTGCAACGGCTGCCGCCAGCGCCTCCTCGTCGAACCGGGCATAGGCGCGCAGGTTTTCCGGCGTCGAGAAATCGGCGACCAGAAGATCGACGGGGCCATCGCCCTTCGTCTGGACGACGAACTTTCCTTCAAACTTCAGCGAGGTTCCGATCAGCACGGTGAGCACGATCGCTTCCGCAAGCAGGCGCGCTACCGGCTGCGGATAATCATGTCTCCCAAGGATAGTGTCGAGCAACGGACCGAGCTGGACGGCTCGGCCACGCACATCAAGTCCTTCCACCTGGAAGGGAACAACGCGATCGTCTCCGGCGAAACCGAATTCGCCGAGTTCGGCAGGCCTGCTTTGCATGTCATGAACTCCTGGCGCCGAAGCGCATAAAGATGCAGGGCGAACGCCCCATTTTCCGCACAAATGGTGTCGTTCTGCAACAAGGTCAAGCGAATGCCGGGATAATCGCCGCTGGCGGCGATCCGACACGGGATGCGGTCAGATGGCGCCGAGGCACCAGGCAAGGATTGCCTTCTGGGCATGAAGACGGTTTTCCGCCTCATCGAATACCACGGATTGCGGCCCGTCGATCACGTCGTCGGTCACTTCCTCGCCGCGATGGGCGGGCAGGCAATGCATGAACAGAGCATCCGCCGAGGCGCGCTTCATCAGCGGACCATTGACCTGGAAAGGCTGGAAGACATTGTGTCCGCGCGCCTTGTGCTCCTGGTTCATGGAAATCCAGGTGTCGGTGATCACGGCATCGGCGCCATCGACGGCGCGCTCTGCCTCATGGCACAGCATGACTTCGCCGCCATTGTTGCGAGCCCAGTTCAGGAACTTGTCGTCCGGCTCGGAACCAAGTGGAACCGCCATGTTCATGCGATAACCGAAGCGGGCGGAACCCTCGACGAGGGAGTGGAGCACGTTGTTGCCGTCGCCGGTCCAGGCCAGCGTCTTGCCCTTGATCGGTCCGCGATGCTCCTCGAAGGTCATCACGTCGGCCATGATCTGGCAGGGATGCGTGCTGTCCGTCAGCGCATTGATGACCGGGACGGTCGCATGTTCCGCCATTTCCAGCAGACGAGTGTGATCGGTCGTACGGATCATGATGGCGTCGACATAGCGCGAAAGAACCTTGGCCGTGTCACCGATGGTTTCGGCGCGGCCGAGCTGCATCTCGGTGCCGGACAAGAACAGCGTCTCGCCGCCAAGCTGGCGCATGCCCACGTCGAAGGACACGCGCGTACGCGTCGACGGCTTTTCGAAGATCATCGCCAGCATCTTGCCGGCCAGCGGCTTGTCGGCGGTGCCTGCCTTGGTTGCCTGCTTGCGAGACTTTGCGTCCTCCATGATGAGACGCAGATCCGACGAACTGACCGCGGAAAGATCGAGAAAATGCTTTGGGGATGCCATGCTGTTACCTGCTTTCATTCCGGGCGGTCGTGTCGAGCGTCGCCTGAACCTTTTCGGCTGCAAGACCAACCCGGTTCAAACCTTCCCGGGCTTCCTCTGCCGTGGTGACCAGCGGCGGCAGGAGGCGGATGACGTTATCGCCGGCGGGAACGCCGAGAATGTGCTCGTCGCGCATCGCCTGCAGCAGCTCGCCGGAGGGCACCTTCGCCTTGATGCCGAGCATCAGGCCTTCGCCACGGATTTCCTCGATCACATCGGGGAAACGATCCTTGAGTTCAGCAAGGCCCTGACGGAAGACGAGAGCCACATCGCGTACATGCTCGAGGAAGCCATCGGCGAGGATGACATCGAGCACGGCATTGCCGACCGCCATGGCGAGTGGATTGCCACCATATGTGGAGCCGTGGGTGCCAGCCTTCATGCCGGAGGCTGCTTCTTCGGTCGCAAGGCAGGCGCCCAGGGGGAAACCGCCGCCGATGCCCTTGGCTACCGCCATGATATCGGGCGTGATGCCCGACCATTCATAGGCGAACAGCTTGCCGGTACGACCGACGCCGCACTGCACTTCGTCGAAAATCAGCAGGAGGCCATTGTCGTCGCAGAGCTTGCGCAGTTCCTTCAGGAAGCCGGCAGGCGTCGGGCGAATACCGCCCTCGCCCTGAACCGGCTCGATGAGGATTGCCGCCGTCTCGTCGTTGATCGCGGCCTTCACAGCCTCCAGATCACCGAAGGGCACCTGATCGAAACCCGGAGCCTTGGGGCCGAAGCCTTCGAGATACTTGGCCTGGCCGCCGGCGGCGATCGTCGCCAGCGTACGGCCGTGGAAAGCGCCCTCGAACGTGATGATATGGAACCGCTCGCCATGCCCCTTCGAGAACTGGTAGCGGCGCGCCGTCTTGATGGCGCATTCGAGCGCTTCGGCACCCGAATTGGTGAAAAACACGCGATCCGCGAAGGTTGCCTCGGTGAGACGCTTGCCCAGCTTTTCCTGGCCGGGGATCTCGTAGAGGTTCGACAGGTGCCAGACCTTGTCCGCCTGTTCGCGCAACGCGCCGACCAGATGAGGATGGGCATGTCCGAGCGAGTTCACGGCGACACCGGCTGCGAAATCGAGATATCGCTCTCCGTTTTCCGTGATCAGCCACACGCCCTCACCTCGCTCGAAACGCAGCGGCGCGCGCATGTATGTCTGATAGAGCGGAGAGGCCTCGGCCATGGCGAAAATCTCCTTTCGGAAGAGCATCTGTCTTGTCTGGCGGGAGCCGGCCGCAAATACGCACAGCCAAGCCCGAAAAATCAAAAATGCCGCCTTGCGGCGGCGGTGGCACTATCGACATTTCGCCCATGCCTGTCAACGAAACACCGCAGAAAAGCGGATTTTTCAGCACATCGAGAGACATCGGAGACTTGCGCGGAAACATCAGGGAGACGGAGCGCGCCGAGGTAGCAAGTTGGGGAAAACTCGGAAATCGATTCCCGATGATTCCGCCGACTCTTGTCACGGAGTCAGCCTCACACTAGGTTAACATCAAATAAAGAAATTGCATGCGGCGGAAATAGTCACCGACAGTATCGAGGTTAGTTTGTTTCGGAGTTTTTCGAAGCAACGGTGAGCGATTCTGCCAGCGCTAAATGCTATCGGCGGAGAATAATGGCATGAACTGGACAGACGAGCGAGTAGAAAAGCTGAAACGGCTTTGGGCCGAAGGCTTGAGCGCGAGCCAGATTGCCGCGCAACTTGGCGGAGTGAGCCGCAATGCTGTTATCGGCAAGGTTCACCGTCTCAGCCTTCCGGGCCGGGCCAAGGCCGGCGGCAACGCCACGACCGCCCGCACCGCCAAGCGCACACCGACGGCACCGCGGGCTCCGGCTTACGCACCGCGCGTCGCTACCCGCACGGTCACACGGCCCGTGGGCGCCAACATGCTGAAGGAAGAGATCGAGATCGACGGCATCGAGGAGATCGAAATCGCTCCGTCGACGTCGCGAAACGTGATCGTTCCGATCTCGCGTCGGTTGGCCCTGACCGAACTTACCGAGCGCACCTGCAAGTGGCCGATCGGCGATCCGATGAAGGACGACTTTCACTTCTGCGGCTGCGAGTCCTCGGACAGCTCGCCCTACTGCAACTATCACGCAAAGCTCGCCTATCAGCCGGTCAGCGATCGTCGCAAGTCGGCCAAGTAACGGCCGGTTTGCTGAAGGCAAATACGGGAAATGCAAAACGGGCCTTTCGGCCCGTTTTTTTGTTACGAGGAGAGCTGTCTTCCAGAGGAGCCGTCAGGCTTCCATGGAATAGCCCGCGCCGCGAACTGTGCGGATCACATCCTGCATGTTGGAGAAGTTGAGCGCCTTGCGAAGACGTCCGACATGCACGTCGACAGTGCGCTCGTCCACGTAGATATCGTGGCCCCAGACACCATCCAGAAGCTGGGAACGCGAGAATACGCGGCTGGGCGAGGCCATCAGGAACTCCAGCAGGCGGAATTCCGTCGGCCCCAGGCGGACTTCACGGCTCTTGCGGTGGACACGATGGGTCTCGCGATCCAGCTCGATGTCGCCGCAGCGCAGGACGCTTGACAGAACTTCGGGACGCGCACGGCGGAGCATCGCTTTGACACGGGCCATGAGTTCCGGGGTCGAGAAGGGCTTGACGACGTAATCGTCAGCGCCCGTCGCGAGCCCACGTACGCGCTCGCTTTCCTCGCCGCGCGCCGTCAGCATGATGATCGGCAGACGTTCGGTCTCCGGGCGCATGCGCAGCCGGCGGCACAGCTCGATGCCGGAGACGCCGGGCAGCATCCAGTCGAGGATCAGCAGGTCGGGAACCCGTTCCTGCAGTCTCAGTTCAGCCTCGTCGCCACGAAGTATGGTCTCCACTTCGTAGCCTTCCGCCTCGAGATTATAGCGAAGAAGCACGCTCAGTGCTTCTTCATCTTCAACGACAGCAATCTTGGGCAACATCGACTTCGATTACCTCTCACAATGCCTGCAGGTTCACTCGGCGACAGCGCCGACAGTGGCGGTCAGATCTTCCTTCGGACGCTCGCCTTCCGGCTGGGCACCGGTCGCCATGTAATAGATCGTCTCGGCGATGTTGGTGGCGTGGTCGCCGATACGCTCGATGTTCTTGGCGCAGAACAGGAGATGCGTGCAGCTGGTGATGTTGCGCGGATCTTCCATCATGTAGGTAAGTAGCTCGCGGAAGAGCGAGGTGTAGATGGCGTCGATTTCCTCGTCGCGATCACGGATCGACTTGGCCTTTTCGGGCGAGCGCGTCGTGTAGACATCGAGCACTTCCTTGAGTTGCACCAAGGCAAGCTCGGACAGGTGTTCGATGCCGCGGGCGAGCTTGCGCGGTACGCCGGTGGCCTGCACGGCCATGACGCGCTTGGCATTGCTCTTGCCGAGGTCGCCGACGCGCTCCAGGTCGTTGGCGATGCGCAGCGCGCCGATGATCTCGCGCAGGTCGGCAGCAACCGGCTGGCGGCGGGCAATCGTGACAATCGCCTTATCGCCGATCTCGCGTTCGGCGGCATCCATGATGACGTCGTCGGAGATGACCTTCTGGGCAAGGGCAGCGTCGGAGTTGACGAGCGCACGGACGCTGTCGCCGACCATCTGTTCGGCAAGGCCGCCCATCTCGGAGATGCGACGCATCAGGTACTTCAGTTCCTCGTCATAAGCCGAGTAGATATGCGATGAAGACATGTTCTTGGTATCCCTGAATTGGAAAATCGATCACCGGCGCGGCGACATCAGCCGAAGCGGCCCATGATGTAGTCCTGCGTGCGCTGATCGTCCGGATTGGTGAACATCTTGTCGGTGTCGTTTTCCTCGACCAGAAGGCCGAGGTGGAACATGGCCGTGCGCTGGGAAACGCGGGCAGCCTGCTGCATCGAATGCGTCACGATGACGATGGTGAAGTTGGAGCGCAGCTCGTGGATGAGCTCCTCGACCTTGGCGGTCGCGATCGGGTCGAGTGCCGAGCAGGGTTCATCCATCAGGATGACTTCCGGGCTGACGGCAACGGCGCGGGCGATGCACAGGCGCTGCTGCTGACCGCCGGAGAGGCCGGTACCGGATTCCTGCAAACGGTCCTTCACTTCGTTCCAGAGGCCGGCCTTCTGGAGGCTGGTCTCGACGATCTGGTCGAGATCCGCCTTCGACTTGGCGAGGCCATGGATGCGTGGGCCGTAGGAAATGTTTTCGTAGATCGACTTCGGGAACGGGTTCGGCTTCTGGAAGACCATGCCGACGCGGGCGCGCAGCTCGACCACGTCGATGGACGGATCGTAGATATCCATCTCGTCGAGCGTGATCTTGCCGGTGACCCGGCAGCCGTCGATCGTGTCGTTCATGCGATTAAGCGTCCTGAGGAAGGTCGACTTGCCGCAACCCGAGGGACCGATGAGCGCGGTCACCGTATGCTCACGAACGTTCAGGTTCACGTCGAAAAGCGCACGCTTCTCGCCGTAGTAAACCGATACGTCCTTGCCAATCATCTTGTAGTTCACATCGCTCATTTTCTGATCCAGCGCCTTTTCAACTGCTGATTCCGACATCATGTTCATGTCAATTCTCCCTCTACCAGCGCCGTTCGAAGCGCCGGCGCAACAGGATTGCGCCCACATTCATTACCAGAAGGAACAGGAGCAGGATGATGATCGCTCCCGAAGTACGTTCCACGAAGGCGCGTTCGGCCTCGTTCGCCCACTGATAGATCTGCACCGGCAGGGCGGTCGAGGGATCGAGCGGGGTGCCCGGGTAGTTGGCAACGAAAGCCACCATGCCGATCAGCAGCAGCGGCGCCGTTTCGCCAAGAGCGTGCGCCAGGCCGATGATCGTGCCCGTCAGAATGCCGGGCATGGCGAGCGGCAGCACGTGATGGAAGACGGTCTGCATCTTCGAGGCGCCGAGGCCAAGAGCCGCAGCGCGGATCGACGGCGGCACGGCCTTGAGAGCCGCACGTGTGGCGATGATGATCGTCGGCAAGGTCATCAGCGTCAGGACGAGACCGCCGACGATCGAGGCCGAACGGGGGAGGCCCATGAAGTTGATGAACACTGCGAGACCGAGGAGACCGAACACGATGGAAGGAACGGCAGCAAGGTTGTTGATGTTCACCTCGATCAGGTCGGTGAAGCGGTTCTTCGGTGCGAACTCCTCGAGATAGATCGAGGCGGCGACACCGATCGGCAGCGCAAGCACCAGAACAATCGCCATCATGTAGGCGGAACCGATGAGGGCAACACCGACGCCTGCGGCTTCCGGACGGCTCGATGCGCCGTTGACAAAGATACCGGTGTTGAAGTGTCCGCCGAGGATACCGCTTTCGGCAAGCTGGTTCATCCAGCCGACCTGTTTGTCGGAAACCTTGCGGTTCTGCTCGGCCACCGAGAGATCGATCTGCCCCTTATAGGCGGAGTCGATACCGGCACTGGCAAGCAGTGTCACCGGAACGGTCTTTCCGATGATCGACGGATCGGCGAGAACCATATCACGCAGGGTCACGCGGACACTGTCCGACAACATGTCCTGGACTGCGCGAGCCTGGGTACGGTCACTCGTATCGACGCCGAGAACCTTGGCTACCGCATCCCGGGCAAGAACCGGATAGTTCGCCATCTGCAGCACGTTCGGGCTCTCGGCCCGCTTGTTGTTCGGGTCGATGACCTTTTCCGAAAACTCGATCGGAACGGTGATCATCGTCTGTTCAAAGGCGGTGTAGCCCTTGGAAATGACCGAGAACAGCAGGAGAAACAGGAACAGCAGACCGAAGGCAATGGCAGCTATACCATAGGCCCGGAAACGGCGTTCTGCGGCGTAGCGGCGCTTGATGCCGATATCGCGACGGTTGCCGGCACCGGTCGCACCGGCGATCGTGGTCGAAGCGGGGGTTACGACCTGGCTCATTCGTACTGCTCCCGGTATTTGCGCACAATGTAGAGCGCGTAGATGTTAAGGCAAAGCGTAATCGCGAAGAGCGTGATGCCGAGTGCGAAGGCCACCAACGTCTGCGGCGAGGTGAACTCAAGGTCACCGGTGAGCTGATTGACGATCTTGACGGTCACGGTGGTCATCGGCTCGAACGGATTGAGCTGCATGCGGGCGGCGACACCGGCCGCAAGCACCACGATCATGGTTTCGCCGATGGCGCGGGATGCCGTCATCAGCAGGGCGCCGACGATGCCGGGCAACGCGGCCGGCAGGATAACGCGCTTTACCGTTTCGGAACGCGTGGCACCAAGGCCGAGCGAACCGTCGCGCAGAGCGCGGGGAACGGCTGTGATGATATCGTCCGACAGCGAGGAAACATAGGGGATCAGCATGATGCCCATGACGAAGCCGGCCGTCAGAACGCTTTGTGCCTGAATGAAGGTGACGTAGTTGCCCGTCGTCAGCCCGGCGAGCTGCGTCGAGAGATCACGCAGGAACGGACCAACCGTGGTCATGGCGAAGAAACCATAGACGATGGTTGGAATGCCGGCCAACACTTCAAGCAGCGGCTTGACGACTGAGCGAACCGTCGGCGTGGCGTATTCGGCCATGTAGATCGCCGAGAACAAGCCGACTGGAACCGCGAACAGCATCGCCACGAAGCCGATGTACAGCGTGCCGAGAAGAAGTGGCAGGAGACCGAACTGACCGGAGGAGTCCGTCGAGCCGGCAGCGGCGAAGCGCGGATCCCAGACAGTTCCGAAGAAAAACTCCCAAGCCGGCACCGCCCTAAAAAAGTGAACGGCCTCGGTCAGCATGGAGAGCACGATGCCGACAGTGGTCAGGATCGCGATCGACGACGCCACGATCAAGGCCACCAGAATCGCCTGCTCGACGCGATTACGCGCCCGGAAGCGCGGCGCGATGAAACGCTGGCTCACCAGAGCGCCAAGGACCGAAATCGCCAGGACGACGACGACCATTGCCAGGCGATTGGCATTGGCAAAATCGACCATCGTTTCCGCCGCGGCCATCATGTAAGGCTGCGGATCATCGGCGATGGCCACGCCACGTTCGGCCAGAAGCGAGCGAACCTCGGAAGGAGACGCGGATTCGACAGCGGAACGGCCGGCATCGTCGAGCTGACGCAGGCCATTCGCGATCGAGGAGATCATTCCGTAGTTGAGGTTGCGGGTTGCCTCTGGCAGCGCCTGAACCTCTTCAGGGAAAGTCGCGACAACGCGGCTCTGGATCATAGCCGGCGTGACTGCGGACCAGACGGCCATCACCAGCAGCGCAGGCATAATGGCCACAAGCGCGGAGAACGCGCCGTGATAGCCAAAGCGGGAATGAAGGCTGGAGGGCTTGCCTGCAGCGAGACTTGCGGCTCTCGAAGAGCCGATCACATAGGCGACAATGCCTATGACAATCACTATCAGCAGCAGAAGAGATGTACTCATCGTCACTTCCCCGGACCTGCAGGTTTGGCCTGCCATGCATCCGTTGCTCGAAGTTTCACCTGATCACGACTTAAAAATGGGGCTAAAAGCCAGGGCCGGAGCATTAGCGGGACGGCCACAATATTCATGCAGGAAACCGGCGCGACGAAATCGCCGCGCCGGCGCCATTGATTACTTGCCTTCGGCGAACTTGGCGCGAGCGGCGTCGCGCTCTGCGTCCGGAGCCGGAACGAGGCCGTAAGCAGCCAGCGGACCTTCCGGGCCAACCATCTGGTCGTCGAGGAAGAATTCTACATATTCCTTCAGGCCCGGGATAACACCGAGGTGAGCCTTCTTGACGTAGAAATACAGCGGACGCGAAACCGGATATTCGCCGGAAGCTACAGTCTCAACGCTCGGCTTGATGCCGTTGATGGTGGCAACCTTCAGCTTGTCGGCGTTGTTTTCATAGAACGACAGGCCAAACACGCCGATAGCGGTCTTGTTGGCGTCGATACGAGCGAGCGTTTCGGTGTAGTCGCCGTCGATGTCCACAGCCTTGCCGTCCTTGCGAACTGCAACGCACTTCTTCGGAGCGGTCTTTTCGTCAACCAGGGTCTTGATGACGTCGAGAGCCTTGGTGTCCTTGCAGCCGTGCGCCATGATCTTCTCTTCGAAGACTTCGCGCGTACCGTGCTTTTCGCCCGGAATGAAGGCAGCGATTTCGGCGTCCGGCAGATCCTTGTTGATTTCCGACCACTTCTTGTAGGGGTTGGCAACCAGCTTGCCATCTACCACGACTTCAGCAGCCAGAGCCTGATACAGGTCGGACGGGGTGAGCGCGAGATCCTTGTTGGAAGCATCGACAGCAAATACGATACCATCGTAGCCGAACTTGACTTCCTGGAAGTCGGTTACGCCCGCAGCCTTACAAGCAGCAGCTTCGTCGTCCTTGATCTTGCGCGAAGCGTTGGCGATGTCGATGGTGTCCGGGCCAACGCCCTTGCAGAATTCCTTCAGACCAGCGCCGGTGCCGCCGGATTCGACGACCGGGGTCTTGAAGTTGGAGAAGGTCTCGCCGAAGGTTTCAGCGACGATCTTTGCGTACGGCAGAACGGTCGAGGAGCCGGCGATCTGGACCTGGTCGCGGGCAGCAGCGGCGCCGGCAAAGGCGACGGAGGCAACCAGAGCTGCAACCGAAAGCTTGAGGATGTTCATACAAAATCTCCCGTCAGTGGGCTTGTGTGTCGATGCGACCGTCAACGGCACTCATTGTCGTCGTGATCGGCAGGCCCTTATTAGCCCCTGTTCACCCACCCTTTTATGTCAGTTCGGTGAAACATTTATGACACATCAAATGGTTGAAATTTAATGGCTTTCCCAGACGAAGGCAGCCGTATGTGCAGGTTTTGTTACAAACGTTGCAACATTTCAGCCCCTCAAAGGGCCAACGGCGAAAAACCCGTCAGAAGCGGACGGTGAACTCCGTCCCCACGCCTACAGCAGACTTGACGATCAGCCGCGCGCGGTGCCGCGTCAGAATATGCTTGACGATCGCGAGGCCGAGGCCGGTTCCCTTCTTGGAACGGCTGTCCGCCACGCTGACCCGGTAGAACCTTTCCGTCAGTCGCGGAACATGTTCGGCGGGGATGCCCGGGCCGAAGTCGAGTACGCTCACCTCCACGGGACCACCCGGCGGATTACGGACATAGACATCGACGACACGTCCTTCCTGTCCGTATTTGCAGGCGTTTTCGATGAGGTTCTCGAAAACCTGGACGAGTTCGTCGCGGTCGCCCAGAACCTCCGCCTTCTCCTCCGGCAGATGGAGGCGGATATCCACCTCGAGATCCTTGGCCAATGGAGCAAGGGAATCCCGCACATGACCTATAACGGGCACAAGATCGACCTTCTGATCGGGTGCAAGATGCGCCTTGAGCTCAAGGCGGGACAACGAGAGGAGATCGTCCACGAGGCGGCTCATCCGGTTAGCCTGATCGAGCATGATCGCGAGAAAGCGCTCCTGCGCTTTTGGATCAGCGCGTGCGGGCCCCTGCATCGTCTCGATGAACCCGCGCAACGAGGCGAGCGGCGTGCGCAGTTCGTGGCTGGCATTGGCGACGAAGTCGCTACGCATACGATCCAACCGCCTCAACTCGGAGATATCCCTAAACGACAGAAGAAAGAGGGCCTCATCGCCCCTTTCCTCCGAAAGCGGCACCGGCGCAATGCGGACGATATAGACCCGTTCGGATGGCAACCGCTCGGAGTGTTCGATCTGGTTCGGTTCATCCGTGGCAATCGTTTCGCGCACCATGTCGAGAATGCTCGGGGAACGCCAGCGCGCGGAAATATGCTGCCCCGGCGAAAGCTCACCGAAGACCTTTTGCGCCGAGTGGTTCTGACCGCGCAGCATACCGTCCCGACCGATAACGAAGACCGGCAGGTCGAGTGCCTGCAGCGTCGACAGGATGGCCGGAAAGATCGGCTCGCCGGCTCCTTCCTCGACGAGCTCCTGCGGGGCCGTAACAGACGGCTCAGCCTGTTCGTCCCCCTGCTGCAGCAAAATTGCGAGAACGGCAAGGACAAGAAGAATGACGGCAAATACGGGGTCGGCACCGGAAAGATAAGCGGCCACGGAAATCAGAAACGCGGCCAGCAGGTATGCCCCACCGGACCGAACCCGCCGCAGAAGCCTGCGCCACTCGTATGAACCCTTTGCCACAAGAACCTCGCCTGATGGATGCCTGACCGATCGTCAAACAGCCGTGATATCGACGATTCATGACAGATCTATGCGAGGCATGCCATCATTGCCCCCGGTTATCCCCATGCCTGACGGCAAGCATGCGGCTGCACCGCGCATATTTCAGCAAGACCTTGAAACAGTGCAGCAAATATGCCCCTTTTGCGACATTGAAAACGATATCGTCGCAGAGCCGGGAGTGAAAAGAACATGGAAACGGGACAGGAAAGCCGCGCCGTCACGCTCATCATCGATGGGCAGAGCCGCATCTTCGACATCGACGACCCCAAGCTGCCCAAGTGGATCGATGATGAATCCCTTGCATCCGGTGATTTTCCCTATGACAAGAAAATGGACGAGAAGCAGTACGAAGACGAACTGGAAAAGGTACAGATCGAGCTGGTAAAGCTGCAGTTCTGGCAGCAGAAGACCGGAAAGCGGGTGATGGCGCTACTCGAAGGCCGCGACGCTGCCGGCAAGGGCGGCACGATCCATGCCACGCTTGCCTACATGAATCCCCGCTCCGCCCGGGTCGTCGCCCTGACAAAGCCGACAGAGACCGAGCGCGGCCAATGGTATTTCCAGCGCTACGTCTCGCATTTTCCGACAAGCGGCGAATTCGTGATGTTCGACCGCTCCTGGTATAACCGGGCCGGTGTGGAGCCCGTCATGGGCTTCTGCACAAAGGAACAGTACGAGGATTTCCTGAAACAGGCTCCGCGCGTCGAGAAGCTGATCGAGCAGGACGGCATTCATTTCTTCAAGTTCTGGCTGAATATCGGCCGCAAGATGCAGCTCGAACGCTTTCACGACCGCCGGCACGATCCGCTGAAGCTCTGGAAGCTTTCACCGATGGATATCGCCGCCCTGAACAAGTGGGACGACTACACGGAGAAGCGCGACCGCATGCTGAAAGAGACCCACACCGATTATGCGCCGTGGACGATCGTCAAGGCCAATGACAAGCGTCGCGCCCGCCTCAACGTCATTCGCCATATCCTTCTGTCGATCGACTACGAGGGAAAGGATGAGGGCAAGATCGGCAAGATCGACCGCAAGATCATAGGCTCCGGCCCGGACTTCCTTTCGAAGAAGTAGCCCGGAGCGGGCGGCATCACTCTCCCGGCAGCACACGCACCGAGTAGAGATTGATGCCGCGACCCGTGCCGGCCAGATCGCTGTTCAGCACGAGACGGCCGGGCGTTCCGGGCGCCATGGCGCGCTCGAACGACACGCGAAACAGGGCGTCCGTTTTTTCGGGATTAGCGGTGAACCGATGGCGGGCGCAATCTCCCATCCGATCGAAATCACAGGATACCGAGAGCTGCACCTGCTTGTCATCGGCAGACTGCAGGGTGATCGCGATGGTCGAGGTACGTCCCGCCATTTCCCTCAGAACTTCCGGTGGCACGGTAATCTCCACGCTGCCATCCGCATCGCCGCTGCGCGACACCAAGCGCACGGCAGTACCGTCGCTGGCGTTGACGACATCGACCAGAGCATTGCTGCGCGGGCGGATTGCGGAAATCTGCTTCGGCTCGAAAATCTCGATCCACTCATCCGAGAACCCGCTGCGGGAAGCGAGCGCCTTCGGCTCCAGGGTTTGCGCGGGCTCACTGAAGTCCTCGGCTTCCGCCTGGGGTGGCGGATTGGGCACGCTGGTATCCCGCTCGGCTGCCGTCAACAGGACGCCGGAAGTATAAACCCACCACACCCCCATGCCGAGAAAGGCAAGCAGGGTGAGTGAGATGAAAAATCGGGAATAAAGACCGCGACGCGGGCGCCGACGAACCACGGCTTCCGGACGTACATCGAGCTTGAGGCCGTTCTCGCGCGTTGACGCATCGCCAGTCCTGATTTCCGGTTCAGGCTCGATCCGATCCGACGGATCGTCGAGCCAGGGGTCGGCTTCCCGCGAAGGAGCTTCCACGTCGAAGGAAGGCTCGGCAGAGCGCCGCTCCTCCGTATGGCGCACGGCGGCGGGCGGCTCTGCGAAACTCGGTTCCTCGCGCATGCCGCCGCGCGATGCCGGGGATGCTGGCGTGGGCGAAGCCGGAACCGGCGCCGCCACCGGAGGTACCGGGACGGAAGGAGCCGGAACCGGCGGAGCAACCCGCACATCGATGCGGGCGCGCTCTTCGAGTTCAATGGCGTGAATAACCGTCTCCAGCCGATGGCGCTGGTAGGCGACGGTTTCGGTGTCATTGACGTTCTGCTTGCGCAATCCGCTCTCGAGCGCCTGGCGCGCCGATTGATAGATGCGGGCACGGGTTTCCGCATTGGTGCGATCCGACCGCTCGAGAGCGTTTCTGATGGCCGTTTCCAATCCGTTCACTGGCTATTCTGCTCCTTGAGGCGGTACGATGCCGCCAAGACCCGTTCTTAACGATTCGGTAACGGCTGCTTGGCCGATCTGCAAGCCCCGCCCCCTCGCTTCCCACCGATACCTGGCCGAATTGGCGGACGAGAGAGCATGGAAAAAGAGAACAGGAGCCCTTTAACAATCATGCCACGCGCTCGCTTTAAGGATGGCGCGCCATTGCGACGAATGCGTCTGTCGACTGTAGATGCCCTTTTCCTCACCCATTGTCTCTGATAGAAAATTGACGTTTTCGTAAACGTCATATTGGGAGGTAACCATGGCGCTTCCGCCAGTTCTGTCCGAAAATCTGAGGCTTCCGGTGGTCGCCTCGCCGCTCTTCATCATATCGCATCCAGACCTGACGCTTGCGCAATGCAAGGCCGGCATCGTCGGCGCCTTTCCGGCGCTAAACGCCCGCCCGGAAGCCCAACTCGACGAATGGCTGGCACAGATTACCGAAGAGCTTGCCTCCCATAATGCACAGAACCCGGATCGCCCTGCGGCACCCTTCGCAGTCAATCAGATTGTGCACACCTCCAACAAGCGGCTGGAGCATGACTTGATGCTCTGCGTGAAATACAAGGTGCCGATCGTCATCTCCTCGCTCGGTGCCGTGCCGGAAGTGAATGCGGCCGTGCATTCCTATGGCGGGATCGTGCTTCATGACGTCATCAACAATCGGCATGCCAATTCGGCCATCCGCAAGGGCGCCGACGGGCTGATTGCGGTTGCCACTGGCGCAGGAGGTCATGCCGGCACGCTCTCGCCTTTCGCACTGGTGCAGGAGATCCGTGAATGGTTCGACGGCCCGCTGCTGCTGGCCGGCGCGATTTCCACCGGAGGCGGCATTCTGGCGGCCCAGGCAATGGGCGCGGACATGGCCTATATCGGCTCGCCCTTCATCGCCACCACGGAGGCACGCGCCAGCGACGCCTACAAGCAGGCAATCGTGGACGCCCATGCCAGCGACATCGTCTATTCCAACTATTTCACCGGCATCCACGGCAACTATCTGAAGCCCTCGATCATCGCCGCCGGCATGGATCCGGACAACCTGCCGGAAGCAGATCCATCCAAGATGGACTTCGACAAGGCCACGACCGGCGCCAAGGCCTGGAAGGATATCTGGGGCTGTGGCCAGGGCATCGGCGCCGTCAAGGCGGTCGATCCCGTTGCAAAGGTCGTCGACCGGCTGGAAAGCGAATACAAAGCAGCCCGCGCACGGCTTTCGCTCTGATACGACCCTTCAGAACAATGATGTTGCGGTGATCTCAAGGAAAACCGCAACATCGCCGATTTCCCCGCTTGAAATTCCGGCGCGATGCCTGTATCAGCGCCGACATGCCGCAACCGCAGACAAGCAGGTTGCGTGTGGGCCGCTTTAGCTCAGTTGGTAGAGCACGTCATTCGTAATGACGGGGTCACGTGTTCGAGTCACGTAAGCGGCACCATTT
>QFQX01000034.1 GCA_003248775.1 Shinella sp. | reverse complement strand
CCCGCCCTGTTTCAGGCGAGAGGGAGACCATTCTCATCCAGCCCCCGGCGCCTGCTCCGCGTTTCGAACAGGCCACCGGGTCACCGGCCCCGCCTCGCCGGCAACGCAAACCGGTGTAACCGCGACGGGACGGGGTCATTCTAGGCATGGAGACGGAGGGCGGGGATTTTGCGGGAAAACGGGGAAGGGGGCAGGGCATCTGCTGCGGCGGGCAAAGGCTGAAGCTGCCCCTCATCCCCCTGCCGGGACCTTCTCCCCGCAAGCGGGGAGAAGGGGTTTAGAGCGCCGATCTGATTGGATCAGATCGGCGCTCTAAACTCTTTTGTTTGAAGCATAATCTTGTCGATCCTCGTTTCACTCCGGTCGGATTATGCTCCAGGGCACGGCGCAGAACAGGACGCGGGACGAGCCGCAACGTTTCCGTTCCCTCTCCCCGCCCGCGGGGAGAGGGTCAAGGTGAGGGGCAAAGTCGGGCGAAGCGGGCGAACGGTTTATGCCTTTGGCATGTAGAGATCGCCGCCGTCGCGATATTTCGCGGCCATGGCGTCCATGCCCTCCTTCTGAGCCTCCGCACGGATGTCGTGGGAAATCCGCATGGAGCAGAATTTCGGGCCGCACATGGAGCAGAAATGGGCGACCTTGTGGGCTTCCTTCGGCAGGGTCTCGTCATGCATCGAGCGGGCGGTATCGGGATCGAGCGACAGGTTGAACTGGTCTTCCCAGCGGAATTCGAAGCGGGCGCGCGACAGCGCGTCGTCGCGGATCCTGGCCGCCGGATGGCCCTTGGCGAGATCGGCGGCGTGGGCGGCGATCTTGTAGGTGATGACGCCAACCTTCACGTCGTTTCGGTCGGGAAGGCCGAGGTGCTCCTTCGGCGTGACGTAGCAGAGCATGGCCGTGCCGAACCAGCCGATCATCGCCGCACCGATACCCGACGTGATGTGGTCGTAACCCGGAGCGATGTCGGTGGTCAGCGGCCCGAGCGTGTAGAACGGGGCCTCGCCGCAGACTTTCAGCTGCTTGTCCATGTTCTCCCTGATCTTATGCATGGGAACATGGCCCGGACCCTCGATCATCACCTGGCAATCCTTCGCCCAGGCGATCTTCGTCAGTTCGCCGAGCGTTTCGAGTTCGGCGAACTGCGCGCGGTCGTTGGCGTCGGCGATCGAGCCGGGGCGCAGGCCGTCGCCCAGCGAGAAGGACACGTCATAGGCGCGGGCAATGTCGCAGATCTCCTCGAAATGTTCGTAGAGGAAGCTCTCCCGATGGTGATGCAGACACCACTTGGCCATGATGGAGCCGCCACGCGAAACGATGCCGGTGACGCGGTCGACGGTGAGCGGGATATAGGCGAGGCGCACGCCGGCATGGATGGTGAAATAGTCGACGCCCTGTTCCGCCTGCTCGATGAGCGTATCGCGATAGACCTCCCAGCTCAGGTTCTCGGCAATGCCGCCGACCTTTTCCAGCGCCTGATAGAGCGGCACCGTGCCGATCGGCACAGGGGCGTTTCTCACGATCCAGTCGCGGATGTTGTGGATGTTGCGGCCGGTGGAGAGATCCATCACCGTATCGGCGCCCCAGCGGATCGCCCAGACCATCTTCTCCACCTCCTCGGCCATCGACGAGGTGACGGCGGAATTGCCGATATTGGCGTTGATCTTCACGAGGAAATTGCGGCCGATTGCCATCGGTTCGCTTTCGGGATGGTTGATGTTGGCGGGGATGATGGCGCGGCCGGCGGCCACTTCCTGACGCACGAATTCGGGGGTGACGAAGTCGGGAATATGCGCGCCGAAGCTTTCGCCATCGCGGGGCGTGGGGAGGGAAGCATCCCGTATCACCTTGCGGCCGAGATTTTCGCGGATGGCGACGAACTCCATCTCCGGCGTGACGATGCCGGCGCGGGCATAGGCGAGCTGGGTGACGGCCTTGCCGTTTCTGGCGCGCAGCGGCGCATGGCGGAGCGGAAATTCGGGTGTCAGTTTTTCGGGCGAGACGAAGCCGTTGTCCTCCGGCTTCACGATGCGTCCCTCATAGGTCTCGACGTCGCCGCGTGCCACGATCCACTCGGCCCTGAGGCGCGCGAGGCCTCGGTCGATGGCGATGTCGCAGGCGGGATCGGTGTAGGGACCGGAGGTGTCGTAGACGGTAACCGGCGGCTCGCCGGCGGTCGGATGGACGGCGATCTGGCGCATGGGGACGCGGATCGCCGGGTGGATCTCGCCCGGAATGTAGATCCGGGTCGAGGCGGGAAGAGGGGCCGTGGTGATTTCGGGTTTTACGATCTGCGGGGCGATGTTCATCGTGGAGCTCCAAGGTTTGATGTTGGAGACCCAGTCATGTCAGCCGGAATGATGGAATGCGCCTTGCGGATCCCTTTCCGGATCCGTCTTCGCCCGAGCCGTTCCCAATAAACCCAAGGGCTTCTTGTTCGGAATCGATCTGGCAGCGCTCGCACCGTCCCTACGCCAGTATGAACTGGATCAGGTTCAACGGGTCACCGCGCCGCCATCTGTCATTTTGGATGGCCCAGCGGAATCTCAGCCCCTTGTCGGGACACCCCTGGTGAATTCAATGATTTTCGAAAATTCCGGCGCGCCTGTCAACGGCCGGAAGAGAGAGTTCACGCCACGGGCGGCACGTCGAAGGCTTCGCCGGCACGCAAGGGACGGAAGCGTTGCGGCTCCATGCCCTCAGCGGCAAGGGCTTGCGACAGGTGTTCCACCGGCGCTTCGATGGCCTCGTCGGTGAGCTGGAAGGTGCCGAAATGGTGGCCGACGGCATAGGCCGCGTTGCAGAGCCGCATGCCGGCGACGGCTTCCTCGGGGTTCTGGTGCTGCCCCTTCATGAACCAGCGCGGCTCGTAGGCGCCGATCGGCAGCACGGCGAGACGGAAGCCGCCGTGCTTTGCCGCGGCGGCCTTGTAGTTGATGCCGTCGTGAAAGCCGGTGTCGCCGATGTGGTAGACCTTGCCGGCCGGTGTCGAGATGACGAAGGCGGCCCAGAGCGCCATGCGGCGGTCGTTCATGCCGCGCGCCGACCAGTGGTGGCAGGGTTCCGCATCGATGGAAACGTCATCGGAAAGCGCGATGCGGTCGCCCCAGTCCATGACCGAAATCAGGGTCTCGGGCATGGCCTTGCGGATCAGCGGATCGTTGCCGAGGGGCGTGACGACCCGCGGCGCATGACGCTTGCCGAGGCGGGAAAGCGTTTGAAGATCGAGATGGTCGTAGTGATTGTGGGTGACGATCACCAGATCGATCGGCGGCAGGGCCTCGAAGGGGATGCCCGGCTCGATCACGCGTTTCGGCCCGGCGAAGGAAAAGGGGCTGGCGCGCTCGGACCAGACGGGATCGGTGAGGATGTTGAGGCCGGCGACCTGGATCAGCAGGCTGGCATGGCCGATCATGGTGACGCGCAGGCCGTCGCCGCCGATGCGCTCGGCGGGCGCTGCCGGTTGCGACGGGCGCTCGATCCGCTTCGGCCAGCGGGCGCGCTCGCCGTTGGTTCGCCATTTCCAGAGATCGCGGAGATTACCGGGTTCCACGCCTTCAGGGTTGAAGAAGCGGATGCCGTCGAAATGATCGGTGACGGGGCCTGCATAATAGGGATTGGCCGGTTTTCTCGCCATGGTGCCTTGCCGTTGTCGATGAAGACATGCATCTGGGAACGGGGCGACCGGTTTGGAAGAGGCATTGCGCAAAATGCCCGCTTTTGCGTCCATTTCCCGGCAAGCCTTGACTTTCCCGAGCTTTTCCTGTTTATCGCGGCGAAATCTGCGACGAGACAAGAACTCCGAGCCGCCGACCGGGACCCTGACAGGTATAAAGAGATCCCGGAGGTCAACACCCGACAGCGCGATGCGCCCTCGGGTGCTTTTTGGCTTTGCGTCTTGTTTTCGGCGGGAAAAAGACCAACGTTCCGGGGCAAGCGACGAAACCGGAACGATAAGGAAGAGCCGATGTTTGAAAACCTCCAGGACCGCCTTGGATCCATTCTGAATGGACTGACCGGCCGTGGCGCATTGTCCGAGGCGGATGTCTCCGCCGCGCTGCGCGAGGTGCGTCGTGCGCTTCTGGAAGCCGACGTGGCGCTGGAAGTGGTGCGCTCCTTCACCGACAAGGTGCGGGAAAAGGCTGTCGGCGCCGCGGTCCTGAAATCCATCAAGCCCGGCCAGATGGTCGTCAAGATCGTCCATGACGAACTCGTCGAGATGCTGGGCTCCGAGGGCGTCGGCATCGACCTCAATGCGGCGGCTCCCGTCGTCATCATGATGGTCGGCCTGCAGGGCTCGGGCAAGACCACCACCACCGGCAAAATCGCCAAGCGGCTGACCGAGCGCGAGAAGAAGAAGGTGCTGATGGCGTCGCTCGATACGCGACGCCCGGCGGCCCAGGAACAGCTTCGCCAGCTCGGAGCGCAGACCGGCATCGACACGCTTCCGGTGATCGCCGGCCAGTCGCCGACCGACATCGCATCGCGCGCCGTGCAGGCGGCGAAGCTCGGTGGCCACGACATCGTCATTCTCGATACCGCCGGCCGTACCCATATCGACGAGCCGCTGATGGTCGAGATGGCCGAGATCAAGGCCAAGTCGAAGCCGCATGAAATCCTGCTCGTCGCCGACAGCCTGACCGGTCAGGACGCCGTCAATCTCGCCCGCAATTTCGACGAGCGCGTCGGCATTACCGGCCTCGTCTTGACCCGCATGGACGGCGATGGCCGTGGCGGCGCCGCCCTTTCGATGCGTGCCGTCACCGGCAAGCCGATCAAGCTGATCGGCGTCGGCGAAAAGATGACGGAGCTCGAGGAGTTCCATCCCCGGCGTATAGCCGACCGTATCCTCGGCATGGGCGACATCGTTTCGCTGGTCGAAAAGGCGGCCGAGACGATCGACGCCGAGAAGGCGGCCGCCATGGCCGCCAAGATGGCCAAGGGCAAGTTCGACCTCGACGACCTGTCCGAGCAGCTCAAGCAGATGAAGAAAATGGGCGGCATGGGCGGCATCATGGGCCTGATGCCCGGCATGTCCGGCATGAAGGACAAGATGGCGTCGGCCGGTCTGAACGACAAGCTGTTCGACCGCCAGATCGCCATCATCTCCTCGATGACCCGGGCCGAGCGCGCCAACCCGGATATTCTCAAGCATTCCCGCAAGAAGCGTATCGCGGCAGGTTCCGGCACGGACGCCGCCGAGATCAACAAGCTTCTGAAAATGCACCGCCAGATGGCCGACATGATGAAGATGATGGGCGGCAAGGGCAAAGGCGGGATGATGAAGCAGATGATGGGCGGCCTTGCCTCCAAGATGGGGCTTGGCGGCGGTATGGGCGGCATGCCCGACCTCTCCAGCATGGACCCGAAGCAGCTCGAAGCGCTGGCCAAGCAGGCGGAAGCCGCCGGTCTCAAGCCGCCGCCGGGTCTCGGCGGCATGGGCGGACTTCCGGGTCTCGGCGGCGGAGGGCTGCCAGGTCTCGGTGGAGCGAAGCTTCCCGGTCTCGGCGGTCTGCCGGGCTTGCCGAAGAAGAAGTGAGGGGGAGAGAGAGATGGTCGATCAAGCCGTCAAGGAACAGCTTTCCAGCTATCGCCAGTCGATCGACAACATCGACGCCGCACTGGTGCACATTCTGGCCGAACGTTTCCGCTGCACCAAGGCGGTGGGCATGCTGAAGGCCAAGTACGATCTGCCGCCGGCCGACCCGGCGCGCGAGGAATACCAGATCGCTCGCCTGCGCCGGCTGGCACAGGACGCGCATCTGGACCCGGATTTCGCCGAGAAGTTCCTGAACTTCATCATCACGGAAGTCATCCGGCATCATGAAGCCATTGCCGCCGAACATGGCGGTGCAACCGAAAAGACCGCCTGACGGCGGCCTCAACAAGAACCGGACCGCCGGAAGGCGGCCCAAAGAAAACTCAAGGAGTACATCATGTCCCTCAAGATTCGTCTCGCCCGTGGCGGTTCCAAGAAGCGCCCCTACTACCAGATCGTCATCGCCGACGCCCGTTCGCCGCGCGACGGCCGCTTCCTGGAAAAGGTCGGTTCCTGGAACCCGATGCTCGGCAAGGACAACGAAAAGCGCGTCGAACTGAACGTTGACCGCGTCAAGGAATGGCTCGCCAAGGGCGCACAGCCGACCGACCGCGTCCTGCGCTTCCTCGCTGAAGCCGGCGTTGCCACCCGCGATGCCCGCAACAACCCGGAAAAGGCAAAGCCGGGCAAGAAGGCTGTCGAGCGCGTCAAGGAAAAGGAAGCAAAGGCTGCTGAGCTCGCCGCTGCCGCTGCCGAAGCTGCTGCCGAGTAATCTTTGCACCGGATTTGTCCGGTTTGAACGGGCGGCAGGTCTCCTGCCGCCCGTTTTAGCGTTTTCTTTCGGCAGCTTTCGCACTACAAGGCGGATATCCGACACTTGCCCGAAATGCGACAGAGCCGATGACCAAGCTAGAAAATCCCGTTCTGATGGCCGTGATCGGCGCAGCCCAGGGCCTGCGCGGCGAAGTCAGAGTGAAGGCCTATACCGGCGATCCGATGTCGCTCGGGGAATATGGCAACCTGCACAGCCTCGACGGGCGCGTCTTTGAGATCCTCGAAATTCGCGAAGGCAAGAATGTCGCCATCGTCCGGTTTCGCGGGGTGAACGATCGCAATGCGGCGGAAGCGCTGAACGGGTTGGAACTTTACATCGACCGCGACGCCCTGCCGGACGAGGAACTCGACGAGGACGAATTCTACTATGCCGATCTCGAAGGCCTCGACGTTCATGACGCCGAGGGCAATCACTATGGCGCGGTGACCGGCATCTACGATTTCGGCGCCGGCGATCTGCTCGAACTGAAAGGTCCCGGCAAGCGTCCTGTCCTTATACCGTTCTCCGAGGCGGCTGTTCTGGAAATCGATCTCGAAGGCGGCAAGATCCTCGTCGATCCCATCGCCGCCGGCCTGAAAGACGACGACGAAAAGCCCTATGGCGGCGGGAAGGCGCGTCCGAAGAAGGACGGGTGAGACGCTGATGGCTTTCAAGGCGACAGTTCTGACCCTTTATCCGGAGATGTTTCCCGGCCATCTCGGTGCCGCCCTTGCCGGCCGGGCGCTGGAGCGCGGTGACTGGTCGGTCGAAGCCGTGCAGATCCGCGATTTCGCCCTCGACAAGCATCGCAGCGTCGATGACACGCCGTCCGGCGGCGGGGCCGGCATGGTGCTCAAAGCCGATGTGCTTGCCCGCGCCATCGATTCGGTCGCGACCGATACCCGTCCGCGCCTGCTGATGAGCCCGCGCGGACGGCCGCTGGCGCAGGAGCGCGTGCGCGAGATCGCCGCCGGCGAAGGCGTGGTGATCGTCTGCGGGCGATTCGAGGGGGTCGACCAGCGAGTGATCGATGCCCGTGATCTCGAAGAGGTTTCCATCGGCGACTATATCCTCTCCGGTGGCGAGCCTGCGGCGCTGACACTTCTCGATGCGGTCGTGCGCATTCTGCCCGGCGTGATGGGCAATCAGCTTTCCGGCGTGCATGAAAGCTTCGAGGCGGGGCTGCTGGAGCATCCGCATTACACCCGGCCACAGGTGTTCGAGGGACGCGAGATCCCAGCGGTGCTGACCTCCGGGGATCATGCGGCGGTCGAGAAATGGCGGCTGGCCGAGGCGGTCAGGCTGACGGCCGAGCGGCGGCCGGACCTGCTGATCGACGATGAGGACGAGCCGGTCAGGAAATGACGGCCTGCTGGCCGCATTCGACGCGTATGACGGCCTCTTCATAAAAGGGTGTTTATAAAAGAGTCATGGCCGGGGGTGACAACCGGGGACGTTTGGTGTATTTGCGCCCACGGAAATGGGCTTTTGCCCGTCTGCCACAACAAAGAGCATGCGTACCCGCTCCCGCCCGCAAGGCAAATCCGGAGGCTTGGACCGAAGGATCATCCGTTGAGCGCTCTGGCTGTTTTAGAAGAACCGAAGGTTAGACACATGAACATCATTGAACAGCTGGAAGCCGAACAGGCCGCCAAGATCGCCGCCAAGCGTACGCTTCCCGAGTTTTCTCCGGGCGACACCGTCCGCGTCAACGTGAAGGTCACGGAAGGCAACCGTACCCGCGTGCAGGCCTATGAAGGCGTCTGCATCGCCCGTTCCGGCGGCGGCATCAACGAGAGCTTCACCGTTCGCAAGATCTCCTACGGCGAAGGCGTCGAGCGCGTATTTCCGGTCTACTCCCCGATGGTCGAAGGCGTTGAAGTCGTTCGCCGCGGTAAGGTCCGTCGCGCCAAGCTCTACTACCTGCGCGACCGTCGCGGCAAGTCGGCTCGTATCGTCGAGAACACCGGCACCCGCGCCCGCAAGCTGAACGACGCCGAGCGCGCCGCAGTTGCCGAGGAAAAGGCACGTCTGGAAGCTGAAAAGGTTGCAGCAGCGCAGGCTCTGGCCGCCGAAAAGGCAGCAGCAGAAGCCGCTGAAGCAAAGGCTGCTGCCGAAGCTGCAGCAGCAGCTGAAGCCACCGCAGAATAAGAATTCCCGATTTCGGGTTTTGGAAAGGCGGCCTTCGGGCCGCCTTTTCTGTTTCCGGGTCGGTTCCGCGACCTGTTGGCGCGGCTCCAGATGTGAGCTTTCAGATTCGCTCGTCGCGCTTTATTTCATTGTTTTTTCGCATGTCGTTGCCGCAAAACCGCTGCACACTTTTGCGCGACATGCTGTAGCCGCTTGCGTACAGACGATGCTGCTATTATTCTTCCTTGAGGCAGGGGATTATCGATGCAGCGCAGGCGACCGACATGGCAGACCGCGATACGCGCCCTGTGCGCGCTCGCGCTCTTTGCGGTCGGGTTTGCGCATCAGGTCCCCGCAGGGATTGCTCCGGCGCTTTCCGCGAGCGAGATCGCCGCGCTGACGCTGCCTGACGGCACGCTTCCCGAACTATGCCTGCCCGGTCAGGACCAGGATGGCAAGACCGGGCACAAGATGGGTATGACGGGATGTGAGGCCTGCATTATCGCTGCCTCGACCCTTTTGCCCGTTCCCGTGGACATCACGGGACGCACCATTTCCGTTACACTCGAAATCATCGTTCCCGAACGGGCCGAGGCCCTTCACAGGCAGCTTTTCCCACCCAATGCGGCGCCAAGGGCGCCTCCTCTTCCGGCTATCGTCTGAACCCCGTTTCCGCATGGTCATGCCGTGCGGACCGACACGTTCAACAGGCCGGAACCGTGCCCGAGCGCATGAGATCCGGTCCGATATCCGGATTTCATCATGCTCCAACTTGCATCCTTGGCAGCGCTGGGATGCGCGCTGCCCGCCAAATCGCACCCCGATACCCGTGCCGAGAGCCGCGAGCTCGTCGCGCCCCGAACCGTCATTTTCCGTGAGGGGTTCGATGCGGCGCCGCAGTTGCGGCTGACGAACGGCTGTGTCGCCCTTTCCCGATCGCTCCCCGACGGACGCCGCCAGATCATCGATATCGTCGGGCCAGGCCGGCTGATCGGTCTCGTCTTTGGCGAACACAATCGGACCACCGCCGAAACGCTCACCTATTGCCAGATAGAGCCCGCGCGTGAACTCGGCCTGGCCGAGTTTCGCAGGGCGGTCAACGAGATGGTGTTGAGGGTCGAGGCGCACGCCATTTTATTGGGGCGCAAGACCGCGCCGGAGCGCGTCGCTTCGGCAATCCTCGACCTCGCCGGTCAATTTGCCCGGCCGCGCGCGAAGCGCAAGGGCTCGATGACCTTCAATCTCTATCTCACCCGGGGAGAAATGGCCGACTGGCTGGGACTGACGGTCGAGACCGTCAGTCGCTGTTTCCAGCGCTTCAGGCGGGCCGGCCTCGTCGGCTTCACGGATCCGCAGATCGTGACGCTGCTGCAGCCAACCGTTCTCCAGGCAATCGCCGCTGGCCGGCGTCCATTCGACAATTCCAACAACCCTTGAGGAAACCCATGACCATCCTGACCGATACGCCGGCCGCGCCGGCATCGGCGTCGCTTTCGCGACGCTTTTACAACACCGCATGGCGCTGGCATTTTTATGCCGGGCTCTATGTCGCTCCCTTTCTCATCATGCTGGCCGTGACCGGTCTCATCATGCTGTGGTCGGCCGTGCTCGTCGGTCGCGACGGCGAAAAATATTACAAGGTAACGTCAGCCGGACCTGAACTATCCGTATCGCAGCAGGCGGAAGCGGCGCTTTCCACCATCCCCGAAGGAGTGCTGGTCCAGTATATCGCGCCGCGTACGCCCGAGCAGCCGGCGGTGTTCCGCATCAATCAGGGGGAGCAGTCGATAATGGTCGCCGTCGATCCCCATACGGCGAAGGTGCTGGGAGAATGGCAAAGGCGAAATGCGCTCTATGATCTGGCCAATGTAATTCACGGTACGCTGCTGATCGGTGAGGTCGGCGATCGGCTGATCGAGATCGCGGCCGGGTTCGGGGTTGTGCTGATTATCACCGGGCTTTACCTCTGGTGGCCTCGGGAAGGCAGTTTTACCGGTGTGCTGGTTCCGAGGCTTTCGGCAAGGGGCCGGCAATTCTGGAAGTCGCTGCACCTGACGGTCGGGTTCTACGTCTCCGCCATTCTTCTGGTGTTCCTGCTGTCGGGGCTGACCTGGACGGGTATATGGGGCGAGAAATTCACCCAGGCCTGGAGCACTTTTCCCGCTGAGAAATGGGACAACGTGCCGCTTTCCGATTCCACCCATGCCAGCATGAACCACGGCGGCATAAAGGAAGTGCCGTGGACGCTCGAACAGACGCCGATGCCGATGTCCGGTTCCGCCGCCGGCGTTGCGGGAATTGTGGACGGGACACCGGTCAATATCGATTCGGTCGTGGCGCTTGCCCGCTCGCTCGGTTTTGACGGCCGTTTCCAGCTTGGCCTCCCATCGGACGAGACTGGTGTCTGGACGATTGCGCGCGATACCATGAGCAATGACAGCGGCAATCCCTTCTCCGACCGGACGGTGCATATCGACCAGTATACCGGCAAGGTGCTGGTAGATGTCGGTTTTGCCGATTACGGCGTCGCGGGCAAGGCCATGGCTGCCGGTATCGCCTTTCATGAAGGCGACATGGGCGCCTGGAACGTCGCCCTCGTGACAATCTTCTGCCTTTCGGTGATCTTTCTTGCGGTCTCCGGTGTCGCGATGTGGTGGATGCGACGGCCGAAGGGCGCCGGAGCGCGACTGCTTGCGCCGCGTGTTGGAGAGGCCGGCCCGCTGTGGAAGTCCGGCGCCCTCATCATGCTTGCCGTATCGCTGCTCTTTCCGCTGACCGGCGCCGTGCTGATCGGCGTCTTGCTGCTGGACTTCGCCGTGCTGCGGCATATCGGGCCGCTGAAGCGGGCGCTCGGTTGAGCGACTACGACTGGCCATCTGTCGATATGGTTCTTCCCACGATGTATTCTGTTGGATATATCGTGGGCAGAGCCTGCTGGAGACATGACGATGGTGCGCGAGAACGAAGTCCGGGAAAACGAAGTGCAGATCGCGGCGCCGGAGGCCAGCGATGCCGGACTGGTCTTCATCGGTCGCATCCATACGCCGTGGACCTCGCGGATGGAGACGCCGCGGCAGGGGCGCCATGACGGCCCACTCTGCGAGATCGAGATCTTCGAGCCCTGGGTGCCGGCGCTGAAAGGCGTCGAGACATTCGAGCGGCTGGAAATTCTCTACTGGCTCGACCGTTCCCGGCGCGATCTCGTGCTGCAGAGCCCGGGCAACAATGGCGAGGTGCATGGCACCTTCTCCATCCGCTCGCCGGTCAGGCCCAATCCGATCGGCACCTCGATCGTCGTTCTGGAGAAGGTCGAGGGTGGCAGGCTGTTCGTTCGTGGCCTCGATTGCCTCGACGGAACACCGCTCATCGACGTCAAGCCCGACCGCAATCTGTTCAAGCCGATCGCCCCGCCGCAGAAGGGCGATTTCGAAGTCGGTGGCGGCGCTCACGCCGGCCATTGCCAAAAAGCGTGAATCCTTCCTCTATACGGATAGCTTTTCGACCGGATATGCGGGATTGAGAAGGCCGTTTCGCCGCCGGTGCTGTGGACGCAATGCCGCCTTCTTGCAAGGCGTGATCGAACTGTGACACTCTCGGCCCGCCACAATCAGGGAGACAATAATGCTTCTTCGCCGCGCCGTACTTGCCGGTCTGTCCGTTTTTTCGCTGCTGCCGTTCACCGCCGTTGCCGCCGACCTGCCGGATCTCGGCGGCAAGACGGTCGTGGTGGTGACGGAAAACGCCTATCCGCCGCTGCAGTTCGTCGATCCGAAATCGGGCCAGGCTATCGGCTGGGAATACGACGCGATGAACGAGATCGCCAAGCGGCTGAACTTCAAGGTCGAATACCAGAACACCTCGTGGGATGCGATGATCCAGGCGGTGTCGGACGGCCAGTACCAGATCGGCATGACCGGCATCACCATCAAGGACGACCGCAAGGAGAAGGTCGATTTCTCCGATCCCTACATGCGTTCCGAACAGTTCATGCTGGTGCGCGGCGACGAGAGCCGTTTTTCGGACGCCAAGAGCTTCGGCGAATTCAAGGATGGCCTGATCGGCGCGCAGCCGGGCACCTCGCCCTTCTACACCGCCGTCTATGAAATCCTCGACGGCAACGAGCAGAACCCGCGCATCAAGCTGTTCGAAACCTTCGGCGCCACCGTTCAGGCGCTGAAAGCCGGCGACGTCGACCTCGTCCTCACCGACAGCGTTGCCGCCAAGGGCTATGTCGATGCATCCAATGGCGGTTTGAAGGTCGTCGGCGGCGCGCTGGGTGCGGAGGATTTCGGTTTCATCTTCCCCAAGGGCTCCGACATCGTGGCGCCGGTCAACGCGGCGATTGCGGCGCTGAAGGCCGATGGCACCTTCGATGCGCTGAACAAGAAGTGGTTCCTCGACTACAAGATGGGCGAGTGATTTGCGAAAGCCGGAGGCTATGAGCTGATGGGCTTTCAGACGCTTCCCGGCGCGGGCAGGGAAAAGGGCGAGGGCGACCGGCCGTGGTGGCTGGTCGCCCTTGTCGCGATCGGGCTTGCGATCGCCGCCGTCATCGCGGTCAACGACCTCTACACGCAGGTCTTCACCACCATTTCACGCGGCATCGGCGTGACGGTGTTCGTGACCGTGGTCGGCTTCGTGCTGGCGACGCTGCTCGGCCTGCTGGTGGCGCTCGCCGGCATGTCCGACAGCCAGATCGTCAGGCAGATCGCGCGCTTCTATGTCGAGGTGATCCGCGGCATCCCGATCCTCGTCCTCCTGTTCTACATCGCCTTTGTCGGTGCTCCGGGCTTCGTCAGCCTCTACAATTTCCTGATCGGTCCGCTGGTCGAGCGCGGCTGGATGTCGGCCCTTCAGGTGCGCGACGTGTCGCTGATGTGGCGGGCGATCTTTGCGCTGATGATCGGCTATTCGGCCTTCATCGCCGAAATCTTCCGCGCCGGCTTCCAGTCGATCGACAGGGGACAGGTGGAGGCGGCGATGTCGCTCGGCCTCAACCGCTACCAGCGTTTCCGGCTGATCGTCTTTCCGCAGGCCATCCGGGTGATCTTTCCGCCGCTTTCCAACGATTTCGTGGCGATGGTGAAGGATAGTTCGCTGGTCTCGGTGCTCGGCGTCGCCGATATCAGCCAGGCCGGCAAGATCTATGCGTCCGGCTCCTTCCGCTTCTTCGAGACCTATTCCATCGTCGCCTATATCTATCTTATCCTGACGATAGGCCTGTCCATGCTGCTGCGGCGTGTGGAAAAGCGGATGCGCCAGAAAGGCGCCGCCCGATAGCAGCCGGCGCCGTTAACCTCAAAAGACGTCCGGAACGTACATTTCCGGCGGGACCGGATGACGGATGTAGTCGGCGTTGCGGACGCGTTCCGGCAGCACGATATGCTCCTTCGGTACGGTCTCGTAAGGGATCTGCGCCAGGAGATGGGCGATCATGTTGAGGCGGGCCTTCTTCTTGTCGACGGCCTGCACAACCCACCACGGCGCTTCCGGGATGTGGGTGTGTTCCAGCATGTCTTCCTTGGCCTTGGTGTATTCTTCCCAGTGAATGCGGCTTTGCAGGTCCATGGGCGAGAGCTTCCACTGCTTCAGCGGATCGTGGATGCGCATGCGGAAGCGGAATTCCTGTTCCTCGTCGGTGATCGAGAACCAGTATTTGAGCAAGATGATGCCGGAGCGGACCAGCATGCGCTCGAATTCCGGCACGGAACGGAAGAATTCATCCAGCTCCTCCGGGGTGCAGAAGCCCATGACGCGCTCGACGCCGGCGCGGTTGTACCAGGAGCGGTCGAACAGCACCATTTCGCCGGCGCTCGGCAGATGGTTGACGTAGCGCTGGAAATACCACTGGCTCTTTTCGCGCTCGGTCGGGGCGGGTAGCGCCACGACGCGGCAGACGCGCGGATTGAGGCGCTGGGTAACGCGCTTGATCGCGCCGCCCTTGCCGGCGGAATCGCGGCCTTCGAAGACGACGACGACCTTCAGCTTCTTGTACTGGACCCAGTCCTGCAGGCTGACCAGTTCATGCTGCAGCCGGAAAAGTTCACGGAAATAGATACGGCGGTCGATGGTCGGCTCCGAGAGGCCTTCGGCGACCATCTCTTCCATCCGCTCCTCTTCCATCTGCTGTTCCAGCTCCTCGTCGAAGCTGTCGATGATGTCTTCCTTGATGCGGCTGATTTCGTCGTGAATGGGATCGGACATGCGGTCTACCTCCGTTTGGCCCGACAGATGAAGCATGTTTCCGCGAACACTTTATGACAGACATGTGTCAGGCGGCTGACGAAGCAAATCCGTTGCCGATTTTGTGGAAAACTGTTATTGCCACGCCATGGGATCTAAATTCGGATGTCTCGCGAACCAGTTTATCGTGCTGCAGGACCACAAGCGTCTGCCGGCACGGTTCTTCGCGTGCGTCTCCGGAGCGCTCAACAGCCGCCTAGGCTGAACGTAGCCGACCGCATCG
Source organism: Shinella sp. (assembly GCA_003248775.1). Classification (GTDB taxonomy): domain Bacteria; phylum Pseudomonadota; class Alphaproteobacteria; order Rhizobiales; family Rhizobiaceae; genus Allorhizobium. The sequence goes on along the minus strand of QFQX01000034.1, from coordinate 35,191 downwards.
GCGGCGCTTCAGAATATCAAGAAACAATCCCGATTCTTCAGCCGGATGGAAACACGCCATGAGCGCACCGCGTACACTTTACGACAAGATCTTCGATGACCACCTGGTCGACCGTCAGGACGACGGCACCTGTCTTCTCTACATCGACCGTCATCTCGTGCACGAGGTGACGAGCCCGCAGGCCTTCGAAGGCCTGCGCATGGCCGGCCGGCCGGTCCACGCGCCGCAGCGGACGCTGGCCGTGGTCGACCACAACGTTCCGACCACCGCCGACCGTCTGGAAGGCATCAAGAACGAGGAAAGCCGCATCCAGGTCGAGGCTCTCGCCCATAACGCGGCCGAATTCGGCGTCGAATACTACTCCGAGCGCGACAAGCGCCAGGGTATCGTGCACATCGTCGGCCCCGAACAGGGCTTCACCCTGCCGGGCATGACCATCGTCTGCGGCGACAGCCACACCTCGACGCATGGCGCTTTCGGTGCGCTGGCGCATGGTATCGGCACCTCCGAAGTGGAACACGTTCTGGCAACCCAGACGCTGATCCAGAAGAAGGCCAAGAACATGCTGGTGCGTGTCGACGGCCAGCTTCCGGAAGGCGTTACTGCCAAGGACATCATCCTCGCCATCATCGGCGAGATCGGCACTGCCGGCGGCACCGGCCACGTCATCGAGTTCGCCGGCGAGGCGATCCGTTCGCTGTCGATGGAAGGCCGCATGACCGTCTGCAACATGACGATCGAAGGCGGCGCCCGCGCCGGCCTGATCGCGCCCGATGAAAAGACCTTCGAATACATCAAGGGCAAGCCCAAGGCTCCGACCGGCGAAACCCTGGAGCAGGCCGTCAACTACTGGAAGACGCTGCACACCGATGAAGGCGCGCATTTCGACCGCACCGTGGTGCTCGACGCCGCCAACCTGCCGCCGATCGTTTCCTGGGGTTCGTCTCCGGAAGACGTGGTGTCGATCCAGGGCGTCGTGCCGAACCCGGATGAGATCCAGGACGAGACCAAGCGCGTTTCCAAGTGGCGTGCGCTCGACTACATGGGCCTCACCCCCGGAACGAAGATGACCGACATCGCGATAGATCGCGTGTTCATCGGTTCCTGCACCAACGGCCGTATCGAGGACCTGCGCGCTGCCGCTGCCGTCATCGAAGGCAAGAAGGTCGCATCGACGGTTTCCGCCATGGTCGTGCCGGGCTCCGGTCTCGTCAAGGAACAGGCTGAAGCCGAAGGCCTCGACAGGATCTTCAGGGAAGCCGGTTTCGAATGGCGCGAGCCGGGCTGCTCCATGTGCCTTGCCATGAACGACGACCGGCTGAAGCCGGGCGAGCGCTGCGCCTCGACCTCGAACCGCAACTTCGAGGGCCGTCAGGGCTACAAGGGCCGCACGCACCTCGTTTCCCCGGCCATGGCTGCCGCTGCTGCCGTTGCCGGCCATTTCGTCGATATCCGCGACTGGAAGTGAGATCCAAGGCCCGCCGGCCTGAAAGTCTTGCTGTCAGGGCCGTCCGCTGAAAAGCGGGCGGCCCTGTCGTTTAAGGGCACGCCTTGCGACCTTCGCCAGTCTCGCTTCCCGCCAGATCGCTCCTGCGGTATAATGGCGATGTCTGGGAGGACGCAGCCATGACCGAGACCGACAAGGTATTTGCAGGCAGCATTCCCGCCCTTTACGAGCGGTTTATGGTGCCGATGCTTTTCGCTCCATATGCGCAGGAGATGGCCGAAAGGGTGGCGGCGCTGAGACCCGCGACCATTCTGGAACTTGCGGCGGGAACCGGGGTCGTGACCCGCGCCATGGCTGAAAGGCTGCCGGAGACTGTGGCGCTCACCGCTACCGATCTCAATCAGCCGATGATCGATCTGGCGATGACGCTGCAGGAAACCGGGAATGTTCTCTGGAAACAGGCGGATGCGATGGCACTGCCATTTGCCGATCACGCCTTCGATGCGGTGGTCTGCCAGTTCGGGGCGATGTTCTTTCCGGACAAGGTGGCATCCTATCGCGAGGTTCGCCGCGTTCTCAAGCCGCGCGGCGCCTATCTCCTTGCCGTCTGGGACGGGATCGAAAACAACGCTTTCGTCGGCGTGGTGAGCGAGGCGCTGACCCATCGTTTTGCTGATAATCCTCCGCAGTTCATGCGGCGTACCCCGCACGGCTATCATGATCTCGGGCTGCTCGACGGGCAGCTCAGGGCCGCCGGGTTTTCCGCGGTCGAGACCGAAACGTTGAAACTGACGGGCCGTTCGCCCTCGGCGCTCGACGCGGCCGCGGGCTACTGTCAGGCCAACCCGATGCGCAACGAGATCGAGGAGCGCGCGCCGGGCGGGCTGCAGGCCGTTACCGAGCTGGTGGCGGAGGCGCTCGAGAAACGTTTCGGTTCGGGGGCGATCGAAGGCGGGTTGAGCGCCCATGTGGTTACCGCGCGAGGCTGAACGTTTCCGCCCGTTGATCGATTGCGTGCAACGGATCGACGCTCGATGGTTTTGCGCGAAATCGGCATTGTAAAGCGGCCGAAAGAGGCTAAGGTCCGGGCCTTCACAAAACTGTCATATCGACCTTTGCCGATGCCTCTTCCGCCGATCTCGTTCTTCCTTCTTCGCTGTCTCTGCGGGGTGGCATCGTGAGCACGATTGCCGTCGCGCTGGCTCTCGTCGCGGCCATTCTGCATGCGAGCTGGAATGCGTTTCTCAGAAACGGAGCGGATCGGCTGTGGTCGGTGACGGTGATGAGCCTTGCGGGAACGCTGGTCGCCCTGCCGTTCATCGCCTGGTTCCCGCTGCCGCAGGGCGAGGCATGGTTCTATATCCTGATGTCGGCCTCGCTGCAGGTGGGCTACAGCCTGTTTCTCGTGGCGGCCTACCGGCATGGCGAACTGGGGCAGGTCTATCCCATCGTTCGCGGCACGGTGCCGCTGCTGGTGACGCTGGGCGGCTTCCTGTTCTTCGGTGAAATCCTCGGCACGTTCCAGACTATCGGGGTCATGCTGGTGGCGGCCGGGATCATGAGCCTTTCTCTCGGCAAGACGCGGGCCGCGACCTCGTCGCTGCTCTTCGCATTCGCGACCGGGCTGATCATCGCCTGTTATTCGACGGTGGATTCCAAGGGTGTGAAGTTCGTGGAGCAGCCGGCAGCCTATGCCATGTGGGTGCTGTTCATCTACGGGATGATGCTCGCGGTGACCTATGCGGTGCTGCGAAAGGGGCTTTCCATCCATGTCCGCTCGCCGGTCACGTGGAAGGCCTTCGGCGGCGGCGTGGTGGCGATGATCGCCTATGGCCTGGTGGTCGTTGCCTATTCCTTTGCGCCCGCCGGCCTTGTGACCGCCGTGCGTGAGACGAGCGTGGTGTTTGCCGTGCTGATCGGAGCGCTCTTCCTCGGCGAACGGCTGACCGTCAAACGGCTCCTCGCCTGCCTGATCGTTGCACTGGGCGCGATCTGCGTCAGCCTCTAAACCGGGCCGTCCGGCAAAACCCGTGCACGCTTTTGTGCAACATGCTGTAATCCGGAAAGCGGGGCGGCTTGCTGGGCCGGACGCAATATATTGTTAACCATGATTGTCACACGTGAATCATCGGCGGAGGGGGATGCCATGTCGGACAGGAACAGGGACATGCCCGTCGGCGGACGGCGGCTCATGCTGCTTCGTCACGCCAAATCGGACTGGCCTGACGGCGTGGACGACAAGAAGCGTCCACTGGCGGAGCGGGGCCGCAAGGCGGCGTCGCTCATGGGAGATTATCTGCAACGGGAAGGGCTTCACCCCGATCTCGTGCTGGTCTCGACTGCCGAACGCACCCGGCAGACATGGGCACGGGTGAAGAAGGCGTTCTCGGAGGTGCCCGAGGTTCGCGATGTCGATGCGATCTACGAGGCGCCGGCCGAGACGCTGTTGTCCGTCCTCGAAAACGTGGAACCAGCCTTTCGCGTCGTGATGATGATCGGCCACAATCCCGGCATGGAGGATCTTGCGGCCAAGCTGATCGGTGGCGGCGATCCGGATGCGCTGCTGAGGATTTCAGAGAAATATCCGACGGGCGGACTCGCCGTGATCGATTTTACGGCGGACACATGGCAGGCGACCGGTTCCGGCTCGGGTGTCCTTGAACGTTTCGTCACTCCCCGTTCGCTTGTCTGAATGTGCAGGCTTTGAGCGTCGTTGCGGGGAAGGGCGTGCAGCGCTTCAGGCGGGTCTCACGCATTGTTGCTGTGCGGGCCGCTGAAACCGCTCACGAGATTTTGCGTTGTCTGTGAAGTTCGGTGTATTCATAGCACTTCGAATATGCGCCGAAGACGCAAATGACAGCGTCCGTTCCGGCGTGACGGCGTTTCGGGTTCAGGCCGTTGCATGAATGGCGACGGAGAATGCAGGAGAAGCACAGACATGAGCGCGCGCACCATCCTTCTGGTTGATGACGACGACGACCTCAGGGAAACGCTGGTCGAGCAGCTTTCGCTCTATGACGAGTTCAATCTGCTGCAGGAGCCGAATGCCACGAAAGGCATGCAGGCCGCCCGCAGCGGTCAGGTGGACCTGATGATCATGGATGTCGGCCTGCCGGATATGGACGGTCGCGAGGCGGTGAAGCTCCTGCGCAAGGGCGGGTTCAAGGCTCCCGTCATCATGCTGACCGGACACGATACCGATTCGGACACGATCCTCGGCCTTGAGGCCGGCGCCAACGATTACGTGACGAAGCCCTTCCGCTTCGCCGTGCTTCTCGCCCGCATCCGCGCCCAGCTTCGCCAGCACGAACAGAGCGAGGACGCGACGTTCGGCGTCGGCCCCTATCTGTTCAAGCCGAGCCAGAAGCTTTTGACCACCGAGGACGGCAAGAAGATCCGGCTCACCGAGAAGGAAGCAGCGATCATCCGCTATCTCTACCGGGCCGGCCAGAAGGTCGTGACACGCGACGTCTTGCTCGAAGAGGTCTGGGGCTATAATTCGGGTGTGACGACGCATACGCTCGAAACCCATGTCTACCGTCTCAGGCAGAAGATCGAGCGCGATCCGTCCAGCGCCGAAATCCTCGTCACGGAAAACGGCGGCTACAAGATCATCCCCTGACCCCGTGACGCCGGAGAACCCGCATGGCGCTTGCCGATGACATTGAGCTGCTTTCCGGCGTTCCGTTGTTTTCAGGGCTCGACGGCGACCAATTGAGGCTGATCGCCTTCGGTGCGGAGCACAGGCCGGTCGCCAGCGGGCAGGCGCTTTTCCGTGAAAAGTCCCCGGCCGAATGCGCCTATGTGGTGGCGAGGGGACGTTTCGAGCTTTCCTCGCTCGGACGTGGCGGCAAGCCTCGGGTCGAGGCCGTTGCCGAGCGAGGCACCATGCTTTCCGAACTGGCGCTGGTGACGATGGTCGAGCGCAAGTATACGGCGGTGGCGATGGAGGATGCCGACGTCATCCGCATCACCCGCGCGCTGTTTCACAGGTTGCTCGAGGAATATCCCGAGATGGCGGCGATCATCGAGGCGCGTATCCGCGCATCGATCAGCGGGCTGATCGATGGGGCCGCCGCCATGGCTGACCGCTTCCGCTGATCACCGTTAGAAACTTTCAGCTTTTCTTCAAATCGCTGAAACGCTCTATCTTTGTTCTTACGCATTTCCGGACGGAAAACCGGTTCCCACTTCTCCCTGACAAACCCTAGATGTCGAACCAGGCCGTGACCGGCACATGGTCCGACGGCTTCTCCCAGCCGCGGGCTTCCTTGAGGATATCGATCCGCTTCAGATGGCCGGTCATATCAGGCGATGACCAGATGTGGTCGAGACGACGGCCGCGGTCGGCTGCTTCCCAGTCCTTGGCGCGGTAGCTCCACCACGTGTAGATCTTTTCCGGCTCGGGCGTGAATTGCCGCATCAGGTCGACCCAGCCGCCCTGACGGACGACGTCCAGCAGTCCCTCGGTCTCGACCGGCGTGTGGCTGACGATCTTCAAGAGCTGCTTGTGGGACCAGACGTCGTTTTCGAAGGGAGCGATGTTGAGGTCGCCGACCAGGATCGCCGAAACGCCGGCTTCGGCATCGGCCTTCAGCGCCTTCATTTCCTCGATGAAATCCAGCTTGTGGCCAAACTTGGGATTGATCGTGCGATCGGGCTCGTCGCCACCGGCGGGAACGTAGAAGTTATGCAGGCGGATGCGCTTGCCCTGCCACTCGAAGATCGCGGAGATGTGACGGGAATCGCCGACGCCGCAGTAATCCTGCCGGTGATCCTCCGTCAGCGGAAAGCGCGAGGCGATGGCAACGCCGTGATAACCTTTCTGGCCGTGCAGGACGATGTTCTCGTAGCCGAGCGCCTTCAGCGCATCGGCTGGGAACTGGTCGTTCTGGCACTTGATTTCCTGCAGGCAGAGAATGTCGGGGCTCACCCGTTTCAGGAAATCCTCGACGATCGGCAGGCGCAGCCGGACCGAGTTGATGTTCCACGTGGTGATCGACAGTGTCATGCTTCATGCTCCGATTGGGTCGGGCATGGTCTATCGGATATCCGCGAAATTCAAAACGGTTTTCGACTGCTCGCTACCTGCTGAAATCAGCGTCTCGGCGCATGAACGTCGGCATAGGGGATTTCGAAGACGCTTGGATCGAGATTGACGCCGGTCTGGACGTTGAAGATCATCACGGACGTGTCCTTGGCCTGCACGTCGGTGATCGTCCATTGACGCAGGTCGTAGGTCTTCGGGTCGAACATCAGGGTAATGGTCGAATCGCCGAAGATGGTCTTGTCGCCGAGAACGATGGTGGTGAGGTCGGCCTCTTCCTTGACGTCGCGCACCAGTTGGTTGCCGAGATCGATCTTTTCGGCCAGCAACAGGCTGAGCGGCGTCTTCGACAGCGGATAGAGATCCCAGGTCTTCAGCTTCATGTTGCCGATGACGACGTTCTTTCCATCGGAAATCACGCGCATGGGCGAGGGCTTCTCGTAGTTGAAGCGCAGCTTGCCAGGACGCTGGATGAAGAACTTGCCGCCGGTCTGCTCGCCGCGCGGACCGAACTGAACGAACTCGCCCATCATCGTCTTTACCGAGGAGAAGTGGTCGGCGATCTTCTGAGCGGCGTCGGTTGCGGCTCGGGCGTGGGGTATCGGCAGGGCGGCGAGCGCAAAAAGCGCGCCAGCACCGAGCACGAACTGTCGACGGGTCGTGGACGTCGGCGCAATCGCCAGACGTTCGGCATTTTCTTCAATCATCCGGAACTCCTTCATGTGGTCATTCCATCGCCGAAAAAGGCGGCGTCTTCATGGCCGAGATATCGTTGCCGGGGCTTAACGCGCAAGCTGCCCCGGGGTTCAACGTTCGATGATATCGCCTTCGGTCGGCACGAGAATTTCGCGCTTTCCGGCATGGTTCGCGGGGCCGATGATGCCTTCCTGCTCCATGCGCTCGATCAGGGAGGCAGCGCGGTTGTAGCCGATGCCAAGACGGCGCTGGACATAGGAGGTGGAGGCCTTGCCGTCACGAAGGACGATGGCGACAGCCTGATCGTAGGGATCGTCCGAATCGGCGAGATTGGAAGTGCCGGCCGGGCCGCCGCCTTCATCGTCGTCATCGTCGATGGTGATCGCTTCGAGATACTGGGGCGCGCCTTGAGTCTTCAGATAGGCGACGATCTCCTCGACCTCATTGTCGGAGACGAACGGGCCGTGAACGCGCTGGATGCGGCCGCCGCCGGCCATGTAGAGCATATCGCCCATGCCCAGCAGTTGTTCTGCGCCCTGTTCGCCAAGGATCGTGCGGCTGTCGATCTTCGATGTCACCTGGAAGGAGATGCGGGTCGGGAAGTTGGCCTTGATGGTACCGGTGATGACATCGACCGACGGGCGCTGGGTCGCCATGATGACGTGAATGCCGGCAGCACGCGCCATTTGAGCAAGGCGCTGGACGGCGCCTTCGATATCCTTGCCGGCGACCATCATCAGGTCGGCCATTTCGTCGATGATGACGACGATATAGGGGATCGGCTTCAGATCGAATTCTTCGGTTTCGTAGATCGCCTCGCCGGTCTGGCGGTCGAAACCGGTCTGGACGGTGCGGGTCAGTACTTCGCCCTTTTCCAGCGCCTGCTCGACGCGGCTGTTGAAGCCGTCGATGTTGCGCACGCCGATCTTCGACATCTTCTTGTAGCGCTCTTCCATCTCGCGCACGGTCCATTTCAGCGCGACGACGGCCTTCTTCGGATCGGTAACGACAGGGGAGAGCAGATGCGGGATACCGTCATAGACGGAGAGCTCCAGCATCTTCGGATCGATCATGATCAGACGGCACTTCTCCGGCGGAAGCCGGTAGACCAGCGACAGGATCATGGTGTTGATGGCGACGGATTTACCCGAACCCGTCGTACCGGCGACCAGCAGGTGAGGCATCTTGGCAAGATCGGCAATGACCGGCTCGCCGCCGATGGTCTTGCCGAGCGCCATGGCGAGCTTGGCCTTGTTGGTGTCGAAATCGCGCGAACCGATCAGCTCGCGAAGATAGACGGTTTCACGCGTCTGGTTGGGCAGCTCGATGCCGATCGCATTGCGGCCGGGAACGACGGCGACACGGGCGGCGATCGCGCTCATCGAGCGGGCGATATCGTCGGCAAGGCCGATAACGCGCGACGACTTGATACCGGGCGCGGGCTCCAGTTCGTAGAGGGTTACTACCGGGCCGGGCCGGACATGAATGATCTCACCCTTGACGCCGAAATCCTCCAGCACGCCTTCGAGCATGCGGGCGTTCTGTTCCAGAGCGTCTGCCGACAGCGTGGCGTCTCGGGCAATCGCTTTCGGTTCGGCGAGAAGATGCACGGAAGGCAGCTGGAAGCCTTCGGGCCTGAGCAGCGAAGTCTGTGCGTCACGCTCGACGCGCGCGCCCGGCTTGGGACGCGGCGCGGGAGCGGCCACGCGCGGCGAACCGCTCGCGCCGCGGGCTGCGGCCGGAGAGGGTGACCAGCCGCTGTTATCGGGCAGGATGCCCGCGGGACGCGGCATGTCGTCGAGATCGAAGGGCGGATCGTCATCATAATCGTCGTCCGCGCTGATCGGCGGCGGAGATACGATATTGCGCTTGGGCGAAAGCACGCGGGGGCCGCCGTCCAGCGAGGGTTCGAGGCGCTCGTAAGCACCCGGAGCCTTGGGCCGGACGGGTTCGTTCAGCGTGCCGAATTCGTCATCGTTGAAATCATAGGGCTGTTCGAAGCGATGGCTGCGATCCGCCGGCTTCATGCCGAGCAGGCGACGCATGCGGGCGCGTGTGGTGTACCAGTGGTGGGTGAAGGCACCGAGCGCAAGTGCGATCGGTCCTTCCCCGTCGTCCTCGTCTTCTGCGGCGACGGAGCGGGCGACCGGCCTGCGGCGCTCGACGGGAGCCTCGTCTTCATCCTCGTCAACCACCGGTTCACGTCCGACAAGGCCGGCGGCGAAGAGCAGGAGCCATGCGGCGGGAAAGGCCAGGATGGCGCCGAGGATCATGGAAACGGTGCCGGTGGGATAGGCGCCGATGAACAGACTCGGGAAACGCAGGATCATGTCGCCGAAGACGCCGCCGATGCCGTTCGGGATCGGCCAGGTGGCTGGGGGCGGAAAGCAGCCGACGACGGCTGAGGAGACGATGGAACCGACGAGCCAGGCGGCGATGCGGGCCGGAATGCGATGAAGCGGGCGTCCGGTGATGAGCGCCAGCGACCAGGCAAGCACGGGAAGCAGGGCAAGAAGGCTGGCAAGGCCGAAGAATTGCATCATGACGTCGGCGAAGATCGCGCCGCCATTGCCGAGAATGTTGGTCGGCTCGTTGGCCGTTGCATAGGAGAGGCTGGGGTCGGCGACATTCCAGGTGGCAAGTGCGGCTACCGCCAGCACCAGCGCCAGGAAAATAGCGAAACCAAGGAGTGCCAGCACCTGCCGCACGATGAAAGCGCTGAGCGCGAAGCGGCCGGGCTGATCGCCCATCGCTGCCGAATTGCCTCTGTTCATCCCCTGCCTGCCCGTTCGTCGAAGTAAGGTCCTGCCGGTTGGGTCGCCCTGCGCGAGGCGAGGCGATCCTGTTACGGCTCCATAGGCCACATTACATGGCACAGGGTTAATGGTGCATTAACCATCGACTGCCCGAAACGGCGGGTTTTAGGGCTTTTGAGCAACTCCCGCAAAACCGCCGCGCACTTTCACCGGAATTGCTCCAGTGACAAAAAAGCCCGGACGCGAGGTCCGGGCCAAGAGCGGCTCGCCGTTCGACGGCCGCGACGGGAGGAAGAGCCGCACCGGCAAGCGGTGCGGCGAAATCCTTACGAGTGGTATGCGGCTTCGCCGTGGGAGGCGAGGTCGAGACCTTCGCGCTCTGCTTCGACCGGAACGCGCAGGCCGACGATGACGTCCGTGATCTTGTAGAGGATCGCGGAGCCGACGCCGCACCATACGAGCGTGACCAGAACGGCCTTCACCTGGGTGAAGAACTGGGCACCCATGGTGACCCCTTCGGCATAGCCGATGCCGCCGAGCGAGGTGGAAGCGAAGATGCCGGTTGCAAGAGCACCGAACAGGCCGCCGATGCCGTGAACGCCGAAGACGTCAGCGGTGTCGTCATAGCCGAACTTGTTCTTCACCACGGAGACGAAGAAGTAGCAAAGCGGCGAAACGATCAGGCCCATGACGATTGCGCCCATCGGACCGACGATGCCGGCAGCAGGCGTGATGGCGACGAGGCCGGCGATCATGCCCGAGGCGGCACCGAGCATCGAGGACTTGCCGCGGGTCAGGCTTTCGACGAAGGCCCAGGAGACGATTGCGGCAGCGGTTGCGACGAAGGTGTTGACGGTTGCGAGCATTGCGCCGCCGGAAGCCTCGAGGTTGGAGCCGGCGTTGAAGCCGAACCAGCCGACCCAGAGCATGGCTGCACCGACCATGGTCAGCGTCATGGAATGCGGAGCCATCATGTCCTTGCCGTAGCCGGTACGCTTGCCGACCATGATGGCGCCGATCAGACCGGCAACGCCGGCGTTGATATGAACGACCGTGCCACCGGCGAAGTCAAGCGCGCCCCAGCCGAAGATCAGGCCGTTTGCGTCCCAGACCATGTGTGCAATCGGGAAGTAGACGAAGGTGACCCAGAGAAGGCAGAACAGGATCGCGGCGGAGAACTTGATGCGTTCTGCGAAAGCGCCGACGATCAGGGCCGGGGTGATGGCGGCGAAGGTCATCTGGAACATGATGAAGATGTATTCCGGAATGACGGCATCCGAGAAGGTTGCGGCCGTCGAATCCATCGTGACGCCCGAGAGGAAGAGCTTGGCCGTGCCGCCGAAGAAGGCGTTGGTCGAACCCCCGAAGGCGAAGGAATAGCCGTAGATGACCCATACGAGCATGACGGAGGCGCCGACGACGGTGCACTGCATCAGCACCGAGAGCATGTTCTTGGCGCGAACGAGACCGCCGTAGAACAGGGCAAGGCCCGGAACCAGCATGAAGAGCACGAGAATGGTGCAAAGGAACATGAAGGCGGTATCGCCCTTGTCCGGCACGGGTGCTGCGGCTGCAGCTTCCGCGGCGGCTGGTGCGGCTTCCTGCGCAAAGGCGACGGCCGGCGCCAGCAGCGCGGCCGAAGCGGCACCGATCCGCGCGAAAGTGGAAGAAAACTTGGTAAACGACATCAGTAACAACTCCCCTAACAGCCGTTCTTACAGAGCTTCAGAATTGGTTTCGCCGGTGCGGATGCGGACCGCCTGGTCGATCGAGTAGACGAAGATCTTGCCGTCGCCGATCTGGCCGGTCTTGGCAGCAGAAGCGATTGCCTCGACGGCCTTGTCCGCGAGTTCGGAAGAGACGGCGATTTCGATCTTCAGTTTCGGCAGAAAACTTACGGCGTATTCGGTGCCGCGGTAGATTTCCGTGTGCCCCTTCTGGCGGCCGTAACCCTTTACTTCGGTCACGGTCAGGCCCTGGATGCCAACAGCGGTGAGGGCTTCGCGCACCTCATCCAGCTTGAACGGCTTGATGATGGCCATCACAATCTTCATCTGGTTTCCCATCCTTTGCTTGTCCTCGGCTCGGAGCCGACTCTCCTTGCCGCCAGCCCCCAAAGCGTCCAGCGACTGCGGTCAGACATTCAAAGTATGTGCCAGTTTCGTGACGACTAATAAGTTATTGAAATCTAAAGACTATAAAGATCTTACCTAATAAACAGGCAATTGGGCGGCAGATGTGCGCACAAATTATGTGCAAAAATTCATCTTCGCCCTTAATTTAGTCATCTGCCCTTTTCCGAATCAACCCTTCCTGGGCCACCGAGGCAATCAGCACTCCCTCACGGCTGTAAATGCTGCCGCGGGTCATTCCGCGTGCACCGGAAGCGCTCGGGCTGTCCTGCGTGTAGAGCAACCAGTCGTCGAGCCGGGTGGGGCGATGGAACCACATGGCGTGATCAAGACTCGCTGCCTGCAGCGACGGATCGAAGATCGAGGTGCCATGAGCGTAAAGCGAGGTATCGAGCAATGTCATGTCGGAGAGATAGGCGAGAATGGCCGCCTGATAGTGGCGATCATCCGGCGGTGGTGCGCTGGTGCGCACCCATATATGGGCCTTCGGCTCCAGCTTCTCGTTTGAAATGTAATGCACGAGCGAAACGGGACGGATTTCGATCGGCCGTTCGCGGCCCCAGTAGCGGCGCACGGTTTCAGGTGCCTTGGCGAGGAAGACATCGCGGAATTCCTGCTCTCCCAGCAGGCTTTCCGGCGTCGGTACGTCCGGCATTTCCACCTGGTGATCGAGGCCCGGTTCATCGAGCTGGAACGAGGCCGACATGGAGAAGATCGCCTTGCCGTGCTGGATGGCCACGACCCTGCGCGTGGTGAAGCTCGCGCCATCGCGGATGCGCTCGACCTGATAGACGATCGGTACTGCGGGATCGCCGGGGCGCATGAAATAGGCGTGCAGCGAATGAACGAAGCGGTCGGTCGCGACGCAACGCTGGGCGGCCATCAGGGCCTGGGCGATGACCTGCCCGCCGAAAACGCGTTGCCAGCCATTCTGGGGGCTCTTGCCACGAAAGAGATCTTCTTCCAGCTTCTCAAGGTCGAGCGTCGCGATCAGCTTTTCCATGATCTGCGTTTTCTCTTCCGCCTGCGACATATTATAATGCTCCCGGTTGTAGGAAGTCGTTCAAGGCTGATCTATATAGCGGCAAATGAGATGCACAAGGGCAAAGACGCTGCCCCGGGTGCCGGGATAAAGGAAGTTCGCCATGCTGGATGTTCTGGTCGTCGGTGGTGGTTATGTCGGTCTGGCGGTCGCGGTCGCGGTCAAGCAGGCGGCCCCGCATCTGGCCGTCGAGGTGATCGAGGCAGCACCGGAAGACGCATGGAAGAAGGACCCGCGCGCCTCGGCGATCATCGCGGCGGCGACGAAGATGCTGGAAGTCTTCGGCATCTGGGACCGGATCGAACCCGAGGCGCAGCCGATCACCAGGATGATCGTCACCGATTCGAAGACGTCCGATCCGGTGCGGCCGGTGTTTTTGACCTTCGACGGCGCGGTGGAGGATGGACGTCCCTTCGCTCACATGATCCCGAATGTTGCGATGGTGGGCGCGCTGCGTGACGCTTGCGCTGCGGCCGGCATCCGCATCCGCCATGGTGTGATGGCGACGGGTTTCCACAATACCGGGCCTTCGGCCGATCTTTCGCTTTCCGATGGCAGCGTGGTTTCGGCACGGCTGGTCGTTGCCTGCGACGGCGTGCGCTCGAAGCTGCGCGACATGGCGGGCATCAAGACCGTGACATGGGATTACGGCCAGTCCGGCATCGTCACCACCGTCGAGCACGAGCGTCCGCATGACGGCTGCGCCGAGGAACATTTCCTGCCGGCCGGCCCCTTTGCGATCCTGCCGCTCAAGGGCAATCGTTCCTCGCTGGTCTGGACGGAGCGCACCGGCGATGCCGAGCGGCTGGTGGCCTCGGACGAACTGGTTTTCGAGGAAGAGCTGGAGCGCCGTTTCGGCCACAAGCTCGGCACGATCCGCGCCACTGCCGACCGGCGCGCCTTTCCGCTGGGGCTGACGCTTGCCCGTGAATTCGTGGTGCCCCGGCTGGCGCTGGCGGGTGACGCGGCCCATGGCATCCATCCGATTTCCGGGCAGGGTCTCAATCTCGGCTTCAAGGACGTGGCGGCACTCGCCGAAACCATCGTCGAGGCGGACCGGCTCGGTCTCGATATCGGCGATCTCAATGTTCTGGAGCGCTACCAGACCTGGCGGCGGTTCGACACTTTCCGCATGGGGGTGACCACCGACGTCCTGAACCGGCTGTTCTCCAACGACGTGACGCCGATCCGGGTGCTCAGGGATTTCGGGCTTGGGGTCGTCGACCGGATGCCGTCCCTGAAGTCCTTCTTCATCCGCGAAGCGGCCGGCACGACCAATGGCGGCGCGCCGAAGCTTCTGGCGGGCGAGGCGATCTGAAGGGAGCGGTTGCGGGGAGGCGCCGTCATCCTGGCTTTGTCTCTCACCCCGTCCAATGCCCCTCATCCGGCTACCGCCACCTTCTCCCCGCAAGGGGGGAGAAGGCCTGTGCCGCAACATTTCATTCCCCCTCTTCCAGCTTGCGGGGGAGAGGGTCGGGGTGAGGGGCAGTAATCTGGAAACCTGCCGTTCGCTCAGGTTTCCAGCTTGCGGGCTTCGGAAACCAGCATGATCGGAATGCCGTCGCGGATGGGGTAGGCAAGACCTGCGCGCTCCGAGACGAGTTCGCCTTTTTCGCGGTCGAAAGTCAATCTGCCTTGCGTCAGTGGACAGACCAGAAGCTCCAGGAGCTTCGGATCGACGGTGCTCATGCGGTTTTCCATCATCGACTTTCCACGAGCGCATTTCCCGAAGGGGTTTATTGCAGAACGGAGTCCGCATCACCGAAGGTGCGGGCGAGCACGATCTCGGTGATGGCGACGAGGGTTTCCGCGCGGGTCTTGAGATCGGGCGCTTCGAGCAGCGCCTGTTTCTCGGCCGGGCCGAAGGGCGACATCATCGACAGGGAATTGACGAGGGTGAGGTTGCTTGCCCGTTCGACGCTCTCCCAGTCCGCCTCCAGCTTGTTGGCATCGAGATAGGCGTGGAAGGCGGCCAGCAGCGCGGCGCGATCCACCTGCGCTTCCTCCTCTCCTCCGCTCGAGAGATCCGTCATGAAGGGCGCGATATGGAAGTTGCGATAGGGTTTGGAGCCAGGCGCTTCCTCCATCAGGCGGAAGCGGCAGACGCCGCCGAGCGAGACGATATACCGGCCGTCTCCGGTTTCGGTAAATGAGGTGATGCGACCCATGCAGCCGACCTGGGCAAGCGGCGGACGCTCCGGCAGGATATCTGCCTCCGGCACCTCGCCGAGCGCCGGCTGGATCATGCCGATCAGGCGATTGCCCGCCAGCGCATGATCGAACATGGCGAGATAACGTGGCTCGAAGATGTTGAGGGGCAGCTGGCCGCCGGGCAGCAAAAGCACGCCCGACACCGGAAAGATCGGCAAAATCCCCGGAACGTCGTTTTCAGTCAGATATCTGGCATTCCCGACATGCATGAAATTGCACCCACTCCGGCCGCTTCCGGCCGCAACCATTCCCATAATGTGGTTGCGGCGCAGGAAATCTCAAGGGCGGCGTCGCATTTACCCGCTCAGGAGAACAGGATCGACGACAGTTTGCGGCGCGCCATGATGGTGGCGGGATCCTTCGGCCCCCATACCTCGAAGAACTGCAGCAACTGCCGGCGTGCGCCATCGTTGTCGAATTCGCGGTCGCGCTTCATGATGAGCAGCAGATGTTCGGCCGCTTCCTCGCGCCGTCCCTCGACATTGCGGATCTTGGCGAGCTTCAGCCGGGCTTCGTGATCGTCCGGATTGAGCGCCAGCGCATGTTCGAGCGCCACGGGATCGCCCAGCTTGCGGGCCTCTTCGATCTGCTCGAACTTCTTGAGAAGCGCCTGGATTTCGGCAGCCTTCTTCACCTCATCCGGCAGACCTTCCACCAGCTGCCGGGCGCGGTCCTGCTGGCCCGCGGCCAGCATGCATTCGGCCATGCCGGCGATCGCCTTGGGATTTTCCGGCTCGGCCTGCATGACGGCGCCGAAGAGCTGTGCGGCTTCCTGAATGTTGCCGGCGGCGAGCAGGGTTGCTGCTTCCTCCAGCGCTGCCTCGATCTCGGCTGCCTGATCGGCGCCGGCTGGGCCTGCGAGCTTGTCGATGAACTGGCGGACCTGGCTTTCGGGAAGCGCGCCCATGAAGCCATCGACCGGACGGCCGTTGACGAAGGCGATGACGGCGGGAATCGACTGGATGCCGAGCTGGCCCGGAATGGCCGGGTGGTCATCGATGTTCATCTTCACGAGCTTGACGCGACCGCCGGCCTCGTTGACCACCTTCTCGATCACCGGGGTCAGCTGCTTGCAGGGGCCGCACCAGGGCGCCCAGAAATCGACGAGAACCGGCTGGTTGCGGGATTCCTCGATGACGTCCTTGGTGAAGCCGGATGTGGTGGTGTCCTTTATGGCTGCACCGCCGGAGGCGGCTGCCGAAGCGGCGGGGGCACCGCCGAAATGGGCCTGGCCCGTCATCTGGCTGCCGAAACCGCCATAGGGATTGTTGTTATCGCTCATCGAAATCTCTCCCGCACCTTGGGGCCTCTTCGGGGGCCGAGTTTGCCAAGTAAGATCGTATGTCAGGCCGTGACTTTCAAGACAAGCGGTGTGTGGCCCGTTGCTTCAAGAAAGCGCAGAAGGTCGTTCCGGCCGATCGAGGTCGTGGCGTCGTTGGACAGCGGATGGCCGTTGATGATGTCGTGTTCCATCAGGTCCGCATCCAGCACGAAGGTGACGTCGTGGCCGGTGTCGTTGATCGCTCCGAAGACCGTGACGGAGCCGGGAATGACGCCGAGATATTCCATCAGCTTCTCCGGCTTGCCGAAGGATACCTTGCTTGCCGCGCCGATCAGCGTGTGCACTGTCTTCAGGTCGACCGAGGCGTTTTCCTCGACTGTGAGCAGGAAGAAGCGATCCTTCTTGTCCTTCACGAACAGGTTCTTGGTGTGGCCGCCCGGAATCTCGTCACGCAGCGCGACCGACTCGGCGACGGTGAAGACCGGCTCGTGACGGGCCGTCTTATGCTCGATCTTCAGTTCGTCGAGAAAGCGAAACAGGTCTTCGGCGGTCTTCGGCGCGGTGGTGCTTTGTGAGGTGATCTGGGGATCGGTCGTCATCGGAGGCTTTCGGGGGCGGATTTCAGGAAGTGCGAATGAAAAATGGAGGCCGTTTGGCCATCGGCGGAGAGTGATACGTCCGCTTGCCGGGCTTGGCAATCGTTGCCTTTACCTGAAAAGCCCGGTTTTCCGGGCTTTCCGAGGCGTCGTGATTTTTTCTCGAAAATTTCGTCATTTCCCTGTTGCATTTGAAAAATGGTTGGGCCATATACCGCCCGTCGCCGCAACGCAGACGACCTTCGATCCACCGACTACCCCCGGATCGTCGATATGAGCGGGTGTAGCTCAGGGGTAGAGCACAACCTTGCCAAGGTTGGGGTCGGGCGTTCGAATCGCCTCACCCGCTCCAGTTTTTCCTCCTTACATTCCACTAAATTGTGGCCTGCTGTCGCTATTGAGTGCTGCTTGCTTCGGCGTTTCGGGCAGCACGAAGCCGCTCATTCGCGCTGTTCCGTTTGGAACGGGTCGGGGCGTCGATAGCTGGAGGATCGTAGGAATCGGATGCGCAGGCCTCTGCAGCAGTCTCCCAACCTAAGGGCGGCGGCAAAAATCCTTTTGGATCGCTATCCGTCGAGTGTTGAGACTTGACGGCCAATTCGCGGTAGGGTTGAGTGCCTACGGAATTGATGGAAGGGAAGATGTTACAGCCTAGGTATGCAAATTGGTCGCACCAGATCGTTGGCTGCAACATCTTGTTAACCATTTCCAGTTGACATATATGGCAACTATTAATCAATTATGCGAAACAGGTTCGCTGATTTCGCTTGGGGGAGGTCTTGATGTTAACGAACAGCCGCAACGGCTGCTGTTTGCGCTCCCTCACGTGGTGGAGTGGCTTGATCAAGTCCTGCCTGACTTGGATGCTGATTTTCACGAGGGGAAACAAGACCCACTCGAACAAGCAGATGATCTGTTTTATGACTTCGTCAGCGGTAATGATTTCTCCTATTGGGAGCGGTCCCACTCAATGCGGCCAACGGATCCAGGTGTTTGGGAACTCAAGACGCCTGATCTGCGCTTATTCGGGTGGTTTGCTGCAAAGGGCGTGTTCATCATCGCCGAGATCAACACCGCTTTTGCATGCAAACAGCATAATCTTTATCCCGGTTATCGGGGAAGTGTAGTTCGGCGGCGAGATGCCCTTGATTTAGATGAACCTAAGTTCATCGTTGGAGAGTATGAAGATGTCCTATGAGCTTAAAATTGACCCCAAAAAGAGAGCGGCGTCGCGGTTCATTGGAAAGGTGCGCAAGGCCCTGATCTCTGCCGCGATTGAAGAGAAAGAACTAAGCGGGATCTCTCAAAAGGAGATCGCGGAAGCTATTGGCGTTCACAAATCAGTAGTGAGCCGTATGCTCAAGGGCGAGAGCAACCTTACCCTTAGATCGGTGGGCGAGTTGGCTTGGGCCTTGGGTTGGGACCCTGACTTTACCCTTAAACGCCGCGTTGCCGTAGTGCATTCCAATCTGGTGAACCCGGATCAAATTCGCAAGACAACGCAGACTGCAGCAAGTTCTAGCACCTATAACATGTTGGTCTATGACAGGACGAAAGCTCTTGAACCTCATCCGTCGCGCCTTCAGGCTGCAGAATAATGACTGTTCGCGTAACTTCTGTTTTCTGCGACGACATCAGGCAAGAGAGCAACGGTAAGCTGATTTTTATCGGGGTGTATCCGATAGATCTGGTTCCGGGTGCCATGCCGTCGACGTTTCCCATGGCTCTTTGGCTGCGTGCTGAAGGTGTCGGCAAAGGCGATCACAGTTTTACCTTCAAGCTCACCGGTCCGAATGGTGAGTTGATCTTGGAACAAGAGGACAGACTCAATCTGCCCGAAGATGACAAACCGTTGGTCTTGCTGTTCGCCGGTTTTCTGGTTTCAATTACTAAAACTGGCGAGATCAGAGGCACGCTAACGCTAGACGGCCAAGATTATGAAGCTGCACGACTCATTATAACGGCGCCGCCAGCTTAAGCTGGCGGCGCCGTTCAAAACTGCCGACTCCCCTTATGTGAACTCCCGCCGCCACCGACTTCAGAAAGCCGTTTCGGTGCCGCCATTGCCGCCCAGCAGGTCCGTATCGGCGAACCGGAAGACGTGGCGCGCACCTCTTCGTCGATAACGGTTTCACCGCCATCTGAGGGGGCGTCCGAGGCCCCTCAAACCTATTATGGACCGAGGATCGTCTCAGATCCGTGAGAAGACGTAGTCGGTTTCCTGCCTCAGGACTTCGCCGGGTCTCAGCACCGCGCTCGGGAAGCCGGTGTGGTTGATGGCGTCGGGCCAGATCTGGGTTTCAAGGCAGAAACCGGCATAGGGGCCGTATGTCCTGCCGTTCAGTCCGGGAACGGGAATGTCGACATAGACGCCGGCATAGAACTGCACGCCGGGCTCGGTGGTGCGCACTTCCATGGTGACGCCGGAATTGATGCTACGGGCAAGCGCCACGCTGCGCTTTGGCGTGCGGGTCGGCGAAAGGCAGAAATTATGGTCATAGGGCACCTGTGCGCCGTCGATCTCGCGACGGATCGGGTGCATGTCCCTGAAGTCGAACGGCGTTCCTTCCACCGGGCGGATCTCGCCGGTCGGGATCAGCACGTCATCGACCGGCAGGTAGTGATCGGCGGCGATCATCAGGTCGTGGCCGAGGATATCGGCGCTGCCGTCGAGATTGAAATAGGCATGCTGGCAGATATTGGCGAGCGTCGGCCGGTCCGTCTCGCTTTCATAGACGACCGACAGCACGCCTTCGTCCCTGAGCTGGTAGGTGGCGGTGATCCGGCAATTGCCGGGATAACCGGCGCGGCCATCGGGATCGGTGATCGCAAGCGTCACGCGGTCGGATGACAACCCGATGATCTGCCAGTTCCGCTTTGCGATGCCGTCGGAACCGCCATGCAGGTGGTTGCGGTCGTTTTCGTTGCGTTCGAGCTGATACGGCTTGCCGTCGAGCGTGAAGGCGCCGCCGGCGATGCGGTTGGAACAGCGGCCGGGCGTGGCCCCGAAATAGGGCGAATGGCGCTCATAGTCCTCCAGCCGGTCGAAGCCGAGCACCAAGGGTGCAGCATGGCCGTCGAGACGCAGGTCCTGGATCGACGCGCCATAGGTCATGATGCGGGCCGTCAGGCCACCGCCCGACAGGGTGACGCGTTCGACCGTCTCGCCGTTTGCGGTCTGTCCGAAAATCTCTTTCTGCATGGCGTGATCCTGGCTTGGAAAATGGTGAGGAAATGAAAAATCAGCGGGAAAGTTCTCTCGCCGCGGTTTCGAGGCCGCCGAGCGTCAGCGGAAACATGCGGTCGCCCATCAGCCGACGGATGAGACCGACCGATGTCGTATAGCCCCAACGGCTTTCCGGCAATGGATTGAGCCAGAGGCTCTTCCTGAAATGACCCGTCAGACGGTCGATCCAGACCGCGCCGGCTTCCGTGTTCCAGTGTTCGACGGAGCCGCCGGGATGGGTGATCTCATAAGGGCCCATCGAGGCATCGCCGACGAAGATCAGGCGGTAGTCGGAGCCATAGGTTCGGATCACGTCCTCAGTCGCCATCACTTCGGAGTGACGGCGGCGATTGTCCTTCCACACCCGTTCATAGGGACAGTTGTGGAAGTAGAAGTAATCCATGTGCCGGAATTCGGAGCGGGCGGCGGAGAAGAGCTCCTCTACGATGCGGATGTGATCGTCCATGGAGCCACCAATGTCGAAGAACATCAGGAGCTTGACCGCATTGCGCCGTTCCGGCCGCGTCTTCACGTCGAGATAGCCGTGCTCGGCCGTCGAGCGGATGGTGCCGGGCAGGTCGAATTCGTCGGCGGCGCCCTCGCGGATGAAGCGGCGAAGCCGTCTCAGCGCCACTTTGATGTTGCGGGTGCCAAGCTCGACACCGTCATCGAGATTGCGGAATTCGCGCTTGTCCCAGACCTTCACCGCCCGGCGGTGGCGCGATTCGTTCTGGCCGATGCGAACGCCTTCGGGATTGTAGCCATAGGCGCCGAAGGGCGAGGTGCCGGCGGTGCCGATCCATTTGGAACCGCCCTGATGTCGGCCCTTCTGCTCGGAAAGCCGCTGGCGCAACGTCTCCATCAGCTTGTCGAAGCCGCCGAGAGCCTCGACCAGTTTCCTGTCTTCTTCCGAGAGGTGCTTTTCCGCCAGCCTGCGCAGCCATTCCTCGGGGATCGGCGCGGTTTCCACGCCGTCTGCGCCGGAGATGCTTTCCAGTCCGCCGAAGATCTCGGAAAACACCCGGTCAAACCGGTCGATATGCCGCTCGTCCTTCACCAGCGCGGTGCGGGCGAGGAAATAGAAGGCTTCGGTGTCGAAACCGGCGAGCCCCGCTTCCACGCCCTCGAGAAGCGCTAGGAATTCCCGGAGCGTCACCGGGATCTTCGCTTCCTTGAGCTTGAGGAAGAAGGGGATGAACATTTAGGGCTTGTCCCTCTGTTCAGAAGTTCTTCTGATAGATGAGGAACGGAGTCTTTTCCGCGATGCGGTCGTAGAGCCGGCGCGCGGTGGCATTGAATTCCTGCGTCATCCAGTAGACCTCCTTCGAGCCTTCCGCCTTGGCCTTCTCATAGACCGCCTCGATCAGCGCGCGGCCGATACCGGTGCCGCGGACCTCGGGGTCGGCGTAGAGATCCTGAAGATAGCATACATTGTCGATATGCCAGCAGGAACGATGGAAGAGATAGTGCGCAAGGCCGGCGGGCCGGCCATCGACCAGCGCGAGGAGACCGCTGTATTCGCCCGGTGCTCCACCCGTCAGCCGAGCGAAGGTCGTGGCATAGATCTCCTCGGGCAGTTCGGTTTCGTAGAAGGCCAGATAGGCCTTCCACAACCGCCGCCATTCGGTTTCATCCGCTGCCGTGAGCGGACGGATCTCGACGGTTCCCGCCATGGGTCAGTCCTCCTTGCCGGTGCCGATCGCATCCAGATCGTAGGGTGTCGTCTGGTAGATCTCGTTGATCCAGTTTCCGAACAGCAGATGGGCATGGCTGCGCCAGCGGTTCAAGGGGGTGATCTCCGGATCGTTGTGCGGGAAATAGTCGTGTGGCATCTTGATCGGCACGCCGGAATTGACGTCGCGGAAGTACTCGTCGCCGAGCGAGGTCGAGTCGTATTCGACGTGGTTGAACATGTAGAGCCGGTTGCCGCGCTTCTCATGCACGAGGCAGACGCCCATTTCATCCGATTCCATCAGGATTTCCAGCCCCGGAACACCCTCGATATCGTCGCGGCGGACCTCGGTCCAGCGGGAGACGGGCACCTGGAAGTCATCCGAGAAACCATTGAGATAGATGGAGGACGGAGCAAGGTTGCGGTGGCGATAGACGCCGAAGGCCTTTTCCTTCAGCGCGTGCTTCGGCACCTCATGGAAGTGATAGATCGCCGCCATCGCGCCCCAGCAGACGTTCATCGTCGAATGGACGTTGGTCTCCGTCCAGTCGAGGATCTTTTCCATCTCGGGCCAGTAGGTGACTTCCTTGTAAGGCAGCGTTTCGACCGGCGCGCCGGTGATGATGAAGCCGTCGAACTTGCGGTCCTGCACTTCCTCCCAGGTCTGGTAGAAGGAAAGGAGATGTTCCTCCGGCGTGTTCTTGGCCTTGTGGCCGCCGATGCGCACGAGGGTCAGTTCCACCTGCAGCGGCGAGGCGCCGATCAGACGGGCGAACTGCACTTCCGTCTTGATCTTGTTCGGCATGAGATTGAGCAGCCCGATCTGCAGCGGGCGGATATCCTGGCGGATCGCAGCCGTTTCGGTCATCACCCGCACACCCTCGTGCACGAGGGTTTCAAAGGCGGGCAGGGTATCGGGTATCTTGATCGGCATGTTCGAACTCGACTTTCCGTGTCATGGCGGTTCGGGCAGCCCGGCACCGCGCACATACAAAAAAACCGGCAGCTTCCAATATCGCTACCGGTCCTCGGAAAGTTTTTCGAACTCACCTCGGCCCTTTAGCGACTTATTTAACGTGGCTGCAAGCCGGCCGGCCAAATCACCACGAGTTGGGACCTTTACGCCTGTCGGCGGCACGAATCAACGGAAAAGGTTTTCGCGGTGCAGCACGGGCGTGGCCGACTTTCCGGCGAGGTGGGCGAGCGCATCCGCCATGCCGTAGCCGAGCCTTTGCCGGGCCTCGTCCAGCCCGAGCCAGAACAGGCGGAAGCGGATCGGCTCGCCGCCGCCGAAAGGCATCGTTTCCCAGTGAACCCAGGTTTCCGCAGGTTCTTCCGGCAGGGCGACATGGAAACAGGAGCGACGGTGGGTGATCAGCGTTCCCTTCTGCTCGAAGCGGTAGTCGCAGGTCTCGAGCAGCCGGAACGGGGCATTCGGCTCGAGCCCTGTCTCCTCGACGAATTCCCTTAGGGCCGCGCGCTCGACGGTTTCCGGATGCTCCACCGTGCCGCCGGGAACCTGAAGCGCGATTTCGGGAAAGTCCGGTTCGTCAAAGACGAGAAGGCGATCGCGCCATGTGGCGTAGATCAGGACCTTGAATGCATCCGGTGTCATATCCCCGGGCGTCTCGCGCGTCATCGTCCTTCCCGCCTTGCCATGAAGGCGAGCCGTTCGAAGAGATGGACGTCCTGTTCGTTCTTCAGGAGAGCGCCGTGAAGCTTCGGCAGGGCCTGCTTCGGGTCGACGCGAAGATCGGCGGGGTCGACGTCTTCGGCGACCAGAAGACGGATCCAGTCGAGCGCTTCCGAGGTCGACGGCTTCTTGCGCAGGCCCGGCGTCTCGCGGATCTCGTAGAACTGGGTGAGTGCCGCGCGGATCAGGTTCTGCTTCAGGCCGGGATAGTGAACCTCCACGATCCGCGCCAGCGTGTCGGCATCGGGAAAGCGGATATAGTGGAAGAAGCAGCGGCGCAGGAAGGCGTCGGGAAGCTCCTTCTCGTTGTTCGAGGTGATGATGACGATTGGCCGGACCCTGGCCTTCACGGTCTCGCCGGTCTCGTAGACATAGAACTCCATGCGGTCGAGTTCCTGCAGTAGGTCGTTCGGAAACTCGATGTCGGCCTTGTCGATCTCATCGATCAAAAGCACGGTCTTGGTATCCGTGGCGAAGGCCTGCCACAGCTTGCCCTTGCGGATATAGTTCTTCACGTCGTTGACGCGCTCGTCGCCGAGCTGGCTGTCGCGCAGGCGCGAGACGGCATCGTATTCGTAGAGGCCCTGCTGCGCCTTGGTGGTCGACTTGATGTTCCATTCGATCATGTCGAGGCCAAGGGCCGTCGCCACCTGGCGCGCAAGCTCGGTCTTGCCGGTGCCGGGTTCGCCCTTGACGAGCAGCGGACGCTCAAGCGCGATCGCCGCGTTGACGGCGATCATCAGGTCCTTGTCGGCGACGTAGTCGGCGGTGCCGGTGAATTGCATGGCCTTCTTCCTGTTTTCAGGGCATTCCGGCGATAACGGAATCGCCGGAATGCCCTATCTTTTTGTCTTGACGCAATTCCGGACGCAAAACCGCTGCGCACTTTTGCTGGAATTTCTCTGGTCGGCGGAAGGTAATGGGCGGGGAGGTGCGGTGCAAGGTGGACCTTGGTTGCCATTCCTGCCGGTCGTGCTGCCCCTCATCCGGCCGCCACCTTCTCCCCGCTCGCGGGGAGAAGGGACAAGCGGAGATGCTCCGGCAAGGTACAATCTCCTGCTCATGGCTGTCTTATTTCCAGTTGATAGTTGAAATGTCGGGCACGACGTTTCCGTTCCCTCTCCACGCGTGCGGGGAGAGGGTCAGGGTGAGGGGCAGTCGTCGCGATGAACCGGTCGACGGACTGCCTTGCCGAAGCGCTTTCCCTTTGACGCCAAGATGCGCTATGGGCAGAGCCATGAGGAAAAACAGCTTCACCATCCTGCTCGGCGGGCATCTGACTGCGACCGACCGCCTGAAGGCGGCGATTGCCGGGAGCCGCGTGATCGCAGCCGATGGCGGCATGCGCCATGCGGCGGCGCTCGGCCTGAAGCCCGAACTCTGGGTGGGCGATTTCGATTCCTCGCCGGAAGACCTGTCGCGGGATTTTCCCGATGTGCCGAAAATGCCCTATCCTGCGCAGAAGGCCGAGACCGACGGGGCAATCGCCATCGGCGAGGCTCTGGCGCGCGGCGCCGAAAGCCTGATCCTTGCCGGCGCGCTCGGCGGCGAGCGGTCCGATCACGCATTGATGCACATGCTGCAGGCGATCAGCCTTGCCAGACAAGGCCACGACATTCTCTTAACCTCGGGCAAGGAGGAGTTCTATCCGCTGCTGCCCGGAGAGCGCGTCATCGACCTGCCGAAGGGTTCGCTGTTTTCCATTCTCGGATTTTCGCCACTGACAGGGCTTTCGATCCGCAATGCCCGTTATCCGCTCGACGATTTCCAACTGCCGTTCGGTTCGTCGCGCACCGTTTCCAATGTGGCGGAAGGTCCGATCGCGCTGTCGCTGAAAAGCGGCGACGCGATCCTGCTTGCCCGCCCCTATGACATGACCGGAGCCTGAAGCCTTGGCGCCTCCCATCCTGAAACTCGACGATATCTTCCTCTCCTTCGGCGGTACGCCGCTGCTTGCCGGCGCCAGCCTGCAGGTGGAGCCGGGAGACCGGATCTGCCTTGTCGGCCGCAACGGTTCGGGCAAGTCGACGCTGATGAAGATCGCGGCGGGCATTGTCGAGGCGCAGTCGGGCGAGGTTTTCCGTCACCCGGCGGCGACCATCCGCTATCTGGAACAGGCTCCCGATTTCGCCGGTTTCTCGACCGTGCAGGCCTATGCCGAGGCAGGGCTCGGGCCGGGCGACGATCCCTATCGCGTGACCTATCTGCTCGAACATCTGGGACTGACGGGCCACGAGGATCCGAAGAGCCTTTCCGGCGGCGAGGCGCGCCGGGCGGCGCTGGCGCGGGTGCTTGCGCCCGAACCCGATATCCTGATGCTCGACGAGCCGACCAACCATCTCGACCTTCCGACCATCGAATGGCTGGAAAGCGAGTTGCAGAAGAGCCGCAGCGCGCTGGTGCTGATCAGCCACGACCGTCGCTTCCTCGAAAAGGTTTCCACCGCGACCGTCTGGCTCGACCGCGGTCTTTCGCGCCGGCTCAACCGGGGTTTCGGCCATTTCGAGGAATGGCGCGACAAGGTGCTCGAGGAAGAGGAAATCGAGCAGCACAAGCTCGGCAAGGCGATCGAGCGCGAGGAACACTGGTTGCGCTACGGCGTGACCGCGCGGCGCAAGCGCAACATGCGCCGTCTCGGCAACCTGCAGAATCTGCGCGCCGAATATCGCGGTCACAAGGGGCCGCAGGGCACCATCCAGGCCAGCGCCACCGAGGGCCGCGAGAGCGGCAAGCTGGTGATCGAGGCGGACAAGATCACCAAGGCCTATGGCGAGCGCACCATCGTCGCGCCGTTTTCCATCCGCGTGCATCGCGGCGACTGCATCGGCCTGATCGGCCCGAACGGGGCTGGCAAGACGACGCTTCTCAAGATGCTGACCGGTCAGCTCGACCCCGACAGCGGCACGGTGAAGCTCGGCACCAATCTCGAGATCGCGGTGCTGGACCAGAAGCGCGAGGGGTTGAATCCCGACGACACGCTCGCCCATTACCTGACGGACGGTCGCGGCGAGAACCTGCTGGTCAATGGCGAGCAGAAGCATGTGACCGGTTACATGAAGGACTTCCTGTTCCAGCCGGAACAGGCCCGCACGCCGATCCGCAATCTCTCCGGCGGCGAGCGCGCCCGCCTGATGCTGGCCCGGATCATGGCGAAGTCCTCGAACCTGCTGATCCTCGATGAGCCGACCAACGATCTCGACATCGAGACGCTCGATCTTCTGCAGGAGATCGTCGCGGGCTATTCGGGAACCGTCATTCTCGTCAGCCACGACCGTGATTTCCTCGACCGGACCGTGACGTCCACCATCGCGCCGGTCGATCCGGAAAATCCGGATGGCCGCTGGATCGAATATGCCGGCGGTTATTCCGACATGCTCGCCCAGCGCAAGGGCGCGGAAGAAGAGCGCAAGCGGGTGGAGAAAGCGGAGAAGGCGAAGGCTTCCGGCAGCGCGGTCAAGCCTGCCGCGGATCAGGGATCAAAGGGCAAGGGCAAGCTTTCCTACAAGCAGAAATTCGCGCTCGAAAACCTGCCGAAGGAGATGGAGAAGACGGAGAAGGAAATCGCCGCCCGCGAGGCGAAGATGGCTGATCCGAAACTCTTCACCAAGGATCCCGCGACCTTCAACAGGCTTGCCGCCGAAATGGAAAAGCTGCGCGCCGACCTCATCCGCATGGAAGAGGAATGGCTGGAGCTGGAAATGCTGCGCGAGGAGCTGGAGGGCTGAGGGTCGGAGCATTTCCGGCGAAAGCAGATCGCCTTAAATGCTCTATGCCCTTGTCTTGACGCAATTCCGGACGCAAAACCGCTTCACACTTTTTGGAATTGCTTCAAGGCCCAAAGGCGTGTAGCGCCGCCTGTCTCAGGCGGCTTCCGTCGTTTCCCGTGGACGGGGCGGTTCCGGATTGAGCCGCTCCAGATGCAGCAGGCGCGGCGAGGTGGCGTCGTAGAAGGCGCCGGAGCGGCCGATATAGATCAGCGTCGTATCGGTGAATTCTCCCATGACGCTCGACAGGGTCGCGACCGTATCGGACTCCAGACCTTCCAGCACATCGTTGAAAATGATCCAGCGCGGTTTGCGCAGGAGAAGGCCGGCAAAGGCCAGCGCCATCTGTTCATCCTTGTCGAGCACACGGTCCCAGCGGGCGCGCTCGTCCAGCTTATCGGAAAAATGCTCCAGCCCGACCCGCTTCAGGGCGGCGACCATCGCCTCTTCCGGTATTCCGGCGGAGGCCAGCGGATAAGCCAGCACGCTCTTCAGCTTGCCTTCCGGCAGATATTCGAGTTGCGGCACGAAGAGGATATGGTCTTCCTGGGGCAGGCGGATCGTTCCCCTGCCATAGGGCCACAGTCCGGCAATGGCGTTGAACAGCAGCCGGCGGTTTACACCCTGGTCGCCGTTGACCATGATGCGTTCGCCGGCGAGGATTTCCGGGTTCTGCTCCCTGATCCGGAAGCCGGTGCGGCTGATCTCGCCATCGACCTGCGGGCAGATCGCCAGATCCTCGAAACTGAGCTTGCCCGTTGGGCCGACTTCCAGTGCGATGCCGCCGCCTTTCGGCTTGATGTCATCGATTTCCGTCAAGGCTGCGCGGAAGACCGTGACCCTGAGAAGGGCGGCCTGCCAGTCGGCGATGGCACCGTAGTTGTCGACATACCAGCGCAGGGCTGAATAGACCTGGTTAAAGGCGGCGGCGGCGGCCATCAGTTCGCCGAAAGTCATGGTCCCGGCGAAATAGGCGGGTGACGCGATCAGGATCGGCACGATCATGGCGAGCCAGCCGAAGCCCGCCGTGACCCAGGTGAGATTGGTCAGCGCCATGGCAAGCTGGCGGATGACGGCGATGACCGAATCGATCGCTTCGTGAATATGGCGGCGCTCGGTTTCCTCGCCGCCGGCAAGCGCGATGGCTTCCAGATTTTCGTTGGCGCGCATCAGCGAGAAGCGCAGGTCGGCTTCGCGCGAATAGCGTTCGGCATTGAGTCGGGTCAGCCGCCAGCCGACCACCTTGCTGAGCAGTGAGGCGGCGGCAGCGTAGATCAGCGCGCCCCAGACCATGTAACCGGGAATGGAGAAGCTGTAATCGCCGACGTGAAAAACGAAGCCGCTCGACATCTGCCAGAGAACGCCGATGAAGCTGACGAGCAGGATCGTTGCCTGGACAAGGCCGATCGACAGCGAGGTGGTCATTTCGGCAAGCTTGCGCGCATCCTCGTGCAGGCGCTGGTCCGGGTTGACGCCGAGCGGGCTCGACATCGACAGTCGATAGGCGCGGCGATCCTTCAGCCACTGGTCGACGACATCGCGCGACAGGCCTTCGCGCATGTAAAGCGCGGTCATCTGGTTGAGCCAGGTCTGGATGACATTGAGCAGCAGCAGGAAGCCGGCGATCAGGCCGAAATTGCCGAGTTCGCGGATGAAGGCGTCGATGTCGCGCCTTTCCAGCGAATTGTAGAAGGGAACGTTCCAGCGGTTGATCAGGACCTGACCGTAGGTGGTCAGCAGGATGACGGCCAGCAGGGCGGTGGCGACGCCGAAGACGCGGTTGCGAACGGAGGACGACCAGAAGGACTCGGCGGCAATTCGCAACTGCCGCGAAAAGCTAAGCTCAACGGTAGCGGCCGCGGGGCGCTCGCTTGCAGCCTTTTCCGGTTCCGAACTGACCATATACCACTGTCTCGCCGTGTCGGCTTTTTCTTATATCACAAAAGGGCCGTATGCATCCGTTGGCGTGCACAAACCAGCCATCGTTCGAGAGAATGGCAGAAATAGGTTGGAAAAGCGTTGAGGAAGTGCCGCGCCGGCAATTTTGAGATGTTTTCGGTGCCCCTTGCCTCCCGGGGAGCGCCGCGCTATGTCTCGTCCTGCTCTAACGGGGTGCTTCATGTCCTTCCCGGACATGGGGCTGAGAGGCGAACAGCCAACCCGCGGAACCTGATCCGGTTAACACCGGCGGAGGGATTAGACGCGTAAGATAAAAACGCCCTATCCCGAAATCTAACTTTTATGGAGGGGCGATATGCCGACCACATCTCTTTCGTTTTTCCGCCGCGGGCTTGCCGCAGCGGCGATTTTCTCGTTGCTGCCCGCGCTTTCCGCCGTGGCTGCGGACAAGACCCTGACGGTCTACACCTATGAAAGCTTC
Organism: Shinella sp.; assembly: GCA_003248775.1. Lineage (GTDB taxonomy): Bacteria > Pseudomonadota > Alphaproteobacteria > Rhizobiales > Rhizobiaceae > Allorhizobium. Next base: position 5,247 of record QFQX01000034.1, on the reverse strand, counting down.
ATCTCGGAATGGGGTCCGGGACCGAAGGTCAAGGAAGCTTTCGAGAAGACCTGCGGCTGCACCGTCGATTTCGTTGGAGTCGCCGATGGCGTGGCGCTGCTGACTCGCCTCAAGCTCGAAGGGGAAGCGACCAAGGCCGACGTGGTGCTCGGCCTCGACACCAATCTCGTCACTGAGGCGAAGCAGACCGGCCTGTTCGATACCCACGGCGTCGATCTTTCCAAGGTCTCCGTTCCCGGCGGCTTTTCCGACGACAGCTTCGTTCCCTATGACTATGGGCATTTCGCGGTGGTCTACGATACCGAGGTGCTGAAGAACCCGCCGAAGAGCCTGAAGGAACTGGTGGAAGGCAATCCCGAAGAGAAGATCGTGATCGAGGATCCGCGCACCTCGACGCCGGGTCTCGGCCTGCTGCTCTGGGTAAAGTCGGTTTATGGCGACAAGGCCCCGGAGGCCTGGGCCAAGCTCAAGGGTCGCGTGCTGACGATCACCCCCGGCTGGTCGGAGGCCTATGGCCTGTTCACCAAGGGCGAGGCGCCGATGGTGCTGTCCTACACCACCTCGCCGGCCTATCACATGGTGGCCGAGAACACCGATCGCTATCAGGCGGCCGAATTCTCCGAGGGCCATTACATCCAGATCGAGGTCGCCGGCCTCCTGAAGAAGGCGCCGCAGAAGGAACTGGCGAAGGAATTTCTGCAGTTCATGGTCAGCCCCGGTTTTCAGGACACCATTCCGACGAATAACTGGATGATGCCGGTTGCTCCAACCTCCGAGCCGCTGCCGGAAGCCTTCGGCAAGCTGGTTTCGCCGAAGAACACCTTCCTGATGAGCCCGGAAGAGGTCGCCGCCAATCGCAAGGCGTGGATCGACGAATGGCTCGCCGCCATGACGCTGAAGTGAGCGTGACGGGCTTTCATTCCATGGATCTTCGCGAGAGGCTGCCGGCGCTTTCCGGCGGCCTCGTCGCGTTTTCGGCGATTGCGGCTTTCATCGGCATCGCGGTCGTTTCGCTTTTTCAATTCGGCGGGGAAGGCGCACTGCTTTCCGTCGCCTCCGATCCGGTGGTCGCGACCGTCCTGCGCTTCACGCTGATGCAGGCGGCACTGTCGACGCTGTTTTCGGTTGCCTTCGCCATACCGGTGGCGCGAGCGCTGGCGCGGCAGCCGCAATTTCCCGGCCGCGTCTGGCTGGTTCGGCTGATGGCGGTGCCGATGGGCCTGCCGGTGCTGATCGGAGCGCTTGGCCTCCTCGGCATCTGGGGGCGGCAGGGCCTCGTCAACGATCTGCTGGTGATGCTCGGTGCGGGCCAGCGTTTCAGCATCTACGGGCTTGGCGGCATTCTGATCGCCCATGTCTTCTTCAACATGCCGCTTGCGGCACGGCTCATTCTCGCCGGTCTCGAGCGCATTCCGGCGGAATACTGGCGCAGCAGCGCCAGTCTCGGCATGGGGCCGCTTTCCAATTTCCGCTTCATCGAATGGCCTGTCATCCGGCGCATCCTGCCGGGGATCGCAGGGCTGATCTTCATGCTCTGCGCCACCAGCTTCACGCTCGTGCTGGTGCTCGGCGGAGGTCCTGCGGCAAGCACGATCGAGGTGGCGATCTATCAGGCGCTGCGGCTCGATTTCGACCCGCCCCGCGCGATATCGCTGGCGATGCTGCAGATCGCGGTGACCGGCATCATTCTCGGCCTGCTGTCGCTTGCCGGAACGCCGTCCGATCCCGGCTCGACGGCAGGTGCTGCTGTCAGGCGTTTCGACGGACATTCACCCCTTGCCCGGATGACGGACGGGGCGGCGATCCTTGTTGCCGCGCTGTTTCTCGGCCTGCCGCTCGGGCAGGTGGCCGTGTCGGGGCTGAAGGCCGATCTATTCAAGCTTGCCGGCGAGCGGGCGTTCCAGGACGCGGCGCTGACCAGTCTCGGTATTGCCGCGACGGCTGCGGTCGTTTCCGTTGCTATCAGCGTTGCGATCATCGAGGCGCGTGCGGCCCTGTCCGCCGGGAGGCATCCATCGCGGCCGGCGCGATTGTTTTCCGGGCTGCTTGCTGCCTCGTCCTCGCTGGTGCTGCTGGTGCCGACGACGGTGCTGGCGACCGGATGGTTCATGGTGCTCAGGGCCTATGGCAATACGTCCGTTTTCGCGCTCGCCATCGTGGTGTGCATCAATGCGCTGATGTCGCTGCCCTTCACCATGCGCGTGCTTTCACCCGCCTTTGCCGAGCATCGGGCCAGAACGGCGCGGCTTGCCGCAAGCCTCGGCATGTCGGGCCTTTCGCATCTGAGGTTCGTCGACTGGCCGGTCCTGCGCCGGCCGGTGCTGACCGGATTTTCCTTCGCCATGGCCCTGTCGCTCGGCGATCTCGGGGCTGTCGCGCTGTTCGGTTCGGAAAACCTGACGACGCTGCCTTATCTGATCTATAGCCGCATGGGGAGCTATCGCAGCGATGATGCCGATGGCTTCGCTTTCCTGCTCGGCCTCGTCTGCCTGATGCTTGCTCTTGTCGGAACGCGGGGAACCGCATCGAGAGAAGGTGGTGCCGATGTCCGGTAATGCAACTGATGGCATCGTGCTGGACGGCGTGAAACTGCGTCTCGGCGAGGCTGCATTCGATTTCGATTGCCACATCGGCGCCGGGCGTATCACCGCCATTGCCGGTCCATCGGGATCGGGCAAGTCGACGCTCCTGAACCTGATCGCCGGTTTCGAGCGGCCTGACAGTGGCCGGGTGATGATCGCGGGCGAGGATGTGAGCGGGTTTGCGCCCGGCAGAAGGCCGGTCTCGCTGGTCTTTCAGGACAACAACCTCTTTGCCCATCTCGACGTTTTCACCAATGTCGGGCTCGGCATCGACCCGGCGATGCGGCTTTCCGCAGCGGACCGGGAAGCGGTCTCGACCGCGCTCTCGCGCGTCGGACTTGCGGGTTATGAAAAGCGCAAGCCCGCCACGCTTTCGGGCGGGGAGCGCCAGAGGGCGGCCTTTGCAAGGGCGCTGGTGCGGCGAAAACCGGTCATGCTGCTCGACGAACCGTTTGCGGCGCTCGATCCGGGCCTTCGGTCGTCCATGGCGGATCTGCTCATCGACCTGCATAGGGAAACAGGCGCGACGATCGTCATCGTCAGCCATGATCCCGACGAAGTCGCGCGGCTGGCTGGAGATGTCATGTTCCTTGACCAGGGCAAGATCGTCTTCGACGGGGCGTATGACACGTTCGCAGAGAGAGCCGATCTTGATATCATCGGGCGTTTCCTCGGCCATTCCGGCGATTGAGTGTACCATTCCCGGCCTGTTCGCCTTAATTTGGACGTTCACCGGTGGCATGCGCTTAACGAATGGGTGGTTTTCTTTTCTCGTCCTAGTCTTTTCGCGCCCACCTGCGCATCTTTTCCATTATGCAAATTTATCCATATCCGATGAATGATGTTAAATGGTTGGTGTCGACGGAACGATTCTCGCAGGTTGCAACGGCATTTCCCCGGACCGTACTGGTTTCCGGATCGCAGGCAGGGTGGTAGTGGGGCAGAATGCAAGTAGTCGCCGATAAGAGCACAGCGCCGGTCGCTCGCGTTCGGCAGCACCGGTCGATCGGCTTGCGACGAGGCCTCGTCGCAACGGTTGCCGCTGCGCTGATGCTGACCTCCTGCCAGTCGATCTTCGAACAGGCCTATGTGCCGACGGTCAGCCCCTCCAGCAATCCGCAGATCGTCGATGAAGTGCAGAAGAACGATCCGCGCGCCCAGATGGGTGCGCGCGAGCACCCGCGCATCGTTGCAAGCTATGGCGGCGAATATCACGACGAGAAGACCGAGAAGCTGGTTGCCCGTATCACCGGCGCGCTGACGGCGGTATCGGAAAACCCGGCGCAATCCTACCGCATCACCATTCTCAATTCCCCGGCGATCAACGCTTTCGCGCTGCCCGGCGGCTATCTCTATGTGACGCGCGGACTGTTGGCGCTCGCCAACGACGCTTCGGAGGTCGCGGCAGTGCTGTCCCATGAGATGGCGCATGTGACCGCAAACCACGGCATCGAGCGGCAGCGCCGTGAAGAGGCCGAGGTGATCGCAAGCCGGGTCGTTGCGGAAGTGCTGTCGAGCGATATCGCCGGAAAGCAGGCGCTGGCGCGCGGCAAGCTCCGGCTTGCAGCTTTCTCCCGCCAGCAGGAACTGCAGGCGGACGTGATCGGCGTGCGTACGCTCGGCGAGGCCGGCTACGACCCCTATGCCGCGGCCCGCTTCCTCGATTCCATGGCGGCCTACAGCCACTTTACCTCGGTCGACCCTGATGCCGACCAGAGCCTCGACTTCCTGTCGAGCCATCCGAACGCGCCGCAGCGCGTTGAGCTTGCCCGCCGGCATGCCCGCGCCTTCGGGCCGGAAGGGACGCATGGCGAGACCGGCCGGGACTATTACCTGAACGGCATCAACGGGCTGCTTTATGGCGACAGTCCGCAGGAGGGCTATGTCCGTGGACAGACCTTCCTGCACGGAAGCCTCGGCATTCGTTTCGACGTGCCGGAAGGCTTCCAGATCGACAACAAGGTTGAGGCCGTTCTCGCGACAGGTCCGGGCGACGTGGCGATCCGCTTCGACGGCGTTGCCGATAACCAGAAGCGCAGCCTTGAAAACTACATTTCGAGCGGCTGGGTGACCGGGCTTCTGCCCGAGACGATCAAGCCGATCACCGTCAATGGGCTTGAGGCGGCGACCGCGCGCGCTTCGGCCGATCGCTGGGATTTCGACATCACCGTGATCCGCATCGGGCCGCAGATCTTCCGGTTCCTGACGGCCGTGCCGAAGGGCAGCGCCATGCTCGACCCGACGGCCGAGAAGCTGCGGTCCAGCTTCCGGCGGATCACGCCGCAGGAAGCGGCATCGCTGAAGCCGCTGCGCGTACGCGTGGTTACCGTCGGATCAGGCGATACGATCGGTTCGCTTTCGGCGCGGATGATGGGAACGGAGCGCAAGCTGGAACTTTTCCGGCTGATCAACGCGCTCACGCCGACATCGACGCTTCAGCCGGGAAGCCGGGTCAAGATCATTTCCGAGTAAGGCTTTCTCTGGTTTTTACGCAAAGCCGCTCCACGCATTTGCTTGAATTGCTCTATCTCTTTGGTTTTCTCGCTATTCCGTAGGCAAAACCGGTTCCCACTTTTGCTGGAATTGCTCTACAGCATGTCGCGCAAAAGTGTGCAGCGGTTTTGCGGCAACGACATGCGATGAAACAAGGACTTAAAGCGTAGAG
>QFQX01000033.1 GCA_003248775.1 Shinella sp. | reverse complement strand
CCTTGATGCTTGCATCGGCCTCGTAGCCTTCGAGGCTAAAGTCCTCGAAGCGGAACGAGAAGATATCGCGCACCTCCGGATTGATCTTCATCGTCGGCAAGGCCTTCGGCGTACGGGCAAGCTGCTGTTTCGCCTGCTCGAAATGATTGGCGTAGAGATGCGCGTCGCCGAGCGTATGCACGAAATAGCCGGGTTCGAGATCCGTCACCTGCGCCACCATCATCGTCGGCAGAGCATAGAAGCGATGTTGAAGGTTTTTCGACACCATCAGTTTTTTCCATCATTTGGTACCACATACCCGCTCGTATTTCGCTTAACCGAGCGTTAGCTCCCACAAACAAGTATCCGCCACCGGCGGATTGCGTTCACATGGTTTCTGAGACCATGTCTCATCGCTAATGGTCCCTCGGAAACCATGTATGTATAAAGCTAGGCGTAGTCCGACTATTTGCCGAAGGCCGGTGGCCCCTCTGGGCGTTCTCACTCCGTCGCAAATTTTATTAATCCATTCCATCGGACGTTTCCAACGCGCTCTTTAAGCCACCCAAACACTAATCCCCAGGAAACGGCAAAGGATATAGCTCCGGATCTCAAACCTCATTAAATTGGAGGTATCCGACCTCGACGCGGCTGGGTGTCATTAGAGTTGCCCAATGAATGATCCTGATGACGTGCCCCCGGAAAATTCCAGCTCACGCTGGCCAAAATTCGGGGGACACTTCATGTTAGCAAACCTTCATGAAAAAGATCCCTACGGCTGCCCCCCGTAAAGGAACTCCTCGCAGAGCTCGATCTGCGGCCGCAGCATCGCAGAACCCGGCAAGCATCGGCAGCCGATGGCGCGGGCCGCGGTGAGCAGCTCGGTTTCGTCGGGCTTGAGGACGACATCTGCCACTATGCATGAAGGCGAAAGGCCGCCGATGTCGAGCGGCAAGCCGAGGCTGCCAACCATGCCGACCGGCGTCGCGTTGACGAGCAAGGTCGCGCGGCCGAGATCGGGCTTCTCGCCTTCCTTCAGGGCCACGACGGGAGTGCCGGTGGCAGCCTGTACTTCTTCGGCCAGCCGGCTGGCTTTTTCTACATTGCGATTGATCAGGGTGAGCCGCGCGATGCCCGACGATGCCAGCGAAAACGCGATGGCACGACCGACGCCACCGCTGCCCACCTGCACGACGTCGCCACCTGCCAAATCGAAGTCATTCGCCGCCAGTCCGCGCAGGAAACCCTCGCCGTCGATGTTGTGCCCGGTCAGCGTTCCGTCCTTCTCCCGGCGAACGAAATTGACCGACCCCACACGTTGCCCGGCTTTCGTCAGTCGGTCGACGAGCGGCACCGCGTCGATCTTGTGCGGAATGGTGATGCACATGCCTTTCACGTTGTCTACCTTGCGCAGGAACGTGAAGGCCTCGGACAGATCGCCCGGACGGACATGAAGTCCCGCACAGCAAAAGTCGTGTCCCCTGGCAGCGAAATACTCGTTGAAGAGCACCGGCGCCCTGAAATGGGCGATCGGAGATCCGATGATGTAGAAGAGGTCGGTTCCACCAGTAATTTGCATCGACATATCCTTTCTGGACCAAGATGGTTGCGTTCAGGTGCGCGCCGTCGTGAGAAGACCGAAAAATTCCGCGACGAGGCGCGGCTGCGGCTTCAGCATTTCCGCTCCGGCAACGATCTGGCATCCGCGTGAAGCAGCCGCCTCGAGAAGCGGCGTCATCGGCGGATTGACGACCACTTCGGCGACAGCCGTCTCGGTCTCAAGACGATCGAGCCGCACGGGCAACGGATCATCGACTGCCATGCCGAGCGCAGTGGCGTTGACCAAAAGATCGATCCCGGCGACCGCATCCGGCGCCTGCGCATCGCAGAGCCGCAGGCGGCAGGCGGGAACGCTTGCGGCGATCTCCGCGGCCAGCGAACGGGCACGCTCCGCATCGCGATTGGCGATAGCCAGCTCCGTGACACCCGCATCGGCGAGAGCAAAGGCAATGGCGCGGCCGACCCCGCCCGCCCCGACCACCAGCGCCCTCTTGCCGCGCACCTCGAAACCGTTTGCCACAAGCCCGGTGACGAAGCCGGCACCGTCCGTATTCGTGCCCGTCAGCGTGCCGTCGGCATTTCGCCTGGCGAAGTTGACGGCCCCCAGGCGGCGCGCTGTCGGCGTCACCTCTTCGAGCAGCGGCAGGACAGCAATCTTGTGGGGGATGGTAATGCCGAGACCCGCCACGTTCTGCATGCGACGTACGGCATCGAGCGTGCCGGCCAGGTCTTCGGGCATGATGTGGAGCGGCACGATTGCCGCGTCCAGGTCCATTTCGGCCAGACTGTCGTTTATAAGGACGGTGCCGCGAATATGGGCGACCGGATCGGCGAACATGAGGATGATCGCCGTCTTTCCCGTGATTTGCATGTTGCCTCCCTCGGCGCATGCCGTTTGGATCAAGATGATTCAAACGGGATGCGCAGTTGAAATTTGTCGCGGTAGCAGTCGCGGGTCAGCGCATTTCGAGACGTTCGACGACGTGCTGCCGCACCTCCATGCCGGATCCCGGCCCGTCCGGAGCGCGGACGCTGCCGCCGTGATGCCGGATCGGCCGGTCGACCAGATCGTCTTGCACGCTGACGGGGAACGGTTTCAGCTCGAAGAGCCTCGTATTCGGGGAGGCAAGCGACAGATGCAGGCTCGCCGCCGACAGCACCGCGGTGCTCCAGGCATGGGCGTTCATGACGATACCCGCTTGCGAGCAGATCTCGTCCACCTTGCGGAACCCGGTCACCCCTTCCGAGCGCGCGGGATCCACGCCGAGCACATCGACCGTGCCGGTCTCCACCAGGCGGCGATATCCCGATACGGTAAACTCCCGCTCGCCAGTGGCGATCGGCACGTCAACGGCTTTTTTCAAAGCACGGTAGTCGTCGATGAGCGTCGGATAGAACGGTTCCTCGATCCAGCCGATATCGTACTCCGCCATGCGGCCGACCGTGCGGATAGCCGTCTCGCGATCCCAGACGACGCCGTTTCCGGCGTCCATCAGTATCGGGAATTCGGCTCCGACGGCCTCGCGCAGCAACTTGACGAACAGGACGTCGTTGTCCGGGTTCCGGCCGATGTCGGACAGGCCTTTCTTGCCGATGCCGAGCTTGCAGCCGGCATAACCCTGCTCCTTGAAGGAAAGGACCTCGGCGATGTTCTCATCGATCGTTGCCTTGTTGACGTGGCTGCTGGCATAGGCCGGCAGCGTCTCGACGATCTTGCCGCCGAAGAGCGCATGAAGCGGCAGCCCGCGCTCCCTGCCCTCGATGTCCCACAAAGCCATGTCGAGGGCGGAATAGGCGATGCAGGCAAGCCCGCCTTCGCCGTACCACCAGCAATGGGCCCGCATGCGCTGCCAGGCCTCATCGACGCTGATTTCTCCTGCGTCGAGCAGTAGCGGTGCCAGCCCTTCGTCGATGAGAAGCTTCGTCGCCCGCGCCGCCTCGGGCGCAAGCGTGATCCCCTCGCCCCAGCCCACAGTCCCGCCCGCAGCCGTCACCCGCACGAGAACGGTGGCCTTGACGCGATCGAAGTCGTTGGTATCGGCGTAGGCTATCGCGTAGGTTCGTATGTCTTTAATGTGCACGTATTCCTCCCGGCGTTCGTCAGCCCTTCCGCGTCACCAGCCGTGTATCGAGATAGGCCTCCAGCGCCTCCGACCCGCCTTCGGTCCCATGGCCGGAATCCTTGATCCCGCCGAAGGGAACCTCCGGCAACGCCAACCCGAGATGATTGATCGACAGCATGCCGGCCTCTACCTCGTTGCCGAGCCGCGTCGCCGTTTCGCCGCTGCGGGTGAAAGCGAAAGCCGCCAGCCCGAAGGGAAGCCGGTTGGCCTCGGCGATCGCCTCCTCCAGGCCGCCGAAACGGTTGATGACGGCGACGGGGCCGAAAGGCTCCTCGTTCATGATCCGCGCCTCGCGCGGGACATCCGCCAGCACCGTCGGCTCGAAGAACCAGCCTTCGTTGCCGATACGCCGCCCACCGGTTTTCAACTGGGCCCCGTGTGCCACGGCATCGCCGATCAGGCCCTCCAGCGCGGGAATACGGCGATCGTTGGCGAGCGGCCCCATGTCGACATCCGCATCGAGGCCGTTGCCGACGCGGATGGCGCGGACGCCTTCGGTGAAGCGGTCGACGAACGCATCGGCCACCCGCTCCTGCACGAGGAAACGCGTCGGGGAGACGCAGACCTGACCGGCATTTCGGAACTTGTTCGCCACCATGAGGTCGACGGCCAGATCGATATCCGCATCTTCTGCGACGATGACCGGGGCGTGACCGCCGAGTTCCATCGTCGCGCGCTTCATATGCAGACCGGCGAGAGCGGCAAGCTGCTTTCCGACCGGGGTGGATCCGGTGAAGCTGATCTTGCGAATGACCGGATGCGGAATCAGGTATTGCGAAATCTCTGCCGGAACGCCGTAGACCAGGTTTATGACGCCGTTGGGTACGCCCGCCTCCGCAAAGGCCCTGATGAGTTCGGCGGGCGAAGCCGGCGTTTCCTCGGGGGCCTTAACGATGATCGAGCAGCCTGCGGCGATCGCCGCCGAAAGCTTGCGAACCACCTGATTGATCGGGAAATTCCACGGCGTGAAGGCGGCGACGGGACCGACCGGCCGTTTCAGGGTCATCTGGATCACGTCCGGCGAGCGCGCGGGAATGACCTGGCCGTAGGTGCGTTGCGCCTCTCCGGCGAACCAGTCGATGACATCGGCCCCGGCGAGTGTTTCCAGCCGCGCCTGGGCCAAGGGCTTGCCCTGTTCCATCGTCATCAGCGTGGCGATCGCATCGGCCCTGCCACGCAGGATGTCCGCGGCGCGGCGCATGATCTTGCCGCGTTCATAGGCGGAGGTGGCGCTCCAGAGGGCATAGCCTCGTTCGGCTGCCGCCAGCGCCTCGTCCAGATCGGAGCGGTCGGCCCAGGCCACCGCTCCGATCGGCTGCGCGGTCGCCGGGTTGAGCACCGGAATGGTCCGGTTGCCGGCCCCCGGCCGCCAAACCCCATCGATGAACAGCAGGGTATCCGGATAATCGGTCATGACGTCTTCCTCGCTTCGCTGTGTGCGTTATCGACCTCGTTTCCGCGCGCCGACTGGAACATCGGTCCTCCGCGTTTGCGCGGGAAGCCGTAGCCGTGCACTTCCACCAGATCGATATCGGCCGCGCTCGCCACGATGCCCTCATCGAGGATGGCCCTGCCCTCCGCCGCCATCGCCGCCATAAGGCGTTCGACGATCGCGTCCGGGGAGAGTTCGCTATCGCCCTTTACGAACGGCGCGATGATTTGCCGGGCCGCCGGCGACGGCAGCGGCTTGCGATCGCCGGAGGCGTAGTCGTACCATCCGCCGCCGGTCTTCTGGCCCTTGCGCCCGGCGCGCACGAGCAGATCGCCGGGAGTTTCAGGCACGATTTCGCCCCTTGCCCTTGCCGCCTCCCGCTGCAGGAAGGATATGTCGAGACCCGCCATGTCCTGCATTTCGAAGGGACCCATCGCATAGCCGAAGGCGCGCATGGCGGCATCGATCGCGGCGACATCGACGCCTTCGCCGATCATGGCCTCCGCCTCGACACGGTAGCGCCGCAGGATACGGTTGCCGATGAAGCCGTCGCAGATACCGGAGCGTACCGGCATCTTGGAGAGCCTGCGGGCAAGCTCGAATGCCGTCGCCAGCACGTCCGGCGCGGTATTGGGCGTAGGCACGATCTCGAGCAGCTTCATGACCTGCGCCGGGCTGAAGAAATGCAGGCCCAGGAAACGATCGGGATTTGGCAGACCCTCGGCGATGAGGCGCGGGTCGATATAGGAGGTGTTGGTCGCAAGAACGGCATCCGGCCGGCAGGCCCGCCCGAGCTCGGCGAACACCGCCCGCTTCACCGAAAGCTCCTCGAAAACCGCCTCGATGACGAGATCGCAACGCGAAAGTCCATCGTATCCGACGCGGGCATCGATCCGGCCCAACCGGGAAGCGGCTTCGTCGGCGGTCACCGAGCCGCGGCGCTGGGCCGCATCGAATATCCCCTTCAGCGTTGCCAGCGCGCGGGAAGTTCCCGCCTCGTCCTGCTCGACCAGCGTCACAGACAAGCCCGCATTGACGAGTGCTGCGGCGATGCCGGCGCCCATCGTGCCGCCGCCGACGACGCCGACGCTGTCAAACGGGCGCGGCTTGACGTCGCGAAGGTCCGTCGGACGGGGGGCTGCCCGTTCTGCGAAGAAAAGATAGCGCAAGGCAGAGGCTTCCTCGCTGGACCGCAGTTCCAGAAAGATCTCGCGCTCCCGCGTGATACCCGCGGCAGTTCCATGCTCGACGCCGTAGCGCACGGCTTCCAGAGCTCGGGACGGCGCGGCCATGCCCTTTGCGCTGCGCCGGATCCGCTCTTCCGCGACTTCCCAGAAGGCGTTCTCCGGCGACGGGACCGGGCGGAGCAGTGTCGGCTGCGGCAGTGGTTTTTCCAGAACCTCTCGGGCAAATTCGATCGCGGCGGGCACGAGGGGTTCGGCGACGATACGATCGACCAGCCCGAGCGTCGCTGCCGCCTGCGCATCGAGCGCCCGGTTTTCGGCGACCACGCCGATCGCGTCCGCAACGCCGATGACACGCGGCAGCCGCTGCGTACCGCCTGCGCCCGGAATGATGCCGAGATTGACCTCTGGGAGTGCGAACCGGGCGTTTGCAGCCGCCACGCGGAAACGGCAACCCAACGCGATCTCGAGTCCGCCGCCCAAGGCCGCGCCGTGCACGGCGGCTATCCAGGGCTTTTCGGCCTGCTCGATCCGGAGGATCAGGTTTGGCAGGTAAGGCGGCTCGACGGGCCGGCCGAATTCGGTGATGTCGGCGCCACCAACGAAGAGACGTCCCGCTCCGGTAAGCACGACGGCCCGTATGCCGGGATTGGCGTCGAGCTCATCGGCAAGGGCCTGCAGCCTCTCCCTGACGCTTCGGTTCATGGCATTGACAGGCGGATTGTCGATCGTGACGACCGCGATTTCATCCACGATTTCTAGACTGACAGTCATGGCGAAGCTCACACGCGTTCGAGGATGAGGGCGATACCCTGGCCAACGCCGATGCACATGGTGCAAAGCGCGTAGCGGCCGGCACGCCGGTGAAGTTCATTGACCGCGGTCATCGCCAGCCGGGCACCGCTCGCCCCGAGCGGATGACCGAGCGCTATCGCCCCTCCGTTGGGATTGACGTGCTCGGCATCATCAGGAAGCCCGAGGCCGCGAAGCACGGCCAATGCCTGTGCCGCGAAAGCCTCATTGAGCTCGATCACGTCCATCTGGTCCAGGCGGAGGCCGGTGCGTTCGAGAAGTTTCTTCACGGCGGGAACGGGGCCATACCCCATGATGCGGGGTTCGAGGCCGGCGACGGCCATGCCGACCACGCGCGCACGCGGCGTCAGGTCCTTTGCCCGCACCATGTCCCCGGACGCGATAAGCACTGCGGCCGCCCCGTCGTTGACGCCGGAGGCGTTGCCGGCGGTGACGGTAAGGTCGGGGCCGTTCACGCCTCTGAGTTTCGCCAACTGCTCGCGGCCGGTATCCGGACGCGGATGCTCATCGACACGCACCACCAGCGGCTCACCCTTCCTCTGAGGGATTTGCACCGGGACGATTTCGTCGGAAAAACGGCCAGCGGCCTGCGCGGCCGCCCATCGCTGTTGGCTGCGGAAGGCGAATTCGTCCTGGTCGTCGCGCGAGATGGAGAACTGTTGGGCGACGTTGTCGGCCGTTTCCGGCATGGAATCGACCCCGTGGAGGGCCGCCATGCGCGGATTGACGAACCGCCAGCCGATGGTCGTGTCGTAGATATGCGCCGAACGCGAGAATGCGGTGTCGGCCTTGCCCATGACGAATGGGGCGCGGCTCATGTTCTCCACTCCGCCGGCAATCACGAGATTGCTTTCGCCGGCGCGGATCGCGCGCGCCGCCGTGCCGACAGCGTCAAGGCCGGAACCACACAGACGGTTGAGTGTCACGCCAGGCACACTAACCGGCAGCCCCGCGAGAAGCGCCGCCATGCGCGCCACGTTCCGGTTGTCCTCACCCGCCTGATTGGCGCATCCGAGAACGATGTCGTCCAGCAGCGACCAGTCGATGCGAGGGTGGCGCTCCTTCAACGCGGCAATCGGAATTGCGGCGAGGTCGTCGGCGCGCACGGAAGCAAGCGCTCCCGCGTAACGGCCTATCGGGGTGCGAAGGCCGTCAACGATGTATGCATCCGTCATGCTACTGCTCCCTGAGCCTTTTGGGACGCATGCGGAGAGCCCACATCGCGGCAGGCGATAACGCCGGCATGCGCCAGATCTTCAATTCTTGTATCGTCGAAACCCAGGACTGTGCGCAGTACGCCGCGCGTGTCCTCTCCCAAAAGCGGCGGCGCCTTGGCATTTCGGTTCACCTGTGTTCCAAGCCCGTGCGCGGGCCGAATCAGGGCCACCGGGCCGAGCTCGGGGTGCTCCAGGCGCTGCACCACGCCCCGCTCCGTCACACTCGGGCTCTCCAGGGCTTCGGCCACCGACTTGACCTGCCCCGCCGGAACGCTTGCCTTCAGGCAGGCGTCGAGCCAGTACTGGCAGGGTTGCTCGCGGATGATGTCGGCGAGCGCGGGCAGAAGATCGTCGCGGTGCAATGCCCGCTGGTGCGATGTGACGAAGCGCGGATCGAGCGCCAGTTCCGGCCTGTTGATGACCTGTTTGCAGAAATCGACGAACATGCGGTCGTTGCCCACGGCGAGCGCGAAGGTGCCGTCCTGCGCCTCAAAAAGCTGGTAGGGGACCACCGTCGGATGGGCATTGCCGTATCGCACCGGCTCCACCCCGGCGTTAAGGTAGCCGGTGCCGACGTTTATGAGCAGGTTCAGGGTCGAATCGAGCAGGGCGACGTCGATAAACTGCCCCGCTCCCGTATCCCGCCGCTGGTAAAGCGCCGCAAGGATCGATTGGGTCGCGATCATACCTGCGACGACGTCCGTAAAGGCGACGCCGAGCCGGTTCGGCGGCCCGTCGACCTGGCCGGTGATCGACATCAGCCCGCTTTCTGCCTGCATGATGAAGTCGTAGCCGGGACGGTCGCGCTCCGGGCCGGTTTGCCCGTACCCGGAGATCGAGCAATAGACGACGCCGGGATTGATCTTGCGGATGTCTTCGTAGCCTATGCCGAGGCGATCGACCGTGCCGGCGCGAAAATTCTCGACGATAACGTCGGCCTTGGCTGCAAGGTCGAGAACGATCTGGCGCCCCTCCGGCGCCTTCAGGTCGAGCGCGATGCTCTGCTTGCCGCGATTGGCGCACAGATAATAGGTGCTGACCCCCTTGAAGTTCGGGACAGACCAAGCGCGCGTGTCGTCGCCGCCGTTGACGTTTTCGACCTTCCAGACCTCGGCCCCAAGGTCACCGAGGCTCATAGTCGTCCATGGCCCGGCCAACACGCGCGTGAGGTCCAGCACGCGAATGCCCTCGAGGGGCAATCCTGTTTCAGTCATCAAACTCCTCCAGATCCCCGTTGAACACGGGGCGACAAACATGTCTCGATTGCTTGGGGAAAGTGGCAGGCGACCGCGTGCCCGTCTTCCCGCTGCGTTAGTTCCGGTTCAACCTGCGCACAGAGCGGCTGGGCGAGCGGACACCGGGTGCGGAAACCGCAACCGGATGGCGGATTGAGCGGGCTCGGCAGATCGCCCTTCAACACGATGCGCGAGCGCGTTCGCTCGCGGACGGGATCGGCGAGCGGGACCGCCGACATGAGCGCCTGCGTATAGGGATGCATCGGCGCTTGATAAAGCCGGGCCTTCGGCGCGATCTCGACGATCTTGCCGAGGTACATGACGGCGACGCGATGGGAGATGTGCTGCACAACCGACAGGTCGTGCGCGATGAAGACGTAGGCGGTTCCGAAATCGCGCTGGATATCCTTGAGCAGGTTCAGCACACCGGCCTGGACGGAGACGTCCAGCGCCGAAACGGGCTCGTCAAGCACGAGAAGCTCGGGCTTGAGAGCCAATGCGCGCGCGATAACCACGCGCTGGCGCTGGCCGCCGGAAAGCTCGTGAGGATAGCGTTGCCCGTGCTCCGGATTGAGGCGTACGAGCTCCAGCATCTCGGCAACGCGCGCCTTGCGCTGTTCGGCCGACAGATCGCTGATCCGAAGCGGTTCGGCGATGTTCTCGGCGATCTTCATGCGGGGATGAAGCGAAGCGTAAGGGTCCTGGAACACGAGTTGGATCTTGCGGCGCAAGCGCCGCATCTCGGCCGCGTTCGCATCGTTGATGTTGCGCCCTTGGAAAAGCGTTTGCCCGCCGGTCGGTTCGATCAGCCGCAGGATGCAACGGCCTAGCGTGGACTTGCCGCAGCCGGATTCGCCGACAAGGCCGAGCGTTTCACCGGCATTGACATCGAAGGATACCCCGGCGACGGCGTTGACCCTTGCAACCTCGCGCTCGAACAGCAGGCCGCCGGTCACGACGAAACCCTTCGACAAGTCGCGGACAGATAGGATGGGTTCCCGTGTCGTCATGCTGCACTCCCGGTCGGAATTCTGGCGAAATGGCATGCGGCACTGTGACCGCCGAAATTGCGGAGCTGCGGCGCTATCGTCCGGCAAATCGGCTGCACCTGCGGACAGCGCGGATGGAAGGCGCAACCGCCGGGCAACTTGCCGAGCGGCGGCGGCGCCCCCTCGATCGAAAAGAGCCTTTCGGTCTCGACCGTCATGTTGGGGATGGAGGCGATGAGACCGCGCGTATAGGGATGAGATGGCTGCGAGAACAGCGCATCGACAGGGGCCTGTTCCACGACCTCGCCCGAATAGACGACAGCCACCCGGTCGGCATGGCCGGCGAGCACGCCAAGGTCGTGGGTGATCAGGATCAATCCGAGGTCCAGACGCTTGCGCAGACTGGTGAGCACATCCATGATCTGCGCCTGCACGGTGACGTCAAGCGCGGTCGTTGGCTCGTCGGCGATCAAAAGATCGGGATCGTTGGCGACAGCCATGGCGATCATGACCCGCTGGCGCATGCCGCCGGAGAATTCGTGCGGGAACTGGTGCACGCGCCGGTCCGGCTGCGGTATCGCCACGAGTGCCAGAAGCTCCACCGCACGGTCCATGGCCGCTTTCTTCGATACCTGCGGATTGTGCAGCAGAATAGTCTCGGCGATCTGCGCGCCCACGGTCATAACGGGATTGAGCGAAGAGAGCGGATCCTGGAAAATCATGGAAATGCGCGAGCCTCGCAGCTTGCGCAGCTCCCTCGCCGGCATACCGACGAGCTCCTGCCCCTTGAAACGGGCGCCCCCCTGAACCCGCGCAGACTTCGAATGCAGACCGAGCGCCGAGAGCATGCCCACCGACTTTCCAGAGCCGGATTCGCCGACGATACCGAGGACCTCGCCATGATCGACATGGAGACTGATGCCGCGAACGGCCTCGAAATACTCGCCGTTTCGGGAAAAAGCGACACGCAGGTCGCGGACGGAGAAAAGCGGTTCTTTCTGCATGTCACGCCTCATTTCGATTTCGGATCGAAGTAATCGTGCAGGCCATCTCCAATGAAGTTGAAGCCGAGCACGATCGTCAGGATGGCAAGCCCCGGTCCGAGCGCGACCCACCAGGAATAGAACTGCGACGCGCCGTCGGAGATCATCGATCCCCATTCCGGCGTCGGCGGCGTGGCGCCGAGCCCGATGAAGCTCAGCGAAGCCGCCAGCAGGATGACCTGCCCGAGATCCATGGTCGCGCTGATGAGGACGGGCGTCCAGCAGAGCGGCAGGATATGCTTGAACAGCACGCGGAACTTGCCGGCGCCGGAGGCGACGGCCGCCTCGACGTGCTCCCGCTCCCGGATTTCCAGGACCTGCGCGCGCATGAGCCGGGCATAGATGGGCCACCAGACGATCACCATCGCCACCGCCGCATTCTCAAGCCCCGGACCCAGCGATGCGGCAACCGCCATGGCCAGCAGCATCGGGGGGAAGGATAGCGTGATGTCGACGAGCCGCATGATTGCAGCTCCGAAGAAGCCACCGACAAAGCCGGAGATGGCCCCGAGCGCAGCGCCGATCGTGACCGAAAGGGCGACGACGATGACGGCGATGGGAAGGGAGTGCCGCGCGCCGTGCAGCGTACGGCTGAGCACGTCGCGGCCGAGCGCGTCCGTTCCCAGCCAGTGCTCCCAGCTCGGCGCCTGCAGCCGGCGCCCCACCATGTCCAAGGGACTGTATGAGGTCATCAGTGGCGCCAGGAAGGTAACTACCAGCCAGAACAGCACCATGGCGAAGCCAATGGTAAGCGGAAGAGACAGCCAATACGGTCGGCGAAGTGCAGGCATCGAGAGTGCGGTCATGGACTTATCCCAGTCGGACGCGGGGGTTGGCGATGACATAGGCGATGTCGGTGATCAGGTTTGTGAGGAGGAAGACGACGCCGCCGACGATCGTCACGCCGATGATGGCGGGAAAATCGAGACCTCGGGCGGCTTCCACCGCATAGGACCCCATGCCAGGCCACGAAAAGATCGTCTCGGTCAGCACCGCGCCGGTCAAAAGATAGGCGAAGGAATAGCCGATGACCGTCAGTGTCGGCACAAGCGTGTTGCGTAGCGCGTGGCGGATGACGACGCGCAGCTCTCCGGCACCCTTGGCGCGGGCAGTCAGGATGAATTCCCGGTCCAGAACCTCCAGCATGTTGGCGCGCACGAGGCGCGATATGGTGCCGGCCACCGCCCAGCCAAGGACAAAGGCCGGCAGAATGAGATGCCAGACCGCATCGATGAACAGCCTCACATTGCCGGCAAGCAGGGAATCGATGGTCATGAAGCCGGTGACGGACGGCGAAAAGCTCGCACGCGCATCGATACGCCCCGGACCGGGCAGGATGCCCCATTTGACCGAGAAGACGTAGAGCAGTGCCAGGCCGAGCCAGAATACCGGGATCGACGACCCGAACAAGGCGAAGAAGCGGGCCGCATGGTCGACGAGCGTGTTGCGGAAATAGGCCGCGAGCACACCGAGCGAGATGCCGATCGTTGAGCCGACGATCATGGCCGCGATCACCAGCTCCATCGTGGCCGGCAAGCGGAACAGCACGTCCTGGGCCACCGGCCGCCGGGTGATGAAAGAAGTACCCATGTCGCCGGTAACGAGATTGCCAACATAGATGACATAGCGCTCCGGCAGGCTGCGATCGAGGCCCCAGCGCGCCTTGGCCGCTGCGACGGCGGCCGGGTCGTTCATCTGGCGGTCCGAGACTATGGCCGCGAGCGGGTCACCCTTGGTCACGGTGGTGAGGAGAAAGGCTAGCGTAACGATGCCAAGCACAAGAAATGGCATCGCGATCAGGCGTCGCAATATGTATCGTGTCACGGGTCAAATACCTCCACCCGGAGTGGTTTGCCACCTCGTCACACCTCGCAGCGCCGACGGATGATGCTGTCAATATTGACAACAGCCGAAGCCGGCGTCAACATAAATGAAATTATATTCCATTTACGATGGATCGGGTCGCATCTCCCGCATTCGCCGCGGTATTCGCAGACGCCGGAAAGAAAGGAGCTCTCATGCGCAAAAGGACAAAGCCGACGGATGGCAGCGACGGCGCGGATTTCGGGAGCTCGGCCGCCTCGCTGACACGCGGGCTGGAGATCCTGCGGGCGTTCACGGCAGACGACGCGACACTTGGCAACCAGGACCTCATCGAACGGACCGGCCTGCCAAAAGCGACAGTATCGCGGCTGACCTACACGCTCGTCGGCCTCGGCTACCTGCATTATGACGAAATGCTGGGGCGCTACAGCATCGGGCCGGCGACCGTATCGCTGGGCTACTCGGCGCTGAGCTCGAGTCCGGTCATTCACATTGCCCGACCGCTGATGCAGGAACTGGCGGACGACACCGGCGCAGCCGTTGCGCTCGGCACCCGAGACGGGCTGGAGATGGTCTATCTCGCCAACTGCCGGTCGATGAGCCCCGTTTCGCTCAGGCTGAACGTCGGATCGCGGCTGCCGATTTACAGAACCGCCATGGGGCTCGCCTATCTCGCAGAAATGAACGCGCAGATCCGTGCCTCCGTCGTGGAGCAGATCCTCAAGGCGGAGCCGGACAAGGCGGCAGAGCTGCAGCGTCTGGTGGAAAGTGCGCTCGAAAGCTATGCCGAGCATGGTTTCGTCAGCGTATTCGGCACTTGGCACAGCTACATCAATGCCGTGGGAACCGCTTTTCGTCCGACGGACGGCTCGCCGCTCGTTGCCCTTACCTGCGGCGGCATCGTCGACATCCTGCCGCAGGACCGCTGCTGCCAGATCGTCGGCCCGCAATTGGTCCGGTTGACCGAGCGGCTGCGCGCCCAGCTTCAGGGCAAGGCCGATCCATCCCCGGCGAAGGACACCCCGCGCACCTGGAACACGTCCGCGGAATAAGCATCAGCGTTCAAAGGACCCATCATGCCCGTCAACGTCATCTACCCGAAAGTCAGCCTCGAAATGGCAAGTGGACGCATCTCGCGATGGCTCGTCGCAGCCGGCGATACCGTCACCGAAGGCCAGGTCCTGTTCGAAATCGACAATGACAAGGCTGCCGTCGAGGTGGAATCGCCGGGGTCGGGAATCATCGGCGACATGGTCGGAGGCGATATCGAGGTTGAAGTCGGTGCGGAGGTCGCTCGTATCTTCGCGGCCGGGGAAGAAGCCACGTCGAACCGCGTTGCGCCCGCCCGTTCCTCGCCCCCCCCGATGGCTGCGGTCGCCGCGCCTGCGTCCGTATCCGTCTCCTTGCGGAAAGGCCCAAATCCGACACCGCTCGCCCGGCGGCTCGCCCGCGAGTACGGCATTTCGCTTGAAGTGGTCTCGGGATCGGGGCCTCGCGGCCGCGTCCAGAAAAAGGACGT
This sequence comes from Shinella sp., assembly GCA_003248775.1. Classification (GTDB taxonomy): domain Bacteria; phylum Pseudomonadota; class Alphaproteobacteria; order Rhizobiales; family Rhizobiaceae; genus Allorhizobium. The sequence continues at coordinate 35,781 of QFQX01000033.1, read as the reverse complement.
GCTCAAGAATCTGATGCCCGCAAATTCAGCTGCGGAAATTCAACCTGCGACAGCAGTCGCCGACACAAGAATCCCAGCCTATGTCGCAAGCCAGCCGGCCGAGACGGCCCGCCTTCACGCGACATGGCTTCGCCGGGGGAGCGGTGTCCCCCTCGTGCTGCTCCATGGTTTCGGCGCAGATCTCAACAACTGGCGCGGAATGCTGTCGGGCGTACGAAGCGAATGGCCCGTGCTGGCTCTCGATCTGCCGGCTCACGGCCGATCCGAACGCCAGGTCCCACCGGATCTGGACCGGATGGCCGCTCAGGTCGAGGCGACGCTCGCCACAGAAGGCGTCGAACCGGCCGTTCTGGCCGGCCACTCCTTCGGCGGCGCGCTTGCCGCGCGCATCGCCGCGCGCGGATCGCTAGACCTTCGCGGCCTTTGTCTGTTCGCGCCGGCCGGCCTTGGGCCGGAAATCAACGCGTCCTTCGTCGAGGGACTATTGCGGGCGAAGACCGCCCGCAGCCTTCGTCCCTGGCTCGAGCTTCTCGCGCACGACCCGGCCACCATATCGGAGGTCTTCCTGGAGGCGGTGATCGAGCAGCGACGCGACGAAGAACTGACGGCCGCGATGCAGCGCTTTTCGCAGGTGTTCTTCCCGGATGGAACGCAGAGCTTCTCGATCCGTAGCGATCTGGCGCGGCTGAAACATCTGGTTCGGATCATCTTCGGCAGGCAGGATCGTATCCTGCCCTTCTCCCACACGCGCGGCCTTCCCGGCAACGTCGCGCTGCACGCCCTGGACGATTGCGGGCACATGCCGCATCTGGAGCAGCCTTCGCTGGCCGCAGCCATATTGGAAGACGTTCGACGCGGGGCTTAGCCGTCTATGCGCGCGGCTGCTGACCATAACTGCGATAGCGTGCATGCACTTCGGCAAGCTCGTCCCGCGACAACAGGACGGGCTCACCTGCCGCCAACGCGAGCAGATATTGCCGCGCCAACGTTTCAAGTTTTGCCGCGCGATTGAGTGCGGTCGCAAGATCCACGCCCGTCGTAACAATGCCGTGGTTCGCCATCAGGCAGGCGGAATACGAATTGCCGAGCGCGCGGACGATCGCTTCTGAAAGCTCGGGGCTGCCGAAGCAGGCATATTCCGCGCAAGGGATCTCATCGCCGCCGAAACCCGCAACCATGTAGTGGAACGGCGGAATCGGCCGGCGCAATGCCGACAGCGCGACGCAATGGTCGGGATGCGCATGGACCACCGCGGCGGACGAAGTCGTTTCATAGATACGCGCGTGTATCGCCCATTCCGACGAAGGGCGCCATCGCCCCTCCCAGTTGCCGTCGAAGTCCATTTCGACGATCTGTTCCGCCGCGAGGTCTTCTGGAGGAATGCCTGTCGGCGTTATCAGCATGCCCGAGCCGTGGCGCAGGCTAAAATTGCCAACCGTGCCGCTGTTCAGCCCGAGCGTCACCGATTTCCGGCTCGCTGCGATCAACGTCTCTTGCGGGCTCGTCGGATCAGTCATGCCAACCTCCTATAGCTTGCCATCCATGGCCGCGACCGCGCGCAGCAGGATATCGTCCGTTCCGAGTTTTCCAGGCTTGAGATAGAGCGACAGCGGCACCTTTTCCTCCGCGACGCAGAAGCCGGTGCCCAGCGGTCCTTCGGGCAGTGCGCGCGCGAGACCGATACCGAGCGCGCTGACGACGGCACCGGATGTCTCGCCGCCGGCGACGACGAAGCGGCGAATTCCGCGGTCGCGCAGACCCGTCGCAATAGCGCCCAAAAGCCTTTCGGCGCGGCGCGCGGCACCGAGCGAACCGAGCGCCGACTGGACGCGCTCAACTTCGGCGGGATCAGCCGCCGTGGAAATTGCGAACGGCGCAGCACCGATCCGCACCGTCGCCCATTCGAGCGCATGGTCGATCAGCGCCTCGTCGTTGCGCGGATCGAGAACGTCGAGCGTCAAAACCGGATGAAACGCGCGGAATGTCTCGAGTTGCGCGAGCACGACCGGACCGACGCTCCCGGCGATCACCGCCGCCGGCCCATCCACGTGGCTCGGCGGAGAGATCGGGCCGGCGGTTGTCCCTTTCGCGAGCATCTTGGCGTAGGAAATCACCAGCGGGTCGCTGGCAGCGACGACGCAGGACATGCGGGCCGCGACCTCGGCCGCAACATCGATGTCGCCGTCATCGCTCGCATCCAGCAGCGAGTGACGAACACCCTCGGCCGTCAGGGCATCGATCGCTTTCTGGACGGCTTCGGTCCCGTTCCGCAACGTGGCGTGGTTGATCAGGGCGACACGATGCGGTGTCTGCCGGCCGAGGAAGCGGACAAGATCCGGATCCGCCATCGGCGTCAGTGGATCGAAGCGCTTGATCGATTCCGACACGAGCCGCCCGCGATAGAACAGATAGCCTTGATGGACCGTCGTGCCAAGGCGGGGAAAACCCGCGCTCATGACGACCGGAAGCCCGCCCGCCCGATCGGAGAGAAAGTCGGCGGCCGGACCGATATTGCCCTCGGCTGTCGAATCGAACGTGGCGCAGGCTTTGTAGGCAATGCGCCGACAGCCGGCACCTTCGAGCGTTTCGACCATGCGCCGCAGTTCCGACATCGCCTCTGCGACCGGCCCCGTCCGGGTCCTTGTCCCGGCCACGACGATTACGGCCGGCGGCACGGCGGCTTGCGGGCCGAATACGACCGGACAGGCGATGCCGGCCGTCTCCAGATAACAGGCGACCATCAGTGCGCCTGTGAAATCGTCGGCGATGATACCAAGCTCCCGCCGCATGGCCGGCCTCACACGTTCATCATTTCTCGGGCGATGATGATCTGCTGGATCTGCGATGTTCCCTCGTAGAGCCTGAACAACCTAACGTCACGATAGAAGTGCTCGACAGGGTATTCCTGCATGTAACCCGCTCCGCCATGCACCTGGACGGCGCGATCGGCGACCCGGCCGACCATCTCCGAACAAAACAACTTGCAGCTTGCGGCCTCCTGGATGATGCGTTCGCCGGTGTCGAAGCGCCTTGCGGCCTCCAGCACCATCGATCGGCCGGCGAATGTATCCGTCGCGCTGTCTGCCAGCATCGCCTGGATGAGCTGGTGCTCAGAAATAGGCTTGCCGAACTGGACACGGTTGCGGGAAAAATTCACCGCCTCGTCGCAAAGCCGTTGCGCAGCCCCGACGCACACGGCCGAGATATGCAGGCGTCCGCGGTTGAGGACCTTCATCGCGGTCTTGAACCCCTGCCCCTCGACCCCGCCGATGACCGCTTCCGCCGGCACCTTGCAGTTGTCGAAAATAACGTCGCACGTTCGCGTGCCGCGCTGTCCCATTTTCTTGTCGATCGCGCCGAAGCTGAGGCCCGGGCTGTCGCGCCGCACGAGGAAGGCGGTCACGCCGGCCGGCCCCGGTCCGCCGGTCCGCGCCATGACCGTGAAGACGTCGGCGACCGGCGCGTTGGTTATGTACCGCTTCGTGCCGTTGAGAATGTAGTGATCACCGTCGCGCACCGCCGTCGTCTTCACCGAGCCGGCATCCGAGCCGACATCGGGCTCCGTCAGCGCAAACGAACCGATCACCTCTCCCGTTGCCATGCGCGGCAGCCAGTATTGCTTCTGCTCTTCGGTCCCATCGACGATGATGCCCTGGGAACCGATGCCGTTGTTCGTGCCGATGACCGAGCGAAAGGCGGGCGAGGTATATCCGAGCTCGAAGGCGACGAAGACCTCCTCCTCCATCGTCAGGCCCAGCCCGCCGAATTCCTCGGGGATCGACATGCCGAAAAGACCGAGGTCACGCATCTCGTCGACGAGTTCTGCCGGAATCGCGTTCTCCTCTTCCACCCGGGCCTCGGCGGATACCAAGCGCTCGCGCACGAACCGGCGAACCGTCTCCTTCAGCGCATCCAGCACATCCTGATCCCTGATCATCGTATCGTATCCTTCCCAAGGTCTTCGCAAAAATATCTGTTGCGCCCAAAGGCTCGCACAGCTTAAGTTGCGGTTCAACAAAAATCGGAATTTATTTCCATAAATGAAAAATGCCGGGCGACCACACCTCTTCGAGGAAGCCGGACGGCGACGCGAAACGGACGAAGGAAAGACCGAAAATGGCAACGACCGAGAGCCTGATCGAGCGAAGGGACCGCCTGCTCGGGCCGAATGTGCGGCTATTCTACAGCGACCCCGTCCATCTCGTCCGCGGCCGCGGAGCCAGGGTGTGGGATGCGGACGGACGCAGCTATCTCGACGCCTACAACAACGTGCCGCATGTGGGCCATTGCCATCCGGCAGTAGTGCAGGCGATCGCACGGCAGGCGGGAGAACTGAACACCCATACCCGCTACCTGCACGAGGGCATCCTCACCTATGTCGATCGGCTGGTGGCCACGCTTCATCCGACGATCACCAGCGCGATCATGGTCTGCACCGGCTCCGAGGCGAACGACATCGCCTTGCGAATGGCCCAGGCCGTCACCGGCAGGACGGGGATCATCGCGACCGACGACACATATCACGGCAATACCGCGGCGGTGTCGCAACTCTCCACCAAGATCCCGCCGATCGGCGGTTTTGGCGACCACGTGCGCCACGTTCCTGCGCCTGACAGCTACCGGCCGCTGGGCGGTGCCGCCGGTGACGGGCATGCGGCGGCGTTCGCCCAGGCGGTGGAGGGCGCCTGCCGGTCGCTCATCCAGAGCGGCCACGGCGTATCGGGCATCATCCTCTGTCCGGCTTTCGTCAACGAGGGTCTCCCCGACCTGCCGCCGGGCTTTCTCGATCCGGCGCTCGCGGTGATCCGCGCCCACGGCGGTATCGTGATTGCCGATGAGGTACAGGCAGGCTTCGGACGCCTCGGAACGCACTTCTGGGGGCATGAGCGTATGGGTTTTGTTCCCGACGTCGTCACCATGGGCAAGCCGATGGGCAACGGCCATCCCGTCGCCGCCGTCACCACCTCCTACGAGACGATGACTGCCTTTCGAAAGGCATTCCGCTACTTCAACACCTTCGGCGGCAATCCGGTCTCCTGCGCCGCGGCAACGGCGGTGCTGGACGTTCTGGCGGACGAAGACCTGCCGGCGAAGGCGGCGGACACCGGCGAATATCTCCGGTCAGGCCTCAGGGACCTGGCGAAAAGGCACGCGATCCTCGGCGATGTCCGCGGTTGGGGTCTGGCCAACGGCGTCGAACTTGTCGCCGATCGTGCCGCCCGCACCCCCCTCGCCGCCCCCTCGGCTGCAAGCATCGTCGATGCCATGCGCAGCGAGGGCGTGCTTCTGGGCGTGAACGGAATCCATAACAATGTGCTGAAGATCCGTCCTCCACTGCCCTTCGGCCGGACCGAGGCGGACGAACTGCTGGAAAAGCTCGATCATGTGCTGGAGCGTCTGGCATGACGGCGGACCTGCAGCAATCAGCCGAGATCGCGGCATCGTCATGGCCGCAGATCACCGGGCGCCCCGAGCTGGTCATGCAGCGTGAAAACATCGTCTTCCGCGTCCAGACCCTTGAGGGCGACTGTGCCCTTCGGCTGCACCGGCCAGGCTACCGCAGCCGGGAACAGTTGCAATCGGAGCTGGCCTGGATGTCCATGCTGGCGGCAGCAGGCATGGACATTCCTGCCCCGCTGCCCGCAGCAGACGCTAGCTTTCTCGTGGAGGGCGACCGCGCGGCGAGCCTCCTGAAATGGCTACCCGGCATACCGCTCGGTCGTGCCGGTCAACCGCTGGACATTGCAGGGGCAACACGTAATGAGCTGTTCCGCTCGATCGGGCGTACGATGGCGACCGTGCACGATCTGTCCGACCTGTGGCCTTTGCCGGCGGGGTTTTCCCGACCGCGCTGGGATCGCGACGGCCTGGTCGGCGAAAAGCCGCTATGGGGCCGGTTCTGGGAGGCCGACATCGCCGCGGAGGATCGCGTACTTTTCCTGCGCGTCCGCGACCATGCCCGCGAGCTGCTGGCCGGCATGCAGGCAGACATCGGCCTGATCCACGCCGATCTCGTTCGCGAGAACATGCTCGTGCAGGGAGACACCGTCCGGTTCATCGACTTCGACGACAGCGGCTTCGGCTATCGGATCTTCGATCTCGCCACCGCTCTCTTGCAGAACATCAACGAACCCGACTACGCCGAGCTTCAGGCGGCGCTCTGCGAGGGATATGCCGAGCGACGGAGCCTGCCGGACATCGGCCTGCTCCCGCTGTTCCTTGTGTTGCGCGCCCTTACCTATGTCGGCTGGGCGGCCGATCGAATGTCCGAACCCGCGATCGCCGGGCGCATGCCCACATATCTGGCAACATCTCGGAAACTCATAGAATTGGTTCTGCCTGATCTCGCCCCTCGCGGGAATGCCGCCACCCATGCTCGTGGCGGCTGAAACCGTCCACCCCCAACCTGAAATGATGTCCAAGCGTCCCCGCCGGAACCGCATTGCGAGATTAATGCCTGAATTTTCAAAGTATTGCGGCACGGAAAGCCTGTCTTGAGCGACGGCACGGCGGACTGCGCGGGCGAACGCCACCACCTAAATTCAGCAACACGAAAATTTCTGTTGCATCCGATGGCGAGGCCGGCTTAGTCTCCATTTCAGAAAACGGAATTTATTTCCATAAACGGATATGGAGGGCGATACTCCCTCCCAAATCCGTGGGAACACCGAGGACAAAATGGTACGCCAGACACCCCTGACCCCCTCCGCGCCATGGTTCCGGCTCGAACTGGATGAAGCGGACTGGCGTGAGGAAGACGCGCAGGACCTGATCCACTGGTACGGTCAGATGCTTCTTATCCGGCGTTTCGAGGAAAAGCTCCTCGATCTGGAAAAGGCCGGCCTCATCCACGGCCCTGCCCACGCCAGTATCGGCCAGGAAGCAGGCGCAGTCGGCGCCATGTCGGCGCTGGCGACCGGCGACAAGATCAACGGCACACACCGGGCACACCATCAGGTTCTGCTGAAGCTCATCAACCCCGCGGTGCCGGAAGGCTTCGACATCCGCACGGACTCTTTCACCCCCGGCATGGACGATGCGATCCACCGTTTCATGGCCGAGATCATGGGGCTGACACCCGGCTATTGCGGCGGCCGCGGCGGCTCCATGCACATGCGCTTTTCCGAAGCGGGCGTGGTCGGGACATCGGCGATCGTCGGCGGCAACCCGCCGCATGCGGCAGGCTACGCTCTGGCCGACAAGCTGCTGGGCCGCAATCAGGTCTCCGTCGCCTTCTTCGGCGACGGCGCGACCCAGAACGGCGCGACCTACGAAGCGATGAACATCGCGGCGGCTCAGTCCCTGCCGGTCATCTTCTTCATCGAAAACAATCTCTATGGCGTCGCCACCCGGATTTCCGACGTGACCAGGGAAACCCGTCTCTCGTCGCGCGGGGCCATGCTCGGCATCGCTTCCATCGAATGCGACGGCATGGATGTCGTCGCCGTCCACAGAGCCATGGTCGAGGCCCGCCGCATCATCCGCGAAACCGGCGGGCCGGTCGTGGTCGAAGCGCTTTGCTACCGGCACTTCCACCAGTCCGGCAGCCGTAGCGGCAGCGATTTCGGGTATCGGACCAAAGAGGAAGAGGCCAACTGGCGCGAAAGGGACCCCTTAGCCCTCGCCGAAGCACGCCTGAGCGCCATGGGGCTGCTGTCCAACGTGGAATTGTCCCGTATCGATGCGCTGGTGACCGATCGCGTGGCCGTTGCGGCAGCGCGCCTGACCGAACCGGTTCCGGGCGGAAATGCTTTGCGCATACCCGACCGCCTCTGGCCCGACCCGTCGACGCGCGATCAAGGCATGCTGGGTGATCTGTCCGAACTTGCCGACAAGCGCATGCTGGATCATGATGCGATGAGGGCTGGCCCCGTCGAGAAGGTGAAGTTCGTCACCGCCGCGTCCGAGACGCTGGCGGCGGCGATGGCCCGCGATCCGCGCATCATCGTCATGGGCGAGGACGTGCACCAGATGCGCGGCGGCGTCAGCGGCTTCACCAAGGGTGTCCTCGAGCGCTGGCCGGAACGCGTGCTCGCCATGCCGATCGCCGAAAACGGCTTTACCGGCGTGGCACTCGGTGCGGCTCTGAACGGATTGCGCCCCGTGGTGGAGATCATGTTCGGCGACTTCTGCTTTACCGCCGCAGACCAGATCGCCAACGGCGTCGGCAAGGTGCGCCACATGTTCGGTGACGGCTTTCCCGTGCCGCTGGTCATGCGCGTCCGCGTCTCTCCACATACAGGGTATGGATCGCAGCATTCGGGCGATCCGTCCGCGCTCTTTTCGATGTTTCCGGGATGGCGCATCGTCTCGCCGTCCAACGCCTTCGACTACATCGGCCTCATGAACTCGGCGCTGGCGTGCGACGACCCGGTCGTCGTGTTCGAGCACACAGAGCTCTACCAGAAGGAATTCGAGGTGCCGCAGGGCGATCGCGAATTCCACATTCCGTTCGGCTCGGCCCGTATCGTCCGGCCGGGGTCGGAGTGTACGGTGCTTGCGACGTCGGTGATGGTTCAAAATGCGGTGAAGGCGGCGGAGGAAAGCAGCATAGACGCCGAGATCATCGATCTGCGCAACCTCGACCATCACGGCATCGACTGGGAGCTGATCGGCGCATCGATCGGCAAGACCGGCCGCGTCGTCATCGCCGAACAGACGGCACGCGGCCTTTCGATGGGCGCAACCTGGGCGGCCGAGATCCAGGAGCGCTTCTTCGACAGTCTCGATCACGAAATCCTGCGCGTGACCGGGGGCCTAGCCGCCCCCACCGTATCGGCGGTCCTCAATCGCGCAGCTCTCGCCACGACCGCCGACGTGCGCGAAGCCTTGCATGCAATAGCGGAAAAATAGTGGGAACAGGGCCCCCGCAGCCCGGTAGACAGGAGGTCTAAAATAATGACAAGATTACTTTCGAAATCAAGACTGGCATTCCTCGCCCTTGCAGCCAGCGCTCTGGGCGTATCGCTTTCGCCGGTCGCGGCAGCCGAACGCGCACTGGTGATTGCGCGCGACATGGACGTCAATTCGCTCGATCCAGCGCGATCCTGGTGCGACACCTGCCAGATCTACAACACCTCCGTCTACGAACAACTCGTGACGCTCGACAAGGACAACAAGCTTCAGCCTCTCCTCGCCAAGAGCTGGGACGTCAATACGGAGCAAACGCAGTTCACCTTCAAGCTCGACCCGAGCGCCAAGTTCTCGGACGGGTCGTCGGTCGAGGCCAAGGATGTAAAATGGTCGTTCGAGCGGCTGAAAAACATAAAGGGCAACGGCGCCTTTCTCGCCGACCCGATCTCCTCGATCGAAACGCCGGATAACCAAACGGTCGTCGTCAAGCTTTCCGCGCCGAACTCGGAGTTCCTCAATCAGGCCGCCGCCGGCTTCCTCGCAGTCATCAACAGCGACGTGGCCATCGCCAACGGCGCACTCTCCGACGCCACGGCCGCCGACAACGACAAGTCGGAGAACTGGTTCCTGGCCAATTCCGCCGGCAGCGGTCCATTCGTTCTGACAACCTACGAGCCGAACGCCGAACTGCGGCTGAAGCGCAACGAGAACTACTGGCGCAAGGCGCCGCTCGTACCCGAAGTCGTCTTCCGCCAGGTCAAGGACGCCGTCGCGCAAGCCCAGATGCTGCAGTCCGGCGCCGCCGACATTGCCATGCAGATCGATCCGGAGACGGCAAAGACGCTGGAAGGCAGCAATGTCTCCGTCGAAAAGGTTCCGTCCTTCAACTTCGTTTATATCGCGCTCTCGCCCGGCGCAAAAGCCAATACCGTCAAGCTGACACCGGAGGTCCGCGAAGCGATCTCGATCGCCATCGACCGGCAATCCCTGATCGACTTCACCGTCGGCGGAGACGGGCGTCCGATCGCCACGCCGATCCCGCTGGGCTTCCCGGGTGGCGACGGTCACGAGATCCCGGCATACAATCCCGACCGCGCCAAGGAGCTTCTTTCCAAGGCCGGCGCCGGCGATGGCTTCACGCTGAAGTCCATTTATCCCGACATGAACGTCTATGGCGTGGACTTCTCTTTGATGATGCAGAAGATCCAGCAGGATCTCTCGAAGGTCGGCATCACCGTCGAACTCTCCCCGGTGCCGTTCGCAAACTGGCGTGAAGCGGCCAACGGCGATCATATCCCGCTGACAGCAGTCTTCTTCGCCCCGGACTTCTTTGGCACATCCCAGTACGTCGACGTCTTCGGGCTTGCCGAAGGTTCGGTCTGGGCCAAACGTGCCGGTGGCGCGACCGACCCCTCGATCGTCAATGCCAAGACGGGCGAACTGGCCAAGAAGGCGCTGGCTGCATCCACGCCGGAAGAAGCGAACAAACTCTGGTTCGAGGCCGGTGATCTGATGGCGAAGGATCGCATTATCATACCGATGGTCAGCCCGGACCTGATCCTTGCCCACAGCCCGACCGTCAAGGGCGTTCGCTACAGCGCCTGCTGCAACCTGCCTTTGGCGGAAATTTCGAACTGATCGAACTCTCGGGAGAGGCCGAAACGCCTCTCCCGCCAGGAAAGGATCGAAAGATGACGACTGGACTGCTCAACAGCCGAGATACAGAACTCCTGGCGCGCGCCGCGCGCGTCGTGCCGAACGGCGTCTGGGGCCATATGGCAACCCGGGCGATCGCACCGGGATACCCCCAGTTCTTCTCGCGTTCTGAAGGTTGCCGGGTCTGGGATGCAGACGGCAATGAGTACATCGACTTCATGTGCGCCTGGGGACCCAACGTGCTCGGTTATCGCCATTCCGAGGTCGATGCGGCCGCATTCGCGCAAATCGAGAGGGGCGACATCGGCAACGGCCCGACGGAAGCAATGGTCGAACTCGCCGAACTGCTCGTCGATACGCTCGACCATGCCGACTGGGCGCTTTTCCAAAAGAACGGAACCGACGCCACGACGGCCTGCGTCACCATTGCGCGCGCCACCACCGGGTGTCGCAAGATCCTTGCCGCCCGCGGCGCCTATCACGGCGCGGTTCCCTGGTGTTCGCCCTCGCTCGTCGGCGTCACCGCGGAAGATCGGGCGCACATCATGCTCTTCGATTTCAACGACACCGCAAGCCTCGATGCTGCCGTCGAGGCGGCGGGAGACGATCTGGCGGGAATCCTGCTCACAGCCTTCCGCCATGATGTCGGCAAGGACCAGGAGATGCCCAATCAGGCGTTTCTGGCGCATGCGCGCGCCATTTGCGACCGCACCGGCGCCGCTCTGATCCTCGACGACGTGCGGGCTGGATTCCGTCTCGACGTGAAGGGAAGCTGGGCGCGCTACGGCGTCAAACCCGATCTGGCCGCCTACTCCAAGGCGATCGCCAACGGCTGGCCGCTGGCAGCCGTCGCAGGAGCGGAAAGGTTCCGGGAGGGCGCCGGCAAGGTGTTCGTAACCGGGTCCTTCTGGTATGGCGCCGCCGCCATGGCGGCGGCGGTCCGAACCATCCAGATTCTCCGCGACACCGATGCGCTGGCGCATACGGAAGCGATGGGGCAGCGGCTGCGGGCCGGTCTCGACGGCATCGCCGGCCGCCACGGCTTCCGTCTGCGGCAAACCGGTCCTGCTCAGATGACCATGGTTCTATTCGATGGCGACCAGGATCTGAGGATCGGCAATGCCTTCTGCGTAGCCGCATTGCGACACGGGATCTACCTGCATCCCAAGCACAACATGTTCCTCTGCGCCGCCCACACGGCCGACGACATCGACCAGGCGCTGGAAGCCGCCAACCTCGCATTCGCCGACATCGTGGCAGCGGGCGTCGAAGCGGCCTGAAGAGACTTGCTGCGATCAGGACTGCCGCCACCTTCCGGCCGGGCGACAGGCATCATGCATGAACCACCACGATCCGTTTCAAGGAACTCTCACATGTCCTATACCGACCACATCTTCGCCGGATACCGGAACCGCCTGGACGAACTTGCCGCCAGCGACAATCCGTTCGCCCGAGGCATCGCCTACATCGAGGGAGAATATGTCCCCCTCGCCGAGGCCCGCATCCCCATTCTCGACCAGGGTTTCCTGCACTCGGACCTGACCTATGACGTCCCTGCGGTCTGGGACGGCAGGTTCTTCAGGCTCGATGACCATCTGGAGCGTTTCGAGAAAAGCTGCGCGCAGCTTCGGCTGAACAGCCCGCTGGCGCGGCAGGAGATTCGCGGCCGACTCGTGGAAATGGTCGCCAAAAGCGGCATCCGCGACGCCTACGTGATGATGATCGTCACCCGCGGCCTGCGTTTCGTCAGGCAGTATGCGCCCGAAGAGTGCGAGAATTTCTGCTACCTCATGGTCATGCCCTACGTGTGGGTGATGAACGAGGAAACCCAGAAAACGGGCGGCAGCGCGGTTATAACCCGTACCGTTCGCCGCGTGCCTCCGGGCGCGATCGACCCGACCGTCAAGAACCTGCAATGGGGCGACTTCACCCGCGGCCTGCTGGAAGCCCGCGACCGTGGCGCGATGTACCCGATCCTCACCGACGGTGATGCGAACCTGACGGAGGGCTCGGGTTTCAACGTCATCCTGATCAAGGACGGCAAGCTGTACACGCCGAAAAAAGGCGTACTCGAAGGCGTGACCCGCAAATCGGTACTCGCAGTGGCAGAAAAGCTCGGCTACTCCTTTGTCCTCGACGACATACCCGTTGAGCTCGCCTACCACTGCGACGAAATCCTCTTCGTCACCACGGCTGGTGGCGTCATGCCCATTACCACGCTCGACGGACAACCCGTAGGCAACGGCGAGGTCGGCCCCATCAGTAAAGCGCTCTGGAAGGGATACTGGGACGCCCACTACGATCCCGAAGTGAGCTTCGCCATCAACTACGCTTGACGCTATGGGGACGCATCGATGGGATTTCTGGATTACGAGGTCCGGCCGCGCATAGCCGTCGTCGGCAACGGCCACACCTATGACCGCACGGCGCTCATGGCCATGTTCGAGAGTTTCGAGAACATGGAGTGTTTCCTGATTGAGCACCCGCTTGCCGAGCGGCTGCTCAATCCGCAGGCGATGCGCGATGTCGATGCGATCGTGCTCTACGACATGCCGGGCGGTAATCCGTGGACCGGGCCGGGCTACGAAGTCGCGCCGTCCGCCGAATTCCAGGAGGGGTTCAGGGGCCTGCTTGATACCGGCGTGCCGATCGTCGCCCTCCATCACGCAATCGCGGCCTGGACCTCCTGGCCGGACTATGCCGAGGCGCTCGGCGGAATCCTCCTCCATTTTCCGGGAGAAGTTCGCGGCCAGGCGGTGATGGACGGCGGCACACGCGCCGACATCTCCATGACGATCACCGCCGAAGACCCGTCGCATCCCCTGTTTGCAGGCCTGCCGCCTCAATTCACCCTGATCGACGAAGCCTATCTCATGGAAGTCTTCGAAGACAGAATCACGCCCCTCGCCCGCTCCGACGTCGCCTATACCGACCGCAACCTCTACTCGCTGAGACTGGCGATGACAGGCGAGCGCCGGTCGAACCGGGGCTGGCAGAGGCCGGATGGCAGCAACGTCGTCGCCTGGACGAAACGAAGCGGCAACAGCGCGGTCGCCTACATCCAGCCGGGGCACTTTCCACACACCTATGCGGACGAAAACTATCGCCGACTGGTGCGCAACGCGATCGAATGGACTCTCTACGAAAGCAACCGTCAATTACCGCCGGACTTAGGACCGCAAGCGCGGGGAAGAATTTTCAGTGAAGCTCTACACCTCGATCGGACCTAATCCGCGGATCGTTCGCATGTTCTGCGCCGAGAAAGGCATTGAACCCGAAGTCTGCCACGTGGATCTCGTCGGCGGCGAAAACCGTCGGGAGCCTTTCCTTAAACTCAACCCTGCCGGCCAGCTTCCGGTGCTGGAGATTTCGCCCGGCGAGATTATCGCGGAAACCGTGGCGATATGCGAGTACCTGGACGAGACTGCCGCCGGCCCGCGCCTGATCGGCGACGATCCGGTGCAACGGGCGACCGTGCGCATGTGGACGCGCCGCGTCGACCTGAGCTTCAACCAGCCGGTCACCGCCGCGTTCCGATACGGCCCCGGACTGGCGCTCTTCACCGACCGTGTCCATTGTCTTCCGCAAGTGGCAGACGAAATGAAGGTGATCGCAAGCGAAGGCGCAGCCTGGATAGAGAACCAAATAGCCGGACGGGACTATATCGCCGGAGACCAGTTCAGTCTGGCGGACATCTTCCTCTACTGCTTCGTCGATTTCGCGATTCAACGCGCATCGCTACCCATTGCCCCGGAACACGCAAAACTCAAATCGTGGTTTGAACGTGTGGCAACCCGTCCTTCTGCAGCCAAATAGCCTCCTGAAGCTGGGCCAATGGACATATTGGAAGCCCGGTCGGTAAGTCGACCGCGTTCGATCAGCAAGAACAAGTCGTCTGGCAAGCCGCTGGCTTCGTTCGAGCGAGCAGACGGTCTCAGATCTCTCGGCGGGCCTTCTCCCAGCCCACGGACGAGCGTTCCCTCATCTTCATAGATCGCGCCAATACGCCGTTAACCCAAACGCGCCAAGCCGTCCGATAGGGATACACCGTTCCGTTGTACGATGGAACCGAGGGCAAGGCGCATCTCTGAGTTTGCTGGCTGGCGATGGTCGTGATACTTGTTTCAACAGACTTGGTCCGTAGTGCATCAGAATTCGTTGGCATGTAAATTATGAGGCGAGTGCCTTGAAGAGCGCGACTGTAACTGCGTCGAGCAAGCCTGCGAGGCGAAAGAACGGACAGATACGCCTGAAAGCGCTCATCGATGCGACCGACAGCCTACTGAGCGAATATGAAGTTGGCGAAATAAGCCTCTATCAGATTTCCGAGCGGGCCGGAGTTCCGACCGCGTCGATTTATCATTTTTTCCCGAACAAGGAGGCCGCCCTCATCGAACTGGCCGGGGTTTACTTCGGCAAGATCATCGAATCCGGCCGGCGGCCGATCGAACCGCCACCGGCGACCTGGCAAGAGCTTGTCGCCTACCGCCTCCGCAGCGCGATGGAATTCTACAATAGCAACCCGTCAAGCATGAAGCTTTTCCTCGGTGCAACCATCAATGCCGAAGTCAGGCGGCGCGATATGGCCAGCATCGTGCAGATCGCCGAAGCGCGTGCGCAATTGATGGATCGTTATTTCGAAATGCCCCATGTGCCGGACTGGATCGCGAAGATTTCGAATTCGGTGGCGCTGAACGACGGAATTTGGGCGCTTGCCTACAGCCAGTACCGGTGCGTGACCATGGAAGCGCTCGAGGAAGGAACAAGAGCAACAACGGCCTATCTGCGCTGTTTCCTGCCCGAGTTCATCGCGCGCCGGCAGGTCCCGGAACAGGCCGAATCATAGTTCCAAAATCAGTTCTGCGCCTTCGAACCGCGATACGCAGGGTATGATGCAGCGCCCGGTGTTCCTTTCCTCCTCATCCATGACCTGATCGTTGTGAACGATCTTCCCGCCGGTGGCCTCCACCCCCATCTTGCAACGCCCGCAAAATCCGGTGCGGCACATATAGGGCAGCCTGTGCCCGGCATCCTCCAGGCAATCCAGAAGGCTCTGCTCGTTTCCTACGGAGATGGTCTCCCCCGTCGACCGAAGCCGCGCCGAGAATGCCGGGCCGGAGAAATTTGCCTTGAAGCGCTCGAAATGGAAGCGCGATCGCGGCCACACGCCTTCTGCAACGATGTGCGACGCCGCATCCACCAACGATGAGGGTCCGCAAACATAAATATGCGTTCCCGCCGGCTGACCCTCCATGAGGCGGATCAGATCAATGCGTTGCCCTCGGGCTCCTTCATAGGTTCTTGTTCGGCCTGCATATCGCTCTTTCAGATCGGTGGCGAAGGCGGCAGCTTCTTTCCGGCGGAATGCATAGTGCAACTCGAACGGCTTGTTTTGCCGGATCGCTTCCGGGATCAACGTCATGAACGGCGTGATCCCTATTCCCCCTGCAACGAAGATATGCCTGCTCGCCAATCGGTGAAGGCTGAACAGGTTGAGCGGATGGGCGACGGCCACGCGTTCCCCGACCGCGAGGCGCTCATGGATGAAGCGCGACCCTCCCCGCCCGGCGTTTTGCAACTGAACGGCTATTCGATATTGATGCGCCGCTTCTGCAGGACCGATCAGCGTGTAAGAGTTACGCCGGACCAAATCGCCATCTCGAAGATGCAAGGTGATGTGAGCGCCAGGCGAATAGCGGGGCAGCGGCCGGCTGGTGACCGCCGATAGCGTGACTATCCTTATGCCCTCCCCGGCCGGCGAGAGGTCGGTCACTTCGGTCTCGATCAGGTTACCTTCCATCCTGGACAAGCTCCGACTGTCGCGCTTCCAGGAACATGGAATCTTCCGGGCTCACGAACACCGCCTGATAGGCTCCGTACGCGATCGAGTAGTGATTGCGCACCAGGAGATCAACTTCACACACGTCGCATCGTGCGATCCTGTGCGTCACGTCGGGATAAATTGTCTTGCAGTAGGCGCACTGAATATCCCACTCGCTGGGGCCGGCAACCTGCCCGGTAAAATACTCCCTGGGGAAGCGGCACCGGAATGCGGTACGCTCGACCCGCGACAGAAATGCCTGCGTCCCGCAGACACATAACCTGATTCCCGTCTCCGCTGATGCGAGGCGAAATGCCAGCGCGTCAAAGATCTGCGGCTGAGGAAGACACACGATTTCCGCGGCAGGGCCCGCATATGAGGCAAGGCGTGACGCCGATTCATCGCCAGCCGATGACATGATTTCGATCTCGGCACAAGTGGGGGGACGCTCCACCAGAAACGATGCGATGGCATCCACACCATGCCTGTCATGCAAAAGAATGTGTCGTCGCGCGGCCTGCCAGCGAAGGGCACCGTATTCGGGTCTCGTGGAGCTGTAGATGCGCTCCGACAACGTCCGGGAATAGCTCACCGCGCCGTCTCACCATGGTCGGGTCCGCGCCCGGGCGTCGTCGGCGCACCGTCGTCGAAGGGTGCGAGCCAGTCGACGACCTCCTGGCGCGCCTTCATCGATTTCGCGCGGTCGAGCGTGGGGTCGAGGTCCCGAAGGACACGATGCAGACGCTTGCCCCATTTGGGAATCCGGGCAAGGTCCCGGATTGAAAGCATATAGTTGCGGAGCACGAAGATGATCGCATTTGAGGCGGGAAGGCGATGCAATTGCTGCAATTCGACGCGGAAATATACGTCGTCAGCGACGTTCTCCTTCGAAACCTTCGGGAGGCCGGGATCCCAGAGATGCCGGGATTCCATCGCGATATCCATCCGCGGTGTGACAGTCAGGAACCAATTGACTCGCCTCTGCGGAGCATCGCTGCCGAGACTGAGCGTCATACGCAGCGCACGCTCGACGATCCGCCTTTCACGCTCTCCTCTGACCGGACCATGAATGCCGCGCCAGTCCATGCCGAATATGAAATCGAAAGACCAGCCGCCCCCTTCAGTCACGATACCGACATCGAGCCACAGCGTATCTTCCCGCTGATCGAGGATCATGAAGTCACCCTGCACCTGGCGCGTGATGTATTCAAAGGGCTCGAAAGGCAGCGAATTTGCGTTACCGATCTCGAAGATCTTGTCGATATGCAAAAGGCGATTGATCCAGCGACACTTCCCGTCAAGATGACGGAAAGCGAAATGGTCAGGAAAATCCCGAGCGAGATTTTCCATCATGTAGATCATCGCCTCCCATTGCGCGTCCATCATGTAAGGCTTCGATTGATATCGAGCCGGATCGCGGTGAAGAATGGCGGCCCGGTTCGCAACGCTGGCCGGATAATGCGCATCAACATCGAAGATTGCATGAAGCGCAGCGGTTTCGCCGGTGCGGTCGTGCGGCTCGACATTAACGGAGGGTATGTAGGCGTCGGCGTCGAAGGGAAATGGGAATCGCAGGATCATTTCGGATCCGCTTCGGAGTGCCTCCCTGCCCGAGAACGTGCCCGAATAGTGCTCGATGAAGGAGGGCTGCGACAGCAGTCCCATTTCCGCGGGCACGGCGACATTCCAGGCCCTGGAATCTGGTGCGCTCATCTGCGTCACGAACTTCTCCTCACCGTTTTTGAGGGACGATCTTTGCTGGGACATGATGCCGCCGCTGGCTATGCAGAAGACTCTCACCTCGACGTCGGCACAATATTAATTCGAATAAATTCGAATAGCAATAGACTAGGGCAACGCCGACAAAAATCCTCTGAGAAGCATAATATTCAGCAAAAAATCGCAGAATTCGACGAAAGAACCGGCGTGGAGGCGACCATTTTAATGAAAATAAATCGAATATAGTGCGAAAAATCTTGCAAACACCGCGCTTGCGGTAGAGTCCAACGCTATGCGCCGGCGCGCCCTCCAGCCTCGACCGGGCACCTGCCAGGTATCGCGCAAGGGCCGAATTTGCGGCCGGAAATCCCAGCGGGCGGCAGGGCCTACTGACCGAAGCCCGCCACGTCCGCGGTTGACTATTGTCGGCGGCCGAAAGGATGTTCTTCGGCGGTGATTTCCAACAGCTCGATCGCGTTCCCGTCGGGATCGAGCAAATAGACGAATTTGTGTATGCCGCGATCGATCGGTTGCGAATGGAAAACGACGCCGGCTTCGCGAAGCCTCGAGTAATCGGCTTCCAGATCGTCGCTATAGAGGCAGAGGTGCGTGTAGCCGTATTCGTGAACGCCACGACCGGGAACGATCGGCTGCGGACTGGGAGCCTCGAACTCGAAGAGCTCCATATAGAAATCATCCTTCCTGAGGATTTCTATCCGGCAGCCCGACCCCTTCAGGCCCATGCCCTCGTCCGCAACGGGACTGGCGCCCGGCATCCAGGCAAAACGGTACGCGGGCTCAAAACCCAGGTGCCCGACATAAAACGCCACGAGGCGATCCAAGTCGGGCGTCGATATAGCCAGGTGATGGGGACCTCTGATCACGATCTTTTCTTTCTAATACCTGCGGGTTTCAGCGATAGTCCTGCCGGATCATATCCGCCGCCTTCTCGCCGATCATTACGGTCGGAGCGCTCGTATTGCCACGAATGACACGCGGCATGATGGAGGCGTCGGCAACGCGCAGGCCTTTGATTCCGCGCACACGCAGACGGCTATCGACCACCGCGCCCTCGTCCTCTCCCATGCGGCAGGTGCCGGCCGGATGCAGGTTCGGCATACCGTTCTGGCGGATGAAATCATTAACCTCGTCGTCGCTCTGCACGTCCGGACCGGGCGACAGCTCGCGAACGAAGAACGGTTTCAGGGCCGGCTGGCGGGCAAGGCTGCGCGCAATCTGGATAGCGTTGCGCATTGCCGTGAGATCGACATCGTCTCCGAGATAGTTGAATTTCATCAGTGGAGCATCCCTGTAATCGCCGCTACGGATGGCAACCGTGCCCCGTGCAACCGGGTTCAGATGAACAGGGCTGAAGGTGAAGGCAGGAAACGGATAAGGCTCGACGCCCTTGATAGTCCGGCCCTTCAGGCCCCAGCTTCCCATGTGGATCTGGAGGTTCGGCCGGTCCTGTCCGTCGTCGGTACGGGTAAAGGCGCCCACCACGGAACCGCAGCTCGTCAGCGGCCCGCGCCGGCGCAGGGCGTAGTTCAGTGCCGTCAGCAACTTGCGGACCGGGCTGTTGATGATGTCGTTCATCGTCAGCTTCTGCGCGCATTCCATCATCACAGTGCACCAGAAATGATCCTGGAGGTTCTGCCCCACACCCGGCAAATCGTTGACGAGCGGCACGCCGCGATCTGCGAGAAGCTGCGAAGGCCCGATACCCGACAGCTGCAGAATGGTTGGCGAATGGAAAGCGCCTGCCGATACCACCACGCAGCGACGGGCGCGTATGGCGCGGGTCTGTCCGCCGACATCCACCTCGACGCCCACAGCCCTCCCGTTCTCGATCAGCACGCGCCTGACGGCATGTTCGGTCTTGACGGAGAGGTTTCGGCGATGCCGCACCGGCTTCAGGTAGGCCTGCGAGGTATTCTGGCGCACGCCTTTGCGCGTGGACATCTGGTAACGGCCGGCCCCTTCCTGCTGCGCGCCGTTGAAGTCCGAGTTGGCCGGGATGCCGAACTCCTGGTAGGCCTGGAGCCCGGCCCGGGTCAGCGCCGTCTCGTAGGCCGGATACTGAACATGGAACGGGCCGTCGTTGCCGTGAAACCGGTCATGCAAGACCTCGTTATTCTCGGCCTTGCGGAAATAGGGCAGCACGTCCTCGTAGCTCCATCCACGGCAACCCGCCTCCGCCCATCCGTCGTAATCGGCCTTCTGGCCGCGAATGTAGATCATCGCGTTGATGCTGCTGGTGCCGCCGAGTACGCGTCCGCGCGGCTGGTAGGATCGGCGGCCGTTCAATCCCTCTTCCGGTTCGCCCTCGAACATCCAGTTGAAGCGGGCATCGGTGTAGAGATACGGGTGGAACAAGGGAACACGAAACAGAATGTTCCGGTCCTTCGGCCCAGCCTCCAGCAAGGCGACCGTGACCCCGGCATCCTCACTCAGCCGGTTGGCGACGACCGCTCCGGCGGAGCCCGCACCGATGACGATGTAATCGAATTCTTCGCCCGCCAGCGTCATGCTCATTTCCTTCTCCCTAAGGCGTAGGTATTCACGGCCCGAAATCAGCTCTTCGTCTCGGCCTTGTGCTTCTCGATCAGCGCATTGACCGCTTGGCTCCGCTGACGCTCGTTCTCTTCGGCACCGGCCCGCATCCGATCCAGCGAGGCCTGGCGGTTGGCGTTCGCCTTGTTGAAATGCGGGACCACATAACGCATGTAGAGATCCCAGGATTTTTTGGTCGCTTCGAAATCGGCCCAGTTGTGGCCCAGCTGCAGGACCGTGCCGAAGACGCCCTGCCGCTCGATCAGACGATCGATGAGGGCGATCGCATCGTCCGGCGTGCCGATGACCGAACTGCTGCCGGCGAAGAACGCGCTGCTGTCGCCCTTCGGGTTGTTGATGTGTTCGACCAGGTCGCCATCTTCACGGAAAGCGCCGGGCGTGACGCTGTTGCGGTAGTAGACATAGTCGCGCAGGCCGAACTCGACGTTCTTGCGGGCCTGTTCCCGGGTCTCGGCGATGTGCATCGAGGTCACCAGGCGCACCGTCTTCGGGTCGATCGTCCGGCCGTTCTTGGCGGCCACGTCGTTGGCGATCTCCCAGTTGGTCCGGAGCGAATCGTATCCCGCCTGGTCGCCGGCCGCAACGCAAAGCATCGAAGCCCCGAACTTGCCGGCGGCACGCGCGCCCGATGGCGACACGGCGCTTGGCACGGCGATTTCTGGATAGGGGCGTTGGTAGGGAAGCAGGTGCAGCTGCGCGTCCTTCAGCTCGAACCAGTCCGACTTGTGTGTTACGATCTCGCCTTGCAGCAGGCGGATGATGACACCGAGCGCCTCTTCCATGCGCTCACGCGACTTCTGTGGATCGATGCCCAGCATGCGCTGGTCGGTCACGAGCAGCCCCGGCCCGACACCGAACATGATGCGCCCGCGGGTCTGGTGATCGAGCTGGACGATCCGGTTCGCAACCATCAGCGGATTGTGATAGGGCAGCGTGATCACCCCCGTTCCAAGGCGTATGCGGCTCGTACGCTCGGCGGCAGCAGCGATGAAAAGCTCCGGCGAAGCGATCGTCTCGTAGCCTCCGGAATGGTGCTCCCCGAACCAGGCTTCATCGAAGCCCAGCCTGTCCAGCCATTCGACGAGCTCGAAATCACGGTGCATGGCGGCAGTCGGGTTTTCCCGCGTCGCATGAAAAGGCGCCATGAAAACGCCGTGGCGCAGATGGGTCATATCCATTCCAGTCTCCCTGTCTTCCTCCAGCCGCCCTCGAAAGGCGCGACACAGTGCTGCTGCGGTCAGGACTTAACCCAGACCGACTTGATGTTTGTGTACTCATCGAGATGGTGCCGGCCCAGTTCACGGCCGTATCCGCTCATCCGGTAGCCGCCGAAAGGCACCGCGGGGTCGAACACGTTGTAGCAGTTCACCCAGACGACGCCCGCGCGCAGCCGGCGCGACATATTCGCCACCTTGCTCACGTCACGCGTCCAGACGCCGCCGCCTAGCCCGTATCGCGTGCTGTTGGCACGCGCCACCACCTCATCGGCCGTCTCGAAGCTGAACGCGCTGAGGACCGGGCCGAAAATCTCGTCGGTCGCGACCGCCATGTCGTCGCGGACATCGGCGAAGATGGTCGGCGGCAGGAAGTAGCCCTGATGGTACCCCTCGCCGCTGAGCCGCTCGCCACCGAGCAGCAGGCGTGCGCCCTGTTGCTGCCCGGAGGTCATATACGACCGGACGCGGTTCATCTGCGTTTCGGATACGACGGGACCGAGCTGGGTGGTACGGTCGAGACCGTTGCCGACTTTAAGGGCTTTAGCATGGGCGACGACCCGCTCCAGGAATTCCTCATAGATCGGCTTCTCGACGAACAAACGCGATCCTGCGCTGCAGACCTGCCCGGTATTGGAAAAGATCGCCGTGGCCGCGCCGGCCGCCGCAGCCTCCAGATCGGAATCGGCGAAGACGATATTGGGCGACTTGCCTCCCAGTTCCAGGGAAAGCTGCTTCATGTTGCCGGCCGAAGCGCGAATGATACGTTGCGCTGTCGCCGTGCTGCCGGTGAAGGCGATCTTGTCGACATCGGGATGCTCCGTCAGTCGCGACCCGGCCGTAGAACCCGGCCCGTTCACCACGTTGACAACGCCCGGCGGCACACCGGCCTCCAGCACCAGTTCGGCGATCCGAAGCGGCGACAGCGGTGCATCCTCGGCGGGCTTGAGCACCATCGTGCACCCCGATGCCAGTACCGGCGCAAGCTTCCAGAGCACCGACGGGATCGGCCCGTTCCACGGCGTGATGGCGCCGATGACGCCGATCGGCTCGCGTATGGTATGGGTAGAATATTCCGGACCCTGCGAGTTCTGGATCGTCTCGCCGGTGATGTTCACCGCCTGTGCGGCGTAGAAACGAAGAAACGCACCGACGCGGCTTCCATAGGCAAGCTGACGGGTGATGGGAACCCCCATTTCCATCGTCGCGAGAAGCGCGAGTTCCTCGAAATGCTTTTCAAAGAGGTCGGCGAGGCGAAGAAGAAAAGCCTGACGCCCTGCAGGCGTGACACGCGACCACGGCCCTTCGAACGCGCGCCTGGCCGCCGCCACGGCGAGATCGACATCCGCCTCCCCGCCTTTGGAAATCACAGCGAGCAGTTCGCCGGTCGCGGGATTGAAGGTCTCGAAAGTCTCGCCCGACTGAGCACTCTGCCATTTGCCGTCGATCAGCAGCCGCTTCTCTCCGGCTCCGATGAATTGCCGTACCGCTTCCGGTATCGGAAAAATGTCGCTCATGATCGCTCCCCGATTGCAGTCTGACTTTCGCACTAAAGCCGGCAGTCGCGCGGCCGGCGCCTAGAACGCGAACTTAGCCTCGATGTCTAGTCCGATGTCATGTTCTATCCTTGCAGAAAGGCCAGTGCGCGGCCGGCCTTACCGCCATGTTCCGCTCTCCCTGTCCCAGGCACCGCTCCGCAAGTCGCCGGGCGCCTTGAGCAGTTCCGACTTGCGGATCTTGCGGCTCGGCGTACGCGGAAACTCGTCGACATAGGTGATGTAACGGGGAATCTTGAAGGCGGCGAGGCTCTTGCGGCAATGCTCGAGCACCGATTCCGGCGTCACCGTCTCCGGCGTCGCGCCCTCGCGCAGAAGAAGGTAGGCCTTGACCTCTTCCTTGCGCAGTTCGTCCGGCACCGCGATCACCGCCGCCTCGGAGACCCCATCGGCCTGCCGTAATACGGCTTCGACCTCCTGAGCGGCGATATTCTCGCCCGAGCGCTTGATCATGTCCTTTATGCGTCCGACGATGTGGTAGAAGCCATCGGCATCGCGGCGGAAAAGGTCGCCGGTCCTGAACCACTCGCCCCTGAATGACTCGCCGTTCGCCTCGGGACGCTTGTAGTACCCCCACAGGATGCCGCGTCCGGCGACCCACAGTTCTCCCACTTCGCCGTCCGGGACATCGTTGCCCTCGTCATCGACTATGCGGAGCCTGCGGAACGGTGCTTCGATGCCGACAGTCGTGATCCAGGACTTCTCAACGGCCTCGGTGGGAATGATCGTGCAACTGCCGTTCTCCGTCATGCCGAAGGCTTCGCGGGCGACGAGGTTGAACCGCTCCTGCACTTCGCGCCGGTTCTGCGGCTGCCAACTGTAGGCGCCGATATAGACCAGTGACAGGTCTTCCGGCGAAATGTCCGGCGGCAGATTGCGATAAGCGACCTCGGGGAAATTGCAGAAATTGATCTTGTATTCCTTCAGCCAGCCGACGAACTTCGTCAGGCTGAGACGCTTCGGCATGTGCACTGTCGCGCCCAGCCTCACCGCCATCAGGAACTGCCACATTCCGTCCATGTAGAAGAACGGCGCCCAGATCAGCGTTCTCTCAATCGGCCTTCCCTCGACGTGACGAAACTCGGCCGCATAATGGCTGATGATAAGCCAGTAGTCATGCGTCAGCATGCAGCCCTTGGGAAAGCCTGTGGTGCCGGAGGTGTACTGAATGCATAGCAGATCATCGCGGACGACAGGCGAAGGAGCGACGAAGGGAAGCGTCCCCTCCGCAATGAGGCCGGCAAGGTCCGCGTATCCCGTCTGAGCCGCATCGCGCACGAAAACGCGCTCGCGGGACAAAAGCGGAAGCGGTTTGTCGATTCCCTCGTAAATGCTCAGGAGCGACCTGTCGATGATCAGGAACTGGCTGTCGGAATCCGACAGGACAAAATGCATCTCGTCCGACGTATAGGCCGTGTTGACCGGCACCATGATGGCGCCGATGCGGCCGATGGCGATCCATGCGACCGGATAGGCGGCGACGTTCGGAAGCATCACCGCGACATGGGTGCCCTTGCGAACCCCGCGCTTCAAAAGGCTCGCGGCCAGCAGGTCGGCCTGCTCGTCAAAAGCGCGATAGGAGAGGGTTTCCCCCTCCTCGAACCAGTTTCCCACGAGCGCGCCCTGCATGGTTTGCGCGCGCTCGCGAACGAATTCGCCCATGTTTTCAGGCAGCGGCGAGACTTCGAATGCCGCTTTCTGCGCGAAATAGCTGTTCAGATATTGCCTGGTCATAGTGATTGGCTTTTTGTCGAAAAGGTTGACGTCCGGTTTTTCATTTTGCCGGGCTTTCCGTGGAAAGGGGTGCCGCCTTGGTACCGGCCGCGCTGAGATAGGCGGCTCGCTGCAAGCGGTAGAGATGCTGGGTGAAGGCCGCCATGTCGCTGCGGTTCATGTCGAAACTGCGCCGGAGCAGTTCCATCTCGACCCTAACGGCAATCGGCGGATGCGATGCGATCTTTTCCGCAACTTCCATCGTCCGCTCCATTAGCCTCTCACGCGGAACGATTTCGTTGATGAGGTCGTGCTTCAGCGCCTGTTCGGCCGTCAGCGGCTCCCCGGTCAGGATCATCCATCTGGCCACCGCCTGGGGAAGATGCTGGACGATCTGGCTCGTCCCACCCGCACCACCCATGCCATAGGCTATTTCCGGCAGGCCGAAGGTCGCCTCCGGAACAGCAATGCGCAGGTCGGTGCAGTTCGTGACCATGATGAAGCCCATGCCGATGGCGTGGCCGTTGATGGCGCCGATGATCGGCTTGTTGCGTTCGAGCCGCTTCCACTCGCGGTCCCAGCCGGGACGATACTCCGCATCCTCCTCCGTCGAGGGCCAGAAATGCGCATTCAGCGTCGCCTCGTTCGACTCCCTCAGATATGGCTTCTTGATGTCGTCGCCACCCGAGAAGCATCGGTCGCCCGCGCCCGTCATGATGCCGGCATGGACGGACTGGTCCGCCTGGAACTCCAACAGATAATCGTGAAGCTGCTTGTGCATCTGCGGCGTAAACGCGTTCACCTTCGGATTGTCGATGGTGAATACCGCGACCTTTCCGTGTTTCTCGTATTGTATGCTCAACTGAAATTCTCCTGATGAAGACGTCCCGGAGGTTCCGGATCACATGTGAAGGGGCGCCAGGGTGTGATAGGCGCCGCCGAAGTAGACGAGTGGCGAGGCAGAGGCACCCGCCTGCACAGCCAGAACCTCGCCCACGACCAGCACATGCGAAAACACCGGGATCAGTTGATGGATCAGGCAGTCCACATGAAAGGCGGCACCGGCGATCCGGTCGCCCTGCGGGGCAGGCTTGTCCCAAGCCACGCGGCCTGCGCGTCCTTCTGTCCCCAGCCTGCCGGCAAACGCGTCGGCAACCTGCTTCTGATCGTGATTGAGCAGATGAACCGTAAACCGGCCTTCCGCCCTAAGCGCCTCCATGATGCTGGAGTCCGACCGGACACTGACGACGAGGGACGGCGGGCTCATCGAGAGCGAGGTGACGGATGTGGCGGCGATACCAAGAATCTCGCGCCCGTCGCGAACCGTCACTGCCGTTACTGCGCCGGCAAGGTTGCGCATGGCGAGGCGAAAATCCTCGGCAACCTCGCGGGCACCGCGATTGCTCGCATCGAACCCGTGGCTTTCCCGCGCGCTGTGTTCGGTATGTGGCCGGCCTGGCATTTGTCCATCTCCCGTTCGTTCTTCCGGTCTTTTCCGAGATCGACCGCTCATTTCCCGTTTGTGAGAATGAGGTTGCACGGCAGCGAATTCAAATTAAAAGGGGAAGCGCAGGCATGCATGTTTGTTATACTGAGGTCTCGGAAATGCGAAAAATTACCTTCCGGCAAATCGAAGCATTTCAGGCGGTCATGCTCACCGGCTCCATGTCGGGCGCAGCCGATCTTCTCGGCCTGACACAACCGGCTGTCAGCCGGTCCATCCGCGATTTCGAGGGCAACATCAATTTGCCGCTGTTCATTCGAAAAGGAAACTCAGTGGAGGCGACGCCGGAGGCCGACGTGCTGTTCAAGGAAATTGAAGCACAGTTCGCTGGTCTCGACCGGATCATTGAGGTCGCAGGCTTCGTGCGCGAAGCCAAGCGCGGGACGTTGCGCGTAGCTGGAATGCTGGCGACAACCACCCGGTTCCTACCAACCGTGCTTGCCAAATATCTTGAGCTTTTCCCACACGCACGCGTGTCATTGCAGCACGCACCCTCCCCTACCGTGCTCGAAATCGTCGCGAATAGACGGGCGGATATCGGATTTTGCTACACCACCGAAAGTCATCCGGGCGTCGATGTGGAGGTTATGCCGACCCTGCCGGCCTACGCGGTCCTGCCGGTGGGCCACCCGCTTGCGAATAGCGATACGGTTCACGTCGATCAACTGGCTGAAGTCCCGTTGCTATCGCTCGGTAGCACCAGCGTTCTCTGGCGCAAGGTGGAGGGAGAATTTTCCACACGTGGGCGACAGCCCATTGTGGCGTGCGAGTCGCTTTCGGCCGAGTCGCTTTGTAGCCTCGCCGCGCTCGGGCTCGGTGTGGCGGTCGTGGATCCTTTCACCGCCTTCGGTATAACCAATCCGAAGATCGTGGTCAGGCCGATCCTGCCTCTCGTCGAGTATGCCATTTCCATTATTCTACCGAAACGGGACAGCCAACCCCGCCCGGTCAAGCAACTGGCATCGCTGATCCGCAGCGAGATGGCCGCGATGCGCGCCGCACGCATTCCTCCGGAAATTTTCGACGCCACCTGAACCCGAAGCGCAAGAATTCCGCTTCGGCCAGCCTCATCCGCCGGGGCTGCGCTGGAAGAGCTGGAGGATGTTGCCGGCGGGATCCGCGAAAGCCAGCGTTCGGCCATGGCTACCCATGTCGCGCTCGGAAAGTATCCTCCCGCCATGGGAGACGATGGTTTCACGCAGGCCGTCAATATCTTCGACCTCAAGGACCGCAGTCGCGCCAACTGCGCCTTCAGGTGCCTCCGAAGGCGCGCCGATGGCAAAGTTCCGCCCATCAAGGTTGAACTGAACCCATCGCTCGCCGTCCTGGAATTTGACGGCCATGCCGAACGCGTCGCGGTAGAACGCCGCGACCTGTTCGACATCGGGGACGGTGTAGAAAATGTTCTGAAGCCGGATCATGCGATTTCCTCCATTTTAGAGTCATGGCGTGTGGCCGTCGAAGACCCCAGGATCAAATCGGGGGCGATATGGTCCGTCGAGATCGCACCCACATATGCCATCGCCGCGGCAAGCTCGGATTGCAGGAACGACAGTGATTTGCGGGCGCCGAGCTCGCCGCCGGCGGCGGTTGCAAGCAACGGAACCCTGCCGACCATCACCCCGTTTGCACCGAGCGCCAGCGCCTTGAGCGTGTCGTCGCCGCGCCGGACGCCGCTGTCCAGAAGGATCTCCATGTGCGGGCCGACGGCTGCGCGTATTGCGGAAACGACATCGATAGGCGCGGGGGCCGCGTCGAGATTGCGGCCGCCGTGGTTGGACACCACGATCGCGTCCGCCCCGACCCCGCGGGCGCGCAACGCGTCCTCAGGCCTTAGCACCCCCTTGACCACCAGCTTGCCCGGCCAGCGCTCCCGTATGCGGCAAAGATCGTCCGGCGTGAGGCTGTCCGCCAGCATCCGCGGCGATAAGGTGGGCGTGGTGATGGCCGACTGATAGGACGCGGGATAGTTGACGTAGCGGGGCATGCCGCCGCCGACCAGATAGCGCGCCAGCACGCCGAGCAACCATCCCGGACGGTTCAAGACGTCGATGGAGGATCTCAGGTTCAGAACGTAGGGCAGACCGAAGCCGTTGCGCGCATTGTAGGCGCGCATGGACAGAACTGGATTGTCGACAGTGATGAACAGCGCCCTGAAGCCAAGTTTACGTGCGCGGTCGATCAGTTCGAAGGTGAGGTTCCTATCCTGCCAGACATAGCACTGAAACCAGGGGACGATGCCTTCGATCCGGACGATCTTCTCCATCGCCGTCATCGAGCCGCTGGCCAGCGTGAAGGGCACGCCAGCGGCGGCGGCGGCGCGGGCCATCGCCAGTTCGCCCTCGTGCCACACAAGGCCCGCCGCGCCGGTTGGCGCGACAGCGACCGGCATCGCCGCCTCGCTTCCAAGAAGCGTGGTCCGTGTGCTGCGCGCAGAGACGTCCACCAGCACGCGCGGCAACAACTTTATGCGCCGGAAGGCCCGAACGTTCTCCGATGCGGCGATTTCATCTTCGTTGCCGCGATCGATGAACTCGAAAATGCCTTTCGGCAGCCTGCGCCGTGCCAGCCGGCGCAGGTCGTCCTGATCGTGACATGCGTCGATCCGGCTCATTGCTACCCGCCTCTATCGCTCGAAAGTCACGCGGCGATGGGAAAACTCTGTCTCCTCGCTCGTGATGATTTCGACAAGGGCAGACTCTCCCGCGTCGTTGCGCTCCTTTGCCCTGCGGAAGGCGTTTCCGATCTCCTCAGGATCCTCCACACGTTCAGCCCATCCTCCCAGGTCACGGGCAAGATTGGCGTAGCTGCCGCCGATGTCGCGCGTACGGAACAGGGAATGCGACAGTTCCATGTTCCGCTTCTCGATCGCCATCACGGAATTGTTGAAGACGACCGTGCAGATCGGAGCGTTCACCCGGACCGACGTCTCGAAATCGAGCCCGGTCATGCCGAAGGCAGCATCGCCCATGAAGTTCACGCAGAACTTGTCCGGCCTTGCCAGCTTCGCGCCGATCATCAGGCCGAGGCCGGTGCCGAGCGCATGGGACTTGCCCCAACCCATGTAGCTATTGGCGACCGCGGTTTCGTAGAAGGGCATGATCTGGTCGCGCGGGCTGCCGGAATCGTGGGTTACGATGGTCTCGTCGCGATCGATGACACGCTGGAACTCCGAAATGGCGCGATAGGGCGTGATCGGAGCCTGCCGGCTCGACAGCTTTTTCTCCCACTCGCCGAGCCAGGCGGACTTGACCTTGGCGATCTCGGCCGCGACCGTGGTCTGGCGCGGCTTGCCTCCCAGCCGGTCGCGCACCGCGTCGATCAACTGACGCAGCACAAGCCTGGCATCGCCCAGCAAGGCAACGTCGGTTTCGTAGGCCTTGTAGAGGTCGCGCGGGTCGCTGGTGAGATGAATGACCTTACGGGTCGCAGGCGGCAGAACCGGATTGGTAAGCAGGTGGCGTGTCAGGCTGCTGCCTACAGCGAACGTCAGGTCGCTTTTCGTCAGAAAATGCCGTGCGTGTCCGGTCATCACCAGACCTGCAGTCCCAAGGGACAGGGGATGCGTATCGGGAAAGGCGCTCTTGCCTTCGACGGTCGTGAAGACCGGGATACCGGCGAGTTCGGCAAGCTCCTGCAGCTCCTCCCACGCTTCGGCATAAAGCACGCCCTGCCCGGCCTGGATAACCGGGCAATCAGCCTCGAGCAGCAACCGCGCTGCGTCTTCCACATCGCGCGGGTCCGCCGCGCTACGGGTAGGCCGAACTGGCCGGTAAGCGATGTCGAAATCGCCGACATCCTGTTCCACGAGGTCGGCCGGCAACTCGACGATCACCGGGCCGAGCCGGCCGTTCCGTAACTGCCCGATGGCGCGGCGCATGACGTTACCGATCTCCTGGGGCAGCAGAAGCTCCTCGCCGGACTTCACTACCGCTTCGAAACCGCGCACGGAGCGGAAGGTCGGCGGCACCTGGGCCACCTCGCGCCGGTGGCCAAGCGGCAGCAGCAGCACCGGAGTAGAGTCGGAAAAGGCGGTCGCGACACCCGAATAGGCGTTTTCCGCACCCGGCCCGTGCTGCATGGCAAAGACGCCGAACTGCTTGCCGTTCAGGGCACGGGCATAGCCGTTCGCCATATCGACCCCGACCCGCTCCTGGCGGCACAGGATGGGGCGGATGCCGGCCGCCGCTGCGGCCTCGATGACCGGGCTGGTGGGATAACAAAAGAGATGAGTTACGCCTTCACGCCACAGCATCTGGGCGATTACGTCCATAACAAGCATCTGGGTTCCTTCCGTTTATAGGCAAGCCGATATCGTTGCGGCTCGCGTGGCGGCCGCTGCGTTCGGCGGATTATTCATGTTATCAGGAGGTCTTCCGGCACCCGCGCACTGACTCGCGGGCGCGGTATCGGTTTTACCTCCTGCCGTAATTGCCTTTTCGGACGGCAACGACGACGGTGATGCTCGCGACGAGCAGCAGTGCGGTGGAGACCACTGCGATGGTCGGATCGACCGTATCGCGCAGGGCCGTGAACATGACTTTTGGCAGGGTGGCGTTGCTGCCGCCCGATACGAACATCGCAATCACCACTTCGTCGAGCGACGTGACGAAAGCGAGCACGGCGCTGGCCACAATGGGGCCGGTCATCTGCGGCAGGACGACCAGTAACCAGCTCTGCGCCCAGGATGCGCCCAGACTGCGCGCCGCCTTTTCATGCGAATAGTCGAACTGGCTGAAGGCGGCCGTCATCACGACATAGACCACGGGAATTGCCAGAGAAACATGGCCGGCGACCAGACCCGCCATGGTGCCGACCATGCCGATCCGCGAGAGCACGAAGAACAGGCCGATAGAGATCAGGATCACCGGGATCAGCGCCGGGAGGACGATCAGGCCACCGATGAGAACGCGGACCTTCCGGCCCAGCTTCATCGTGCCATAGGCCGCAAACGTGCCCGTGGGGACTGCAATGGCCATCGTGAGGATCGCAGCCGTCAGAGACGCTTTCGCAGCATCAGTCCAAATGTTCGAAGTGAAGAAATTCCTGTACCAGCGCAGCGAATATTCGGCCGGGGGGAATTGCATCATCTCGGCGGAAGAGAAGGACATCGGCACGACGATGAAGGAAGGCGCCGCCATGAAAATCGCGACGAGGATCGCAAACGACCATTTCAGGACGTTGAATGCGCTGCTTTCTGAAAAGCCGTCGTTCATTGCGAGGCCCTCTGGCGTGTGAATAGGCGTTTCTGGAAGACGTAGCTCAGTGCAAACAGGGCTCCGGTCGCAAACAACAACAACACACCCAGCGCGCTGACAGCTCCCCAGTTGGAATAGTTGGACAGGCTTCGGGCGATGCGCATCGAAATGACGGTGACATTGCCGCCGCCGACGATTGCCGGCGTGATGTAGAAGCCCAGGCACATCACGAAGACGAGGATGGCGCCGGCAAGAATTCCCGGTGCGGCGAGCGGCAGGAACACCCGCCGGTAAGTGTACGACCGGCTTGCCCCGAGGCTGGAGGCGGCGCGGATCAGCCCGCGGTCTATGCTGCGCATGGCGCCCAGAACCGGCAGAATGAAGATCGGCAGCATCGCATGGGTCATGCCCAGGACGGTTGCGAATTGCCCGTAAGCGAGCTGCAGCGGCTGATCGACGATGCCGGTCGCAACCAGCGCGTTGTTGATCAACCCGTTGCCCTGCAGCAGCACGAGCCACGCATAGGCCCTGACGAGGATCGAGGTCCAGAACGGCAGCAGGATCGCGGCGAGAAAGAACGACGACTGCCGGGCATGGAGATTGGTCATGAAGGAGGCGAAGGGAACCCCGATCAGCACGCAGGCGACAGTCGTCTGGAGACTGATCTCGAACGTGGTCAGGAAAATTCGCCAGTAGCTCGCACCGTTGATGACGCGTTCGTAGTTTTCCATGCCGAGGCTGCCATCCCCGCCGTAAAGCGACAGGTAGAAAAGCCAACCGCAGGGTAGCAGCACGAAGAGCGCGACGATCGCAAGCCCCGGCACGGCAAGCGCCAGAGACAGAAGTCGCTCGATGCGCTCGTCCCGTTGCAGGCCTTTCCGGTTGGGCATGTCCGGTGTCGCCGCCGACAGTGTCATGCTTTGCAACATGGCGCCCTCACAACAAATGGATTTCGTCACGCCGGGCATGAAGGGTGATGGGTGCGCCGACACGCAAGCCCTCGCCATCCTCCATCTCCTGACGGCGAGCGCGCGCGTCGATCATCTGCCCGTCCGGTAGCTGGACACGCAGAAGCCAGCTATCGCCCTGGAATACCGCGTTGTGCAGGCGTCCGGAGAGCTGGCACCAATCGGCGTCACTGCCGGCGGGTGCCAGATGGAAATCCTCGCTGCGGATCATTGCGAGCTTTCGCCCGCCGGAGACCATCGGCGCCAGGTTTTTCACGCCGCCTGCCGGAATGATCGCGGCCTCGCCGATGAAGCGGGCGACGAATTCGGTGCCGGGCCGGCGGTAGATCGCCTGGGGCGTATCGATCTGGACGATCCGGCCGCGGTCCATTACGGCGACGCGATCGGCGATCGTCAGCGCCTCGCGCTGATCGTGGGTCACGTAAAGCGTAGTAATCTTCAGCTTGTCGTGCAGTTCCCTGATCTCGATCTGCATTTCCTCGCGCAGCGTCTTGTCCAGCGCCGAAAGGGGTTCATCCATGAGAAGAACCTTCGGCTCGAACACGATCGCCCGGGCGAGAGCGACACGCTGGCGCTGGCCACCCGACAGCTCGGCGATGTGGCGATCCGCGACCCCCCCGAGTTTGACGACATCGAGAGCCGCTTCGACCCTTGCACGGCGCTCCCCAGGCTCCACCTTTCGCAGGCGTAACGGAAATGCGACGTTCTCGAACACCGTCATGTGCGGGAACAGGGCGTAATTCTGAAAGACGACGCCGAAATCGCGCTGATTGGCGGGCAGCCGGACAACATCCTCGCCGTCGAGTAGAATGCGCCCGCCGTCGGGGCGCATGAAGCCCGCCACTGCCATCAGAAGCGTGCTCTTTCCCGAACCGGAGGGTCCGAGCATCGCGACGAATTCACCCGAAGCGATGAACAGATCTACATTGTCCAGTGCATGGAGCAAACCATAGCTCTTGGACAGAGCTTCGATATGTATCGAGCAGGCCGGACGTGCCTCTACACGCCCAGGCTTCTCTCTTATCACGGAATTGCGGGACATCGCTTCAACCTATTCGGTCATCATGTCTTCGTACATCTGCGCCATCTTATCGTTGAAGTCGGCGTACCAGACGTTGTCCATCACGAGAAGGTTCTCCGCATTCGCCTTGTTCGTCGGCAAGATGGCTTCGACTTCGGGCGCGATCAACCCGGTGTCGTAGGCCTTGAGATTCAGCGGTCCGTAGGTGTGGAACTTGGTCATGCCGGCATGGGCCTCGGGCGTCGACATCGCCGCGATCAGCTTCATTGCGGCCTCCTTGTTCTTCGAACCCTTCGCAATCGCGAAGCAATCGAAGCTGAATGACCCGCCCTTGAAGGTATAGTCGACCGAACCGCCCGCCGACTTCACGGTCTGCATGCGTCCGTTGTAGCCGATGACAGCATCGATCTCGCCATCGGTCATGAACTGAATTTGCTGCGCACCGCTGCTCCACCAGATCTTAACCGAGGGTTTCAACTCGGCAAGCTTGTCTATCGCCCGCTGAAGCCCCTCCTCCGTTCTCAGGACCTTGTAGACCTCGCCGGCCTCGACACCGTCGGCCATGAGCGCCGCTTCCACCATTCCGTCTCCGATGGAGCGGATGGCGCGACTTCCGGGGAAGTCCTTGACGTTCCAGAAGTCCGCCCAGTTCTTGGGAGGATTTTGACCGAACGTCTTCGTGTTCCAGCTCATCACGTTGGCGTAGCCATAGAGGCCCACGCAATAATCCGTGACCGTGCCGGGAAGAAAATCGTTCACCGCAATCTGCGACTTGTCGATGGGCTCGAGCAGCCCTTCCCTCTGGGCCAGTTCGGCATTGTAGCTGCTCAGGAGGAAAATATCCGTGGTAGAGGCGTTCGACGCCGCCTCCATGCGCAGCACGGGGAATGAATCATCCGATGTTTCCACGCGGAGATCGATTCCGAGCGATTTGGCGGCAGGGCCCCATACGGCTGCGTCGCCGCCATCGCGAACCTGCCCGCCGGGGCTGTTCAGTGTCACCGTCTGCGCCGCCGCCACCGTGGTGAAGAGCGCCAAGCCGCTCGACAAGAAGAGGAATTTCGTTGTGGTGTATGCGCTTGTCAGTCCATCCAGTTTCATGATTGCCTCCTCTGGCGTCTCGGTATCTTCCGAGCTCGATTTTCCGCTGCATTCCAGTCTTCCAGAACGTATCCCGCCTTGCCATTCCCCAAGCCGCGCAGCATGCACACATCTTTTGCTAAACCTATGTCATTCCGGAGCTGCTTCGATTACAGTAGAAGCGAGACAACGGTTGCCAAAATAAAAAGTCAACGCACGAGAAAAACAGATTGTTATACTGTTCGTCCCCTCAAAGCTCTGAAACGCCCCCCGGCGAGAGCTTCGCTCCGAGTTATGCGCACGGTAGCTAGGGATTCGGCTATTGACGTTCGGTCAACCACGTAGACAGCATAAGGTCAGCACATGCTGACGCCCTCGTTTTTTGTCTATCTTGACCTTTCCAGCCAAGACCCGGTCTGCAAGCGGCAGCCAGCGCTGGTAGTAGCGCTGATCTGATCTGATCTGAACCCTTCAAACTGGACCAGATTTGGTTAGAGCTTTCCGGTGCATTTTCCCGGCTGGGAAAGGAACGGAAGACGATAAAGGCATCGCAGTTTTCGGATGCACAGAAGGCGTTCATTTTGAAGTAGGGTGATGAAGGTGTGCCGGTGGCGGAGATCTGCCGGAAGGCTGGGATCAGCCAGGCCACCTATTTCAACTGGAAGAAAAAATACGCCGGCATGTTGCCACCGGAGACAAAGAAGCTGAAGCAACCCGAGGAGGAGAATGCACGGCTGAAGAAGATCGTCGCGGACCTGACGCTGGACCGTGAGATGTTGCAGGATGTTATTTGGCGAAAGCTTGTTTGGTCCCGGCAGCGGCTTGCCCCACGGATTCGAAGGTCTTGCGCCCCATGACCAGCGGCTTGCCAAGCGTCAGCGCCTTGAACCGCTTGAGGTCGGTC
>QFQX01000032.1 GCA_003248775.1 Shinella sp. | reverse complement strand
ATCTTTCAGCTTCGCTCTCTACGCTTTAAGTCCTTGTTTCATCGCATGTCGTTGCCGCAAAACCGCTGCACACTTTTGCTTGACATGCTGTAGCCTGGAAACGTCATTTCGATGCGCATCCATGCGGGGCGGTCGTAAACATGCTACATCCTTGGCAAGTGGATGGAATTCGATTCGCAGTATGGCGGAACTCGGCAAATTCGAACGCAAGTTACCCGAGGATCGGCGACGGACACTGATCGCGGCGACGCTTGCCTGCCTCGCCCGGGAAGGTCACGCTGGGCTTTCGATTCGCAAAATCAGCAAGGAGGCCGGTATCTCGATCGGCCTCATCAATCATCATTATGGCGGCAAGGACGAACTCGTGGGGCATGCCTATGAGACGATGTCTCTTGCCCTGCTCGAAAATATCGAAACCATGGTTGCCGCTGCGGGCGATGATCCGCGAGCCAGGCTGAGCGCCTATTTCCGCGCATCGCTTTCTGCGCCCGTCATGGAGAAAAGCACGCTCCGGACATGGGTGGTGTTCTGGGGAATGATCGAGCATTCTCCGGCAATGACGGATGTGCATGATCGCACCTATGCCGAATATCGTCGCCTGCTTTCGGCCTTGCTGAAGGACTTCTTTGCTTCGCGTGGCTGGCCGGAGCCGGATGTCAGGCTTGCGGCGATCGGTATCGTTGCTATGCTCGACGGCCTCTGGCTGGAATGGTGCCTCAACCCGGAAATCTTCACGCCTGAAGAAGCGATCGGGCTTTGCGAGCGCTGGGCCGATGTGTTCCTTAATGCGTCCGCGCCTCGTGCAATACCGTGAATATCAGAGAAATTGAACGATCGTTAAATTTCTCTTGTTTTGCTGCGACCGGTTTGTATCATGAACTTATTTTCAATCGGTGGATGCCGGGCGTTGTGTCCGGAAGATCTCTCGCTTCCGCCAGATAATGAAAGGGAATATTCGTGAAGTCGTTGCTGTGCATCGGTCTGGCTGCATGCCTTTTCATGACATTGCCTGCTTCGGCCTTCGCAATCGAGCCCTTGAGAATCGGTGTCGCCGACGAGCCTTATCCGCCCTTCACCTGGAAGGAACCTGACGGGAAGTGGAAGGGCTTCGAAATCGACCTGTCTATGGCGATCTGCGCTGCGATCAAGATCCAATGCGTTACCGTGGATACGGAGTGGGACGAGCTCATTCAGGCGCTGACGACGAAGAAGATCGACATGATCATGAGCTCCATGGTGATCACGGACGAGCGCAGGAAGCTCATCGATTTCACTATTCCCTATTATTCGACGGGGGGCGCCTTCATGGGGAGCAAGGGCAGCGTCCTCGTGCTGACGCCAGATGGAATGAAGGGCAAGACCATCGGCGTGCAGGGATCGACCACCCATGCCGCTGATGTCCGTAGCAAGTTCGGTGATGTGGCCACCATTCGTACCTATCCGACGCAGGAGGAGGCGAATGACGAACTGGTCGCAAAACGTGTCGATGTCGTGCTCGCCGACAAGGTGGCGCTAGCCGAGTTCCTGAAGGAACCGCAGGCCTCCGGGCTCGCCATCCTTGCCGACGTGCCACCCGGGGAACGAGGGATCACCAAGGTCGGGGCCGGCCTGCGCAAGGAAGACAAGGCGCTGACCGGGGAGGTCAATGCCGCGATCACGACGCTGCTCGCCAATGGCGGCTATGATCATCTGGCGAAACCTTATTTCGATTTCGACATTTACGGACTTCCCCGCAAGTAGCTTTCACTCGATCCCGCAGCCTGATTCCGTCGGAAGGGAAATGCCATGTCGTCACCTCGGACCACGTCCACCGGCAGCAGCTATGGGGTGCAGGCCCTTCCGAAGATCGCCTACGGGCGGGGTAGTTATCTCTACGATGCGAATGGCAAGCGTTATCTCGACGGATCGGGCGGGCCGGCTGTCTATTGCCTCGGTCATGCGCACCCGGAAGTGACGGAGGCGGTCAAGGCGCAGCTTGACCGGGTGGCGCATGGCTACCGCTATCTCTTCACCTCGGATGCAGTGGAGGAACTGACAGAGATCATCCGCCGCAACACGGATGGCCATTTCGGCAACATCGTCTTCGTCACCAGCGGGTCGGAAGCAGTGGAATCCTGCCTGAAGATCGCGCTGCAGTTCCACACGGCACGCGGCGAGAAGAGCCGACGCCGCTTCATTTCCCGCCGACGTTCCTGGCATGGCAACACCCTCGGCGCTCTCTCCGTCTCGGATTTCAAGACGCGTCGTGAAGCTTTCGAGGGAAGCCTGCTCGATGTTTCCTTCGTCTCCAGTGCCAATGCCTACAGATTGCCGGAGGGCGTGGATGCGGAGGGGCTGGTAACCTATCTCGCGAACGAACTCGATGAGGAGATCCTCAAGGTCGGTGCCGATAAGGTCGCGGCCTTCATCTTCGAGCCGGTGGTGGGCGCTGCCGGCGGTGTCGTGCCGGCTCCGGAAGGTTATGCGAAGGCGGTCGCGGATGTTTGCCGTCGCCACGGTGTCCTTCTGATCAGCGACGAGGTGATGTGCGGTTCGGGCCGCACGGGCACATGGCGGGCGCTGGCCGAAGACGGGGTGGTGCCGGATATCATGAGCATCGCCAAGGGGCTTGCCGCCGGTTACCAGCCGCTCGGCGCCACTCTCTACAGCGATCATGTTCATGAGACACTGATGGCGGCCCATGGTGGCGCGATGACCGGCCATACCTTTACCGGGCATACATCCGCCTGTGCGGCTGGTGTCGCTGTCCAGAAGATCGTGACGCGGGACGGGTTGCTCGACCGGGTGCGGACAAGGGGTCCGATCCTGCAACAGGAGCTGCGCGCGGCACTTGCCGACGTTGGCGAGGTTGGGGACATTCGCGGGCGAGGGTTCTTCATCGGGCTGGAGATGGTTGCCGATCCCGTCCGCAAGGAGCCTTTTCCCTCCTATGCCAGCCTGCATGCCGCGATCGGTCGTCGCGCCTTCGAGGCGGGGCTTATCTGCTATCCCTGCACGGGCAATGTCGGAGGGACGGCGGGCGATACCGTCATTCTTGCGCCGCCCTATAATGCGAGCGAGGAAGAGCTTGGGGAAATCGTCTCGATCCTGTCCCTGGCGATTCGGGAATCGATCGCTGAAGCGCGAAGAACTGTCGCGCTGAGATAAGGCTCGCCCCGCATTTTTTTGGGAGGCGGACGGTTGCGGAAAGCCCTGCGTAATCAATATATTAGAACTTAATCAATAAGAGACCGGAAATTATTACCAGAAAGTTGTTGGAATCCGCTGACGCTCCGGTGCTGGCCGAAAGTTTCCTTTGACGAATGTCACTCCCTGTCTGATCCTCGCAGACGTCATTGGGGAAAGACCGGCAGGTAAATGCGGTGGCCTGCCAGAAGCAATCGGAATGTGTTTTTTAAGTCTTTAGACCGGATTGGGGGTCAGGATGGTCATGAGCTTTTTCCGCCGGGGCGACGAGCCGGCACGAACTGTAGTGGGTGGCGCATCGATCGGCGATGGACAATCCGGGGCTGCTTCCTATTCTCAGGCGGCGCAGGGGCGCAGCGAGATCGGCGACCAGACTTTCGGTTCGGTGATCGAGGAGAGCCACCTTTCGTCCGAGGAACTCCTCTCCGGTTTCGGCTTCCTCCAGGAGCGCGTTTCCTCGCTGCTCGGGGCTCATGGCGAAGCGCTGAACGAGCTTGCGGCACTTCGCGCCGAGCGGGCACGTATTGCATCGCTGCTCGATTATGAAAGCACGGCCCGCCGCCGGCTCGATGGCGAAAGCCAGCGGTCGCTTGCCGAGGCCAAGGAACTGCGCGCCGAGAACGCGCAGCTTCGGGCGGAAACGGAAGAGTCCCGCGAAAAGCTGATCAAGCTTCAGGCGCTTTATGATGCAAATTCACAGGATCTCGAGATCGTTCAGCGGCGTCTCCATGACGTCTGTCGCGAACTCGATGAACGCATCGCCCAGTATGACGAAACGGCGGCGCTCCTGCGCCGTGCGCATCAGGATCTAGACCAGCGCAGCCGCGATCTGGCGATGATGCGCGAGAAGTATGAGACCGAACGGACCCAGCATCAGGTGCTGATCGAGACGTCGCGCCGCGAGGCCGATGCCCAGTCGCGCGAAATCGCCCGCCTCACGGAAGAGCGGAGCCGGCTGAAGAGCGGGCTGGAGCATCAGGAAACGATTTCCCGCAATCTGCTCGGCGAGGTCACCACGCTCAAGCAGGAGGATTCGTTCAGCCAGGAAAAGCTCAAGCGCCTGCAGTCGGAACTCGACAACCAGCAGAGCGCGATGGCCGTGGAAATGTCGCAGCTTTCGACCCGGCATGAAGCGATCAGCTCCAAGGCCGAACTGGTGGAGAAGCTGCTGGTGACCGCTCGTGGCCGTGTCAAGCTGGTCGAGGACGAGATGCAGGGCATGCGTGCCGAGCTTAAGCAGTCGAAAGCCGAGCTTTCGACCACGACGCTGCGCGCCGACCGTCTGGCGCAGGAGCTTGCAACCGCTCGCGCCAGCACCTCGGAAAACGAAGCGGGTCGCCGCGAAATGTCACTGCAGGTTGCCGAGATGACCATGCGCCTGCGCGATGCCGAAAACGCACGCAACAAGCGGGACCGCGACGCGGAAACGATGAAGCGCGATTTCGACCAGCGCAGCTTCGCCGATCAGGAGGAAATCCGCCAGCTGCGCAGCAGCGCGGAGGTCTCCAAGGCCGAGATCCGCCAGCTTCGTTCGGAAATCGCCATTCTCACGGGACAGCTCGAGTTCGCCCGCAATGACCGTCAGCAGGGGACACAGGCCAGCGCGTCTGCTCCGGCAGCGTCGGCCATCGATAGCTGGGTTCCTCCGGTGTCTGAACAGGCCGCTGCAAAGCCGATCATCGAGATTTCCGAGAAATCGCTGCGCATGCCCAAGGCCACCGTCGATTTCTGATCGGCGGCATCCGCGCCCGTTTCGCAATTGGGTATCCTCAGTCGCAGTGGAGAAAAGAGATCAGGCATTCGGGCTCGCCGCCGGGTGCCGGCTTAGATATGGAAACCCCTTTTTCGCATATATCCGTCGCGTAACTTTGAAATCACGCGACGGTGCGGCGACGATCGGCAATCGCCCGTTCGATGCCGGCCGCGGCGTGATCGGCAAACCATTGAATCATTTTTCGGATATCACCTTCCGCCGGGGCGGGTTCGCCAGCCCCGATCAGTTCGGCGCCGGCCTGTGCCATCGCAACCAGAATGCGGGCCGTTTCCGGCACATAGGGTAGGTCTGTTGCCTTGTCGTGGCGCTCCCGGATTATGCGATATCGAATGTTTTCCGGTAGGGTCCAGGTGCTCACAAGAAAATCGTGAACGCTGACTTTCTGGCCTTCAACATCGATGGTCGCGTCCCTGTCGTGTTCAGTGCAGCCGGTCGCCTCGATCCGTTCGCAGGCATCAATCGCTGCGCCCATCATGGTCCGGATCAGGTTCCAATCGGTTTTCATATCGGTCTCCATTCTTGCAAATCTCCCAATTGGAGCGATAGTCCTGCGGCGGAATTTCTCGACGCTGCGAAAACCAGCGTTTCGCGACAGCTGGCGCACGGAATGCTTCGCGCTACTGTTTTGACAGCTGCACGATGAACATGGAGAAGAGCTCGGACTGACTTGAGGCTCCGAGCTTCTGGTAGATGTTCTTCCGGTGGATCTTCACCGTACCCTCGGCGATGCTCAGCGTTTCCGCGATAGAACGACTGGAGTGGCCGCGCAGGATGAGGGAGGTGATTTCGATTTCACGCCGGGTAAGAATGCCATCGGCCATGACGTCGAGCGTTTCGTTGATCGGGTCTTCGGCGGCGCGTTTCGCGGTGTCGCTTCCGGCGGCCCGTCCGTCGCACCAATGCTCCTCGATAACGGCGCGCACCACGGGTTCTATGGCCCGCATCGCGTTGAAATCGCGGCGACCGAAGAAGGGCGCGTCTCCCGGACGGGTGAAGCTGATGACGACAGCGCCCGCGCCCGGAGGGCGGCAGACGATGCCGATCTCGTCGCGGATGCGGGTGCGGCCATAATGCTGGCGATAATATTCCGTGCTGTAGAACTGGTCCGGCGCCATCTTGCGCAGGTGGCGCACGCCGGTGATCTTCGGATCGATCGCGGCGAGATAGAACGGGTCGAGCAGGTAAGGCCCCTTGGCATAGGCGGTAATGACCGTCGCCGCCCGTTCCTCGTCGAGGTTATGGTAGAGGCAGACGGGGTTCTCTGTGCCCTGATAGGCGAACACCATGGCGATGTCGAAAGGCATTTCGTCGGCAATTGCTGCTGAAAGCTTGCGCGGCAGCTCCGGCGTTCCGATGGCCCGGATGAAGCCGCCCACATTTTCATTCCATCGTGCAAATTCGTTTTTCACCATACCTCCCAGCCCTGCGATAACGCCCTCCGCGCCGACATTTAGCCCCGTCTATCCCTAACGGGATATTTCTTGTCTTCTTTTCGAGCGGTAGCGTTCGACAAAACAATAATGGCAGGAACCTGATGCACAAGGCCCGAAACAATTCGGTTGAGTTCGAGGCGGCCCTTTCCGAGATGGGCGCCAAGTCCGTTCACGTCGGCATGATCGATCCGGAAGGTGAATTCCGCGACAAGCTGGTCCAGGCCGACAAGGCGGTCAAGCTCGCCAAGTCCGGCTATCCTTTCTGTGAAGTGCTCTACTTCTGGGATATTGCCGAGAAGACCTATGCGGAAAGCGCCTTCATCGACCGCCCCGCCGAGATTTTCACCGACACGCTGCGTGTCTATCCTTTCTCCCCGGCATCCGCGCTCTGCATCGCGGATTTTTCCGGAGAGTTCGGCGAGCGCTCCCCGCGCAACCTCTGCCTTCGTCTTCTGGACGAGGCCGACAGCATGGGCTTTTCGGTGGCTTCCGCCTTCGAATACGAGTTCTTCCTGTTTTCGGAGACGCCGGAAACACTGAAGGCCAAGAAATATCGCGACCTCACCAACTTCGCCCAAGGCAACCGCACCTATTCGCTGCAGACCTCGGCTCTTCATGGCGAGCTGCTGGACGGGCTGGCGCAGGCGATGAATGCGATGGAGATCAAGCTCGACGCCATCCACACCGAGCTTGGACCGGGCTGTTTCGAAGTGCCGCTGACTTATGCCAAGGGCATCAAGTCGCCCGATGACGCGGTGCTCTTCAAGAATTTCGCCAAGGCCTATTTCTCCCGCAACGGATTGACGGCCGGCTTCATGTCGAAGCTTTCTCCCGATCTCCCGGGCCAGTCGGGCCATCTGCATGTCTCGATGCGCGACCGGAACGGCAATCCGGCGTTCTCGGACCCGGATTCGCCGGATGGTCTCAGCCGCACGGGCCGGCATTTCGTCGGCGGCCTGCTGAAGCTGATGCCGGAAATGCTGGCCATGTGCTCGCACACGGTCAATGCCTACAAGCGGCTGGTGCCGGGTGCCTGGGCGCCGACGGCGGCGAACTGGGGCGTGCAGAACCGCACCTCGGCCGTTCGCATCATCAATGACAGCCCGGAGGCGACCCGCGTGGAATTCCGCGTGCCGTCCGCCGACGCCAATCCGTATCTCGCTTTGTCCATGTGTCTGGGTGCTGGCCTCCACGGCATCCGAAACGAGATCGAGCCGCCGGCGGCGAGCGACGAGAATTTCTATCTTTCCGCGCCCGAGCCGCATGCCGTCTTCCCGAGTGATCTCGGTCAGGCCGCAGACCGCCTCGACCGCAGCGTCATCGCGCGGGAGATCTTCGGCGACGCCTTCGTCGACAGTTTCGTGACCGGTCGCCGGTTCGAATACAGGGAATACCAGAAGCAGGTCAGCGAATGGGAGATCAGGCGATATCTCGGCATCGTCTGAGATCCGACAGGCAGCGACCACAGTGTCGAATTTTTAAAAAAAGAGGGAAAAGGACAATGACAAAAGGAACAGCAGACATCGGCAATTCTTTGATCGCGGGCTCAATCTCCCGCCGGTCCGTGCTCAAGGGCATGGGCGGTCTCGGCCTTGCCG
This sequence comes from Shinella sp., assembly GCA_003248775.1. GTDB lineage: Bacteria > Pseudomonadota > Alphaproteobacteria > Rhizobiales > Rhizobiaceae > Allorhizobium. Next base: position 43,117 of record QFQX01000032.1, on the reverse strand, counting down.
CGGCAGGCGGCGGCCTTCTCGGCATGCCGCGCGGCGCACAGGCGGCCGACAGCATCAACTACATGTGCTGGGAAGGCTATAATGCGCCGTCCATTCTCGAACCCTTCCAGAAGGAAAAGGGCGTTTCCATCTCGGTCGACCTGATCACCGACTCTGCCGGCGGCTTTGCCAAGCTCGCAGCCGGTGCGTCGAAGGATTTCGACCTCGTTTCCTCCGACAGCCCGTGGATTGCGCGCATGGGACCTGCCGGCATTTGCCGGTACATCGACGATGCCGAGTTCGCCGACCAGTATGCGGAATTCTACCCGCAGTTCCGCGCGCCCTTCCAGCCGCTGCAGTTCGACGGCAAGACCACCGGTCTGCCGACACGCTGGGGCTGGGTCGGCCCGACCGTCAACACCAAGTTCGACAAGCTCGAGAGCTGGTCGTCCTACGCGCCGGTATTCGACAGCGCCTACAAGGACAAGATTTGCCTTCTCGACTGGGGTGATTGGCCGATCATGCCGCTCGCTCTCTATGCCGGCGTCAATCCTTACGAGGAACTCGACCAGGCGGCGCTCGATGAAGTTCGCAAGGTGCTGCGCGCAGCCTTCAAGAACACCCGCGCCATCGTCGCAGACCTCGCGGTCGCCCAGAAGGGCCTGATCGACGGTTCGTTCCGCGCGCTCATCGGCGGCGGCACCTATTGCACCTCGTCGCTTCGCCTGCAGGGCCACGACTATATCCAGTCGATCGTGCCCGAACCGAAGAACGGCCTGAAGCAGGGTATCATCTGGATGGAGGCGACCGGCCTCATCGAGAACGGCAAGGACAGCAAGGTCGCGGCCGACTTCCTGAAGTACATCGTCTCGCCGGAAGTCGCCAAGCAGCTCGCGATCACGGAAGCGACCTGCAACCTCGTGCCGAACCAGAAGGCCGAAGCTCTGTTCTCCGACGCCGAGAAGAAGGCCTTGCAGATGGACTACATGTGGACGGCCTGGGACAACAGCCAGTTCCACACCGTTGCGCCGAATGTCGATGACATGCTGGCCATCTGGCAGGAAGAGCTTGCTGCGCGCTAAGTCCTCCTTACGGTCGCGACCCGCGGCAGTCCGCCGTCGCGGGTCGCGTTCCATTTGCCCGAGATACAGTGCGGAATCCCGGAAAAGTCCACGGCGGCTTGCTGTCCGGCATTGCGCAGAAACAAGGAGATGGAGAAGCTCGGGGAACATCGTTTCACCCGCAGATGCTCCAGAGACAGGGAAGCTGAAGTTTGGCCAATCCGATCATTCACGCCGCCAACATCGTCAAGGATTACGGGACGGCGCGTGCGCTGCACGGTGTCTCGCTCTCGATTGCCGAGGGTGAGTTCGTTGCGCTCGTCGGACCGTCCGGCTGCGGCAAGACCACGCTCCTAAAGATACTCGCCGGTTTCGAGGACCCGACCGAAGGCGCGCTCTCCATCGAGGGACGCGACATGGCCGGAGTGCCCGCGGCCAAGCGGCCGACCCGCATGGTGTTCCAGAAGCTGGCGCTGTTTCCGCACAAGACGGTGGCGGAAAACATCGGCTTTCCGCTGAAGCTTGCCAGGACGAACAAGGCCGAGATCGCGACACGGGTGCGCGCGATGCTCGATCTCATGCATCTCAAGCCGGAATATCTGAACCGTTATCCGGCCCAGCTTTCCGGTGGCGAACAGCAGCGCGTGGCGCTGGCGCGTGCACTGGTATCGCGCCCCGGCGTGCTTCTGCTGGACGAGCCGATGAGCGCGCTTGACGCCAAGCTCAAGAAGTCGCTGCAGGCGGAGCTGAAGAAGCTGCACCGGGAACTCGGCACGAGCTTCGTTCTGGTGACGCACGATCTGGAAGAGGCGATGATGCTCGCCGACCGCATCTGCGTCATGCGCGGCGGCCGTGTTGTGCAGATCGGCACGCCGTCCGACATCTATTACCGTCCCGTCGAGACCTTCGTCGCCGGTTTTATTGGCGAAACGAATTTCCTGCCGGTGTCCGTGACTCGGGGCGGCGACGGATCGGCAACGATTGTGAGCCCGCTCGCCGGCAATGCTCCGGCCACGCTGGCCGAGCCAAATATCTCGCCCGCCTTCTCCGGCACCGAGGGTTCGCTGCTCGTCCGTCCGGAAACCCTGCGGCTGGTGCGGGGCGATGCCGTGGCAGGCGAATGGCTGCTTGCCGGCACCGTCGAGGAGTATTTCATCAAGGGATCGTCCACGCAGTATCGTGTCCGTATCGCGGGTCGGGATGCGCCGCTGATCGTTGATCTTGCCGGTTCGCTGCAACTGCCGGCCGAGGTCGGTGAGGCCGTGCAGGTGGGCTTCCAGCCGTCGCAGGCTTTCCTTCTGGCGGGGCAGGCATGACGACACACGCCAAGACCTGGAACGATCCGGTTCTCATTGCAGCCGTCGCGCCGCTGGCGATCGTGATGGTCGTCTTCTTCATCATTCCGCTGGCCATGACCGCGGTCCTGTCCTTCCAGACGACGCAGTTCTATCGCCTCAACTGGACCTGGGATCTCAAGGTGTGGACGGAGGTCTTCTCCAAGCCGCACTACTGGACGATCATGATGCGCACGGTGGGCATGGCGCTCCTTTGCGTCGTGCTGTGCCTGCTCATCGCCTATCCCGCGGCCTATGCGCTGGCGACCCGCCTCAAGGCATATAACGCACAGATCCAGATCCTGATCATCTTTGCCTTCCTGACGGATGCCGTGCTGAAGACCTTCGGCTGGATCCTGGTGCTGGACAAGAACGGCGTGCTGAACTGGCTGCTCGCCCATCTCGGCTTCGGGCCGGAGGCGACGAACCTGCTGTTCACCGAGACGGCGACGATGATCGGCATGGTGTACAACCTCGCGGTCTATCCCGTCTTCACGATCTATCTGTCTCTGGTGAGGATCGACCGCGACCTGATGCTGGCATCTTATGACGCCGGTGCCTCGCGCATCCGCACCTTCTTCGAGGTGACGCTGCCGCTGTCACGTCCGGGACTCTATTCCGGTGCGGTGCTGGTGTTCGTTCTCAGCCTCGGTGTCTTTCTCGAGCCGAAGGTTCTGGGTGGCGGCACGTCGCCGCTGGCATCGGAACTGATCCGGCAGAGTTTCGAGACCCGCGTCAACTGGCCGCTCGGTGCGGCGCTGACGCTGGTGCTGATCGCCATCGGCGCCCTGTCCCTGATGCTGGTGCTTGCCATTCTCAAGCTGCGTCAGGTGCGCAATGTGGAGGTGCCAGCGTGATGTCGGAGCATTTCAAGAACCGGACCGTCAGTGCGCTGCTCATCGGCTCGATGCTGGCGCTGCTCGTCTTCCTCTATATTCCGATCGTGACGCTGGTGGTGTTCTCCTTCACCGGCAGCCGCGTGCTGACGCTGCCGATCGAGAGCTTCTCGCTGGAGTGGTACGGCGAATTGTGGAGGAAGCCGGATTTCCTTCCGGCGGTCACCAACTCTGCCATCGTCGCGATCATCACCACGGTGTTCGCAACACTGCTCGGAACGGCCGGTGCGATCGCATGGATACGCTATCGCTTCCGCATGCAGCGAGCCTTTCAGGCGCTTACCTTCGCACCGCTCCTGTTCCCGCAGTTGCTGCTCGGCGTTGTCATGCTGTTGTGGTTCTCGGTGCTCGGCAGCTGGCTTGGCTTCTCGACGGGACTTGCAACCGTGGTAATCGGTCATGTGGTCTACATCACGCCGTTCGCGCTGGTTGTGGTTGCCGTACAGGTCTACGGTTTCGACGATACGCTGGAGGATGCGGCGCGCGATGCGGGGGCTACCGGTTATGAAGTGTTCCGCGAGGTGACGTTCCCGCTGCTGTGGCCGGGCATCCTTTCCGCTGCGACCTTTGCCTTCCTGCTTTCATGGGGAAATTTTTACGTTTCCTATTCTTTGGCCGGAACCGCGAGAACTCTTCCGGTGTTCGTTTACAGCGGAATCGCCGTAGGGTCGTCTCCGATCTATCCGGCGCTTGCCACATTGAATTTCCTGCCAGCTCTCGGCCTGGTCGCCTTTGCCGAGGTGATGCGTCGGCGTGCGCTCAAACGACAGGAGTTCGTCGGAGCGAGCGAGTAGTACTGCGTAACCGGAGGAGACGTGCATCATGCCAGAGGTGCCTTTTTCGCATCCCGCCAACTGGAGTTTTCCAACCGCCGTGCGGTTCGGTCCGGGCCGCATAGCGGAACTCGGGTCCATGCTGGCGGAACTGGGACTGTCGCGGCCGCTGGTGGTGACCGACGACGGGCTGAAGCTTCTGCCTCCTGTCGATGCAACGCTTTCCACGCTGATTTGCGCGGGACTGGGGCCGGGCTTCTTCACGGAGGTGAAGCCTAACCCGACGGGCACCAATGTCGAGAACGGCGTCGCCAAGCTCAGGGCGGGCGGCTACGATTGTGTCGTGGCCGTCGGCGGCGGAAGCGCGCTGGATGCCGCCAAGGCCATCGCCCTGATGGCGACGCAGGAACGGCCGATCTGGGATTTCGAGGATATCGGCGACAACTGGCAACGGGTGGATACCTCACGCCTCATCCCCGTCATCGCCATCCCGACGACAGCCGGCACCGGTTCCGAACTCGGGCGCTCTTCCGTTATCACTGACGAGAGCGAGCATCGCAAGGTCATCGTCTTCCATCCCCGCATGATGCCGGTTGCGGTCATCATGGACCCGGAGCTGACGGTCGGCCTGCCAGCGCACATTACGGCAGCGACCGGCATGGATGCGCTCAGCCATTCGCTGGAGGCCTTCTCCGCGCCGTCCTTCCATCCCATGGCGGAGGGCGTGGCTCTCAATGCGCTGCGCATCATCCGCCAATGGTTGCCCGTCGCGGTCGCGGACGGTTCGAATATCGAGGCGCGTTCTCAGATGCTCGTCGCCTCCGGCATGGGCTGCGTTGCCCTGCAGAAGGGGCTTGGCGCGGTGCATGCGCTCGCCCATCCGTTAGGTGCCCTCTACGACGCCCACCACGGCCTGCTGAACGCGGTTCTGATGCCCTATGTGGTGGAATTCAATGCGCCGGCGATTGGCGACAAGCTGGCCTTGCTGGCCCGTTTCCTCGAACTGCCCGGTGAAGGGGCGGGGGCCGTGGTCGAATGGCTGCATGTGATGCGCAGGGAGATCGGCATCGGTGCGACGCTCGGTGATATCGGGCTTCGAAACATCGACGTGGAGCGGGTGGCCACCATGGCGGTGGCCGATCCTTGCGCCGGCGGAAATCCGGTGCCGCTCGATGCGGGCAAGCTTGCGCTGATCCTGCGGGCTGCCATCGCCGGCCGCTTCTGATAAGGCTTCCCCCGACGTGTCGGTTTCGGCGCATCCGCTGGTAAGCGGGAGAGGGGATCAATGACGATGGTTATGGACGTGGCTCCTGCCGTGAGGGAACGCGCCTGCGGCTCCTGCACGCTCTGCTGCTACCTGCCCGATATCGATGAACTCGACAAACCCGCCAATGTCTTCTGTCGGCACTGCATAGCCGGTAACGGCTGCTCGTCCTATGAAACGAGGCCTGCCACCTGTCGTGACTTCCTCTGCGCATGGATGTCCAATCCGCTGCTCGACGATGCCTGGGAGCCCTCCCGCTGTCACATGATGGTCTACCGGCAGGGGAAGCAGATCACGGTTCTCGTAGACCCTGAGTATCCCAAGGCGTGGTTGCGTGAGCCTTATCGGGACAGTCTGCACCGGTGGGCGAAAGAGGCGCGGGCGGATGGCGGTTATGTCATCGTCTACGCGGGCGACGAACTGTCCGTGGTCACGGGTGATTGACGTCTGTCAAGATATTCCCGCCTTGTCATTGACGTCCTCTCCCCATTCGGCAACTCTTCCTGCGTCGGTGGTCAGCAAGGCCTTCGGCCTTCAGGGGAGAGTTTCATGAACGATGGGGTCTTTATGATGGGGTCTTTCAGTCTCTGGCATTGGCTTATTGCCATTGCCTTCTGGTTCTTGCTGTTCGGCTGGCCGATTTCCAAGATCTTGCGGAAGGCGGGCTTTTCCGGCTGGTGGGTACTTCTGATTTTCGTGCCGCTGGCAAACCTGATCGGCCTGTGGGTGTTTGCCACCGCGCAATGGCCCAATATTCCGGATAGGAACAAGCCGTCATCCTGAGGCTTGGTTGGTTCGTTTCGGTACACGGAAACCGTGGCCGGATAACACATGAGCCGTTGGGAAAAACTGAGGCTTGAAACGCAACAAGGGCTCGCCGATTTTTCGGCAAGCCCTTGTTTTGAATTAGGATGGTGGGCGTGACAGGGATTGAACCTGTGACCCCTACGATGTCAACGTAGTGCTCTCCCGCTGAGCTACACGCCCATCCGATGGCGGCTTAAGACCACAAAACCCTTGGTCCCGTCAATAGGGATTTTGGAGTTTTGTGAAGACTTTTTTACAGCCGCTTCGAAACCCCTTACGCGGCAAGGAGTTTGTTGACTTCGTCGACGAGGTCGCGAAGGTGGAAAGGCTTGGAAAGGACCTTCGCGTCCTTCGGAGCCTGCGAATCGGCGTTGAGCGCGACGGCTGCGAAGCCGGTGATGAACATCACCTTGAGGTCCGGATCGAGTTCGGTGGCGCGGCGCGCCAGCTCGATGCCGTCCATTTCCGGCATGACGATATCGGTCAGGAGAAGCGAGAATGGTTCCTCGCGCAGCCTGTCATAGGCGCTTGCGCCGTTGTCGAAGGAAGAGACCTTGTAGCCCGCCTTTTCGAGCGCCTTCACGAGGAACCGGCGCATATCGTTGTCGTCTTCGGCGAGAAGGATTTTCTGACTCATTGGGGAACCGCTGATCACTGTATTTTGGTTATGGCTTTCGGCCGATTAGGGTAGGTCTTTCCCAGTAAACATCCGGTGAAGAACCTTATAACGGCTTATATCGCCATTTATGTCAGTATGGACTTCCGCATGCCCAACTGGCAACATGGTTCCACAACAAGTTTGTGACGTGGTAAAGAAGGGGCGGCGTGAACGGAATGACAGACGATTGCGAGCTGTTCGAAGTCCGCGAACCTGAAACGCAGTCGATCCCCTTCGTTTACAACTCGCCCCATAGCGGCCGACGCTATCCGGTCGAATTCCTTAGCGAATCTCAACTCGACAGTCTGGCGATCCGCCGCTCGGAGGACCATTTCGTCGACGAACTCTTCGGAGCTGCGCCCGATTTTGGCGCACCCCTGCTATTGGCCCATTTTCCGCGCGCTTTCGTCGATGTGAACCGCGAGCCGTATGAACTCGACCCGCGAATGTTCTTCGATCCGCTGCCGCCTTTCGCCAACAGCCATTCGGTGCGAGTCGCCGGAGGGCTTGGCACGATCCCGCGAATCGTTGCCGAGAACATGGAGATCTATGGACGCCGGATGCCGGTCTCCGTGGCACTTGAGCGGATCGAAAATATCTACAAGCCGTATCATGCCCGCCTGAGGCAGTTGATTGCCCGCACCCACGCCCGCTTCGGTTTCGGGGTGCTGATCGATTGCCACTCCATGCCTGGCAATATCCGTATTGGGGGCAACGGCATCCGCCCCGATTTCATCATCGGCGACCGTTACGGCACCAGTGCTTCGGTTGAGCTGTCCCATGCGGCCTTGCAGATGCTCGAGGATCTCGGCTTCACGGCCGTGCGGAACAAACCATATGCCGGGGGCTTCATCACAGAGCATTACGGGCGGCCGGTCCGCGGGCTGCACGCCCTGCAGATCGAGGTGAACCGGGCGCTCTATATCGATGAGACGACGCTGCAGAAGCGGGCCGACTTCCATGCCCTTGCAGGTTCCATCGCCGTCTTCATGGGCCAGATGGCAGCTTTTGTCGCCGATTATGCCGGCACATCGGCGCTCGCTGCCGAGTAGCAGCCTTTTTCACGTTTTCTGAAGACAAAAAAAACCGCGCCCAACGGCGCGGCTAAGTCTAGGGAGGAAACACCCAAGGAGGGTATTTACAGTCAGAAGACTGTAAGTTGACCCTATTAGTGCAGTGCACAAATGTCAAGAATAATTTGTCCTATTTTTGGGCACGGCTATTTATTGAGCAGTTTGCCCATTAAGGAAACAGCGGTAGCTGACGCCTTGTTCATCCGAGTGCCGTGCCTTCATTCAGGCGAGTATGGGGCGCTCCGATAATCTTGAAGCTGCCTATCGCTCGTTCCGAAAAACGATCCCGATTTTCGAGGCGATACATCGGTTTAAATTCCGCAGGCGACGGTTTCATTTGGCGGGCCGATGTTCTAAGACGTGCGAGCTTATTTTTTCCTGTCAGCCGGATATTCTTGATGCGCCCCGATCGCGATTTTTTCTTTCGTCTCGCCGAAGCAGCCAAGGCGGAAACTTTGCCGCGCTTTCGTTCGTCGCTTTCCGTGGTCAACAAGGAGGCTGGCGGCTTCGATCCGGTAACGGAAGGCGACCAGCGGGCGGAGATTGCCATCAGGGCGTTGATCGAGAAGGAGTTTCCCGATCACGGAATTCTGGGTGAAGAACACGAGAATGTCGGCGTTGATCGCGAGAATGTCTGGGTGATCGATCCCATCGATGGCACACGTGCCTTCATCTCCGGGGTTCCGGTCTGGGGTACGCTGATCGGCTTCCAGCAGAACGGCCGCGCCCGCATGGGGCTTATGGACCAGCCGTTTACCCGCGAGCGTTACTTTGCCGATGGCGAAAAGTCCTGGTATTTCGGGCCGGACGGCGAGCGCCAGATCCGCACGCGCGATTGCGGCTCGCTGGAAAACGCGATCCTGTTCACCACCTCTCCGCATCTCTTCAAGGGCAGGGAAGTCGAGCGGTTCCAGACCGTGCAGGACAAGGTCAAGCTCTTCCGCTACGGCATCGATTGCTACGCCTACACGCTGCTGGCTGCCGGTCATATCGATCTGGTGATCGAGACCGTTCTGAAGCCCTACGATGTCGGCGCTCTGATCCCGATCGTCGAACAGGCCGGTGGCGTGATGACCACATGGGATGGCGGACGCCCCGAAAGCGGGGGCTCTATCATCGCTGCCGGCTCAGCCACCGTGCATGCTCAGGCTATGGCGATCCTCAACGGGCGTTGAGGATCATTCCTCCAACGTCCCGGGACTTGTCTCTACGGCGGCCGTCATCGGTTCGTTCTCTCCGCCGGGGATGAATACGTGGAAGGCCGCGAGCGCCTGGGCGCGATAGCGGTCGCGTTCATGCAGGATCTCGTGGCGGCTGCCGGGAACGGGCACAAGCTGGCCCGCGCGAAAATACTGCGACAGCTTTTCGGGAAAGGCGAAGGGAACGATCGGATCGTTGCCGGGCGCGACGATAACGGTCGGCACCGTGATCGAGGCGAGATGTCTCGGGTTCGAGACCTTGGCGATGGCCTTCTGCGCCTCGTAGAGCCAGCGCGCCGTCGGCGGGCCGAGGGCGAATTCGGGGTGGGCGGTAAAGATCGCGTTGTTGCGCCGGAAGCGCTGCATATCCGATGTCAGCGGATTGTCGTCGAAGGGTTTGAGCGGTTCGTCTGCCGTCAGGCACACCCGGCCGAAGCCGGTGAAGCTCATCAGCGCCGAAAGGCGATAGATGCTCTTCGGAGAAAGCTTCTGCCCTCCCAGGCCAACGAACGGCGCCATCAGCACCATGCGGTCGATGCGGTTCGCCAGACGCGGCGCGGCCGAAAGTGCGACCAGCCCGCCGGTCGAATGCGCCAGCAGGAAGAAGGGCAGGCGGGTATCCGGAAGCACGATCTGTTCGAGGAAGATGTCGAGGTCGCGGATATAGTCCGAGAAGCGGTGGACATGCCCCTTGCGGCTGTCCTTCAGCAGGCGCTGCGATCCGCCCTGACCGCGAAAATCATAGGTCGCCACCCATAGACCGGCGGCGTTCAGGTCGCGAATGGTCTCGAAGTACTTCTCGATCGTTTCGTTGCGGCCATGAAGCAGGACGACAGTGCCGCGAGCAGGCAGTTCGGAGCGAAAAATCGCATAGCGCAGCATGACGCCGCGATGACCCTTGAAAAAGCCGGCGACCGGTTCTCCGGGAATGGGGTTTCCTGGAGTAGCGTGTAAGGGGGTGGCGTGTTGGATCTTGTCCATGCTCGCATCTGCCGAATCGTCAGCGGGCGCACTCGCCCCATATGCGATTGGGATAGGATGAAGGTCGTGTGAGGTCAAAGAAAAAAGCCGGAACCGCTTTGGTAAGGCCAGGCGGTTCCGGCAAAACTGGACCGGAGAGGAAGGGACTATGTTCTCCGGCCATCGGTCTAGAGACATCCGATAATGCCGTTCTAGATTCTCAGGGCTGAATGGGGGCTGAAATGGCTGTTCATCCGCCCTTCACCTTTGTCTTCAATCGCTTGCCGCGGCGAGGGCTTGAATTGGCTGGAGCCCGTTCCCATCTCATGGATGCGGTCGCCTGAAAGGGACCGCGTTCCGTTCCGGCACGGCCAGCAAGGGGTGCCGGATGAGAAAACCGCTATCCGTCGCTTCCCAAGGAGGACACCATGCGTCACGTTGATTTTTCCCCGCTCTACCGTTCCACCGTCGGCTTCGATCGGCTGTTCACGATGCTCGACAGTCTCGGCCAGCCCGAACAGGCCCAGAGCTACCCGCCCTACAACATCGAACGTACCGGCGAGAACACCTACCGCATCACCATGGCTGTTGCCGGGTTCGATGAGACCGAACTTTCCATCGAGGCCCATGCCCATGTGCTCACCGTGAAAGGCGAAAAGGCGGAGGAAGACAAGGCCGAGCCGACCGAATTCCTCTATCGCGGCATTGCCAAGCGCGCCTTCGAGCGCCGCTTCCAGCTGGCCGATCACGTGGAAGTCACCGCCGCTTCGCTGAAGAACGGCCTGTTGCACATCGATCTCCTGCGCGACATTCCCGAGACCATGAAGCCGCGTCGCATCTCGATTACCGCTGAGGTCAACGCCCAGCCCAAGGCCATCGAGGCACACATCAACTAAGGCCTGCCGGCACCGCAATTTTCAAAGCCCCGCTTCATCGAGCGGGGCTTTTCGTTTGAACCGTATCTCCGTCCGATCAGGCCTGCGCGGTTATGGCAGCACGCCTGTCCTTATGAGCGGCATAACGCTGGGCGATGACGGCGCAGGCCATCAGCTGGATCTGGTGGAACAGCATCAGCGGCAGGACGATGGCGCCGATGCTCTGGCCGGCAAAGATCGCATTGGCCATGGGCACACCACTGGCGAGGCTCTTCTTCGAACCGCAGAAGGTGATGGCGATCTCATCTTCGAGGGAGAAGCCGAGAATACGACTGCCATACATGGTTATGGTCAGGGCAATCGCCAGCAGCAGTATGTCTAGCACGATCACGACCGCGATATCGGTGGCGGAGAAGGTGTGCCAGAGCCCTTCTGAGACGGCTTCGCTGAAGGCGAGATAGACCACCATGAGGATGGAGCCGCGGTCGACCGGTGCGAGAAGCTGCTTGCGGGCGCGGATCCACTTGCCGATCCAGGGTTCCAGCAACTGACCGGCTACGAAAGGAACGAGCAGTTGCAGCAGGATCTTCTCCAGCGAGTCCAGTGAGAAGCCGCTGCTGCCCGTCGCGGACATCGTCAGGCCAACGAGCAGGGGCGTGAAGAACATGCCGAGAAGGCTCGATGCCGACGCGGCGCAGACGGCGGCCGAAACATTGCCACCCGCCATGGAGGTGAAAGCGATCGACGACTGCACCGTGGAAGGCAGAAGGCAGAGAAAGAGGATGCCCGCATAGAGCGACGGATTGAGCAGGCTCTCGGGAACGAGACCGGCGGCAAGGCCCAGCAGCGGGAACAGCACGAAGGTGGTGCAAAGGATCGCCAGATGTAGCCGCCAGTGCAGGAGGCCGGCGAGCACGACGTCACGCGAAAGGCGGGCGCCATGCAGGAAGAAGAGAAGGCCGATTGCCATGTTGGTGGCGATGCCGAAATAGTCCGCCGGCTTGCCGCTGATCGGCAGCACGGATGCGAGCAGCACCGTGCAGACAAGCATCACGGTAAAGCGGTCGGGCAGAAAGCGCTTCATTTCCTGTTCCTGTATCTTGCATCAGTCAAGCGGGCTTTACTGATGTGTTATCATGAAGCAAGATGCAAACACTAACAGTTATCCTGAATTGCGATGACATGCTCAACCTTCATCATCTCACCAGTTTCGTCATGCTGCATCAGGCCGGCAGTTTCACGCTGGCTGCGGAGCGGCTCGGTATCGGTCAGTCGACCATCAGCCAGCATATCCAGCGGCTGGAAAAGTCGCTGGGACGGCAGCTTGTTGCGCGCGATACCCACCGCGTCAGCCTGACGGCGGAAGGCGAGGCGTTGCTCGGCTATGCCCGCGGCATGCTGGAAATCAATGGCAAGGTCACCGCACTGTTCGGCGAAAGCCGGCTCCGGGGTCGGCTGCGCTTCGGTATCTCCGAAGATGTGGTGGCAAACCGCCTGAGCGGTATTCTGGAAGATTTCGTGCGGCTCCATCCGCTGGTCGATCTGGAGCTGACGGTGGCGCTGAGCGCCGTGCTCTACCAGATGCAGGAGGCGGGTGAGCTGGATCTGGTTCTCGCCAAGCGCCGGCTGGACGAGCAGCACGGCAAGCTGCTCTATCGCGAGCCGCTGGTCTGGCTGGCACGCGATCCGGAATTCGTGCTGTCACGCAGTGATTTCATGCCGCTGATCGCGTTTCCGCCGCCGAGCATCACCCGTAAGGTGGCGCAGGAAGCGCTGGACGGGGCGGGGATCGCCTGGCGGGTGGTGTGTACTTGTGGCAGCCTCAGTGGTTTGACCGCTGCCGCGCGTGCGGGCATGGGGGTTCTGGTGCAGCCGCGCAGCATGGCGCCTTCCGGTCTCCGGGAGGTCATGGAAGGCGACCTGCCGCCGCTCGAGGATGTCGAGTTCGTGCTGGTGCCGCGTCGCGGCGCGGATCAGGCCCTTGTCGAAGCGTTGTCGAGCCAGATCCGTTCCCGTATCATGCCGCCGTCACGCGAGGCCTGATCAGGCCCCGGCGCAGATGTCGAGGAAGCGGTCGACATCCTCGTTGGTGGTGGCAAAGCTGGTGACGAGGCGAGCCATCACTTCGTTTTCCGAAACGAGTTGCGGCATGTCGCGGGGAACCAGCCAGTCGTAGAACTCGGCCCCTTTGGCTTTTGCTTCGTCTGCGAGCGCCTTGTCGAAGATCGCGAACACCTCGTTGCTCTGGGTTTCCCAGGCAAGGCGGGCGCGATTTCCGGTCTTCAGCGTGGAGCGCAGACGCTCGGCCATGGCGTTGGCGTGGCCGGCAAGCTCCAGCCAGAGGTCGTTTTCCAGATAGGCTTCGAACTGGGCGGATACGAAGCGGGTCTTGGAGAAGAGCTGGGCGGAGCGCTTGCGGATATAGGGCATTTCCTCGGCCATTTCAGGGTCGAAGAAGATGATCGCCTCGGCGCACCAGCAGCCGTTCTTGGTGCCGCCGAAGGAGAGGATGTCCACGCCGCGTTTCCAGGTCATTTCCGCCGGTGTGGCGTCGAGTGCGACGAGCGCGTTGGCGAAGCGCGCGCCGTCCATATGCACCGGCAGCTTCTTGGATTTCGCGATCGCGCTGACCTCGGCAATCTCATCAAGCGTATAGATAGTGCCGGATTCCGTCGCCTGGGTGAGGGTGACGGCCATCGGGCGACCCTGATGGACGGAAGGAACGTCGAAGCGGTGGACATGGCCACGTAGCGCCTCGGCATCCATCTTGCCGTTCTTGCCTTCCACCGGATAGAGTCGGCAGGCGCTGGTCAGAAATTCCGGTGCGCCGCCCTCGTCGGAATTCACGTGGGCGTCGAAGTGACAGAAGGTGACGCCGCCGGCGCGGGCGACGCTGGCGAGCGCCAACGAATTGGCCGCAGTGCCTGTGCCGACAAAGAAGACCGCGACTTCCCGTTCGAAAAGCTCGTTGAAACGGTCCTCGATCCGCTTGTCCAGTTCGCTCGAGCCATAGGCTGCTGCATAACCGGCGGCCTCACGGGTCAGGCTTTCGGCAATCTTGGGATGGGCGCCGGCCCAGTTGTCGGAGGCAAAAAACATGTCACATTTTCCAATGACTGGCTGGGGATGATGAAGGGCTATGACGAGAGTAGGCATTTCATCGGTGCGATCAATCCATCCTGCGTCGAAAGATGTCGCATCGCTCAAGAGAGCAAGAAAACTGGTGGCTTTCGATTCTATCGCGAAATTTAATTTCGCCATTTGTCATGTCATGGCAATTTACCGTCGAGGAGGACGTTAATTTTTCGCTGTACTCCCTTGCGCTGGTATAGGGTTTCTGTCATAGAAAAACAGAAAATAGGTCAGAATAATTGACCTAATTGGAAGGTTTTGCGCCGGTCGGTTCGCTTGTCATGCTGGTGAGGTGTGTTCTTGCCAGAATGGGGCGACTGCGCCGGCCGTCGCGCCAGCGGTTCTGGCGGAATTTACCCGGGGTGTCCGGGCTGACAGGAGGGAAGGCAATGACTGAGATGACGCCATCCGAAGAGAACGTGAAGCCCATCGGCGATGCCGCTGAGAAGCGCAATGGTCGAGCGGCTGTTTACGGTCTCCCTGCCAAACAGGGTCTTTATGATCCGATGAACGAGCACGATGCCTGCGGCGTCGGCTTCATTGCTCATATGAAGGGTCAGAAGTCGCACCAGATCGTCAAGGACGGCCTGTTCATTCTGGAAAACCTCACCCACCGCGGCGCTGTCGGTGCCGATCCCTTGATGGGCGACGGCGCGGGTATTCTGGTGCAGATCCCGGACCGCTTCTTTCGCGAGGAAATGGCGAAGCAGGGCATCACCCTGCCGAAGGCCGGTGAATATGCTGTCGGTCACTTCTTCTTCCCGCAGGACGAAGAGCAGATCGCGCATTTCAAGAAGGTCATCGCCGAGGTCTGTCATGACGAAGGCCAGAACCTGATCGGCTATCGCGACGTGCCGGTCGATAACTCTTCGTTGTCGAAGGCGCCCGATATCGCAGCCACCGAACCGCGCCATATTCAGGTGTTCATTGGCGCTGGGCGGGATGCCGCGACACAGGAGCAGTTCGAGCGTCGCCTGTTCCTGCTGCGCAAGGTCATCTCCAACCGCATCTATGACGAGTTCGGCGGTCAGGATACCGGCTTCTATCCGGTGTCGCTGTCGTCCTCGACCATCGTCTACAAGGGTATGTTCCTCGCGTTCCAGGTCGGTGCCTATTACAAGGATCTCGCCGATCCGCGCTTCGAGTCGGCTGTTGCCCTCGTGCACCAGCGCTTCTCGACCAATACCTTCCCGTCGTGGAAGCTCGCGCACCCTTATCGCATGGTCGCCCATAACGGCGAAATCAACACGCTGCGCAGCAACGTCAACTGGATGGCGGCCCGTCAGGCATCCGTCTCGTCGCCGCTGTTCGGCGCCGACATCTCCAAGCTGTGGCCGATCTCTTACGAAGGGCAGTCGGATACCGCCTGCTTCGACAACGCGCTCGAATTCCTGCAGCGTGGCGGTTATTCGCTGGCCCATGCGGTGATGATGCTGATCCCGGAGGCCTGGGCCGGCAACCAGCTGATGAGCCGCGAGCGCAAGGCTTTCTACGAATACCACGCCGCCCTGATGGAGCCGTGGGACGGACCGGCTGCGGTCTGTTTCACCGACGGCACCCAGATCGGTGCCACGCTCGACCGTAACGGCCTGCGTCCGGCCCGTTACCTCGTCACCGACGACGACCGTGTGATCCTCGCTTCCGAAGCCGGCACCCTGCCGGTGCCGGAAGAGCGCATCGTCAAGAAGTGGCGTCTGCAGCCGGGCAAGATGCTGCTCATCGACATGAAGAAGGGCCGGATCATTTCCGACGAGGAAGTGAAGTCCGACCTCGCCAACAGCCATCCGTATCGCGAATGGCTCGACCGCACCCAGCTCATTCTCGAAGAGCTGAAGCCGGTGGAGCCGCGCGCGCTGCGTCGCGACGTTTCGCTGCTCGACCGACAGCAGGCCTTCGGCTACACGCAGGAAGATACCAAGCTCCTGATGTCGCCGATGGCGACGACCGGTCAGGAAGCGATCGGCTCGATGGGCACCGATACGCCGATCTCGGCGATGTCGGCGAAGTCGAAGCTGCTCTACACCTATTTCAAGCAGAACTTCGCGCAGGTCACCAACCCGCCGATCGACCCGATCCGCGAAGAGCTGGTCATGAGCCTCGTGTCCTTCATCGGTCCGCGGCCGAACCTGCTCGATCATGAAGGTGCCGCACACGCCAAGCGTCTGGAAGTTCGCCAGCCGATCCTGACCAATGGCGATCTGGAAAAGATCCGTTCGATCGGTCACACCGAAGACCGTTTCGACACGAAGACGCTCGACTTCACCTATGACGCGGAGCGTGGTGCCGAAAGCATGCCGGAAATGCTCGATCGCCTGTGCGAGCGGGCGGAAGCGGCGGTCAAGGGCGGCTACAACATCATCGTGCTGTCCGACCGCCAGATCGGTCCTGATCGTATCGCGATCCCGGCACTGCTGGCGACCGCTGCCGTCCACCATCACCTGATCCGCAAGGGGCTTCGCACCTCGGTCGGTCTCGTCGTGGAATCGGGCGAGCCGCGCGAAGTGCATCACTTCTGCTGTCTCGCCGGTTACGGCGCGGAAGCGATCAACCCGTATCTCGCCTTCGACACGCTGCTCGACATGCACAAGCATGGCGAGTTCCCGAAGGAAGTTTCGGAAGACGAAGTCGTCTATCGTTACATCAAGGCTGTCGGCAAGGGCATCCTGAAGGTCATGTCCAAGATGGGCATCTCGACCTACCAGTCCTATTGCGGCGGCCAGATCTTCGATGCCGTCGGCCTGTCGTCGGAACTCGTCGAGAAGTACTTCTTCGGGACCGCGACGACCATCGAGGGTATCGGCCTTACCGAGATCGCCGAGGAAACCACCGCCCGCCATCGCGCGGCCTTCGGCCGCGATCCGGTTCTCGCCAACACGCTCGCCATTGGCGGCGAATATGCCTACCGCATGCGTGGCGAAAACCATGCCTGGAGCCCGGACTCGATTGCAGCCCTGCAGCATGCCGTGCGCGGCAACAGTCAGGATCGCTACCGCGAATTCGCCAAGCTGGTGAACGAGAGCTCGCTCCGGATGAACACCATCCGCGGCCTGTTCAACCTCAAGTCCGCGGAAGCGCTCGGCCGCAAGCCGATCCCGCTGGAACAGGTCGAGCCCGCAGCCGATATCGTTAAGCGCTTCTCGACCGGGGCGATGTCCTTCGGCTCGATCAGCCGCGAGGCGCATTCGACGCTTGCCATCGCCATGAACAAGATCGGCGGCAAGTCGAACACGGGTGAGGGCGGCGAGGAAGCCGACCGTTACCTGCCGCTCTATGACGGTTCGGCAAACCCGGAACGTTCCGCCATCAAGCAGGTGGCCTCGGGCCGTTTCGGCGTGACGACTGAATATCTGGTCAATGCCGACATGCTGCAGATCAAGGTCGCGCAGGGTGCCAAGCCCGGCGAAGGCGGTCAGCTGCCCGGCCACAAGGTCGACGCGACGATCGCCAAGACCCGTCACTCGACGCCGGGTGTCGGTCTCATCTCGCCGCCGCCGCACCATGACATCTATTCGATCGAAGATCTGGCGCAGCTGATCTTCGACCTGAAGAACGTCAACCCGACTGCCGATGTCTCGGTCAAGCTGGTGTCCGAAGTGGGCGTCGGTACCGTTGCCGCGGGCGTTGCCAAGGCGCGTGCGGACCATATCACGGTCTCGGGCTTCGACGGCGGCACCGGCGCTTCGCCGCTCACCTCGCTGAAGCATGCAGGCAGCCCCTGGGAAATCGGCCTTGCCGAGACCCAGCAGACGCTGGTGCTCAATGGTCTTCGCTCGCGCGTCGCGCTGCAGGTCGATGGTGGCCTGAAGACCGGTCGCGACGTCATCATCGGTGCGCTGCTCGGCGCAGACGAATTCGGCTTCGCCACCGCGCCGCTGATCGCCGCCGGCTGCATCATGATGCGCAAGTGCCACCTGAACACCTGCCCGGTCGGCGTTGCGACCCAGGATCCGGTTCTGCGCAAGCGCTTCAAGGGTACGCCGGAACACGTCATCAACTACTTCTTCTTCGTTGCCGAAGAAGTGCGCGAAATCCTCGCTTCGCTGGGCGTTGCCAAGCTGGACGAGATCATCGGCGCTTCGGAACTGCTCGAAAAGGATGAGATGCTGGCGCACTGGAAGGCCAAGGGTCTCGACTTCAGCAAGATCTTCCACAAGGTCGAGGCTCCGAAGGACGCGACCTACTGGACGACCCGCCAGAAGCACCCGATCGACGACGTGCTCGACCGCAAGCTGATCGAAAAGGCCATGCCGGCTCTCGAAAGCAAGCAGCCTGTCGTGTTCGACGTCGACATCAAGAACGTCGACCGTTCGGCTGGCGCCATGCTGTCGGGCGAGCTTGCCAAGCGTCATGGTCACAAGGGCCTCAAGGACGACACCATCCATGTCACGCTGAACGGCACGGCCGGCCAGTCCTTCGGCGCGTTCCTTGCCCGCGGCATCACCTTCGATCTCGTTGGCGACGGTAACGATTATGTCGGTAAAGGCCTGTCGGGTGGCCGCATCATCGTCCGTCCGCCGGAAAACACCCGGATCGTCGCCGAGAACTCGATCATCGTCGGCAACACCGTACTTTACGGCGCAATTGCCGGCGAGTGCTACTTCCGCGGCGTGGCCGGCGAGCGTTTCGCCGTGCGTAACTCCGGCGCGGTCGCCGTCGTCGAGGGCGTGGGCGACCACGGCTGCGAATACATGACCGGTGGCGTCGTCGTCGTGCTTGGCGGAACGGGTCGCAACTTCGCGGCCGGCATGTCGGGCGGTGTCGCCTACGTGCTGGACGAGAGCGGCGATTTCGCTTCCCGCTGCAACATGGCGATGGTCGAACTCGAGCCGGTTCCGGAAGAGGACGACATGCTCGAGAAGCTGCATCACCACGGCGGCGACCTGATGCACAAGGGTCTTGTCGACGTGTCGGGTGACATGACCCGTCACGACGAGGAGCGGCTTTACCAGCTGATCTCCAACCACCTGCACTACACGGGTTCTGCCCGCGCCAAGGAAGTGCTCGACCATTGGGCCGAGTTCCGTCCGAAGTTCCGCAAGGTCATGCCGGTCGAGTACCGTCGCGCCCTTGAGGAAATGGAGCGCATGCGCATGGGAGTGGCAGCGGAGTGATTTATCACCACCGGCATCCCGGATATCCGGGGTGCCGTCGCCCACGGCTTGGCCGTGCAGTATCAAGCTCAGTTTAGCAGGACAAAAAAATGGGCAAGGTTACAGGTTTCATGGAAATCGACCGGCAGGTGGCCAAGTATCAGCCCGCCTCCGACCGTATCCGCCACTTCCGCGAATTCACCATTCCGATGTCGGATGCCGAGGTCACCAAGCAGGCCGCGCGCTGCATGGATTGCGGCATTCCCTATTGCCATGGTCTGACGGGCTGCCCGGTCCATAACCAGATCCCGGACTGGAACGACCTCGTGTACAACAACAAGTGGGAAGAGGCGATCCGCAACCTCCATTCCACCAACAACTTCCCGGAATTCACCGGTCGCGTCTGTCCGGCGCCCTGCGAGGAAGCCTGCACGCTGAACCTCGAGGACATGCCGGTCGCCATCAAGACCGTGGAACAGGCGATTGCCGACAAGGCCTATGAACTGGGCTTCATCGTGCCGCAGCCGGCGACGGTTCACACCGGCAAGAAGGTCGCGATCATCGGTTCGGGTCCGTCCGGTCTCGCCGCTGCCCAGCAGCTCGGTCGCGCCGGCCACGAAGTTCATGTCTACGAGCGCGAATCCAAGGCCGGCGGCCTGCTGCGCTACGGTATTCCGGACTTCAAGATGGAGAAGAACTTCATCGACCGCCGTGTCGAGCAGATGAAGGGCGAAAACGTCACCTTCCATTGCGGCGTCAATGTCGGTGTCGATGTCAAGATCGAGAAGCTGCTCACGGACTACGACGCCGTGCTCTACTGCGGCGGTTCGGAAACCCCGCGCGAGGCCGGTATTCCCGGCGTCGACCTGCACGGCGTCTATGACGCCATGCCCTATCTGGTTCAGCAGAACCGTCGCGTTGGCCGCGAGAACATCGATTCGACCGGCTGGCCGTCCGATCCGATCCTCGCCGGCGGCAAGCATGTCGTCGTCGTCGGCGGTGGTGACACGGCGTCTGACTGCGTCGGCACTGCGTTCCGTCAGGGTGCGGTGAAGGTTACCCAGCTCGACATTCGTCCGCGTCCGCCGGAAAAGGAAGACAAGCTTGCCGTCTGGCCGTTCTGGGCCACCCGCATGCGTACGTCGTCCTCGCAGGCGGAAGGCGCGATCCGCGAATTCCAGGTTGCGACCCTTGAATTCGTTGGTGAAGACGGTGTGCTGACCGGCGTGAAGTGCTGCCAGGTGGATGAGCGCCGCAAGCCGATTGCCGGCACGGAGTTCATCATCAAGGCAGATCTCGGCTTCATCGCCATCGGCTTCTCCGGCCCGTTCAAGGACGGGGTTCTGAAGGAACTCGGCGGCAAGCTGAACCTCAATGTCGACAGCCGCGGTTCGACCAATGTCATTGCCAACACCAGTGACTACAAAACCTCGGTCGACAAGCTTTGGACGGCGGGCGACGTGCGTCGCGGCCAGTCGCTGGTGGTTTGGGCCATTCGCGAAGGCCGCCAGGCCGCCCGCGCCATCGACGAAGCGCTGATGGGGTCGAGCGTCCTGCCGCGCTGATTGTTAAAGGGTATGGAATGGAAGAGGGCTGCGGTGACGCGGCCCTTTTTCGTCTGGAGCCTGTCGGGCAAAAAGTGGGCGGCAGTCCCCTGGCAACGGCATGACGTAAAACAAGGACTTCCAAGCGCAAGGAACGAAGCTGAAAGAGCGCGATGCGCTTTACGGCGCCGTCGAACCTGTCGGGGGAATGCGCAGGTCGTCCACGCGGCCTGCGGGTGGGGGGGGCAGGACGCCGTTCTTGACCAGTTGCTCGCGGGGGGAGGGAATGCTGGCGACAGGCAGCGGCGTTGCACCCAGCAGTTCGCTCGATCCATCGAGTTCCGGATCGAACAGGTCGATCGGCTGGGTCCTCACGACGTTCTGTGTTTCAGCTGGTGGCAAGTCGATGAGGACTGGCAGGTTACTGGAGTCCAGCCGGACGAGATCCGGGCTTGTCATATCGCCGAGGTGGCGGCGGGCCGCCTTTTCGACATAGAAGGCGAGCTTTCGCTTGCCGGAGGCGGTAAGGCCTATGCCGTCACTACCGCGCAGTCGTACCTGTTGTCCGTTGATATCCGAACCGGTAACGATAAAGCGGCCGTCCTGATCGACGAAACCATCCCAGACATCGACGAATTCAGCACCGATTTTTTCGGCGGCTGCGCGATAGACGCCATTGAGCGTCAGGGCGTCCGCCGTCATGTTCTGCGTGCGGAAGGCTGGAAGACCGACCCAGATCAGCGGCAACTGCCGCTGCTTGACGGTGTTGCCGAGAACGGCGATGCGCCGCTCGTATTCCTTGAACCAGTCGTCCGTGCGGAAATCCAGCTTGGCCGACGCCGTTTCGATCTGCTGACGATCGTTGGCGCCGATTTCGATGATGACTATGGCCGGCTTCACCTCATCGAGGATCGCCGGAAGTTGGCTGTGCCAGTCGTAATAGTCGTCGCGGACAAGTCCCGACGAACCGTTGCTGCGTTTCTCGATCGCAACTCCTGGTGACGCCGCGAAGGCTTCCTTCAAACCATCTGCCAGACCGTCTGCCATGAAATCGCCGATCACCAGGACCTTGCGTGCGTCTTCAAGCTTGGCCACGGGCGGCGGAGGTGCAGGCGCGGTCGTCGTAATAGTGGTGATGCTGCTCGATGTCGGCTTCTTGCGGGCGCGGGGAGGCTTTGTCTGCTTGCGAGGCACGGGCGGCGGTTCCACATAGCGCGGTTCCCGTGAGCCAAACAGCAACTCGAGCAGATTCCGCCGCTCACCATATTGCTGGGCGCTGGCCATTTCGGCGACCATCGAGAAGCAGGCAACCAGCGACAGGGCGAGGACGATCCTCCTCTGCCGGGTCTTCGTTTGCTGGTTTGTCCCGCGCATACGCCTAGAGCCTCTTGCCTGTCCCACCTGTCGTCGCGAGATTGTTCGATATGTGAAACGCGTCGCGTCGGTTGTCAATTCCGCAGGGCGTTGAGCAATACCTTCGATGGTTGTCCGTCCACCGACATGCCGAGCCGCGACTGGATTGCCTCGATCGCGGCCTTGGAGCCGGAGCCGAAGTTGCCATCGATCTTGCCGTCGTAATAGCCGAGCGCCTGCATACGTGTCTGCAGTTCGAATTTTTCCTTGATGTCGAGCGTGTTGTGCGGGCGTGGCCATGCCTGCTGCATGCCGCCGTAACCGGCGATCTCGTCGGCCAGCATGCCGACTGCCAGCGCATAGGAATCGGCTGCGTTGTAGCGCTTGATGACGAAGAAATTCTTGGTCATCAGGAAGCCCGGGCCGTTCGGACCGCCGGGCATCTTCAGTTCGGCCCGTTCAGCACCGTTGCGGAAGCCCTTGCCGTTTGGGCGAGCAAAGCCGAGTGCCGCCCATTGGGCCAGCGTCTTGCTCTTGCCGGCATGGACCGCGCCGCCGGCGGGAACGACGATTTCATAGCCCCACGTCTTGCCGCTCTGCCAGTCATTTTTCTGTAGCAGGTTGGCGGAAGTGGCGAGGGCGTCTGGCACGGAATGCCAGATGTCCTTTTTGCCGTTACCGTCCGCATCGATCGCATAAAGAAGGTAGCTGGACGGAATAAACTGTGTATGACCCATGGCGCCAGCCCAGGAACCCATCAGGCCTTTGGGTGTCACGTCGCCGTTCTGCAGCATCTTGAGAGCTGCGATCAGCTGCTTCTGTGCATATTTGGAACGCTTCGGATCTGCGTAGGCGAGCGTGGCGAGCGCGCGAGGAACATTATGCAGCCTTTCCGGTGTCTCAAGGGCTGCGCCATAGTTCGATTCCATCGACCAGATCGCCAGGAGGATATTCTTGTCGACGCCGAAATGACGTTCGATGGCGGCGAGTGTCGGGCCGTACTTGGCGGCCATTTCGCGGCCGATCTTTACGGTATACGGATTCACGCGCGAATCGACGTAATCCCAGATCTGGGATTTGAATTCGGGTTGGTAGCGAGCTTTTTCCAGAACGAAATCATCAGGTTCGCTGACGCCCGCGAAGGCCTGGTTATAGGTCTTCTGGCTGATCCCGTTCTGGGCTGCAGTGGCATAGAAGCCGTTGATCCACTTCTTGAAGCCGGCATCGGCGCGGGCTTCCACCGGCAGAAGGCCGGTGAGGATCGAAAAGGCAAGGGCGCCAAAAAGCTTGCGACTGGTCCTGTTCATTGGGCATCTCCCCGTCGAATTTACGGTTCGCTTTCAAGCCGCAACTGCGGCTCTTCACCCTAGGTTAATGCTATAGCGTCAACAAATTCTTTACCATCGACCGTTTGTCGGGGGTAGCCTTTGCGAAACGGTAGTAAAGATATACTAGTTGGCAAGGGCGTAATGAAGGCGCCTGTAAATTATCCTCCAGGAGGAATGTGTGGTTCAACGAAATAAACTCCGCAAAGCTGTTTTCCCCGTAGCTGGTCTGGGCACGCGTTTCCTTCCCGCGACCAAGGCCGTTCCGAAAGAAATGCTGACCGTGGTCGATAAACCGGTCATTCAATACGTTGTCGATGAAGCGGTCGAAGCCGGCATCGAGCATTTCGTCTTCATCACCGGTCGCGGAAAGGGCGTTATCGAAGACTATTTCGATATCCAATTCGAACTGGAACAGACTCTCAAGAGCCGTAACAAGAATGCCGAGCTGACGTTGCTTTCCGGCCTGCTTCCCAAGGCGGGTACTGCAAGCTTCACCCGTCAGCAGGAGCCGCTTGGTCTCGGTCATGCTGTGTGGTGCGCCCGTGACATCGTTGGCAACGATCCCTTTGCACTGCTTTTGCCCGACATGATCATGCGCGGCGAAAAGGGCTGCATGAAGGGTATGGTGGAGCTGTACGAAAAGACCGGTGGTAACGTCATCGCCGTTGAGGAATGTGCTCCCGAGCATGCCCACAAATACGGTATCGTCGGCGTCGGCGAAACCCTCGAAGGTGGCTTCCGCATTACCGAGATGGTCGAAAAGCCGGCCAAGGGAACTGCACCCTCCAACTTCTTCATCAACGGCCGCTACATCCTGCAGCCCGAGATCTTCGCGATCCTCGAAACCCAGGAACGCGGGGCGGGCAATGAAATCCAGCTGACCGACGGCATGCTGAAGCTTGCCAAGGAACAGGCGTTTGCCGGTTATCATTTCAAGGGCGACACCTTCGACTGCGGCGCCAAGGATGGCTTCATCCTCGCCAACGTAGCCTTCGCACTCGATCGTGCGGACATCCGCCCGACTGTCGAAGAGCCGCTCAAGGCACTCCTTGCGGCCCTCAAGTAAGAGGGCCGTCAGCGCTTGGCGGTCAGGCCGACCATAGCGCGCATCACATTGCTATCTGCGGCGGACTTGTACTCGGTTCTTTCGTAACTGAGGTCCGCCGTCAGATCGAGATAGCGGTTCACATTCCAGGTCAGCCCGGCGCCGGTGGCATAGGTCACCGTGTCGGGCGGAGCCGTGTCATCCTGATATTCGGTCCAGCGTGATGAGCCCGACAGGCGGGCAACGAGGTTACTGCGCAAGCGATGTTCGATCTCGGCCGTCAGGGCATAGATCACAGAGCCGCTGAGACCGGCGGTGGTCGAGGGATCGATCGTGGTGGTCAGGCCAAGGTTCACGTCGGTACCCTGCTGCGGCGACCAGTAGACGTTGCCGTCGATGGTCATCGCGCCGATTTCCTTCAGGCGCTTGTCGTCGAACTGCTGCTGACGGTAACCCAGCCCGACTTCACCCCGCAGCTTGTCACCAAAGTCGGCCGAAATGCCTGCCTTGGCGGCATAGAAATCACCCGAGCGTCGGTAACCATCCTTGTCCTCTTTATCGTCATAGGCGACGTGGCCGACGGAGACTTCCGTGAACGGGGTGATCGCCGGCGAAAGCTCGTAGCCGATGCGGCCACGCAGCGAGCCCGAGAGACGGTTGCGGTCGCTCAGCGATACCTTGGAGCCATCGGAAAGCTCGGCATCGGAATACTGCCAGCGCTGGAGATCGGCACCGACGGTGCCGCGCAGCTTGCCGAAATCGTGCTCGACCGAAAGTCCGCTGTTATACATATGCACGCCGGACTGCACGGCTGCGCCTGAGATGGCGTTCGGGTCGTTGGTGTCTTCGCGGCTGAAGGAATAGCCGCCGGTGATATGGGCGATGGTGTCGCGGGAAATATCGAGCCGCAGGTCGGCATTGACGTTTGCATTCGGCTTGGTCGCACTGTCGCCGGAGAAATTCCTCTGCCAGTAGCCTTCTCCGCCGATCGTCAGTTCATGACGCGACCAGTCGGAGGTGAGGCTGCCTTTCAGGCCGGTTTCCATGTAGTTTCGGGTGTCTTTGCCCTCACCGTCCCTGGTGGTCTCGCTGCCGAAGCGCTGGATGAGGGAAGGGCGCAGCACCATGGTGCCTAGACGCACGCCATCCGTCTCCGCTGCCTCGCGCCGGATGCGCTGGGAAGTGGCATCGTCCAGTGTCGTCTCGCGCAGGTTCATGCGGCCGAAATCGTCATCCGGCGCGGCGAGGTTCGCATCGGAAAATTCCGGTGTCCCGGTGGTGGCGGTGGTAAGGGGATCGGTTGCCGTGGTGTCAGTGCCGGTCGTGGCTGTTGCCTGCGTTCCCGTCGCGGATTGCGCGGTCGCGGACGAGGTGCTGCTGCCTGCCGTACCCGTCTGGGGCTGCAGGGCCGTCTGGGCCAGCGATGGCGATGCAAGGCCGAATACGCTCGCCATCAGGACGCCGGCGAGGCGGCGGGTCCTGCGGCAACGGTCGTGAGCCGTTCCGGTCTCTGAATTCTCTACCATCGGGTTATTGCTCGAAGCTTGAATGCTTACCCAAACGTAAAGTCATGTGGTTAATGTTTGGTTGCCATGCTGTCCCCAGCATCGGTCGGGTGGCTAACGGCCGCAGCGTCGGCGTGTGGACAGGGCAGAGCAAAAGCAGTATGGGACTGCCATGATAAAGCGCGCTGTCAATCTCGTCGAAGCCGGTGCAGTCGAATCGGCTCTCAGGGTCGTTACGACCGAACGCAATGGTCTGGAGGCGCTGGAAGCGGCCCTGACCAATGGCCTTGCCGGCCCTTTCTGCAATGCCGTCAACATCATCGGCGGCATCTCCGGCCGGGTGATCGTCACCGGCGTCGGCAAGAGCGGCCATATCGGCACGAAGATCGCCGCGACCTTCGCCTCGACCGGCACACCTGCCTTCTTCGTCCATCCTGTCGAAGCCAATCATGGCGATCTCGGCATGATTGGCCGTGACGATGCAATCCTCGCCATGTCTTGGGGTGGCGAGAGCCAGGAATTACTGGGCATCCTCAATTATTCCCGCCGCTTCTCCATTCCGCTGATCGCCATGACGGCCGGAGAGAACTCGACGCTAGCCCGTGAGGCGGACGTCGTGCTGTTGCTGCCGAAGGTTCAGGAAGCCTGTCCGCATGGACTTGCGCCCACGACGTCAACCGTGCTGCAGCTTGCCATGGGCGATGCGATCGCGATCTCCTTGCTCGAAGCCCGCGGTTTCACGCCGAGCGATTTCCGCATCTTCCACCCAGGCGGCAAGCTGGGTGCGAGCCTTACCCATGTGCGCGACATCATGCATACGGGTGACCGGTTGCCGCTCGTCAAGCACGGTACGCCGATGCCTGAGGCGATCGTTACCCTGTCGCACAAGCATTTCGGCTGCGTCGCCGTTCTGGACGATGACGGCAAGCTTTGCGGCATCGTCACCGAGGGCGACATGGCGCGCAATTTGACGCGTAACCTTGCCGAACTCTGCGTCGATGACGTGATGACCCGCACGCCGAAGACCATCAAGCCGACCACGCTTGCGACCGCGGCCCTTGCCACGCTCAACGAGCACAGCATCGGCGCGCTGATCGTTGTCGATGAGGAGAACAGGCCTGTCGGCCTCGTGCACTTCCACGATCTCTTGCGGATCGGTGTTGCCTGACCGTTATTGAAGTGCCTTGCGTCCGTTCTGGCGCAAGGTGCACTCCAGTCTTACGAAGCTGAGCCTGGCCCTTTCCGAAAATCGATTTCTCTTTTCGGAAAGCATCCAGCAGTCTGTCGATCAGGCCTTTTCCACCGTCAGGTCGCGGCCGCTGCCGGCGATGACCTTCACACGGGTGCCCGCCGGCAGGTCTGGCCCCTGCACCAGCCAATAGCTGTCATCAAGCTTTATTCGGCCGTGCCCTTCGGCAATTGGCTCGGCCAGCACGGCCGTGCGCCCGACGAGGCTTGCAGCCCGCTGGTTGAGCAGCGGTTCGTCCGAGACGTTTTGACCGGTGCTGAGAAGGCGGCGTCCCAGCAGAGTGGAAATTACAGCGAGGGCGGCGAAAAGAAGAAGCTGGATCTGCCAGGTCCAGAGCGAGACCTCCCACAGAAGCAGCGACAGCGTTCCGGTGATCAGCGCCGCAATGCCGATCCAGACGAGGAATACCCCCGGCAGGAGAAGCTCCGCGGCCAAGAGGATGAGGCCGAGCAGCCACCAGCTCCATGGCCCCAGTTCGATAATCATGCGGCTCAGCATGGCTTAGCCCTCCGGATTCTGACCGAAGGGGTTTACCGGCGGCGTCGAGCGGGTGACGGGCGCTGCGGGGCGCGGGCGAGGCGCCGGAGCGGGTGTCGAGGCATCGCCGAAAACTTCGCGCGCAATTGCGCCGATGCCGCCCAGCGAGCCAATGAGGCTGGAGGCTTCCATTGGCATCAGCACAACCTTGGCGTTGGATGCCGTGCCGATTGCGGCCATGGCTTCGGTGTATTTCTGGGCGACGAAATAGTTGATGGCGTTGACGTCGCCGGCGGCGATGGCGTCGGAGACGAAGCGTGTCGCCTTGGCTTCAGCCTCGGCCAGTCTCTCGCGTGCTTCCGCTTCCCGGTAGGCGGCTTCGCGCTGGCCTTCGGCCTGCAGGATGGCGGCCTGCTTCGCACCTTCGGCTTTGAGGATCTGCGAGTTTCGCAGGCCCTCGGCTTCAAGCACCTGAGCGCGTTTCTCGCGCTCGGCCTTCATCTGGCGAGCCATGGCCTCGACGAGATCCTTCGGCGGCTGGATGTCCTTGATCTCGACGCGGGTGACCTTGATGCCCCATGGGCCGACGGCTTCGTCCACGACCTTCAGGAGCCGGTCGTTGATCGCTTCGCGGTTGGACAGCAGTTCGTCGAGATCCATGGAGCCCATGACCGACCGGATGTTGGTCATTGTCAGGTTGAGGATAGCGTTTTCCAGATTGGCGACCTGATAGGCGGCTTGCGCGGCATTCAGCACCTGATAGAAGGCAACGGCGTCGGCCGAGACGCTGGCATTGTCCTTGGTGATGACCTCCTGGGTCGGGACGTCAAGAACCTGCTCCATCACGTTCATCTTGGCGCCGATGCGTTCGATGAACGGAATGATGAGGTTAAGGCCGGGCTCCAGCGTCCTTGTGTAGCGCCCGAAACGCTCGATGGTATAGCGATAGCCCTGCGGGACGGTCTTGATCCCCGCGAAGAGGACAAAGATGACCAGCAGTACCAGTGCGATGACGACGATATCCGGACCTGCGAACCCCATGATTTGCCCTCCTGTTTCCGTATGCGCTCTCTATGGTGCGCCTTCGGTGTCTTTCTAACATCGGATGGCGTCGTTTCCATTGCAAGGTCAATGCAATGGCGACTGTCACCTCCGGTGATCTCGAATGTGTCAGACCCAACCCTGCAATTCGCGGCGGACGACCTTTTCCAGCACGTTCATGCCTTCCGGGCTATCGTTCAGGCAGGGGATGTGCACAAACTTCTCGCCGCCATTGTGGTGGAAGATCTCGCCTGCTTCGCCGGCGATTTCCTCAAGCGTCTCGAGGCAGTCGGATACGAAGCCCGGGTTCATGATGGCGATGCGCTTCACGCCTTCCTTGCCGAGCTTTTCCATGGTCTTGTCGGTATAGGGCTGAAGCCATTCCTCCGGCCCGAAACGGGACTGGAAGGTGATCATGAAATCCTTCTCCGAACGGCCGAGCCTTTCGCGCAGCAGCCGGCCCGTCTTCATGCAGTGGCAGTAATAGGGATCGCCCTGGCGGAAATAGGATTGCGGGATGCCGTGGAACGAGGTGATCAGGAGTTCCGGCTCCCAGTCGAGCGTGGCAAGCTTCTTCTCGACCGATACCGCGAGCGCGTCGATATAGGCGGGGTCGTCGTGATAGGGCGGCACGGTGCGGAGCGCCGGCTGCCAGCGCATCTTCATCAGGTGTTCGAAGGTCTTGTCGTTGACAGTGGCCGTCGTCGATGCGGCATATTGCGGATAGAGCGGGAAGAGCAGGATTCTTTCGCAGCCGGCAGCCTTCAGCGCATCGATCTTCGAGGCGATCGACGGCTGGCCGTAGCGCATTCCCCATTCGACGACGACGTTTGGCAGGTCCTTCAGCGCTGCCGACATCAGTTCTGACTGGCTGCGCGTATAGGTGCGCAGGTAGCTTTCGTCCTTGTCCTTGTTCCAGATCGACTCGTAGGCCTTGCCGACCTTCTGCGGGCGAGTGTTGAGCACGATGCCGAACAGGATCGGATACCATTTCCACGGCGACCACTCGATGACGCGCCTGTCGGTCAGGAACTCCCTGAGATAGCGGCGCATCGACGTGTAGTCGGTGCCATCGGGCGTTCCGAGATTGACGAGAAGCACACCCACCTTGCCGGAGGGGGCCGAGGGATGATTGGCGGGACGGGGCGAAAGTTGTGCGGTCATATCATAGGTCCTGATCACGGGTCCTGATGGTTTCACTTCCCACGCTCCACGAAGGCGGGCGGCGATGAGTTTCGTTCTTAAAAGCAAAAACCGGCCCGGGGAAGCCCGGACCGGTTCCGTTGATGCGGCAAACTGCCCTTGCTTACTTAGGTGGTAGCTGAAGTTCCTTGCCGACGCCGATGATGTTGGGGTTCTTTAGCGTATTGGCTTCGGCGATCTTCTTCCACAGCATGCCGTCTCCATAGGTCGCGACCGCGATCTTCCACAGGCTGTCGCCATGAACGACCTTGTAGACGGTGGCTGCGGCGGTTGCCGCGGCCGAAGCCGGAGCCGTGGTTTCCGCGGTTGCTGCCGGCGCTGCCGGTTCGGTGGCAGGTGCCTCGACCGCAGCCGAAGACGCGACTTCGGTTATGCGGCCGTCGGTATAGGGCTTGTAAGGAGCGTTCTTGGCGAGGTAGTCGGCAACCACCGTTTCAAGGCCCGGACCGAAGTCATAGGCGTTCTGGCCGCCGGTCGCGAAGATCTTGTAGCCGTCGCCGCCGGCGCGCATGTAGTTGTTGGTCGCGACGCCGTAGAGCTTTTCCGGGTCGAGCGGCACGAAGGCGTCGCCTTCCTTCACTTCGACGGATACCAGACGCTTGCCGGGCTCTTTGGATTTGTCGAACGAATACTTGAGGCCGGAGACCTGGGGGAAGCGGCCGCCGCCGTCCTGAATCTGGCTCAGGCCGTTTTCAAGCGCGGAGACGATATCCGAGCCCTTGAGCTGGAAGGTGGCGAGCGTGTTCTGGAATGGAAGCACGGTCAGTACTTCGCCCATGGAGACGGTGCCGGCATCGATCGATGCGCGCAGACCGCCGCCGTTCTGGATGGCGATGGTGATGCCCTGATCCTTGACGCGGTCGACCATGGCGTCGGCCACGAGGTTGCCCATGGTGCATTCCTTGACGCGGCAGACCTCACGAGAGCCGTCGATGGCTTCGGCGGTAGCACCGATTTCCTTCTTCTTCAGTTCCTCGATCGGGCCTGCGAGTTCTGCGACCTTGGCGGTGTATGCGGCGTCCGGAGTGACGGATGCGTCGAGCAGGATGGGAGCGCCTTCTGCTGACTTCACTGCGCCGGCGTCATCGAAGACGACCTTCAGGTCGCCGAGATATTTCGAATAGGCATAGGCCGTGACGATCGGCACATCCTTGCCGGACGGGTTCTTGACCAGTGTCGGATAGGGACCGGCTGCCTTCTCATCGGTGCTGGAGAGCAGGGTATGGCTGTGGCCGCCGACGATGACGTCGATACCGTCAACCGCTGCGGCGATACGCTGGTCCACGGTGTAGCCGACGTGGGAAAGCAGCACGATCTTGTTGACGCCCTGGGCCTCGATCTCCTTCACGGCTTCCTTCAGATAACCGATCGGTTCGGCGAAGAGGATGCTGTCGCCGGGGGAGGAGGTCTCGTCCGTATCGCTGGCGAGAACGCCGATCACGGCGACCTTTTCGGAGCCGAACTCCTTGATGATATAGGGCTTGAACTTGTCGGCGACCGGCGAGTCCAGACCCGCGAGCGTGTTGCCGGAGATCATCGGGAATTTCAGGGCCTCGATGAACTTGGCCAGTTCTTCCGGGCCGTCATCGAATTCGTGGTTGCCGATCTCCATGGCGTCGAAGCCGATGCCGTTCATGAAGTCGGCGATCGGAGCGCTCTTGTAGGTGGTGTAGAACAGCGAGCCCTGAAACTGGTCGCCGGCGTCGAGCGTCAGGATGTTCTTGCCGGCGAGTTCGGCGCGACGGTTGTCGATAGCGGTCTTCACGCGAGCGATGCCGCCGAAGCATTCGTTCTTGCCTGCCTCTTCGGTGGAGCAGGTGGAATCGAACTTGTTGATCGCTTCGATACGCGAATGAAAATCGTTGATATGCAGGATATTCAGCTCGAAATCGGCAAAGGCGCCGGTGGCCGAGATCGCGAGCGCGGATGCGCTCAAGAGGCCGAACCGAAGGTGTCTCAACATCGCTTTTCTCCTGTTTTCGTAAATCGACAAACGCATACTGCTCCGCAATCCTGTCGGTTTTTTTTGTGTCTTGGAAGCGGGCGGATGTTTTCATCAAGTGGATGCGACTGCAAGAGAAAATGCTTGTCGCGGAGGTGGCTAAAAATGGAAAAACCGACCAGCATGGCTGCCGGCCGGTTTTATCCGGAAATCGAAATATTCGGGTGCTTCCCCTCTCAGCCGCGGCGGGTGAGGGAGAACTGGCCGCCGGAGTCCGAGGTGCAGTTGAGCTGGGTCGGGGTGACCAGCGCGCAGTTGACCTTGGACTGGGTGTTGCGCACATGAGAGGTCATGTTGATCTCGACAAGGCGATCGGAAACGGAGGTGTAGGTGCCGGACGCCAGAAGCTGGTTGGTATCAGTGGTGCGGGTGGAGAATGAACCGCCCTGGAATGTCGAGACGATGCCGTTCGGGTCCGACCATGCACCTTCGACGGTCGGTGCCTGGTTGCTAACCACCGGCAGCGGCCGAGGGCCGCTCGAATAGCAGGCTGAAAGCGTCGTTGCGCAGACCAGCAATGCCACCACGGTTGTCTTCTTCATCGTTGTCTCCAGCATGAATTTCAGCGACTCGCGGCATGGGAACCGGGAGACGTATTTTGCCGAACCATGCCGCGAAGACATGGTGAAAGCAAGGCCGCAAGCCCTGTTAAAGCGCTTTATTCCGGGGTGTTTCCCCATATAGGGCTCCCGAAAACCAGAAGCCCGTCGCGGTTGCGACGGGCTTCTTTCTTCATGTCCGGACTGCCGCTCAGCGAACCAGAATGTTCTTGAACTGCCAGGGATCCTTCTCATCGATATCTTCCGGGAAGAGGCCCGGGCGACCGTCGAGCGGGGTCCAGTCGGTGTAGTGTCCTTCGACCGGGCCGAGATAGGGCGACTGCACTTCGAGGCAGCGCTTGTAGTCCATCTCATCGGCTTCGACGATGCCGGCCTTCGGGTTTTCGAGAGCCCAGACCATGCCGGCGAGAACGGCGGAGGTTACCTGCAGGCCGGTGGCATTCTGGTAAGGCGCGATGCGGCGGGTTTCCTCGAGCGACAGGCGCGAACCATACCAGTAGGCGTTCTTGTCGTGGCCGTAGAGCAGTACGCCGAGTTCGTCTAGGCCTTCGACCAGTTCGTCCTCGTCGAGGACGTGCAGGACCGGCTGTGCCGTGCCGCCATTGCCGAACATTTCGTGCAGGGAAAGCACGGCGTCATTGGCCGGGTGGTAGGCATAGTGGCAGGTCGGACGGTAGGCGACTTCGCCATCCTTCTCGACGGTAAAGTAGTCGGCAATCGAG
Source organism: Shinella sp. (assembly GCA_003248775.1). Taxonomy (GTDB): domain Bacteria; phylum Pseudomonadota; class Alphaproteobacteria; order Rhizobiales; family Rhizobiaceae; genus Allorhizobium. Next base: position 9,987 of record QFQX01000032.1, on the reverse strand, counting down.
ATCGACTCGTTGTGGGTGACGAGGAAACCGTATTGCGGGCCGGGGGTCGGGCACCAGGTGCGCACGCGGGTGTTGGCGCCCGGCTGCTCCAGGTAGATCGCGGCCTTGCAGCCCTTCTTGTGCTTCTTGGCGTTCTTCGGCATCCAGTTTTCATGGGTGCCCCAGCCGAGTTCTGCCGGCTGCAGACCTTCGGAAATGAAGCCTTCCACCGACCAGGTGTTCCAGAAGACGTTGAGCGGCTTCGGGTTCTTGGTGAGCTGGGTGTCGCGTTCGGCGATGTGAATGCCTTTCACGCCGACCTTCTTCATCAGCTTGGCCCAGCCTTCGCGATCGTCGGCGGAGGGCTCATCGAACTTCACGCCGAGTTCATGCGCGACGTTGACCAGCGCCTGCTTGACGAACCAGGAAACCATGCCGGGGTTTGCGCCGCAGGTGGAAACGGCGGTGGTGCCGCCCGGGTTCTTGCGCTTCTCGACGCGGGCCGTTTCGCGCAGCGCATAGTTGGTGCGGTCGGCGTTCTTCATGTTCTTGTCGAAGTAGAAGCCGAGCCAGGGTTCGACGACGGTGTCGATGTAGAGCACGTCGAGCTTGCGGCAGAGCTTCATCAGATCGACCGAACCGGTATCGACGGAAAGGTTGACGCAGAAGCCCTGGCCTTCGCCTGCGGTGAGCAGGGGCTTCAGCAGCTCCTTGTAGTTTTCCTTGGTGACATGGGCCTGGATGTGCTTGACGCCATGCTTGGCCAGCAGTTCGGCTTCGTCGTTGCGGGGATCGATGACCACCATCCGGCTCTTGTCGAACTTGAAGTGGCGTTCGATCAGGGGCAGTGTTCCGCGGCCGATCGAGCCGAAGCCGATCATGACGATCGGGCCGGTGATCTCACCGTAAACCGGATAGGCTTCTGTGGTCATTTCGTTCTCCTTGGGTGCAGCTTGTGTGCAGCGATCGGGCTATCCGACATTCGCGCTCTAAATCATAGATTTCAGACATAATAAAGGGCGCTCAACGATCGGTAACGCCTGTTTATGACGGTTGTTTTGCGGATTCATGGCGTCGTCCTCGACGGAAATGATCCGCAGACGCTCCATGTCCGCGATACGGCAGCCTTTCAGGCTTCCGATGAGACCTTCTGCCTCGCGATATCGAGCAGACAGTCGAGCAGTTCCTGACGCTTTTCCGCAAGGCCCTTGTAGTTGATCTGATCTTCCTCGAGTGCTTCGAGCTGGGCGGCCATCGAGGCAGCGAGCCGTGCGCCGTCAGGCGCTTCCATGATCGCCTTCAGCGGGTCGAGATAGATACGGACGGTAAACAGCAGGTCGCCGGTCTCCGGCAGTCGCCGGAGCACCTGACGTTCGATGCGGATGATGGCATTGGCCGCTGCGACGCCGGGCGAGTTCGGCTCGATCGCCGTCTTCTCGGGGCGGGGATGGTAAAGCGCATAGCGCCAGTTGACCGACCAGTTGTAGCGCTTGACCGGCTGGTTCACATCCAGCTTGTCGAACATGCGGTTGATGAGGGTTGCGTTGCGGGTGCCGCCCTGAAAGCCCGGAACGCCGGCATGGATCTGGTCCATGGGTTTCATGAACTTTTCCGGCAGTGACCAGGATGAGGGAAAGGCGAGGTGGGCGGCCACCAGCGTCCAGCCGTCTTCCTTCCGGCGAAGGATCAGCAGGTCGTCCTGAACGAGCGAACCGGCGCGCAGCAGCGGAGGCCGCGTTTCATCGGACAGATCGACAGAATGGCCGGCCATTTCGACAATGTCGCCACGGCGGCTGTAAATGCCGGAATGACGGGTCGTCACATGCTCGGTGAGCAGCGCAAGCGTCTCCCGCTGGGCATCGAGCGATTCAGGCGCCGCAAGGAATATGTTGTCGAAATGGGTTTTCTCCAGCGCCTTCTTTTCTGCGAGAAAGGTCGCGAGATCGTCGTCGGGCTCAATCCAGTCGTTCAGGTCGATTGGGGTAAGGCCAATGGAGAAGGGCTTTGAGGAACCGTCATAAGGTGTGTAGGTGGGGATCATCTTCAGTTTCGGCGGGCGAGAGAAAGATGCAGTCTCTCCTCAACCCTGAAGCTTTTCAAGTCCATTGGCGACGCGGGTGAGGGCGACCTCGACAATATCGTAGTCGGCAATCCCGTGGATGGTGAAGGGGTCGGCCGCGACGAAGGCCTCAATCGCGGTGCGCTCTCCAACCGCGAGCACGACGCCACCGGTGCGGGGAACCTTGCGGCCGGAAGCGAGGAACATGCCGCTGTCGTAGCCTTCCTTCACCCAGGCCATATGCGGTTCCATATAGCGGTCGGCTTCCTCGTTCGACTTTCTGTAGGTTAGGGAGAGAATGAACATCAGGCGTCACTTTCAACGAGTTCGGCGCGGATCAGGCCACGCAGGGAATTGCCGACGAAGAGCTTGCGGAACTTCAGGTCCTCGAGCTTGAGCACTTCGCTCCGCGCCTTGCGTTCACGAATGAGTTCCGCCCTCAGCACACCCGGCAGCAGGCCGCTAGACAGTGCAGGGGTGACGAGATGGCCGTCCTCGGCTTCGGCAAAGAGGTTGGTGATGGTGCCTTCGCAGACTTCGCCACGTTCATTGAGGAGCAGCACCTCGTCGGCCTCTTCCTTACTGAAGGCGGCGCGGGCCTCCTCATAGGGTTCGCGGCGCGAGGTCTTGTGACGATAGAGCGCGTCGTCGGATTTCAGACGGTTGGGCGCGATCCTGAGTTTCCACACAGTTTCTTCCGCCACCGGCTCGAAGGGCGAAGTGGTGATCTCGATCTTGCTGCGAAAGCTCATCGTCAGGCGGACGCGCAGCGGCGCTTCGCCACCGACTTCGGCCTTCAGCTTGCCGGCGGCGTCCTGTGGCTGGCGAAAACCCAGCGCATCGGCGGATCGGCAGAGCCGGCGCAGATGCTGGTCAAGCCGCACGAAACCTTCATCCGGTTGCCAGCGCATCGTCTCGATCAGCGAGAAATCCATTGGTCCCCTACCGCAAAGCGCGCCTTGAGCAGACATTCCTCATATTCGGCCCCGGCTTTCGAATCGAAAACGATGCCGCCGCCCACATTGAAGACGGCGCGGTGGTCGTTGAAAAGTGCCAGAGTGCGGATGGCCACCGAAAAACGCATCGGTCCCGACGGGTCGCAATAGCCGATCGCGCCACAATAGATGTCTCGCGGACCCGCTTCCAGCTCGTGAAGAATGCGCATCGCCCACATTTTTGGGGCGCCGGTGACTGATCCGCAGGGAAAGAGGGCACGAAAAATCTCCGGCAGACCGATGTCAGGCAGGAGCTTCGCCCTGACATGACTGACCATCTGATGCACGGTCGGATAAGTCTCGATGTCGAAGAGTTTCGGCACCGACAGCGTGCCGACCTCGCTGATGACGGAGATGTCGTTGCGAAGCAGATCGACGATCATCCGGTTTTCGGCCTGCGTCTTCTCGTCGGCGAGCATGGCGGCGATGATCGCCTCGTCCTCCTCCGGCGACCCGCCACGCCGCGCCGTGCCCTTCATCGGGTGGGTCTCGATCCAGCCGTCGCGGTCTGTCGAGAAGAAGAGTTCTGGAGAGCGGGAGAGGATGACCGGGCCACCGAAATCAATGAGCGCGCCATAGTGGACCGGCTGGCGGGCGACGAGCGACCAGAAGGCGGCGCGGGCGCTGCCGGACCAGCTTGCCGTCACCGGCATGGTGAGATTGGCCTGATAACAGTCGCCCCGGCGGATATGCCGGTGCAGCTTCTCGAAGCGCTCGCGATAGGTTTCGAAATCCCAGGCGGCGCGGGGATCGGTCAGGACGGGGTCGGTTGCCCGGTCTTCCGGCGCGGATGCGAGTGGATGGCCGGCACCGGCCGGGGCATCGAAGATGCCGATTGAAAGAAGCGGCGTTTCCCTGTCGTCGATGATGAGCGGGCGGAGCTTTTCCTCGAAGACGTAGCCTGCTTCATAGGAGACGTAGCCGGCGAGCCATCTGCCGGCCCGGCGGGCCTCTTCCAGTCTGGCAAAGGCGGGCAACACGTCTTCTGCCTTCCGCGCGGTGACGATCTCGCGCGGTTCGGCGAAAAGCAGGCTTGTTCCGCGAAGGTCGTCGCGGAACAGCGCATAGGCGGAATGGTCAGCCATGGGGCCGGGCGTTCTCCGGTTCAGGACGCCTTATCAAGCGCCTCCAGCTCGTCGATCAGCCCTTCTATCATCGACAGGCCCTTGGCCCAGAACGACGGGTCGGTGGCATCGAGGCCGAAAGGTGCGAGAAGTTCGGAGTGATGCTTGGTGCCGCCGGCCTTCAGAAGCTCGAAATACTTCTGCTGGAAACCCTGCTCGGCCTGCCGGTAGACGGCATAGAGAGAGTTCACCAGGCAATCGCCGAAGGCATAGGCATAGACGTAGAAGGGAGAATGGATGAAGTGGGGGATATAGGCCCACCAGCTCTCGTAGCCCTCGGAAATCCGGATGGCAGGACCGAGGCTTTCCGACTGGACGGAGAGCCACAGCTCGCCGATCTTCTCGGCCGTCAGTTCGCCTTCCTTGCGGGCGGTATGAACCTTTCGCTCGAATTCGTAGAAGGCGATCTGGCGCACGACCGTGTTGATCATGTCCTCGACCTTCTGGGCGAGCATGGCCTTGCGTTCGCGCTTGTCGGTGGTGCGGTCGAGCAGCGCACGGAAGGTCAGCATTTCGCCGAAGACGGAGGCTGTCTCCGCAAGCGTCAGCGGCGTCTGGCACATCAGCGCGCCTTGCGCTCCGGCCAGCACCTGATGAACGCCGTGGCCGAGTTCATGGGCGAGAGTCATCACGTCGCGCGGCTTGCCGAGATAGTTGAGCAGCACGTAAGGGTGGGCGGAGGGAACCGTCGGATGGGCGAAGGCGCCGGGCGCCTTGCCGGGACGCGCCGGCGCATCGATCCAGCCGCCGTCGAAGAATCGGGAGGCGATCTCGGCCATCTCGGGCGCGAAGTTGCCATAGGCGGAAAGCACGGTTTCCTTCGCCTCCGTCCAGGGGATCAGCCTGTCAGGGGTTTCCTTGAGCGGCGCGTTGCGGTCCCAGTAATTCATCTGGTCCATGCCGAGCCATTTCGCCTTCATCGCATAGTAGCGATGGGAGAGGCGAGGATAGGCTTCGCGCACGGCGGCTGCCAGCGCATCCACCACTTCGCGCTCGACGCGGTTCGAAAGGTGGCGGCTGTCGGCAATGTCCTCGAAACCGCGCCAGCGGTCGGAGATTTCCTTGTCCTTGGCCAGCGTGTTGGTGACGAGTACGAAGATGCGGATATTGTCGCGGAAGGTTTGCGACAGGGCTTCGGCCGCGCTTTTGCGAACCTCGGGATCAGCGTCCTGCAGCATGGTCAGCGTCGGTTCGAGCGTCTGTTCCTTGTCGCCGACCTTGAAGCGCAGCGAGGCGAGGGTTTCATCGAACAGGCGGTTGAAGGCGGCCGCCCCGGTCATCGACTTTTCGAGAAAGAGCTGTTCGATGCGGTCATCGAGCTGGAAGGGCTTGTCCTTGCGCAGGTCGACAAGCCACGGACGATAGTGGGCGAGCGCCGGATCGCGATCCATGGCGGCGTCTACCGCCTCGTCTTCAATGCGGTTGAGTTCCAGAGCGAAGAAAAGCAGGCGGGAGGAGATGTCGGTGAGCTTTGCCTGAACGTCGCCGAAGAACTTGCCGTTTTCGACATTGGTCATGTCGGAATAATAGGTGAGGCCTGCGTAGGAGGCGACGCGGCCGAGCAGGTCTTCCAGCGCATCCATCTGCGTGAGGGCGGTGGCAAGGCCATCGCTGCCCGTGGCATTCAGGGCATTTGCCAGATTGCCCTTCCACTTCGTTTCGAAAGCCAGCGCATCTCTGGCGGCTTTCTCCAGGTCGCCCACGAAAGCATCCGAGGTCTTCGACGGATAGAGGTCTTCCAGCCGCCAGACCGGAAGTTCACCGAGCTTTCGGGATTCCGTGAGCGTCGACTGGGTTTCTGCCGGTGCGCGTGCGGGTGTGAAGTCTCTCGGCATGGCGGATCTTCCTGTTCGTTGCGTGTCGGTGAGGAGATGTAGTCAGTCCGGATGGACTGGGCAAGCCGAACGATCGGTTCGTTGAAGGAGGACGGCCGTAACCTCTTGTGCGCTTTGCTAAAATGCGAGCTTTTCTCAAAAGAGGATCTTCAGTCCTTTCTGACAGTCTGCGCTGAAGCATGACACTTCGGGTGCATGACGCACCAGATGAAACTCAGAATGATTCCGGGAGCCCGACATTGAACGCGCATATCCTCGTTATCGATGAAGATCCGGCACAGCGCCGCTCACTGAAAGCCGGGATCGAGGCACAAGGCCATGTGGTGCACATTGCCGAAAGCGACCACGAAGGTCTGAACATCTTTCGCAAGCATCGCGACGAGATCAACGTCATCCTGGTGGATGTCAGTGATCCCTCCCGCGCCGGTGCCGGTTTCATCAACGCGCTTGGTGACCTGCATCATGTGGCGCCGGTGATCGTGCAGACGGTCGAAGGGTCGATGCAGTACGCAATCGAGGCGATGCGCGTCGGCGCGTTCGAATTCCTGGTAAAGCCATGCTCGACCGAGCGGATCATGGGGGCCATCGAAAGCGCGCTGAAATATGGCCGCTATGGCTCCGAGGGACGTCCGGTCCGCCGCGCTCGCTCGGGCGCGGTCGGTTTCAGCGATATCATTGCGGCAAGTGCTGCCATGTCGCGGGCGGTCGAACTCGGGCGCAGGGCCAGCCAGTCGATGATCCCGATCATGCTGGAAGGCGAAGCAGGTGTCGGCAAGGAAATGCTCGCCCGCGCAATCCATGGCGCAAGCGAGCGTTCGGGCCGAAGCTTCGTCTCATTCAATTGTGCCGTTATTCCCCATGGACTGATGGAGGCGCAGCTGTTCGGCACGGAGGGCGCTTCGCACTCCGGTTCCGGCGAGCGCCATGCCGGCAAGTTTGCCGAGGCCGATGGCGGTACGCTGTTCATCGAGGAAATCAGCGAACTGCCGCAGCATTTGCAGGTGAAGCTGCTTGGCGCGGTGCAATCCGGCGAAATCGATGTTTCGGGCGGCCGCAAGCCGCGCAAGGTCAATGTCCGGCTGATCCTCGCGACCAACAAGGACCTGATCGAAGAGGTCAAGTCCGGCCGTTTCCGCGAGGACCTCTATTACCGTCTGAATGTGTTTCCGATTACCATTCCGGCCCTGCGTCGTCGCAGAGAAGATATACCGCATCTGGTCCGCACCTTCATCGATCGTTTCTCGTCCGAGCAGCGTCTCGCGAAGCCCCTTTCGATCGATGCGGCGACGCTTGCCATGCTGACGAGCTTCGACTGGCCGGGCAATGTCCGGCAGCTCGAGAACGCCGTTTTCCGCGCCGTCGTGCTTTCGGACGGAAGTGTGCTGGCCGAGTCCGCCTTCCCGCAGATTCTCGCCCAGGTGTCTGAAGGACATGAAAGCGGTCTTGTCGCCGTGATGCAGCGCGCGCCGCTTGAAGAGCGTACGGTCGCGGCGGCGGTTGCCTCCGCTCATGCCGTTGCCGAGGAGATCGTCGCCAGACGGAGCGAAGCGACCGCAGCTTCTGCGACTTCGGCACAGCCCGATAACGTCATCGTCAGCACCGACGAGGCGGGTAACGTCCGCAAGCTTGCGGACGTGGAGGAGGAACTGATTCGTTTTGCGCTTAAATTCTACCGCGGCCAGATGAGCCAGGTGGCGCGCAAGCTCGGGATCGGCCGATCGACACTTTATAGAAAACTCAAGGATTACGGCATCGATCCTGACGATCCGCAAAAACATGCCGCTTGAACCGCCGAAAAAGGCCTAATCGTTAACGGTTGGGTAAAGAACTTCCCTTACGAACAGTGAATGACTTGTTAGACAATCGTTCACTATATATGGATTGCTTGTGCATCTGTGGCAGATTTGCCATGGTGTTACCGCATTTGACATCCATGTGAGTTGACGTGGGACGTAGTCTTTCGGACGGGGATAGAATTGCAGAATCCGCATGAAACAAGCGCGCCTGTCGAGAGAATAGGGCGCAGCCACCGGGCTGCACGCGTGCGTTCAGCCGCCCAGTTGTGCTTCACCGTTGTGGCTGTCCTCATTGTCAGCACCTTCATGCTGTTCAGTGCTTCCTCTTCCGCTCTTGCCGAAACCCGAACACTAAAGATCCATTTCGTCCACACCGGCGAAAAGGCCGCCATCACCTTCAAGCGCAATGGTCGCTACGATGCGAACGGTCTGAAGCAGCTAAACGTCATTCTGCGCGACTGGCGCCGCAACCAGCCGACGAAGATGGATCCGCGGCTGTTCGACCTCATCTGGGAGGTCTATCGACGCGCGGGAGCTTCGGGCTACATCAATGTCGTTTCCGGTTATCGTTCGCCGGAAACCAATTCCATGCTCCGGTCCCGTTCGAAGGGCGTCGCCAAGGAAAGCCAGCATATGCGCGGCACGGCGATGGACTTCTACATCCCGGGCGTACAGCTCAAAACTCTGCGTGAAATCGGCATGAAGATGCAGGTTGGCGGCGTCGGTTACTATCCGAATTCCGGCTCGCCCTTCGTTCACATGGACGTGGCTTCCGTTCGTGCATGGCCGCGCATGTCGCGCCAGGATCTCGTGCGTCTCTTCCCCGATGGCAAGACGCTGCACATTCCGGCCGATGGCAAGCCGTTGCCCGGTTACCAGCAGGCGCTCGCCGACTATAAGCAACGTGTGAGTTCCAACCAGATCATCGTTGCGGACGCCAAGCCCGGCAAGCGCAAGAGCTTCCTGGCTGCCCTTTTCGGTGGCGGTGGCGACGAGGACGAGGAAGAGGATGTCGGAGTACCGGCCGAACGGCCCTCCGTTGCGCCCCAGCCTGTCGTGACGGCGGCGGAGCCGACCATGGTTGCGACGGCTGCTCCTCCTCCGGGTGTTGCTCCGGCTCAGCAGGTGCTGACTGCCGCGCCGCCTGAAAACCAGCTGGCCCTCAATGCGCCGGTGCCGCAATCGCGGCCTTCGCTGAAGCCCGCCGATACCAGCCTTGCCGTAGCGCTCTATTCTCCAAACCGCAGTGCCGCCGAGGAGGCGTTGTCGAAGGTTGCAGCCGGCGCGCCGACCAATGGTGATGAATTCGCCGATCTTCAGTCGATGAAGGTTCCGGTTCCGACCCTGCTCGGTAATCGCGCAGCCTCGGCTGGAGGCGCTATGACCGCATCGATCGACCCGAACATGGTGGACGGCAGCCATATCCCGTTGCCGACGGCTCGTCCGACCGTAGCCGAGGCCCTGCTTGCCGGCGCCGATGCGGAACCAGAGGCGGACGTGGACGAGGTCGAGCAGGCCATCCTGTCGCCGGAAGCCGCCGCCGCTCTTGAGCAAAGCAATGTTCTGGACAACATGCCGACGCCGGCCGAACGTCCTGCCGGGGCCGAATTGGCTGCAGCTCCTGCTGCTGTTGTTCCGACCCCGCAGCCTGCTTCGACTGCCGCAAGCAACGCAGTGCCCAATCTGCCTTCGTCGATCCAGCCCAAGCCGGTGGCACCGAAGGCGGCTCCGACGCAGGTTGCTTCCATCGACCAGAAGCCTGCCGCGCGGGCTGTCGATTTCGGCGATGCTTTCGTCTTCGTTGCTCAGGAGCCGGACGAAAGTGGCGTGAAGGCCGGCCTGCCCGCCAAGGGTGGTCGTCCGAGCCAGGTCGAAGCGGAGCAGGCTCGCATGGCCATGACCGGCGGTACGAAGCTTACCAAGAACATGATTGCCCAGTGGGCGCTGAACAAGGATCGTTTCGAGACCGTCGCAAAGCCGGTCAAGGCGCCGCGCATCGTCAGCCGTTCGCTGACAGCGCCTTCGACGGTTTACCCAGTCGGTTTCAAGCAGGGCGCCACGACCGTGGACCCGAACCGCTTCGGCGCTCCCTGAGCGGTCTTATTTCCTCTTCATAGACACTAAAGCGTGTCGCGATCTTTCAGATTCGCTCTCTACGCTTTAAGTCCTTGTTTCATCGCATGTCGTTGCCGCAAAACC
>QFQX01000004.1 GCA_003248775.1 Shinella sp. | reverse complement strand
CTCTACGCTTTAAGTCCTTGTTTCATCGCATGTCGTTGCCGCAAAACCGCTGCACACTTTTGCGCGACATGCTGTAGAGGCGATCGAATTCAACGGCATGTCTTTAAACCCGAAACGCCCCGCATCCGGATCTGAAATCCGGATGCGGGGCGTTTCGGCCGTTGCGATCAGGCTCTTCGGAAGAGGCGCGCGGCAAGCGAGATCAAGAACAGGACGATAAAGACCATGAACAAGATCTTGGCGATGCCTGCGGATGCGCCCGCAATGCCGCCGAAACCAAGCACGCCAGCGACGAGGGCCACGACCAGAAAAACAAGAGCATAGTAAAGCATGACGTTCCTCCATTGATGCTGCGGAGAAACGCGGGCTTGGTTGAAATGTTCCATGGGCGCATCATTGAAAAAATGAAATTTTCCGGAACTTTCATGAGGGTGGCGCCGTTAAAGGCTGCAAACGCAACCAGCCTGTTGGACTAGAATGACCAAGTCACCAGAACGCATATCGGCAGCAAGCACCGGCCAGAGTGCGGTCAGCGAGCATGCCGGCATTTCCGCCCAGCTTCGTGCCTTCTACCGTTCGGTGGAAGAAGAGGGGATACCCGATCGCTTTGTCTCCCTTTTGGAGAGGCTGGACATGGCGGAACGGCAGGTCAATAATGATTTCAGTGTTGAGGACACCGCACGATGAAGGCTGAAAACCTCTCGAACGATCGCTCCTTCAAGCGGGAGATGCTTGCCGCTCTGCCGAACCTCCGTGCGTTTGCCGTTTCGCTGACCGGACGCCATCATATGGCCGATGATCTGGTGCAGGAAACCATCATGAAGGCGTGGGCAAAGCAGGATCATTTCGAACCCGGAACCAACATGAAGGCGTGGCTCTTCACAATCCTGCGCAACGAATTCTATTCGCAGATGCGCAAGCGTGGTCGCGAAGTGTCCGATAGCGACGGCATTTTCACCGCGCAAATGGCGACCCATCCCCAGCAATACGGTTCGCTCGACCTTCAGGACTTCAAGCGTGCGCTCGACCAATTGCCGAGCGACCAACGAGAGGCAATCATTCTGGTCGGGGCTTCAGGTTTTGCTTATGAGGAAGCAGCGGAGATCTGCGGCTGCGCGGTCGGTACGATCAAGAGCCGTATCAATCGCGCCCGCAACAGGCTGCAGGAAATCCTCGGCGTGAGCGGGCAGGGCGATTACGGCCCCGATGCCGACAGTTCCGCCGTCACGAAACGCGCCTTCGCCGTCTGAGCGCTGCCTCAGACCCGGCGACTGGCGGCCTCGCAAACAATCGCAACGAGATCGGCCGGGTCGAAAGGCTTTTCCAGTTTTGGAAGGCCGGCGGTGGAGGGATCTTCCTCGGCGAAATCCTCATAGGACGAAAGCAGCACCGCGGCCGCTCCCACCGCCCGGATCTGCTCGATGCGGGCGAGGTTTGTCGTCTTCGATGGGGCAGCGTCCACTAGCACCACATCGTACAGGCCATCGTGGAGCGCGGTCTCATACCGGGCAGGTGTAGTAACGGTGACGACGCATCCCAGCTTTTCGGTAAGGATGTATTCGATTTCCACCGCGATCAGGACCTGGCTCTCCACGACAAGAACACGAAGCAACGGGTTTTGCATGGCTTTTCCTTCCTGTGCCGCGGGACCTTGGCGGATGGCGTCAACGCGGTCATTTAAAAAAGACATGTCCCGGTAATGGATATCTTTCCCGATGGAACATTCGAGCGAATGGAACCCTTTTTGCGGTAGAAAAGAGGACATTGCATGGCAAGCGACTTTCGTCAGAGTTCCGCCCGGGTGCGCTGCGCCGCCTGCCCGCTTCGCGCGAAGGCGCATTTTCGCGCTTTCTCGGACGAGGAGCTCGATTTCGTTTCCAATTTCAAGCGCGGTGAACTGAATACCGATGCCGGGGCCACGGTGCTGGTCGAGGGAACCAACAGCGCGCATCTCTATACCGTGCTCGAAGGATGGGGCTTTCGCTACAAGATACTCGAGGATGGCCGGCGTCAGATCCTCAACTATGTCGTGCCGGGGGACATGGTCGGCCTGCAGGGCGCGGTGATGGCTGAAATGCAGCATTCCGTCGAGGCGCTGACGCCGATGGCGCTCTGCATGTTTGAGCGCAGTCGCCTGTTCTCTCTGTTCGAAAAGCATGCAGGGCTTGCCTATGACCTGACCTGGCTTGCCGCCCGCGAGGAGTCGATCCTCGACGAGCACCTGCTCAGCATCGGCCGGCGCACGGCGCTGGAAAGGGCTGCCTACCTGCTGGCCTTTCTCCATGAACGTGGCAGGCTGGCGGGGTTGCTGGACGAGGAAAGGCTCTACGTGCCCGTGACGCAGGCGCATGTGGCCGACACGCTCGGCCTTTCGGTGGTCCACACCAACAAGACGCTCAAGCGGTTGAGTGATCGGGGAATGATACGCTGGCTCGACCGGGGCTGCGATATCCTCGACGTCCGGGCCCTGTGCGAAGTTGCGAACTGGCAACCGGATGAAACACGTCAGCGTCCCTTCATCTGATCTTTTTCTTCATCCGTTTTCGCCTGCAAAAGAAAACGGCCGGCTTGTGAGCCGGCCGACTGCGTGAGGAATCATGGCGAATATTCGGCGTGCACCTCAGTTCCCGATAATCGGCTTGCGCCTCAGGCGACGATGATTACGCCTGTGAAAAGAGCGATGATAAGGATCACAAGAACGACAAAAATCAGGATCTTCGCAATGCCGGCGGAGGCACCGGCAACCCCGCGAAAGCCGAGCAGGCTTGCAACGGCGGCGATCAGGAGGAAAATCAGGATCCAATGCAGCATAATCATCTCCATTATTCAGAAAAACCGAGGGGTTAACAGGAGGTGACGCGATTTGTTCCATGCTTCCGGATTGCGACATATCGCATGCGAAAAATGTCGCATCTGTGGAAATAAATGGTGACGGCAAAATGTCCCATTGGAAAACCGAACACATGCGGGCTCATTTGGGCTGGACATATAACGGCGGTTCTGATCGTCTCCGCCGACTGAAAATTTCGACTTTTGGCCAAGGATTGGGGATATGGGATTGAAGATCGGTTCGCCAAAGGAGACTTTCGCCGGCGAAGCGCGCGTGGCCATGACGCCAGACAGCGCGCTTCAACTGCAGAAGCTCGGGTATGAATGTTTGATCGAGGCCGGTGCCGGCAAGGCTGCTGGCTTTTCCGACGACACGTATCGTGCTGCCGGTGTCACCGTCGTCGATAATGCCGAGGCGCTTTTTGCGCAGGCCGACGTCGTGGCAAAGGTTCGTCCGCCGGAAGCGGCAGAAGTCGAACGGTTGACCGCCGGCAAGACGCTGATCTCGTTCTTCTACCCGGGCCAGAACAAGGAACTTCTGGAGCAGGCCAAGGCGACCGGCGCGAACGTCATCGCCATGGACATGGTGCCGCGCATCAGCCGTGCCCAGAAGATGGACGCTCTTTCCTCCATGGCGAACATTGCCGGCTACCGCGCCGTCATCGAGGCAGGTAACAATTTCGGCCGTTTCTTCACCGGTCAGGTCACGGCCGCCGGCAAGGTTCCCCCGGCCAAGGTGCTGGTCATCGGCGCGGGCGTTGCCGGTCTTGCCGCCATCGGTACGGCAACCTCGCTCGGCGCCATCACCTATGCCTTCGACGTTCGCCCTGAGGTGGCCGAACAGATCGAGTCGATGGGTGCCGAATTCGTCTTCCTTGATTTTGCCGAACAGCAGGACGGCGCTGCGACGGGTGGCTATGCGGCTCCTTCCTCGCCGGAATTCCGCGAAAAGCAGCTGGCGAAGTTCCGCGAACTCGCTCCCGACATGGATATCGTCATCACCACGGCTCTCATTCCGGGCCGGGATGCCCCGAAGCTGTGGCTTGCCGACATGGTTGCCGCGATGAAGCCGGGTTCGGTCGTGATCGACCTTGCCGCCGAGCGCGGCGGTAACTGCGACCTGACGGTCGCCGACCAGAAGGTCGTGTCCGACAACGGCGTCACCGTCATCGGCTATACTGACTTCCCGAGCCGCATGGCGACCCAGTCGTCGACCCTCTATTCGACCAACATCCGCCACATGATGACGGACCTGACGCCGGCCAAGGACGGTGTCCTCGTTCACAACATGGAAGACGATGTCATCCGTGGCGCGACCGTGACCTATCAGGGCGAGATTACCTTCCCGCCGCCACCGCCGAAGGTTCAGGCCATCGCCGCGCAGAAGCCGAAGGAAAAGGTCAAGGAACCCACCCCGGAGGAGAAGCGCGCCAAGGAGGTCGCTGCCTTCAAGGCCCAGACCCGCAATCAGGCCGGTCTGCTTGCCATCGGCACGGCGTTGCTGCTGATCGTTGGCGCCTATGCTCCGTCCAGCTTCATGAGCCATTTCATCGTTTTCGTGCTCGCCTGCTTCATCGGTTTCCAGGTCATCTGGAATGTCAGCCACTCGCTGCATACGCCGCTGATGGCGGTGACGAACGCCATTTCGGGTATCGTCATCCTGGGTGCACTCCTGCAGATCGGGTCAGGCAACTGGCTTGTGGTGATCCTTGCCGCATTGTCGGTTCTGATTGCCACGATCAATATCGTCGGTGGCTTCCTCGTCACCCGGCGCATGCTTGCCATGTTCCAGAAGTCCTGATCGGGGAAGGAATCTTATCATGACGATCGGTATCGTTTCCGCCGCCTACATTGCCGCGGCCGTTCTTTTCATCCTTTCCCTCGGTGGCCTCTCCGGCCAGGAAAGCGCCAAGCGCGCCGTCTGGTATGGCATCATCGGCATGGGCCTTGCCGTGGTGGCCACGGTCTTCGGACCGGGCGTCGGCAACTGGTTCATCATCCTGCTGATGATCGCCGGCGGTTCAGTGCTCGGCCATTACGTGGCAAGCCGCGTCCAGATGACCGAGATGCCGCAGCTCGTTGCAGCACTCCATTCCTTCGTCGGTCTGGCCGCCGTCTTCATCGGCTACAACGCCCATATCGAAGCATGGCGCGTGGCGACCATGGACGAAGCCGGCCGCGCGGCGCTCACCGGCTTTGCGGCAATCCTTGCCCACAAGGAGCCTGTCGAACTCGCCATCATGAAGATCGAGGTCTTCCTCGGCGTGTTCATCGGCGCGGTTACCTTCACCGGTTCGGTCATCGCCTTCGGCAAGCTCGCCGGCAAGGTCGATGGCAAGGCCAAGAAGCTGCCGGGCGGGCACATGCTCAATGCCGGTGCTGCGCTTCTGTCAATCATCCTGATGGTCATGTACTTCAACGGCGCAGGCGTCTGGACGCTCATCCTGATGACGCTGCTCGCCTTCTTCATCGGCTACCACCTCATCATGGGCATCGGTGGCGCCGACATGCCGGTGGTGGTATCGATGCTGAACAGCTATTCCGGCTGGGCTGCGGCCGCCATCGGCTTCACGCTCGGCAACGATCTCCTGATCGTTACCGGTGCGCTGGTCGGTTCCTCAGGTGCGATCCTGTCCTACATCATGTGCAAGGCGATGAACCGCTCCTTCGTCTCGGTCATCCTCGGCGGCTTCGGTGGCACCACCGGTCCGGCCATGGAAATCACCGGCGAACAGATCGCCATCGATGCCGAAGGCGTTGCCAATGCGCTCAACGATGCCGACAGCGTCATCATCGTCCCGGGCTACGGCATGGCGGTTGCGCAGGCGCAGCAGGCGGTTTCCGAGCTGACCCGCAAGCTGCGCGCCGCCGGCAAGGAAGTGCGCTTTGCCATCCATCCGGTCGCCGGTCGTCTGCCGGGCCACATGAACGTGTTGCTCGCCGAGGCCAAGGTGCCCTACGACATCGTTCTGGAGATGGACGAGATCAACGACGACTTCCCGAATACGGATGTGGTCATCGTCATCGGCTCGAACGACATCGTCAACCCGGCCGCCCAGGAAGACCCGAACTCGCCGATCGCCGGCATGCCGGTTCTGGAAGTGTGGAAGGCCAAGCAGGTCTTCGTTTCCAAGCGCGGCCAGGGCACCGGCTATTCCGGCATCGAAAACCCGCTGTTCTACAAGGAGAACACGCGCATGTTCTATGGCGATGCCAAGAAGTCGGTTTCCGAACTTCTGCCGATGATCAAGTAAGATCACCGGTTGCGGATCGTGCGAAAGGCCGGGCGGAAACGCCCGGCCTTTTCTCGTTGCCGATACTGCATTACGGCATGAAAATCATATGGTATGCATCTATTGCACGGAGAACATCATTTTCAATTGAGACTACTTATTGTCGAGTTAGTTGTATCTAATTTCCTGCTTTCTCATATTAAGGAAAATACAACCTATGCTTCTGCACAGTGGGAGACGCCACAAAGAGGTGCGCCATGTTTACAGTGTTGGAATGCGTAACGGTTCAGCATGACCGCCTTACGGTCGTTCTTGCTGCAAGTATCGCTCTTGCGGGAATGCTAGCCTTTTTCCTCCTGTTGGTCCGAGCCGACGAGTGCAACGAAGAGCGCCGGCGGAGCTGGATCGCAATAGCTGCCTTCGCCGGTGGGCTTTCCGTCTGGGCAACCCATTTCGTTGCCATGCTGGCCTATCGCGGGGGAATGCCGATCGAGTTCCAGCTCTGGTGGACATCGCTCTCGGCCGTTGCTGTCGTCCTCGGCTTCTGGGCCGCCCTTCGCGGCCTTCACCTGTCAGGCCGTGCGGTGACGGTTCCGATTGCACTGATCATCACGCTTTCCGTAGCGGCAATGCATTTCATCGGCATGGCCGGTCTCAACGTGGCAGCGACCATTCGCTACGACTGGACACCGATCCTGATCGGCAGTCTGGTCGCATGGCTGCTGTTCATCGGCGCTTTCTGGTCCTTCCGGCACATGCGCACCTCCCTCAGGGTCATACTCTCGGCGGTCTTCGCCATTTTAGCGATCTGCGCGCTGCATTTCACCGCCGTCTCGGCGACCACACTCATCCCGGACCCAAACCTTGCGGAGCCGATGGGGCATGGCCTTGGGCGCCTCTGGCTGATCGGCGTGGTGTCCGTCGTAACGTTTTCTGTCGCCGTCGTGACGGTGGTCGCCGTGTTCATCGACCGCTATCTCACCGACCTCAAGGGTTTTGCCGACTCCACCCTGGATGGGCTCGCCATCGTGCGTGACGGCCGGGTGGTGGAGGTCAACAGCAGGCTCGTGGCGTTGCTCGGCAAGACGGAGGAAGAGATCCTCGGTCATTCGCCGGACGCCTTTCTGACCGCCGTGGATGGCCTGAGCGTGGGCATGGCCCGGCCGGCGGCAGTGGAAGCCACACCGCTCAGCGGCGCATCCGGCCGCATCTTCGAGCTCGCCGTGCACACGATCGAATATCGGGGACGACCGTGCGAAGTGATTGCCGCTCGGGATCTGACCGAGAAGAAGGCGGTCCAAAGCAAGATCGAATACATGGCGCGCCATGATGCCCTGACGGACCTGCCGAACCGTACACTCTTCCGCGAGCGGCTGGAGCATGCGATCACGCGGGCAGGACAGATGGGCGAGACGGTCGCGGTCCTTGCGCTCGACCTCGACCGTTTCAAGGCGGTCAACGACCTGTTCGGCCATGCCGAGGGCGACCGGGTGCTGAAGGATGTCGCCGGCATTCTGAAGCGTTGCGTCAGGGCAAGCGACACGGTTGCCCGGCTCGGTGGCGACGAATTCATCATCCTGCAGGCCGGTGTCGCCCAGCCGGACGGCGCGCGGCTTACCGCCGAGCGGATACTAGAGACCTTCCGTGTCGAGATGGATAGTTCAGTCGATCCGACCGCTGTCGGTGTCAGCATCGGCGTCGCCGTATTTCCCAAGGATGGGGCAAATGCCGAATATCTTCAGCATGCCGCAGATATCGCACTTTACCGGGCCAAGACCTCCGGCAGGGGTATGGCGGCTTTCTACGATCTCGGCATGGATGAGGAGATCCGCGCCCGCCGCAGCATGGAGAACGACCTGCGCCAGGCGGTTTCCCGAGGCGAAATGCGGCTTGTCTACCAGCCGCTGATGGTGGCCGAACGGGGCGAGCCGGCAGGCTATGAGGCCCTATTGCGCTGGACGCATCCCGAGCGGGGCGAGATTCCGCCCGATATCTTCATTCCGATCGCCGAGGAGACGGGAAGCATCATCAGTCTCGGCGAATGGGTGCTCAGGGAAGCATGCCGCGCGGCTGCGCGCTGGCCGTCCGGACTGTTCGTCGCGGTCAACGTGTCGCCGGTGCAGTTCAGGCTGGCGAACCTTGCTTCCGTAGTGCGGGAGGTTCTGGGCGAAACCGGGTTGAAGCCGGAACGTCTTGAAATCGAGATCACGGAGACAGCCCTGATGCGGGACCGCGCCACCACGCTTTCCACGCTCAGGCAATTGAAAGCCATGGGCGTGCGGCTGGTCATGGACGATTTCGGAACCGGCTATTCGTCGCTCAGCAACCTGCAGAGCTTCCCGTTCGACAAGATCAAGATCGACCGCAGCTTCATTTCGGCTATCGGAAACGACGAGAGTGCACGGGCAATCGTCCGGGCTATCGTTGGCCTTGGCCGGAGCCTCGACCTGCCTGTCACTGCCGAGGGGGTGGAGACAGATGCGCAATATCGCATGGTGGTAAACGAGGGTTGTGCCCAGGTTCAGGGCTTCCTGTTCGGGCGCCCCGGAGGCGCGCCGGATGGGCAGGTGTTGCCGCTTCATCAGCGCGGACGCCGAAGATTGACGGTGGTCCAGGCTCCGTCGATTGCGGAGCCCGGAAACCTGTTGCCTCAGCCCCTGAATGTGTAGTCCGCAATCGACTGCTGCTTCATCTCGATGGAGAAGCCGGGCAGCGATGGCGGCATGTAGGCCGCGTTCTCGATCCGGCAGGGATCGATAAAGTGTTCGTGCAGATGATCGACGAACTCGATGACGCGGCCTTGCTTGGTGCCGGAGACGGCGATGTAGTCTATCATCGAAAGGTGCTGGACGTATTCGCAAAGTCCGACACCGCCGGCATGGGGCCAGACGGGGAGATTGTACTTCGCGGCCATCAGCAGGACTGCCAGCACTTCGTTCAGGCCGCCCATGCGGCAACTGTCGATCTGCACGATGTCGATCGCGCCGCCGGCGATCATCTGCTTGAAGATGATGCGGTTCTGGCACATCTCGCCGGTCGCGACCTTGACCGGGGTCACCGCTTCTCGGATCGCCTTGTGGCCGGCCACATCGTCCGGGCTGGTCGGCTCCTCGATGAAGAACGGCTTGTAGACCGAGAGTTCCTTCACCCAGTCGATGGCCTCGCCGACTTCCCAAACCTGGTTGGCGTCGATCATCATGTAGCGGTCGTCGCCGATGACCTCGCGGGCGATCCTGAGACGACGCTTGTCGTCTTCCAGATCGCGGCCGACCTTCATCTTGATGTGGGTGAAGCCCTGATCGACGGCCTCCTGGCAGAGGCGACGCAGCTTCTCGTCGGAATAACCGAGCCAGCCGGCGGAAGTCGTGTAGCAGGGATAGCCTTCCTTCTCGAGGAGGGCGATGCGCTCGGCCTTTCCTTCCCCGGCCTTCTTCAGGATCGCGAGTGCTTCGTCCGGGGTGATGGCGTCCGTCAAGTAGCGGAAGTCGACGATGGAGAGGATTTCCTCGGGCGTCATGTCCGCGACGAGACGCCAGACCGGCTTGCCGGCCTGTTTTGCGAGGATGTCCCAGACGGCGTTGACCACGGCGCCGGTGGCCAGATGCATGGCGCCCTTGTCGGGGCCGATCCAGCGAAGCTGACTGTCGCTCGTCACATGCCGCCAGAAGCGGCCCGGATTGGCCTTGACCCAATCGAGATCCAGTCCCACCACCAGATGCTTCATGGCGTCGATCGCGGCGCAGCAGATCTCGTTGCCGCGGCCGATCGTGAACGTCAGGCCGTGGCCTTCAAGGCCGGGCTGGTCGGTTTCGAGCACGACATAGGCCGCGGAGTAATCCGGATCCGGATTCATCGCGTCCGAGCCATCGAGGCTCTGGGAGGTGGGAAAGCGCAGGTCAATGCTGCGCAGGCTGGTGATCTTGGTCATGGGTCAAGGCTCTGGGTCTTGAGGGAGGGGATCAGGCGTCGGCTTTGAAGGTCTGCTTCTGGGTGCCGAGACCTTCGATGCCGAGTTCGACGACGTCGCCGGCCTTCAGGAAGCGCTGCGGCTTCATGCCGAGGCCGACGCCGGGCGGCGTGCCGGTGGAAATGACGTCTCCGGGGTGGAGCGACATGAACTGGCTGAGATAGGAAACGAGATGGGCCACGCCGTAGACCATGGTCTTCGAGGAGCCGTTCTGCATCTTCTCGCCGTTGACGGTCAGCCACATCGAGAGGTTCTGCGGATCGGCGATCTCGTCCTTCGTTACCAGCCATGGGCCGATGGGGCCGAAGGTGTCGCAGGACTTGCCCTTGGTCCACTGTCCCGCCCGTTCCGTCTGGAAGGCGCGTTCGGAAACGTCATGGGAGACGCAGTAGCCGGCGACGTAGTCCATGGCATCGGCTTCCGAGACGTATTTCGCGGTCTTGCCGATAACGACGCCGAGTTCGACTTCCCAGTCGGTCTTTTCCGAACCGCGCGGGATCAGCACGTCGTCGTTCGGGCCGACGATGGCCGAGGTCGCCTTCATGAAGATGACCGGTTCCGGCGGAACCTGTGCGCCGGTTTCGGCGGCGTGGTCGGAATAGTTGAGGCCGATGCAGATGAACTTGCCGGTGCCGGCGACGCAGGCGCCGATGCGATCGGCCGCCAGTTCCGGCAGCGAGGCAGGGTCGATTGCCGCAATCTTTGCAAGGCCTTCCGGGCCGATGGCCGCGCCGCCGATATCGGCGACGTGGGCGGAGAGGTCACGGATCTTGCCGTCCTTGTCGAGAAGGGCAGGCTTTTCCTGGCCGAGGGGGCCAACGCGCATGAGTTTCATCGGGTATTTCCTTTCAAGCGGTTCTAGAGCATTTCCGGCGTAAGCGGGATCGCCTGCAATGCTCTATCTCTTTGTTTTTTCACAATTCCGGACGCAAAACCGGTTCCCACTTTTGTTGGAATTGCTCTAGATCGTCCAGCCGCCGTCGATGGCGTAGGCCTGACCAGTGGTATAGGTCGCGGTTGCCAGATGCACCGCCAGATCGGCGATTTCCTCAGGCGTGCCGAGGCGGCCCATGGGCTGGCGGGCGATGAAGGCGGCGCGTGACGTCTCATAGTCGCCCTGAGCCTTCATGCGGTCCTGTAGCGAGGGGCTTTCCACCGTGCCGGGGCAGATGGCGTTGCAGCGGATGCCCTGCGTCACATAATCGGCGGCAACCGACTTGGTGAGGCCGATGACTGCAGCCTTGGTGACGGAATAGGCGCAGCGGTTCGGAACGCCCTTCATGGAGGAAGCGACCGAGGCCATGTTGATGATCGCGCCGCCGCCACGCTGCAGCATGGCGGGCAGCACGGCGCGGATCGTGCGCACCATGGCGCGGACGTTGAGATCGAAGGCGAAGTCCAGATCCTTGTCGGGCATGTCGAGGATCGAGCCGGCATGGACGAAGCCGGCGCAGTTGAACAGCACGTCGAATGGGCCGGTCTCGGCGATGACGGAGGAGACGGCTTCGTCCTTCAGCACGTCGAGCACGCGGGTTTCGATGTTCGTCTCGCCTGAAAGGCTCTTCAGCGCATCGGCATTGATGTCGGTGGCGACGACGGTCGCACCGGCGCGGGCGAAGGCGAGCGCGCTCGCCCGGCCGATGCCCTGGCCGGCGGCAGTGACCAGCACGCGCTTGTTTTCGAGGGGGAGGGACATGGTATCTTCCTTTCCTTAAGTCGGCGGATCAGGCGGCTTTGGGCCGGCGCTCGACGATGTGGATGTGGTCGGCGGCGAGCACGACCTCGCCCTTCTGGTTGATGACTTCGGTGCGCTCGACGACGCGGCCGACTTCGGCGCGCTTCGGATCGTCTTCCTTCGAATGGATGGTGACCCGGGTGTGGATGGTGTCGCCGATGAACACAGGACGAATGAACCGCAGGCGGTCATAGCCATAGGAGAAGGCGGCCGGGTTGATGACGCTGGCGGTCAGGCCGACGCCGATGGAAAAGACCATCGTGCCATGGGCAATGCGCTGGCCGAACGGGGTGGTCCTGGCGAATTCGGCATCCATGTGATGCGGGAAGAAATCGCCAGTATGTCCGGCATGGACGATGAAATCCGTCTCGGTGATGGTGCGGCCCGTCGTCAGGCGCTGGGCGCCGAGTTCGTAGTCCTCGAAATATTTCAGCTGTTCCATCGTGATCGTCCTTACTGCGGTAGTGTCTCGAGCGCGGTCGCAGGTGTTGCGTTCGACTGGTAGAGCGCCTCGACGAGCGCCATGGTCTTCCAGGCGTCCTCGACCGAGGAAACGAGTTCAGTATCTTCGCCGGAGGCAAAGCGCTGGAGGTTGGCCATGCGGCCGACGAAGGCATCGGGGAACCAGGTGCCTTCGAGCGGCACGGTCACCCAGTCGCTGCCGCCCTTCGGATAGATCTCCAGAATGTCCGGTTCGCCGCGCGGATAATCGAGGTTGACCCCGAGCTGGACATAGGCCGCACCTTCGGTGCCCGAGACGCGGAACTCGCAGGCCTGATGCTTGCGGCCGAACTTGTGGTCGTGGTTGATCGAGACGGCGCAGCGCACCCGGTCGCCATAGTCGAGGATCGCGGTGGTGCGCGTCTGTGCCATCTTGTGGTTCGGGTGGCCGATCGACTTCGCATGCACGCCCTTGGGATCGCCGAGAACCTGACGGATCGTGTCTAGGTAATGGATCGAGTGCATGGCGATCTCGATGCGCGGCAGGCCTTCAAGGAAGGCCCAGAGCTGCCACGGGGTATCGAGCGCCAGATAGACGTCGAAATCCACGACCTCGCCGAGCAGTCCCCTGGCGATGGCATCCTTCAGGCCCAGCATCATCGGCGCGAAGCGCAGCTGGAAATTTACGGCTGCCTTGAGGTTTTTCGCCCGGCAGATCTTCAGGATCTCGGTCGCGGCCGTCAGATCCGAACCCATTGGCTTCTGGACCAGCACCGGCGCGCCATCCGGCAGGGCGGAAAGCACCTTGGCATGGGTTGCTGGCGGCGTGGCGAGATCGAAGATCGCGTTTTCCACCGCTGCCGCTTCCTCGACGGAGGCATAGGCCGCCACACCCCATTTATCGGCAAGCGCCCTGGCTTTTTCGTAATCGGGATCGTAGAGCCCGGCGATGGGGAACCCGCCCTTGGCATAGGCCGGGAAATGCGCGTCGCTGACGATGGAACCGGCGCCGAAGGTGACGATCGGGCGCGGCTTTGCGGGCATCGGCCAGGACTGGGAGAGGGATTTCGGGTCGAAGGTCATTTTGTTATCTCCGGCAGGGCAGCAAAGCCCCTCATCCGGCTGCGTCCTGCGGACCCTTCTCCCCGTAAACGGGGAGAAGGAAACTGCCGGCCGGCCTCGACGTCAGCATTCCCTCTCCCCGCGAGCGGGGAGAGGGGCAGGGTGAGGGGCAATCCGCAACGCATCGCAGAGGTGTCACGCATGGAAAAACACCTCCTCCATCGAAGCCCACCACTCGCCCTCTTTCCGGGTGTCGAGGGGCTGCTGGCAGGGCATGCAGACGGCCCACCATTCCTGGGTCTTCGGGTCGGCGGCCATCCTGGCCATGTCGGCTTCGTAGTCGGTGCCGTGATATTCGAAGAAGGAGAAGAGCAGGTTCTCCGGCTCCTTCAGGAAGATCGAGTAGTTCTTGATGTTACAGGCGGAAATCATCGCCAGTACGTCGGGCCAGACGGCGGCGTGAAGGCGTTTGTATTCCTCGAGCTTTTCCGGCTTCACGCCGATCACCATGCCGATGCGCTGCATAGTCGTTTCCTCCCTCAGCGGATCTCGCGATCGAATTCTGTGATCCGGCGGCCGTCGATGGCGTCCCAGTCCCACTCGATGCCGAGGCCGGGCGTCTCGGGCGCGAGCGCCATGCCGTCCTTAATCCTCAGGCGCGAGGTGGTGATGTCGTCGAGCTGCGGGATGTATTCGACATACTTGCCGTTCGGCACGGCGCAGGTCAGGCTGACATGCAGTTCCATCAGAAAGTGCGGGCAGACCGGCATGTCGAAGGCTTCTGCCGCATGCGCCACCTTGAGCCAGGGGGTGATGCCGCCGATGCGGCCGGCATCCACCTGCACGATGGAGCATGCTCCCTTCTGCATGTATTCCCGGAAGTGGCGGATCGAATAGAGCGACTCGCCGACCGCGACCGGCGTGGCGGTCGAACGATTGAGCCTGACGTGACCGTCGATATCGTCGGCCGGGAGCGGCTCCTCCAGCCAGGCGAGGTCGAGTTCCCTCAGACGCTCGGCGCGGCGGATCACTTCGTCGACGGCGAAGCCCTGATTGGCATCGGTCATGATTTCGTAGGCGTCACCGACGGCCTTGCGGACGGCCGAGAGGCGGGCGAAATCCTCGGAACCGCTCGGCTTGCCGATCTTTACCTTGGAGCCGCGGAAGCCCCTGGATTTCGCCTCCAGCGCATCCTCGACCAGCGCCTCGGTCGGAATATGCAGCCAGCCGCCTTCGGTGGTGTAGAGCGGGCAGCGATCCTTGGCGCCGCCTGCGAGCTTCCACAGCGGCAGGCCCTGCTTGCGGGCGCGCAGATCCCAAAGCGCGGTGTCGATAGCCGCAAGCGCAATCGAGGTGATCGCGCCGATGGTGGTGGCGTGGGTGGCGAATTCCAGCTCATGCCAGATCGCCTCGATCCGGTCCGCATCGCGGCCGATCAGGCGGGGGCCAAGATGATCGGCAAGAAGCCGCATGACGGAGGAGCCGCCGGTGCCGATGGTGTAGCTGTAGCCGGTGCCGGTGGCGCCGTCGCTGTCGGTGATGGTGACGAGCGGGGTTTCCTGGCTGACGAAGCTCTGGATCGCGTCGGTGCGTTCGACCTTCGGGCGAAGGTCGACCATCTTCAGCTCTATGCGTTCGATCTTCGCCATGGCTCAGCCCCTGAGCGTCCTGCCGGTTTCCCGGTCGAACATGTGAGCCTGCGAGAGGTCGAGCGAGAAGGAGAGGCCTTCGCCGCTCTTCAGCGCACGCGGATTCAGCATGCGGCTTACCCATTCGCTGGCGCCGAGTTCGGCGAAAACCAGCGTCTCGTTGCCGAGCGGTTCGGTGATCGTCACCTTGAGGTCCGTCTTGTGGACGGCGGTTTCCTCGCCGGAATGGATGCCGTGGCCTGTCGGGTAGATGTCGTCGGGACGAAGGCCGAAGGTGACCTTCTGGCCGGCGGTGACGCGCGAGGCGAACTGCTGCGGCAGGGGCAGGCTGTCGCCATTGGCGAAGACCACGCGGCCATCGGCGATCTCGGCGTCCTTGAGGTTCATCGGCGGGGAACCGATGAAGCCGGCGACGAACTTCGAATTCGGGCGGTGGAAGACATCCTCCGGCGTGCCGACCTGCTCGATGTAACCGTCACGCATGATGACGATGCGGTCGGCGAGCGTCATGGCCTCGACCTGGTCATGGGTGACGTAGATCACGGTCGACTGCACCTTGGCGTGCAGCTTCTTGATCTCGGTGCGCATCTGGGTACGAAGCTTGGCGTCGAGGTTGGACAGCGGTTCGTCGAACAGGAAGACGTCGGGATGGCGCACGATGGCGCGACCCATGGCGACGCGCTGGCGCTGGCCGCCCGAAAGCTGCGACGGACGGCGGTCGAGCAGATGGGTAAGGTCGAGGGTGCGGGCGGCTTCCTCGACACGGGGGGCGATTTCCTCCGGCTTCTGGCCGGCGATCTTCAGCGAGAAGCCCATGTTCTCGCGCACCGTCATGTGCGGATAAAGCGCGTAGGACTGGAAGACCATGGCGAGGTTGCGGGCGCGCGGTGGCAGGTCGTTGACCACCCGGCCGCCGATCTTCAGGTTGCCGCCGGAGATCGGTTCGAGGCCGGCGATCATGCGCAGCGTGGTGGACTTGCCGCAGCCGGAGGGGCCGACGAGCGCGATGAATTCGCGGTCCGCCACTTCGAGGTCGATGCCGTGCACCACTTCGAGCGCGCCGTAGCGCTTGACCAGCTTTTCGAGGGAAACGGTTGCCATGGTCTATCCTTTGACTGCGCCGGAGGTGAGGCCGGATACGAGGTGTTTCTGCACGATGAAGGTCAGCACGAGAGCCGGGATGATCATCACGACGGCGAGCGCGCACATGCCGCGCCAGTCGATGGTGAATTCCGCGGTGTAGTCGAGCAGGCCGACGGGCAGGGTCTTGGAGGTGACGGAACGGGTGAGCTGCGAGGCGAGTGCGAACTCGTTCCACGAGGTGAGGAAGGCGAAGATGCCGGCGGATGCAATGCCGGGGCCGGCAAGGGGGAATTCCACCTGCCAGAACGCCTGCCAGCGGGTGCAGCCGTCGATCTGTGCCGCTTCGGCGAGGTCCTTCGGCACCTGACGGAAGAAGCCGTCGATCAGCCAGATGGTGAAGGGTACGTTCAACGCCACATAAGCGAGGATCAGGCCGAAATGGCTGTCGATGATGCCGAGCTTCGAATAGACGAAGAACAGCGGCAGGGAGAGCGCGATGCCGGGCACGGTGCGGGTCAGCATCAGGCCGAGGAAGATGCCTGACTTGCCCTTGAAGCGGTAGCGGGCAAAGGCATAGCCGCCGGCCATGCCGATGGCGAGCGAGATCACCGTCGAGGTGACCGAGATGATCAGCGAGTTGCGGAAGTATTCGATGACCGGAATGCCGCCCTGGCCGATGCCGGAGAACATGGCGATATAGGCATCGAAGGACAGGTCCTGCGGGATCCAGACCGGCGGTTTCGCCATGATTTCCACCGTCGGGCGGAAGGAGGCGAGCACGATCCAGAGACCCGGCAGGCAGATGATGGTCATCGCCACAAACAGGGTGATCTTGTGGGCAAGCGAAAGCAGCGCGGCCTTGAAGCGGTGTTGTGCGTTCTCGTTCATCTCACCACTCCGCAGCGATCTGGGTGCGGGCTGCCGCCAGCTTCCGGTAGAAATAGACGGTGAAGAGGATCGACAGCAGGATGGCGAAATAGGCCATGGCATTGGCGAGCCCCATGCGGGCGTCGGAATAGGCGGTGCGGGCGACGAGCGTCCAGAGCAATTCCGTGCGCTTTGCCGGGCCGCCATCGGTCATGATCTTGACGATGTCGTAGGCGCGGGCGACGTCCAGCGAACGGATCGTCATGGCGATATAGGCAAAGGGCATGATGAAGGGCCAGGTGACGTAACGGAAGGTCTGGAAGGGCGTGCAGCCATCCACGCGTGCGGCCTCGATCGGCTCCTTGGGCATGGCGAGCAGGCCGGCGAGGATGAGGATCGCGAAGACCGAGGTGGACGACCAGATTTCGGCGGTCAGGATCGCCCAGAAGGCAAGCTGTCCGTCGATAAGCCACGGGATCGCCTGATTGTTGAGGCCGAGCGACTGCAGCGCATTGTTGATGAGGCCGATATTGTCGTTGAACATGAACTTGAACTGGAAGCCGACGAGGATCGGCGAGAACATCATCGGAAACATCATGATGGTTCTCAGGATACGCTGGCCCCGCGTCGCCTTCTCGACCAGCATCGCAAGGCCGAGGCCGATCAGCATTTCGAGGTTGAGCGCCACCGTGAGCAGCAGGACGGTGCGCCCGAAGGCGCTCCAGAATTCGAGATCGGTGAGAATGCGCTCATAGTTGCGGAAGCCGACCAGCGTGTAGAGCGATGCCGGCTGGGTGAGCCGGAACGCCGTGAAGCTGGAATACAGCGAAAGCAGAAGAGGGATGATGACGACGGCTGCCAGGACGATGAATGCGGGCAGCAGAAGCAGGACGGGTGCCGGTGGTCTCCAGCCTTTCATGAAATGCCTCTCCTGTATGCTTTAATAAAAGTGGTCGGGATGCCGGCGCGGCGGAGCCTCGCATTGTGCGTGGTCCCCGCCCCGTTCCGACTGCCTGTTGATTGGGCCTTGCCCCTCATGCGCCTGCCGGCACCTTCTCCCCGCAAGCGGGGAGAAGGGACTTGCTGCGACCTGTCCGTTCCCTCTCCCCGCTTGCAGGGTGAGGGGCAGATTTTCTTGTCGTCAACGCGCTTACAGCGCGCCGGCGTCTTCGAGGATCTCGGTTGCCTTCTTCGCGGCTGCGTCGAGGGCGTCCTTGGAGGACTTGTCGCCGAGGATGGCGGCCTGCAGTTCCGGATAGACGGCGTTGGAGATTTCGATCCACGACGGGGTCTGAGGAACGGCGAAGGCATGCTTGGCCGCTTCCTGGAAGGCGGTCAGAACTTCCTTCTTGTAAGGATCGTTCTCGGCCTGCTTGATATCCCAATCCCAGACGGCGGTGCGCGTCGGCAGCGGGCCTGCGGCAGCCTCGAGCTTCTGGCTGTCCTCATTGGTGAGGAACCAGACGAGCGAAGCGGCGGCTTCCTTGTTGGCGCAGCCTTCCGTGACCGAGAAGCCATGGTGGCCGGACCAGCCGGTGCGCTTGCCGGAAGAGCCGGCAGGCTGGACCTTCACGCCGACATTGCCGGCAACCTTGGAAGACTTCGGATCGTTGAAGAAGGTCGCCCAGCCAGGCCAGTCGAGATTGAGCGCGATGGTGCCGGAGGCGAAGCCCTGACCGAGATCATCCCACAGATAGTTGGTGGTGCCGGCCGGAACGGCCTTGGCCTTGTAGAGATTGACGAACCAGTCGAGCGCGCGAACGCCGGCTTCGGAATTGAAGGCGGGCTTGCCGTCCTTGTCGAGATATTCGCCGCCTTCAGCCACCAGCATTTCGAAGAAGCGGCCGTTGATGGCTTCTTCCTTGCCTGCAAACTGGGTGCCGTAGAAATCCGGCGGGCTGGAGAAGAAGATCGCCTGATCGGTGACCTGCTGCCAGGTATCCGGCGGCGCGAGGTCGTAGCCGTACTTTTCCTTGAAGGCCTTCTGCTTGGCTTCGTCCTGATAGAGGCTCTTCTGGTAGTAGAGCGCCGAGACGTCGAACTGGGCGCGCGGCAGCATGACCAGCTTGCCATCGAGCGTCGAGGCCTTGATATTCGCCGGAACGAAAGCGTCGATCTCTTCCTTGGGCAGGAGTGCGGAGAGATCGGTGTAGATGTCGGGATACTGGGGAGCGAAGGAGGAGTGGTTCGAACCCACGCACCAGGAAATGTTTCCGGTGGCGATGTCCGACTTGATCTCCTTGTCGAGCTCGAAATGGTTTTTCTTGGAAATGACGTTGACCTTGGCGCCCGTTGCCTTCTCCCATTCGGCAATGCGGGCATAAAGGGCTTCGTACTGCTGACCGCCGATCAGCTTGGCATCAATGGTGACGCCATCGAACTTACCTGGCAGGTCGGCTGCGAAGACTGCGCCTGCCCACGCACATAAAATTGCGCCGGCTGCAACGCCGGTCAAAAATTTTGACATTTTCTCCTCCCAATTGGCTTTCGCCTCAGCCCTCACCCATGAGAGCTTCATTCATATACAAACCATTTATTTATCTGACGTCAAGCCGAAAGTATTGCGGGGGCGTATTTCTGCGTATATGAATTAATCTATTCATTGGGGAGTGCGTGGTGACAGAAGACGACAACGACCGCTATCGCGCGCCGGCGCTGGACAAGGGACTGGATATTCTCGAGCTTCTGGCCGCCGTCGACGGCGGGCTGACGCAGGCCGAAATCGCCAAGCGTCTCGATCGCAGCCCGAACGAATTCTACCGAATGCTCGACCGGCTGGTGAAGCGCGGCTACGTGACCCGCATCGACGGTGACCGCTTCGCGTTGACCCTGAAGCTTTTCGGGCTGGCCCAGCTTCATGCGCCCGTGCGCAGGCTCGTTTCCTTCGCCGTTCCGCTGATGCGTGAGCTTGCCGAGGCGTCTCGCCAGGCGAACCAGCTCGTCGTTTTCGACCGGGGCTATCCGGTGGTCATCGCCCAGCAGGAAGCGCCGGGTTACTGGGGTATTTCCATCCGTGTCGGCTCGCGGATCAGCCTGTTCGATACGGGCTCCGGCCATGTGCTGCTCGCCTTCCATACGAAGGAGGAGCGCGAGATGATGATCGCGGAAAACCTCGGCAGCAGTGGCGACCACAACAAGGTCACGCCGGAATTCCTGTCGCGGCTCGATCAGATCCGCGCGCGCGGCTACGAGATGATGCCGAGCGCGCAGACGGCCGGCGTCATCAACCTGTCAGCTCCCGTTCTGGGGGCCGACGGCAAGGTGATCGCATCGCTGACGGTGCCCTATATCACGCTGATCAACACGCCCGGCGCGCCGGATATTACCAACAGCATTCAGCTTTTGCTGGAGACCACCCGCAAGCTCTCGGAGATGACCGGCTCCGACTTCAAGGCCGAGGGTTGAAGCCTCAAAAATTCGTATTTGAACAGCTGATTTTTCTGTGGCAGGTTTCCCCGCGAATTCGAGGAGGAGACCCGGATGATCGTCGATACCCATCTGCACCTGATCTACAGGGGACAGCTTTCCTATCCGTGGCTCGCCGGTGTGCCGCCGCTCGATGCCGACTTCACCTACGATACCTACCTGCAGGAGGCGCGTCGTCTCGGGATTTCCGCGACCCTGCATATGGAAGTCGATGTGGCGGAGGCCGATATCGAGGCGGAAACGGCGATGATCGAGCGTCTTGCCTCTACCGAGGGAAGCCAGCTTGCCGGGGCTATCGCCGCCTGCCGGCCCGAATCAGCGGATTTTCCTGTTTATCTCGAACGGGTGCTCGGTAACCGTTTCGTGCGGGGCTTCCGCCGCGTGTTGCATGTGATGCCGGACGATTTCTCCGAAGGCGCGCTGTTTCGTGAAAATATCCGGCGTCTCTCTGGGACCGGGCTGGTGTTCGACATCTGTGTTCTGCCGCATCAGCTGGAAAAGGCCGTTGCGCTCGCCGATCTCGCCCCGGACGTCTCCTTCGTGCTCGACCATTGCGGCATACCGGATATCAAGGGCGGCGGCTTCGATGTGTGGAAGGGGTCGATGGCGGAAATCGCCCGGCGCTCGAATGTGACCGTCAAGCTCTCCGGTTTGCCGGCCTACGGAGCAGAGAGCTGGACGCTGGAAGACCTGAAACCCTATTTCGCCCATGTGGCCGAGAACTTCGGCTTCGACCGCATGGTCTGGGGCAGCGACTGGCCTGTCTGTACGCTGGGCGGCGGGCTTTCGACCTGGGTGGGCGCGACCCACGCGCTGCTTTCCGGCGTCAGCCTCGATGATAAGACGCGGGTTCTCTATGGGAATGCCCGCTCGCTCTGGAAAATCTGAGCGTCGGGCAAAGCGAAGCCCAGCTCAGGCGGCGCGAGGGGCAAACAGGATGACGGCGGCACCTGCAAGCGCCAGTAGCGAGCCGGTGACGTCCCAGCGGTCCGGCATCTGCCCTTCGACGAGCCACAGCCATACCAGAGAGGCGAGGATGTAGACGCCGCCATAGGCGGCATAGGCGCGGCCTGCGGCTTCGCTCGGCACGAGCGTCAGCAGCGAGGCAAAGGCGATGAGAAGAGCCGCGCCCGGCGCCAGCCATAAGATGGATTTCGACAGTTTCAGCCAGGCCCAGAAGGCAAAGCAGCCGGCGATTTCGCAGAAGGCGGCAGCGGCATAAATGGCGCCGGTGGAAAATATGGGATGCATCAATGTCACCATGAAAGGAATCCGTTCATGGTGACATTGATGACCCGACAGAGCCAGAGTGCGGCTCCGGGCTATCCCCGGAAACTCTTCACGAAGCCGTCATTCAGTTGCTCAATTGCCGTGTCGATGGAAATCGCGCTGGTGACGGCGTTGTTGACGATGTGGGACGCTTCTTCCTGGAACGGCATGTAGCCGTCATGCCGCGGGCGGAGCCATGCGCCTTCCAGCGTGCGGCGGGTGGCGCGGTAGAAATCGAGCGTGGCGGCATTCGCGCCATCGTCTTCCCATCCGGCAGCGTGGCCGGGCTGGCCACCCGAGCGCCAATAACTGTCAGCCTGCACGGGGCCTCCGGCGATCCAGTAGGCGAAATCGATTGCGGCCTGCCGGTTCTGCGAGAATGCCGAAACAGCGATGCCGGTGCCGCCCAGCGCTGAACCCTTGTACGCGCTGTCGCCAACCAGCGGCATGTCGGCAAAGGCGATGCGGGCAGGGCGGAAACCGGCCAGCGAATAACTGACATAGCCGTAGATGAGCGGCGAGACCGCAACGGGTGAACTTGCATCGCCCATGGTGTCGAGCACTGCGATGGGGTCCATCGTCAGGCAGGCCGGATCGATCAGGCTTGCCAGTTCGCGGATCATTTCCAGCGCTTTGCTGCCGGTCTCGCTGTCTGCAAAGGGTGTCTTCTTGTCGACGGAGCAGGGGCGTCCAAGCTGGCCGCAAAGGGTGAAGAAGCTCATCAGCGAATGGGGCGGGCGTAGCGGCAGGAGCACGCCGCCGCGACGCGCCAGATGCAGCACGTCTTCCCATTTGGTTGGTGGGGCCTCCAGCCGGTCGGGCCGCCATGCAAGCACCTGCGTTGCAGCGTCGATGGGGAAGGCCCATTGATGGCCCTGCCAGTTGTAGCTGGGAAAGGATGCGCCGACGGTGCCCGCCGACAATGCTTCGAATTCGCTCTGTCGCTCGGGCTGTTCCAGCGGGGTGAGGCAGTTTTCCGCGGTGATCTGCCCGACATGGGGATGATCGATGACGATCAGGTCGTAGCCGCGGGCAAGTTCCTCGACGGGAAAGCTCTCGAAATCCTGTAGGGAGCGCTTGTCCCACTCGACCGTCACGCCGGTCTTTTCCCACCAGTCGGCGGAGCAGGCCACCATCGGGTCGTAACCGCGGGGATGGCTCCAGGTCATGCCTTTCAGGGTGATGGCCATTACGCGAACTCCGCCCTGATCTTTGCCGTGTGTTCTCCGACCAGTGGGGCCGCGCGGCCGCCATAGGGCCGCTTGCCATCGACACGAACGGGGCAGCGGGTGGTGCCGATCGCGACATCATCCTCGCGGGTGACGGTCTGCAGCATGTCGAGCAGACGGAAGCCTTCGCTCTCCAGAAGTTCCGGCCATTCCATGACCTTCGAGCACCAGATGTCGGCAGGCTCCAGAATGGCAAGCCAGTGCTCGACAGTCTCGGTCGCGATGCGGTCGGCGATGATCTGCTTGATCTCGTCGCGGCGGGTGAACCACGATTTCGGATCGTCGCGGAAGGGAGCCAGAGCCTCGATGCCAAGAAGATCCTGCAGGCGACCGATCGGCGTCATGGCGATGGCGAGATAGCCGTCCTTGGCCGGATAGACGCCGTAGGGCGCGGAGAGATAGGCATTGGCGTTGCGGAAGGAGGCGCGCTTCGGAAGGCGACGGCCGTCGTTCAGATGGGTGGTCAGAAGCTCGAATTGCAGGTCGACAAGGCTTTCCAGCAGGCTGGTCTGCACATGCGCGCCCTTGCCCGACACGCCGCGGCGCACGAGGGCGGCGAGGATGGCCTGGCAGGTGTTGGCACCGGCCAGCATGTCGGCGATGGAAAGCCCGAGGGGCACGGGCCCCTGGTTCTCGTCGCCGTTCAGCCACATCACGCCGGAGCGGGCCTGCGCGAGCAGATCCTGGCCGGGGCGCATGACCCACGGTCCCTCTTCGCCATAGCCGCTGATCGAGGCGTAGACGATCTTCGGATTGATGGCCTTCACCGCTTCGTAGTCGAGCCCGAGGCGCTCGATCACGCCGGGACGGAAGTTCTGGATCATCACGTCCGCGCTACCCAGCAGCTTGCGCAGGAAGGCGAGGTCGTCAGGGTTCTTCAGGTCGATGCCGAGGCTTTCCTTGCCGCGGTTGATGGCGTGGAACAGCGTGGAATCGCCGCCGACCTCGGTATCCGAGAGGTAGAGGCGACGGGAAAGGTCGCCGCCGTCAGGCCGTTCGATCTTGATGACGCGTGCGCCGAGGTCGAGCAGGCGGAGCGAGCAGTAAGGCCCCGACAGGAACTGGCTCATATCGATCACGGTCAGCCCCGCAAGCAGCGGGCCCGCTTCATCCTGCATGTCAATCTCCTCCCAAGATGTCGGCCGGAACGCCGACGGCAGATGCTGGAATGGCGAGTTTGCATTCGCCAAAATTCTTATTTGAATTTATCTTTCACATATGGGTATTTCTTGCAAGCCTGATTTTCCGCAATCCATCATCAGCGCGCGCGCACGCATGGCCCCGGCTGTTACGCCGGGGATCATGTTCGAAATGAAGATGTCCTGAGAGCTCAGGCTGCTGATTGGGCGATCAGCTTTTTCAGATAGGCCTGGGTGGTGAAGATCAGTGCCTCGACGCTTTCCGAGGCAACGGCGGTGTCGCCGAGCGCGAAGTTCTGCAGGATCAGCCCGTCGATGCCGATCAGCATGAAGCGGGTGACGGCGTTGGCGATGCGGGTCCGTTCAGGCTCCGGGATGTCGCTGTCGCGGAACACGAACTGGCTGTAGAAATCGATGTAGGTGTTGTACTGCTTGGCTGCCAGCCATTCCGAGCCCTTGGTGCGCAGGGCATAGATCGTCAGTTCGATCTGGGAAATTTCGCGGTTGGGGTTCTCGCCGATATAGCGCCAGATCAGCCGGATGAGCTGGGCGATGCGGTCGTCCATGTCGGCGCTGTTCACCGAACTGGTATAGCGCGTGCCCATGTCTGTGACGAGGTCTTCAAGGACCGCCAGCATCAGGCTTTCCTTGCTGTCGAAATAGTAGTGCAGCGTGGCGAGCTGCACACCGGCGCGCGCGGCGATCTTGCGCGTGGTCAGCGATTCCATGCCTTCGCTTTCCACCGCCTCGATCGCGCCCCTGATGATGCGCGCTCGGGTTTCTATTCCCTTTTTCGTCGCGCCGGGGCTCCTTGCCGCGGGAGCTCCGGCCGATTGTCTGCTGTCTTCGTTCATGTCCTCGTCAGGATGCCTCGTAAGTGATGCGGCCATCGCAGATCGTTGCGACGGGTTTGAGAGCGGCGATTTCCCCGGCCGGGCAGGCCTCGATATCGCCGGAAAGAACGACGATATCGGCGAGGAAGCCTTCTTTCAACTTTCCCTTTCGATCTTCCATGAATTCTACCCATGCGCTTGTGCGGGTGTAGGCAGCAAGGGTCTCCATCAGGGAGAGACGGTGGTCGGGCATATCGTCGGCCCATGGCTTGCGGGTCATGGCGTCACTGATGCAACTCAGAGGTGCGAGCGGCGAGACGGGCCAGTCGGTGGCGAAGACGATTTTCGCGCCTGCGTCGACCAGCGTCTTCCAGGCGAAGGCGAAGGGCCAGCGTTCGCGGCCGATATAGGTGAGGTAAGGTTCAAGCGGCAGGCCAGCCGAGCCCGGCGGATGGGTCGGCTGCATCGAGGCGACGGTGCCAAGCTTTGCGAAGCGCGGGACATCGTCGGGATGCACGACCTCGATGTGTTCGATGCGGTTGCGGCTGTCGCGCTTGCCGTTCGCTTCGATGGCTGCTTCGTAACCGTCCAGCACCATGCGGACCGCGCCGTCGCCGATGGCATGCACGGTGATCGGTAGACCAAGCCTGTCGGCCTCGACCGCGATGGAATTGAAATGCTCGGCGGAAAACAGCGGATCGCCCTTCCAGCCGGGCTTGTGGCTATAGTCATCGACAAAAACGGCGGTTTCGCCTTCGGTGACGCCATCCATGAACATCTTGACGAAGTTGCTGCGGAGCTTGTCGGTGTCGAAGCGTGCCCGCCATGCGGCCGCTTTTTCCTCGATAGCGGAGAGCGGCATGAAGTTCTTCATGTGAAAGGGCATGCGGACTCGGACCGGAAGCCCGTCGGTGTCCTCGATCTCCTGCAGCATTTCGAGTTGGTAGAGGCTGCCGTCCATGTTCTGGAACGAGGTGATGCCGAGCGAGGCGCAATGGGCGAGGCCGCGTTTGATGACTGCGATGTCGCCGGCGCGCTCTTCCGCCGTCACATGTTCCGGGTCGCCACCGGTGCCGACGCCCAGCCCCTCGCGGCCGCCCGATGTGCTCATGGAGGAGACGGGACGGATTGCATTGCTTTCGCGCAGTTCGCCGGTCGCGAGACCGTCGTCGCCCATGACGATCTCATTGCCGACGCCGACATCGCGGCCCTGCAGGATGCCTGCCTTTTCCAGAGCGATCGTGTTTGCCCAGGCCGTGTGATGATCCGGCGAGAACATCAGGAAGGGACGGTCGGGAATGATGCGGTCGAGATGGTGGCGGGTGACGCGCTCTTCCTCCGAAATCACGGTGTAATCGGCATATTGCGCCACCAGCAGCGGGAGATCGGGATTGGCGGTCGCATAGGTCTGGATGGCGCTCTTCAACGCGTCGAAACCCTGCACCTTGAACAGCGAAAGCTCGTTCAGCCCAACCGAACCGCCGAAGATGTGCATATGGGCTTCGTTGAAACCGGGAAGGACGGTTGCACCGCCGGCATCGATGATCCGCGTCCCGGCCTTGGCGAGGGGCAGGATTTCAGCATTGCTGCCAACGGCCAGAATCCTGTTACCCGCAATGGCGACGGCTTCAGCCCTAGGGCTTTCATCATCCATGGTGAGGATGCGGGCGTTGTGAACGATGAGGTCGGCGGTCGCGGTCATGAGTGGCTTGTCCCTTGAAATGGCCGGGTCGGGCGGGCTTTGCCGCCCGACTGGCGGACGGCAAAAAACGGTTCAGGCTGCCTGATAGGTGATGCGTCCGTCGCAGATCGTGGTCACCGCGCGCACGGTTGCCATGATTTCGTCGGCCGGGATGCTTTCGATATCGTGGGAGAGAATGACCACGTCAGCGAGGAAACCGGGCTTCAGCTTGCCCTTGCGGTCTTCCGCGAATTCCACCCAAGCGCCGATGGAGGTGTAGGCCTCGAGCGATTCCTCAAGCATGAAGCGCTGATCGGGAAGGCCCTCCTTCCACGGTTTGCGGGTGAGCGCATCCTGAATGCACTGGAAGGGAGAAACCGGCGAGACCGGCCAGTCGGATGCGAAGACCACAGGAGCGCCGGCATCTTTCATCGTCCGCCATGCATAGGCATAGGCCCAGCGATCCTCACCGATCTTTGCCGTGGTGGGTTCGGCCGGGAAGCATGTGCCGCCCGGATAGTGTACCGGCTGCATCGACGCGACGATGCCGAGTTCCCTGAAACGCGGGATATCGTCGGGATGGATCACCTCGATATGTTCGATGCGATGGCGGAGGTCCTGCTTGCCGTTCGCCTTGACGGCGGCCTCGAAGCCGTCGAGCGTCTGGCGGATCGCGGCGCTGCCGATGGCGTGAACGGCGATCTGGAGGCCCAGCCCGTCAGCCTTGATGGCGATGGCGTCGAAGGCTTCAGGTGTGAACAGCGGCTCGTAGGTATAACCCGGTCGGTCGCCATAACCGTCGAGCATATAGGCGGTATGACTGTCGAGAACGCCGTCCATGAAGACCTTGACGAAATCGCCGCGCAACATGTCGGTGGCGAATTCCTTCTTCCACTCGGCGGCGTTGTCCAGAACGGACACATCCATGAAGTTCCTGATGTGGAACGGAATGCGGACGCGGACCGGCAATTCTCCCGACTGCTCCAGGTCGCGCATGATGCGCAGCTGGTAATGGTTTCCGTCGAAGTTCTGGATCGAGGTGATGCCCCAGGTGGCGCAATATTCGAGACCGGTCTTCAGAATGGCGCGGTCAAGCGCATATTGTTCGGGCGTGACGTTTTCCGGGTCTAGACCGGACACCATGCCGAACTCCTCGCGGCCGCCGGTGGAGGAGAGCGCCACGACAGGGCCGAAGGCATTGCCTTCACGCAGTTCGCCGCTCGCAAATCCGTCCTCGCCCATCACCACTTCATTGCCGACGCCGACGTCCTTGCCGTGCAACAGGCCGGCCTTTTCCAGCGCCGGGGTGTTGGCCCAGGCGGTGTGGTGGTCGGGCGCGAACATCATGAAGGGACGGTCGGGGATAATGGCGTCGAGATGCTGGCGGGTGACCGGCTGGTTGAGGCCGATGATCGAATAGTCGGCGGAAAAGCCCATCAGCAGGGGCTCGTCGGGATTGGCGGCGGCGTATTCCAGCATGGCGGCCTTCAGCGCCTCGAAGCCCTCGACGCCGTGCAGGTTGAGCTGGCGCAGCGAGACGGAGCCGGGGAAGATGTGCATGTGCGCTTCGTTGAAGCCCGGCATCACCGTTGCTCCGCCGGCATCGATGATCTTCATCGATGCGGTGGCAAGTGCTTCGATTTCCGAAGCTGTGCCGACGGCAAGAACCTTGTTGCCGGAAAGCGCGACGGCTTCCGCCTTCGGGTTGTCGCTGTCCATGGTCAGGACCCTGGCGTTCTTGATGATGATGTCTGCGGTCTCGGTCATGTCATTTATCCAGATTGATGCTTCAGGCCGCTGCACGGCACATGGCGCGGAAGAAGGCGAAGTTGTCGTGCTTCAGTTCGTCGTCCAGCGGATTGGGCTGCGACGAGAGCTTGACGATGACGGTTTCGGTCGAGGGATCGACATAGAGCCACTGGCCGTGGATGCCGATCGCGCAGAAGGCGCTGTCGGCCTCGCCGGACTGGTACCACTTGCTGCGGTAGCGGCCGTTGGGCAGGAAGGTCGGGCCGGACTGTTTCCATGCTTCCGGGTCTCCGGCGGTCTTCATGTCCTCGACCCAAGCTGCGGGCACCACCTGCCGGCCATCAGCCGTGCCACCAGCGAGCAGCATCTGCCCGACACGGGCGAGATCGCGGGCGGTTACGCAGACGCCGCCGGCCGAACGTGCCGAGCCGGCGCCATCGACGCTGACCAGCGCATGGTTTTTCGTGCCGAGCGGCTTCCACAACAGGTCGGAGAACAGGTCGACATAGCGGCGACCGCTGGCGCGCTCGATCAGGATGCCGAGCAGGTCGGAATTGGGCGAGGCATAGTAGAAGCGTCCGCCATGGGCGCGGTCGGCCTTCTTCAGCGTCAGCAGGAATTCCAGAAGGGTCTCGTTCGGCGTGGCGGGTTCAGCCGGGTTCCAAAGCGTCGCGCGGCGATAGCGGGCAAAAGCGCCCATCTTGTCGAGATAGGCTTCCTCGAAATCGAGGCTGACGCGCATGTCCAGCACGTCGCGGAAGCTGCAGTCGCCGTAAACGGAGCCCTTCGCATCGGGGAGATAGTCGGTGACCGGGCGGTCGGGGTCGATTGCGCCTTGCCCTTCGAGGATGCCGGAGACGAGGGCGGTCAGCGATTTCGAAATGGAAAAGACGATATGGCGGGCATTGACGTGGCAATGCGGCGCGTAGTGTTCGGCAATGATCGTGCCGCCCTTCATCATCACGAAGGCATCGGTATGGGCGTAATCGAGAAATGCGCGGGGCGTTTTTGCATCGGCAACGCCGGTGTCGAGAGGTGCGTCCAGCAGCGGTGAGCTTTCAAGCGCCGTTTCCGGCTGCTCGGCCGTCGCGCGGATCTCGGCGGTCGGCACCATCTCGCGAAGGTTCTGGAAGCTCCAATGGCTGAAAGGAGCTGTGCGCCAGTTGGCGAGCGTCACGTCGCGGCGCTCGAAGCCATAGGCACTCTTGAATTCGGTGGTCATGGAAACAGTTCCCTGAAACGGGAGAGCCACAAGGCTCCCCCGCTTCGATGCAGGTATCGAGATGGACAGGCTTACTTCTGAACTTCGGTCCAGATCTTGGTGTAAAACTGCTGTACTTCCGGCTCGCAAGCCAGGAGGAATTCGCCGGACTTTTCAAACTCGGCCGGAATGACCAGTTCCGGAGCGTCCTTCATGTCAGCCGGCAGGAACTGGTCCGAACCCTTGATGCCGTTCGCATACTTGGCGAAGGCCGAGATCAGGGCGGCGTTTTCCGGGTCCATGACGAAGTTCATGAACAGCTTGGCGTTTTCCGGGTTCTTGGCGTCCTTCAGCAGCGCAAGGCTATCCATGAAATAGGGGAAGCCCTCCTTCGGGTAGCCGATCTTGATATCGGGGTTCTTGGCGCGCGAACGCATGATCGCGCCGTTCCAGTAGTAAACGCCCGCATAGTCGCCGGCCGGCAGCTTCTCGGTCACGCTGTAGTCCATGGCCAGCCACTTCGGCTTGGCTTCGACCAGCTTGTCGCGAACCTTGCGGAGCACTTCCTTGTCCATGGTGCACCATTCGCCACCGAAGTACTTGATGGTGGCGAACAACACGTCGTTCATTTCAGGGGCGACGTTCAGCTTGCCGACCAGCTCTGCCGGCGGATCGAGGAAAATGGCGGAGGTGTTGAGGTCGCCCTTGTAGACGGAGGTGTTCACGCCGATGCCGGTAAAGCCCCACTGCCACGGAACCGTGTAGTGACGACCCGGATCCCACTTCACGTCAACCCAGCGCTCGTCGACGTTCTTGAAGTTCTCCATCTGGTCGGGACGGGCTTCCGCGATGAGACCTTCCTTGATCCAGATCGGCACGTAGTTTGCCGAGGGGACGACGATGTCGAAGCCGTGGCCGCCGGCGCGGACCTTTGCGAGTGCGGTGTCGTTCGAGTCGTAGTCGGTGACGGTCACCTTGACGTCGTACTTCTGCTCGAACTTCTTGATCAGCTCGGGGTTGGTGTAGTCACCCCAGTTGTAGATGTTGAGTTCGCCTGCGGCCGAAGCGGCGCCGGCGCAGGCAAGCATTGCAATCACCGCGGTCGCGGTTGTCGTCATCATCCGTTTCATTTCAGTTCCTCTCACTTGTTTTGGATGTCGAGATGATCATTGCTTACGTTTGTTGATGAAGAAGAAGATCATTACCAGCACGGTCGACAGGGCCAGGAACACCGTCGCGATCGCGTTGATTTCGGGCGTCGTCTCGCGGCGGAGCTGGCCGAGCATGTAGGTCGGCAAGGTGTCCTGTCCGCCGGACTTGACGAATTCGGTGATGACCACGTCATCGAGCGAGATGACGAAGGCGAGCATGAAGCCGGCGATGATCGCGGGACGCAGCAGCGGCAACGTCACGCGGCGGAACGTCATCCACGGCGTGGCGTAGAGGTCGGCTGCCGCGCGCTCCAGCGTCAGGTCCA
Organism: Shinella sp.; assembly: GCA_003248775.1. Lineage (GTDB taxonomy): Bacteria > Pseudomonadota > Alphaproteobacteria > Rhizobiales > Rhizobiaceae > Allorhizobium. The sequence goes on along the minus strand of QFQX01000004.1, from coordinate 137,941 downwards.
TGCTTTCCAGCCGCGCCCGGATCGGCAGGTAGGCGAAGGGAATGCAGAACGCGGTGTGCGCGAGGATGAGATAGCCGAGGCCCGAATAGCCGGTCCAGACCTTGATACGCGAGAACACGATCAGGAGCGCAACGGCCGTGACGATTTCCGGCACCATCAGCGGCTGGTTGATGACCGCATATTTGAAGGTCAGACCGCGATAAGGCTGTGTGCGGGTGGTCGCCAGGGCGGCCATTGTCGCGGCTATCGTGGAGAGGACGGCAGCCCAGATCGCGATGATCATGGAGCGGATCGCGGCATCCTGCACGGCATTGTTTTCCCACGCGGATACGAACCAGCGGAAAGAGAAGCCATCCCATCGGGAAAGCGATTCAGCCGCGTTGAAAGAATAGGCCACCAGCGCGCCGATCGGCAGATAGAGCGCGAAGAAGGTGAACAGCGCGATGAAAACGAAGCCGGGTTGAGTGCGGGTGTTGAAGCGAGGCTTAAGCATGACCGGCTCCCGAGCGCGAGGCGTTCCGCACATAGAAGATCAGGGCGATCATCACGAAAGCCATGAGGGTGATCGACATCGCTGCGCCGAGCGGCCAGTTGCGGCCGGATCCGAACTGCATCTCGATCAGGTTGCCGAGCATCATGTTCTTGCCGCCGCCGAGCACGCGGGGAATGACATAGGCGCCGAGCGAGGGGATGAACACGAGGATGGAGCCGGCGATAAGGCCCGGCTTTACCAGCGGAATGATGATCCGTCTCAGGACCTGGAAGCGGTTCGCATAGAGATCGTAGCCCGCCTCGACGAGACGGAAATCCAGCTTCTCGATCGAGGCGTAGAGCGGCAGCACCATCAGCGGCAGGTAGACATAGGTCATGCCGAGAAGGTTGGCCGTATCGGTGTATATGATCTGCAGCGGGCTATCGATCACGCCGAGCCAGATGAGGGTGTTGTTCAGCAGGCCTTCGTTGCGGATGATCTGCTGCATGGCGAAGGTGCGGATGAGCAGGTTGGTCCAGAACGGGATCGTGACGAGGAACACCCAGATTTCGCGGGTGTGCGTCGGCCGCGTGGCGATGAAATAGGCCGTCGGGAAGCCGAGCAGAAGTGTCAAGATGGTCGTGTAGGCCGATAGCTTGATCGAACGCCAGATGATCGACATGTGGGCGCTTGCCAGCCCCAGCGTGTCGTCGAACATATCGCGCTGGAAGAAGACCGAGATCCAGCCTTCCGAGGAAAACTGGCCGAACTTCACATCGCCATAGTCGCCCTTCGCCATGAAGGAATAGAGAAGCATGACGAGCAGCGGGCCGGCCGCCCCGATGAGGATGATGAGCAGGGCCGGCGCGCTGAGCAGCCAGCGGTTGCGGATTTCTTGTTTCTGGGCCGCGAGAGCGGCTTTCTGTGCGCCGCTCATGGTCAATCCTTCAGGATCTGGGCGACATCGTCGCTGAGCTTGATGCCGACAGTCTGGCCTTCGCTATAGCCGCAGGGACCGCTGCGGCTATTCTGCTGGCGCACGTTAAACAGTGTGCCGCCATCGAGCCGGACGCCTATGTTTGTGTCGGTGCCGAGATAGACAATGCTTTCGACGGTGCCGGAGAGCGGTGCGTCGTCGGTCGGTTCGGACAGCGCCGCATGTTCCGGACGAATGACGATCGTAACCTTGCCGCTCGGCGTTGTCTGCTCGGGGAAGGTTGCCGGGATCTCCTTGCCGGAGCGCAGACGAACTTTCGCGCTGTCGCCTTCGACGGAAACGACCTCGACTTCGAGAAAATTCGTTTCTCCGATGAAGTTGGCGACGAAGCGCTCGGCCGGGTGGTCGTAAATCTCCCAGGGATTGCCAACCTGACGGACGGAGCCCGCCGACATGACCGCGATGCGGTCGGACATGGTCAGCGCTTCTTCCTGGTCATGGGTGACGAAGATGAAGGTGATGCCGGTTTCGGCCTGCACGCGCTTCAGTTCGACCTGCATTTCCTTGCGCAGCTTGTAGTCGAGCGCCGAAAGCGGCTCGTCGAGCAGCAGCACCTTCGGCTTCGGAGCAAGCGCGCGAGCGAGCGCCACACGCTGCTGCTGGCCGCCGGAAATCTGGCTGACCTGGCGATCGCGCATCGCGGTCATATGCACCAGTTCCAGCATCTCTTCGACGCGGGCCTTGATCTCGGCCTTGGGCTTGCCGAGCATCTGCAGGCCGAAGCCGATGTTCTCGGCAACCGTCATATGAGGAAAGAGCGCATAGTTCTGGAACACGGTGTTGACCGGGCGCTTGAAGGGCGGCAACGGCGCGATGTCCTGGCCGTGCAACAGGATCTCGCCGGATGTCGGAAAATCGAAGCCGGCGATCAGCCGCAGAAGCGTTGTCTTGCCGCAGCCCGAGGGGCCGAGCAATGTGAAGAATTCGTTTTCCTGAATATCCAGAAAGATGCCGCCAAGGGCGGTAACCTGTGCGTTTCCGGCGCCGTAGACCCGGCTTACTCCGCGGATTTCGATCGCGGCTTTTTTCGATGTCGAACTCAAGAAATATCCCCGGTTTTTAAGTGGAATTTTCCGGCACTGTTTCACTTCCCTCGACGGGCGGCAAGATCGTGATCCCGCGCTCGTCAGCCTCAGTCTTCGACGCAATAAGCGTGCCACGCCCTGAAGTGTGCCTGAAAACCTCCCCCTTGCCCGCGTTTTCCGGGCAAAATTGCCCGAAGTCTCGCATTTTCCTCCTCTGCCGCCGGCGGAACGCTCCCTTCGTTCCGGTATCGGCGAACCTGTCGTGCAAGGACAGGATTTCGGCATGTTGCCTCAAAATTGGTCGTGTGACCATTTTTATTTCAGGCCGTTCGGATATTTTTGTGTGCTCTGCTGGTCGACTTTTATTGCGAAGGTCTATCCTTGACGGACGCCTTGGAAGCGCCTCTGATAATGGCATGTTTCAGTGCGGAATGATGATGTGATTGATCCTGCAGACCTTGATGCCCTCTCACTTTCCCGGGCCATTCACCAGAAGCGGATCACCTGCGAACAGGTGATGGAGCGGTCCCTAGACCGCATTCAGCGGCTTAATCCTAAAATCAACGCCATCGTCAGTCTGCGCGGGATTGCCGACCTTCTGGCCGAGGCACGGGAGCGCGATAGAGAGCTTGAGGCAGGACGGTCGCGAGGGTGGCTCCACGGGGTGCCGTTCGCCGTCAAGGATCTGAGCGAGGCGAAGGGGGTAAGCTGCACCTACGGTTCGCCGATCTACAAGAATTTCGTACCGGATTTCGATGATATCCAGGTGGAGCGGATCAAGCGCGCCGGGGCGATCGTCATCGGCAAGACCAATACGCCGGAATGGGGCTTCGGGTCGCATTCCTACAACCCGGTCTTTGGCGTGACGCGTAATCCCTATGACACATCAATGAGCGCCGGCGGATCGAGCGGCGGGGCAGGGGCGGCACTTGCCGCACGGCTCGTGCCGGTGGCGGATGGCAGCGACATGATGGGGTCGTTGCGCAATCCCGCGGCGTTCAACAACGTTGTCGGGTTCAGGCCGAGTTTCGGGCGCATTCCGGGTCTGCCGGGCAAGGACGTCTACATGAACCAGTTGGCGGTTCTCGGGCCTATGGCCCGCAACGTCGCCGATGTCGCCGCACTCCTGAACATCCAGTCCGGTTTCGATGCCCGTGATCCGCTGTCGCTTCCCGAGGAGCCGGTGCGCCTACGGGAGGATTTCAATCCGGGCGGGCTGAGTGTCGGCTGGCTTGGCGATTTCGGTGGCTACCTGCCGTTCGAACCCGGCGTACTCGAACTCGGCCGGGCCTCGCTTTCGGTTTTCGAGCGCATGGGCTGTCGGGTGAACGAGGTGCTGCCGGATTTCGATATGGACCGTCTGTGGTGGGCGTGGACCACGCTGCGCGGCTGGCTGACTGCCGGATCGCTGCGCGGTCATTACGAAAACCCGGCGGAACGGGCGTTGCTGAAGCCGGAAATCCTGTTCGAGATCCGCGCCGGCCTGAAGGTGACGGCCGAGGATGTCTATGAGGCTTCGGCGGTCAGGACTGCCTGGCTGCAGGCGGTGCTCAAGCTGTTCGAACGCCATGATTTCCTGATCCTGCCGGCGGCGCAGGTGTTTCCTTTCGATGCCGATATTCCGTGGCCGAGGGAAATCGCCGGGCGGAAGATGGATACCTATCATCGGTGGATGGAGGTCGTGATCGGCCCGAGCATGGCGGGTCTGCCGGTTGCGGCCATGCCGGCCGGTTTCGGGGCGGGGGGCTTGCCGGCGGGTATCCAGATCGTCGGCCGGCCGCGTGCCGATGCCGCTGTTCTGGATTTCGCTCAGGCCTATGAGCGGGCGACCGACTGGCTGCAGAGGCGGCCGCCGCTTGGATGATGCGGGCGGACTGGTCGGCCCTTGTTCCTGTAGTGGGATGCGGGTGTGTTCTCGCGTGTTTGTTCGCAATCTCTTTTTGCACTTGAACAAGGTGAGAATTTGGTCCACCCATTAATATATCAGATCGCCGATGTTCCACCGCAGGCTTTTACCGGTGTGGTCGTCCAGAGGTGATCGGGATCGTCAAGTTTTTGTAATTGCAGGTGCTTTCTCATGGAACTGGTGTTCGACGGACATAACGACGTCTTGCTGAGGCTTTGGCGGAGCCGGGCGGGCGGGATAGATCCCGTCGTCGAGTTCCGCGAGGGCGCCAGCGAGGGACACATCGATGGTCCCCGTGCCAAGGCGGGTGGTCTGGCAGGTGGCCTCTGCGCAATTTACATTCCCTCGACGGGCGGTGACTTCGTCTTGAAGGAGCCTGACGAAAAGGGGCATTACTCGACGCCGCTCGAGAAGCCTCTCCAGCGCCAGCCGTCGCTCGACATCGCGCTCGACATGGCGTCGATCGCGCTTCGTCTCGACCGGGCGGGCGCGTGGCGGCTCTGCCGCACCACCGCGGATATCCGCAAGGCGATCGACGAGGGTATCTTTGCCGCCGTCATGCACATGGAAGGCTGCGAGGCGATCGATGGCGATCTCGACGCGCTGGAAACCTTCTACGCCGCCGGCCTGCGTTCGCTCGGACCCGTCTGGAGCCGCAACAACATTTTCGGCCATGGCGTGCCGTTTGCCTTCCCCATGTCTCCCGACACCGGACCGGGCCTGACCGATCTCGGTTTCGAACTGGTGAAGGCCTGCAATCGGATGGGTATTCTGGTCGATCTCGCCCACATCACCGAAAAGGGCTTCTGGGACGTGGCGAAGGTCAGCGACCAGCCGCTGATCGCCAGCCATTCTAACGCCCATGCGCTGACGCCGGTGGCGCGCAACCTGACCGACAAGCAGCTCGACGCGATCAAGGAAAGCCGCGGTCTGGTCGGCCTGAACTATGCCGTGACCATGCTGCGAGACGATGCGCGCGACGACGCCAACACGCCGCTTTCGGACATGGTTCGTCACATCGACCATCTCGTGAACCGCATGGGCATCGACTGCGTGGCGCTCGGTTCCGACTTTGATGGCGCGACCGTTCCAGCCGATATTGCCAACGCGGCGGGCAATCAGAAACTGGTTGCGGCCCTGAAAACCGCCGGATACGCTGACGAAGACTTGAAAAAAATCTGCCGGGAAAACTGGCTGAGGGTTCTGGCATCCGCCTGGCACGAATAAGCCGGCGGCTGTCCGAAAGGCACCAACCTTAACAAACAGGGGATACTACGATGATGAATTCGCTGAACAGGCGTATGCGCCTGATGACGACCAGCGCGGCCATGGCGCTGCTGCTGGCCGCAGCTCCGCAGGCTTTTGCCGCCACTCCGGCCGACACGCTGGTCGAGGGTTTTGCCATCGACGACATCATCACGCTCGATCCGGGTGAAGCCTTCGAGCTTTCGACCGCCGAAGTCACCGCCAACACCTACTCGAAGCTCGTCAACCTCGACATGAACGACACGTCGAAGGTCGTCGGCGAGCTGGCCGACAGCTGGACCATTTCCGATGACGGCATGACCTATACCTTCAAGCTGAAGCCGGGCCTGAAGTTCGCCTCCGGCAACCCGATCACTGCCGAAGACGTTGCCTTCTCCTTCGAGCGCGCCGTCAAGCTCGACAAGTCGCCGGCCTTCCTGCTCACCCAGTTCGGCCTTACCGGTGACAATGTTGCCGAAAAGGCGAAGGCTGCCGATGAAAGCACCTTCGTGCTGACTGTCGACAAGGCCTATGCACCGAGCTTCGTGCTGAACGTGCTGACCTCCACCGTCGCTTCGATCGTGGACAAGAAGGTCGTTCTGGAGCACGCCAAGGCCGTGACGCCGTCGGACGAATACAAGTACGATACCGATTTCGGCAACGAGTACCTGAAGACCGGCTTTGCCGGTTCCGGCCCGTTCAAGATCCGCGAATGGCGCGCCAACGAAGTCGTGGTGCTGGAGCGCAACGACAACTTCTTCGGCGAAAAGCCGAAGCTTGCCCGCGTCATCTATCGCCACATGAAGGAAAGCGCCGGCCAGCGTCTCGCCCTTGAAAACGGTGATATCGACATTGCGCGCAACCTCGAGCCGGGCGATGTCGATGCCGTGACCAAGAAGGAAGGCATCGCGACGACGTCTGCTCCGAAGGGCACGCTCTATTACTTCAGCCTCAACCAGAAGAACGAGAAGCTGGCGAAGCCGGAAGTCATCGAGGCCTTCAAGTACCTCGTCGACTATGACGCAATCGGCGAAACCCTGATCAAGGGCATCGGCACCATCCACCAGACCTTCCTGCCGACCGGCCAGCTCGGCGCGCTCGAAGACAAGCCCTACAAGCTCGACGTTGCCAAGGCCAAGGAACTGCTGGCCAAGGCCGGTCTCGCCGACGGCTTCACCGTCACCATGGACGTGCGCAACACGCAGCCGGTCACCGGCATTGCTGAAAACGTCCAGCAGACTCTCGCCCAGGCCGGCATCAAGCTGGAAATCATTCCAGGCGACGGCAAGCAGACACTGACCAAGTATCGTGCACGCCAGCACGACATCTATATCGGCCAGTGGGGCTCGGACTATTTCGACCCGAACTCGAATGCCGAAACCTTCACCTTCAACCCGGACAATTCCGACGAAGGCAAGAACAAGACGCTGGCATGGCGCAATGCCTGGGATCCGAAGGACCTCACCGTCCAGACGCAGGCCGCTCTTCTGGAAAAGGACAGCGCCAAGCGCGCCGCCATCTATGAAGGCCTGCAGAAGGAAGTTCTGGCCAGCGGTCCGTTCGTGATGCTGTTCCAGCAGATCGAAGTTGCCGGCTATTCCAGCAAGCTCAAGGGCTTCAAGCTCGGCCCGAGCTTCGACACCAACCTCGTCTACACCATCTCCAAGGACTAAGCGCCCTTGGCCCTGATGGAAACAAAGACCGAGGCGCGGCGCTCCGGCGCCCGCGCCTCGGCGCTCGCCTTTTCGTTGCTGCGGTTCCTGCTGACCGTGGTGACGACCTATCTCGGCCTGCTCGCCGTGACTTTCTTCATCGGCCGCGTCGTGCCGATCGATCCGGCGCTGGCGATTGTCGGCGACCGCGCTCCGGCTCATGTCGTCGAGCGGGTGCGCGAAGAGCTGGGGCTCAATCTTCCGCTCTACCAGCAGTTCATCATTTACATTCGTCAGGCGCTGACGGGTGACTTCGGGACGTCGGTGCTGACCACCAATCCGGTGATGACCGATATCCGCCGCGTGTTTCCGGCAACCATCGAGCTTGCCACGGTCGGCACCCTGATTGGTGCCTTTTTCGGCGTGCCGCTCGGTGTTCTCGCTGCCGTCAAGCGCGGCAGCTTCGCCGACCAGATCGTGCGTATCATCGGGTTGATCGGTTATTCCGTGCCGATCTTCTGGCTCGGCCTTCTGGCTCTGGTGCTGTTCTATGCGCAGCTCAAATGGGTGGCCTATCCGGGGCGCGTGGACATCGTCTACGAGTATTCGTTTACGCCCGTGACCGGCTTCTTCCTGCTGGATGCGGCGATGCAACGGCAATGGGACGTGTTCTGGGACGTGTTCCGCCACATCATCCTGCCCGGCGCGCTGCTCGGCTATTTCTCGCTCGCCTATATCAGCCGCATGACGCGCAGCTTCATGCTGAACGAGCTGTCGCAGGAATATATCGTCGCCGCCCGCGCCAAGGGGCTGTCCGAGACCCGGATCATCTGGTTCCACGCGCTCAGAAACGCAGCCGTGCCGCTGATCACGGTAATCGCGCTTTCCTATGCCGGCCTTCTCGAAGGCTCGGTGCTGACGGAAACGATCTTCTCGTGGCCGGGGCTTGGCCTCTACATCACCAATTCGCTGCAGAATGCCGACATGAATGCCGTGCTCGGCGGGACGATCATCATCGGTTCCGTCTTCATCGCCATCAATATCCTGTCGGACGTTCTCTATCGCATTCTCGATCCGAGGACCCGCAGCCGATGACCGCAAACGACATGACTGCAAAACCGACCCTGCGCGAATGGCTGCTGTCCGACCGGCCGCAATCGCGCCGTCAGGCCCGGCTCGGCCGGCTCTACGTGATATGGCGGCAGTTCTCCGCAAACCGGCTGGCCGTTCTCGGTCTCGGCATCATCATTGCGTTGCTGCTCGTTGCCGTCTTCGCCGATGTGCTGGCGCCGCATTCGCCGATCCAGGGAGACCTTCGCGGAGCGCGGCTTCTGCCTCCGGGTTCGGAAGGCTATCTGCTCGGAACAGACGACCAGGGGCGCGATATCCTTTCGCGCCTCATTCATGGCTCGCGGCTGACGCTGTTCGTCGTGGTGCTCGTCGCCATCATCGCCGCGCCGATCGGCCTTATCGTCGGTACGGTTTCCGGTTATGCCGGCGGCTGGGTGGACGGCGTGCTGATGCGGATCACCGACATCTTCCTTGCCTTCCCGAAACTCGTTCTGGCGCTGGCGCTGGTGGCGGCTCTCGGTCCCGGCATCGAGAATGCGGTGCTTGCCATCGCGATTACCTCGTGGCCGCCTTACGCCCGTATCGCGCGGGCCGAGACGATGACGTTCCGTAACTCCGATTACATCTCTGCTGTCCGGCTGATGGGCGCATCGCCCATGCGCATCGTGTTCTTCCATATCATGCCGCTCTGCATCTCATCGCTGATCGTGCGCGTGACGCTCGACATGGCCGGCATCATCCTGACGGCCGCCGGTCTCGGCTTCCTCGGTCTCGGCGCGCAGCCGCCGTTGCCGGAATGGGGGGCGATGATCGCGTCGGGCCGGCGCTTCATTCTCGATCAGTGGTGGGTCGCGGGCATGCCGGGCTTCGCCATTCTCATCGTCAGCCTCGGCTTCAACCTGCTCGGCGATGGCCTGCGCGATGCGCTCGATCCGAAGGAGACGGGACAGTGACCCCACTCCTGACCGTCGAAAATCTGCGGGTCAGTTTCCCGACCCGGACCGGCATGGTCGAGGCCGTGCGCGGCGTGAACTTTACTCTTGGCCGCGAGCGGCTGGGCATCGTCGGCGAATCCGGTTCCGGCAAGTCGCAGACGGGCCGTGCGATCATGGGCCTGACGCCGAAGCATGCGCACATCACCGCCGACCGCCTTGCCTTCGGGGAGGCCGATCTTCTGGGCATGCAGGCGTCGGAGCGGCGCAGGCTGCGCGGCAAGAAGATCGCGATGATCCTGCAGGACCCGAAATACTCTCTGAACCCGGTCATGCCGATCGGTCGGCAGATCATGGAAACGCTGAAGACGCACGAGAAGGTCTCCCGCTCCGAGGCGAAGGCGCGCGCTCTTGCCATGCTGGAGGCGGTGCAGATCCGCGATCCAGAGCGCGTGTTCGATCTCTATCCGCACGAGGTTTCCGGTGGCATGGGGCAGCGCATCATGATCGCCATGATGCTGGTCTGCGGTCCCGAACTCCTGATTGCCGACGAACCGACCTCCGCGCTCGACGTGACCGTGCAGCTCGAGGTGCTGGCCATTCTCGACAAACTGGTGGTCGAACGCGGCATGGGGTTGGTGTTCATTTCGCACGACCTGCGCCTGGTTTCCTCCTTCTGCGACCGCGTGCTGGTCATGTATGCCGGCAAGGTAGTGGAGGAACTTGCGGCGTCGCAGCTTTCCGAGGCGCAGCATCCCTACACGAGAGGGCTTCTCAACTGTCTTCCGAAGATCGAGGGCGACCGGCATCCGCTTCCGGTTCTGGAGCGTCAGGCGGAGTGGAAGCTATGACGATGTCAGCACTTTCCATTCGCAACATGGTCGTGAGCTTCGACGAATTCCGGGCGCTCGATACGGTCAGCCTTGAGATTCCGGTGGGTGAGTCCTTCGGCATCGTCGGTGAATCCGGTTCGGGCAAGTCGACGCTGCTCAGGGCCGTCGCCGGGCTGAACCGCTTCGAAAGCGGTAGCCTCGAAGTCAATGGCCGCTCCTATTCTGGCTGGCGGCGGGATCATGAGTTCTATCGCACCGTACAGATGGTGTTCCAGGACCCCTATGGTTCCCTGCATCCGCGCCAGACTGTCGACCGCTTGCTGCTGGAGCCACTGGCGATCCATGGTTTCAGCGACACGGAGGCGCGCATCGAGCGTGCACTCGATGAGGTGGGCCTCGGTTCCGGTTTCCGCTTCCGCTTCTCGCACCAGCTTTCCGGCGGTCAGCGTCAGCGTATCGCGATTGCGCGGGCGCTGATCCTCGAGCCGAAGATCCTGTTGCTCGACGAGCCGACGTCTGCGCTCGACGCGTCGATCCAGGCGGAAATCCTCAACCTGCTCGAACAGGCCCGCAAGGATCGCGGCCTGACCTTCATCATGGTCAGCCACGACCTCGCGGTCATTAGCCATATGTGCGAGCGGCTCGCGGTGATGAAGTCCGGCAGGGTGGTGGAGACGCTCAACGTGGAGCAGTTGCGCCGCCACGATGTCGCGACCGATTACACCCGCAAGCTCATGGTGGCGAGCGAGGGCTTTGTCCGTCACGAAGCGTGAATGGTCCGGGATGCCGCGCAAAAGTGTGCGGTATCCTGCGGTAACGGCATACACCAACGCACAGAGCTAAAGCGGAAGGCGGATCTGAAGGATCGCGCCGCGCTTTAACGGGTCGCGTCTCAGGCGACCCGCACACCCTGACGCCAGACGGCTTTCAGGAAGGGGTGGCCGTCATGCAGGCCGACATGTAGGAGGTCCGCCCGCTTGCCGGTGGCGATCTCGCCGCGGTCGCCAAGGCCGGCTGCTTCAGCCGGTGTTTTCGTCACCATGCGCAACGCCGCCGGCAGGTCGTAGTCCAGAGCCGGATCGGCGGCGATCATGAAGGCGGCGTCCAGCAGCGAGCGCGGTACATAATCCGAAGCGAGGATATCGACCAGCTTTTCGTTGAGCAGGTCGCGAACGGCGATGTTGCCGGACTGCGAGCCGCCGCGCAGGATGTTGGGGGCGCCCGCCACGATCTGCATGGCGCGGGCGCGCGCTTCGCGGGCCGCTTCCATCGTGCAGGGAAATTCGGAGATGGCGACGCCTTCGTCGGCTGCCAGATCGACGTGTTCGATGTCCGTGTCGTCATGGCTCAACAGCGGCAGGCCGCGCGAGCGGGCGAGTTCGACCACCTTCGGGCGGACGGTTTCGCCGATATGGCTCTTCTCGGCGACCAGAACCTTGATCTTCTCGCGCACGATCTCGTGGCTTTCGCCGGTCGACTTGGAAGCGCGGGAGACATAGGCGTCGACGTCACGGCTCTGGCGGATGCCCGGCAGATGCTCCATCACGGAGATAACCTTCACGATGGGGCGGTCGATATTGGCCTGCATCAGCGCAGGCGTCTCCGGATCGGTGATCTCGCAGCGAAGATGAATCAGGTGCTCGGAGCGCAGCATGCCGCCGGCCTGCGCCCGCTCCAGCGCGTCGATCATCGGGGCGAGGATCTGGGCGCGTTCCGGATTGTCGGTCGTGGCGCCGACGCACAGGCTGTCGAAGACGGTGGTGACGCCGCCGCCGATGATCTGCGCGTCATGGGCAAGTGCCGCGCGCATGAAATCCCAGCGCACATGGGCGCGCGGATAGACGTGCTTTTCGAAATGGTCGGTGTGGATATCGACGAGGCCCGGCACGAGATAGTCACCGCCGAGGTCGATGGCACCCGGCGCGGTCAGTCCGGCGTCGACGGAGACGATGCTGCCGTTTCTTACTGTCACGGTGCCATGAACTATTTCGTCGGCAAGCACGATGCGGGCGTTGGTGAGAACGAGAGTGGAGGTCTCGCCGGCAGCGCCGTTGTCGGAAGTCATGTCCATCAGCACTGTCTCATCCCGTTCCTGTCATCGCGGCATCAGCGGGGGTGCGACTCACCGGTCCGCTCCGCGCCCGTCCTCGAATTTAAAGCTTTACCTTGCCGCATGTCGCTGCCGCAAAACCGCTGCACACTTTTGCGCGTCATGCTTTAGCCTCGCTGCGTGACGCTTCTGTGTCAAAGAACTGAAAGAGCCTCATCGGCGATGACCTGTTCCTCGTCGGTGGCGATGACCATGACGGCGACGGGGGAAACGGGCGAGGAGATCGTTTCCGCATTCGCGGCATTGGCGTCGTCATCGATTTCGATGCCGAGGAAAGCGAGGCGGTCGCAGACGTCCTGACGGATCAGCGGCTGGTTTTCGCCAATGCCGGCCGTGAAGATGAGCGTGTCGAGCCCGCCGATGGTGGCGGTCAGTCTGGCGATTTCTCCTGCAATACGGAAGGTGAAGACGTCGATCGCCTCACGTGCAGCCTCCGCATCGGTTTCCAGCAGCACCCGGCTGTCGGCGCTGATGCCGGAAAGGCCGATGAGGCCAGACTTGTGGTAGACGATATCCTCGACCTCTTCGCGGGAGAGGCCAAGTTGTCCCATCCAGTGGAAGATCACGCCCGGATCGAGCGCGCCGGAGCGCGTGGCCATGGGGATGCCGTCGATCGTGGAAAAGCCCATGGAGCTGTCACGGCTCAAGCCGCTTTCGATTGCGCAGATGCTCGCGCCACTGCCGAGATGAGCGACCACCGTCCGTCCCTCGGCACGCTCGGGATGGGCTTTCGCAAGTGCGCTGGCGATGAACTTGTAGGACAGGCCGTGAAAGCCGTAGCGCTTGATGCCCCTGTCGTGGAATTCGCGGGGAATGGCGAAGCGCCGGACGGTTGGCGACTGGCTGCGGTGGAAAGCGGTGTCGAAGGAGGCCGTCTGCGGCAATTGGGGCCTCAGATGCCGGATCGCCTCGATCAGCCGAAGGTTCTGCGGCTGGTGCAGGGGCGCGAGCGACGTCAGAGAGGCGATCTTCGCGATTACCTCGCCATCGATCAGGACAGGTCCGGGGAAGATATCGCCGCCATGCACGACGCGATGGCCGACGGCGGTGACGGCATTCAGGTCGAAGTGATTGGCAAGCCAGCCGAAGGTTTCTTCGAGCACTTCGTGCAGCACGTCACCGCCTTCTGCTTCCAGCGGCACATCGAAGGTTTCCGGTCCCTCGACCAGATGGAAGGTGAGGGGCTTGTGGCGAAAGTCGATCATGCCCTTGCCGATGCGCCGGGCGTGGCCATCCTCGCGCCGGAACAGACCGATCTTGACCGTCGATGAGCCGGCGTTGAAGGTCAGCAGGAGCTTTTCACTCATAGGGGCGCCAGTCCGTGCTGGGCATTTCTGGCGGCAACCAGTTTTGCCAGAGCGGCAGAGGCGATGCGGACCTTAACGCTGTCGGCGCGGCTCGTGAGGATGATCGGAACGCGCGCGCCGAGCACGAGGCCGGCCGCATCGGCGCCGGCAAAATAGATCAGCTGCTTGGCGAGCATGTTGCCGGCTTCGAGATCGGGGACCAGCAGGATGTCTGCCTGACCGGCGACCGGTGAAACGATGCCTTTGGTTCGGGCGGCATCGAGATTGATGGCGTTGTCGAAGGCAAGCGGGCCATCGACCTTGGCGCCGGTGATTTGCCCGCGGGAGGACATGACGGTGAGCGCTGCCGCATCGAGCGTCGCCGGCATCTTGTCGTTGACCGTTTCGACGGCGGCGAGCACGGCGACCTTGGGCTCGACAAGACCGAGCATGTGCATGAGATCGACGGCGTTCTGGCAGATGTCGCGTTTCTGTTCGAGCGAGGGGGCGATGTTGATCGCGGCGTCGGTTACGGCCAGAAGCTTGGAATAGGCGGGCACGTCCATCATGTAGACATGGCTGATCCGCCGCTCGGTCCTGAGGCCCGAACCGCCTGCGACGACGGCGCCGAGCAGTTCGTCGGAATGCAGGCTGCCCTTCATCAAGGTCGAGACCTTGCAGGAGGCCGCTAACTCCGCGCCCTTGGCGGCGGCGGCATGGCTGTGCTCGACGGCGATGATCTCGAACCCATCGAGGCTGAGACCGGCCTTTTCCGCCGCAGCGCGAATTTTCGCCTCGGGGCCGATGAGAATGGGGTCCAACAGGCCTTCGTCGCGCATCTCCACGGCGGCCTGAATGGATTCCGGTGAGCAGGGGTGAACGAAGGCCGTCTTCGCAAGAGGAAGGGCGCGGGCCTCTTCCACGATCGGATCGAAACGGTTGTGCCGCTGCACGGCGATTGCCGTCGGCACGGTTTGCGGCCAGGCGATGCGTTCGGACGGGGCAATCACGGTGGCTGTGCCGAGCAGCACCTCCTCGTCATGCTGGTTGGTGCAGCGGGTGTCGAGCAGCACGATGTTCTTGTCGGGCCGCTTTTCCTTGACCGTCACGGTGGCGGTGATGGTGTCTCCCGGGGATACAGGCTTGCGGAACTGCAGGTCCTGCCCGAGATAGATGGTGCCGGGGCCGGGCAGTCTTGTGCCGAGAACGGCGGAGACGAGCGCTGCCGTCCACATGCCATGGGCGACGATGTGGCCGAAGAAATCCTTGGCGGCGAATTCGGGATCGACATGTGCCGGATTATAGTCGCCGGAGACGCTGGCGAAGAGGTCGATGTCGTTGCGACCGATGGTGCGCGCAAGGCTGGCGCTGTCGCCGATCTCGATTTCCTCGAAGATCCGGTTCGTCAGAAGGGGCTGGTGCATTTCGGTCTCACTTCTGGTGGACATAGATACCCGGAGCCGCTTCTCTGGCGCCATAGCCGTTTTCGCTCGATCCCATCGGTGGCGGGGTCACCTTTTCCGGTGAGGAATGTCCGGCAAGCCAGGCCGACCACTGCGTCCACCAGGAGCCTTCCTGCACGGGCGCATCGGCCGCCCATTCCTCGGCACTCAGGCATGGATCGGCCGTGAGCTTGGTGGTGATGCGGTAGTGGCGGTGGGGATGGCCGGGTTCGCTGACGATGCCGGCATTGTGGCCGCCGCTGGTCAGCACGAAAGTGACATCGGTATCGGTCAGGTAGTGGATCTTGTAGACGGATTTCCACGGCGCGACATGGTCACGCTCGGTGCCGACGGAAAAGACGGGCGCGCGGATGTTCTGCAATGCCGCCGGATGGTCATCGACCATGAAGCGACCGGCCGCAAGCTCGTTGTCGAGATAAAGCCGCTGCAGATATTCCGCATGCATGCGGAAGGGCATGCGCGTCGTGTCCGCATTCCACGCCATGAGGTCGATCATGGGGGAGCGCTCGCCCATCATGTAGTCGCGCACCACGCGCGACCAGATGAGGTCGTTGGAACGCAGGAGCTGGAAGGCACCAGCCATCTGGTCGGCGGAGAGATAGCCCCGGTTCCACATGACGCTTTCGAGAAAGTGCAGCTGGCTGTGGTCGATGAAGAGCGCCAGTTCGCCGGGTTCGGAAAAATCGGTCTGGGCGGCAAACAGCGAGACGGAGGCCAGCCGGTCGTCCTTCGCCCGCGCCATGGCGGCGGCGGCAATCGAAACAAGAGTTCCGCCGAGGCAATAACCTGTCGCATGCACCTTGCTGCCGGGCACGATGGCGTTGATCGCATCGAGCGCGGCCATCACGCCGAGGCGGCGATAGTCGTCCATGCCGAGCTCGCGGTCTATGGCGGTCGGATTGTGCCAGGAAATGCAGAAAACCGTATGGCCCTGCGCGACGAGATAACGGATCAGCGAGTTCTGCGGCGACAGATCGAGAATGTAATACTTCATGATCCAGGCCGGCACGATCAGCACGGGTTCGGCGTGGACCGTCTCCGTCACAGGCGAATACTGGATGAGTTCGATCAGGCGGTTGCGATAGACGACGCGGCCGGGCGTCGTCGCGACCGTTTCGCCGGGCACGAAGTCCTCGGTGCCGGCGACCGGCTGTTTCGTCAGTTCGCGATTGGCGTCCTCGATGAAATTCCTGAAACCTTCGATGAAGTTCATGCCGCCGGTCTCGAAGGCGCGTTTCATCACCACCGGATTGGTCAGCGCAAAGTTCGAGGGCGAGAAGATGTCGAGGATCTGGCGGGTGGCAAAGGAAATCACGTCTTCATGGTGGGGCGTGACGCCGGGAACGTCGCGGGTGACGTTGTGCCACCATTGCTGGTTCAGGAGGAAGCACTGAGCCATGGCGTTATAGGGAAAGTGCTGCCACTCCTCGGCGGTGAAGCGGTCGTCGCCCGGCAGTGGTTCGATGCAGGGTGGCGTCCTAGGGTCCGCGACCGTTGCCGCGAGATGCGTCAGCAGGCGGTTGCTCTTGCGGAGCGCCTTCTGCACCAGTTCGAGACGCTTGCCCGGAGCCATGCCGAGATGGATCGCCCAGTCGTAGATCGCAAGCGAAATCGCGGCCGGCGAAAGGCCGCCGGTCAGGGGCGCGATCATCGCCTCGCTCATGCGGGTGAGGGCTTCGAAGGCTTCGGCTTCTGAACCTTCATCAGGTCCGAATGCCTCGATGGCCGTTTCTATGTTGGAAAGGGATGGATTTCCGGCCCGGATCACGCTGGCAGTCGACATGCTTTTCCTCTCTTCCGGCAGGAGGCAACACATTCCACATCATGAAGCGCCATATCACAAAACGATAGAGTGTCTTCATAACGAATTCGCGAAGCTGACGTGTTGGCATTTATCGCCGACGCTCAACCCCACGCTGCTGCGGGCACTATAGTCACTCGCCCGAAGGGTGGTCAACCAGACGTGGTGTGCGCCTCATCGGCAAGCGCCTTCAGCCCGCCCAGCATGAAGGTGGTCATGCTGCGGGTCAATTGCGGCAGTTCGTCCCGTGACAGGCCGAGATTGGGGAAAAGCGTCGGAATGACGGTCTTTTCGCCGATCAGAAGCATCAGGAAGGGGCCGACGCAGGCGATGGTGGCGGGGGCGACGGCGGTATGGTCCGGGGGGAAGGCCCAAAGTCTCCGCGACGAGGTTCGTCATGACCCGTTTCTTGGGCAGGATGGCCCTTTGCCTCAAAACCTCGAAGGCAGGAGAGGGCGAAAAGATCTCCCGCATCAGCAGGCGGATGGATGCCGCCTCTCCCGGTGATGCCAGCAGAATGGTGGAGACCATTTCTATCAGGCGCGTCAGTCTCTGCTGCGGCGGGATGTCGAGGCTGGCAATGGCCTTCAGCTTGTCGAGGCTGACCAGCCGGTCATGAGCGTCGACGAGCAATTCCTCGTAGAGCTTGCCGATGCTGCCGAAATAGTAGTTCACCGCCGCCGTGTTGGTGCCGGCTGCCGCGGTGATTTCCTTGCTCGTCGTGCGGCCGACGCCCTTCTCCGAGAAGATCCTCGTCGCTTGGTCGAGCAACAATCGACGGGTGGCGACGCCGTCGTCGCGCCTGCGCCGTTTTTCCGTTTCGTTCAAGCTTTCCTTCATGCCGGGCAGGCTGGCGGATTGTGGCAAAAAAGTCAAATTCAAATTTGAATTTGACTTATTCGGCGAGAGGGCGTTAGCTGAAGCGGTATTCTGGAGACTTGTGATGCGAAAAGCGCTTGTTGTGGTGGTTCTGCTTGCCCTGGCCGGGGCGGCTGCCTGGTATTATCGTGAAAGCCAGAGCGCTGCGGCGGGCTTTGCGCTTTATGGCAATGTGGAGTTCGATCAGGCCGATCTTGCCTTCCACGCCAGCCGCCGTGTCGCGGAAATCCTGGTGGATGAGGGTGCCTCCGTTCATGCGGGGCAGGTGCTTGCCCGGCAGGATACCGGCAATATCGAGCCACAAATCGCACAGGCCGAAGCGACGATTGCCTATAACGAGGCGGTCGTGGCCGAGTTGCGCAACGGTAGCCGCCCCGAGGAAATTGCCCAGGCGCGGGCGAACCTCGTTGCCTCTGAAACCGATGCCGCCAATCTCAAGCAGCAATATGACCGCGTTCGCCAGCTCGTCAGCACGAGCACGGCGAGCCAGCAGTCGCTTGACGAGGCGAAGGCGGCTTCCGAAATCGCGGCTGCCAAGGTGATCGTCAGCCGCAGGACCCTCGATCTGGTTCTTGCCGGTCCGCGCGAGGAAAAGATATCGCAGGCGGAAGCGCAGCTTGATGGCGCAAAGGCCCAGCTTGCCGTTCTCAAGGAGCAGCTGGCCGACATGGAACTCAAGTCGCCGGCCGATGGCGTCATCCGCTCGAAGTTGATGGAAGCGGGCGAGATCGCGACCCCGAGCCGCGCGGTGCTGTCGCTTGCCATGACCGGCGACAAGCGGGTCCGGGCCTATGTCTCGGAGAGTGAACTCGGCCTGATCCGCGAGGGCATGGCGGCGCAAGTGGCCATAGACAGCGCGCCCGACAAGACCTTCGTCGGGCGGGTCGGCTTCATCTCGCCGGTTGCCGAATTCACGCCGAAGACGGTGCAGACCGAGGAACTGCGCTCCAGCCTCGTCTATGAGGTGCGGGTGCATGTGGAAGATCCCCACGACCAACTCAGGCTCGGCATGCCGGCGACGGTGACATTCCCGGCCGCTGGCAGCAAACCCGCCGAGGGAGCCGGATCATGACGGACGGCGGTCGGGAGAGCCTCGTTCTGGTCGAGGATCTTCGCAAGGCTTTCCGGACCAGGGACGGCAAGGTGACGGAAGCTCTTGCCGGGATCTCGTTTGCGGTCGAGCAGGGAACGCTGACGGCGCTGGTGGGGCCCGACGGAGCGGGCAAGACGACGCTGATCCGTCTGGTGGCCGGTCTGATGTCGGCCGATAGCGGGCGGCTCGATGTCTTCGGCCGGCCCGTCGCCGACGATCCTCAGGCAGTGCAGAACCGCATCGGCTACATGCCGCAGAAATTCGGTCTCTATGAAGACCTGACCGTTCAGGAAAACCTCGATCTTTATGCCGATCTCCACGGTGTCGACCGTACCGCGCGCAAGGACATCTATGCGCGGTTGATGGAAATGACCGCGCTCGGCCGCTTCACCGGCCGGCCGGCGGGAAAGCTTTCCGGCGGCATGAAGCAGAAGCTCGGTCTTGCCTGTACGCTGGTGCGCGCACCGGATCTGCTTCTTCTCGACGAGCCCACGGTCGGCGTCGATCCCCTGTCGCGCCGCGAGCTTTGGGAAATCGTGCTGCGTCTGGTCAGGGAGGACAGGCTGTCGGTGATCGTCGCCACCTCCTATCTCGATGAAGCCCAGTTCTGCGACCGCGCCGTGGTCATGCATGAAGGAGCGATGCTGGCGCAGGGAACGCCCGACGAGATTACCGAGAAGGCGAAGGGCCGGGTTCATCTGGTCGCGCCGCCGGCGGGGATGAACGCCCGTAGCCTGCAGGTGAAGCTGGCGCGCGAGGCGGGTGTGATCGATGCGGTGCCGGAGGCGGGGCAGGTGCGGCTGGTGATGGACAGGCCGGAAAGGCCGGTTCCGTCGCTTTCGGGGGAGCCACTTGCTTCCACGATCGCCGCTCCGCGCTTCGAAGACGGCTTCATGGCGATCTTTTCGGAGGTGGCCGGCGAACGGAAGGAAGCCAAGGTTTCCTTCACGCCGCGGACGGGCAATGATGGCGATGTGACCGTCGCCGCCGAGCATCTGACGCGCCGGTTTGGCGATTTCACCGCCGTCGACAATGTCAGTTTCTCGGTTCGGCGCGGCGAGATCTTCGGTCTGCTCGGGCCGAATGGCGCGGGCAAGAGCACCACGTTCCGCATGCTCTGCGGCCTTCTGCCGGCGAGCGCCGGCAAGCTGCAGGTGGCGGGTGCCGATCTCTTTACAGCGCGAGCGGAGGCCCGTCGGCGTCTTGGCTATGTGGCGCAGAAGTTTTCCCTTTATGGCAGCCTTAACGTTGACGAAAACCTCGACTTCTTCGCCCGTGCCTATGGCCTTTCCGGCAAGCTGCGGCGCGAGCGGATTGCATGGGCGAAGGCGGAATTCGAGCTTGCCGACCATGCGGGCATGCCGAGCGGACAGCTGCCGGGCGGCTACAAGCAGCGGCTGGCGATGGCCGCCGCACTGCTGCACGAGCCGGATATCCTGTTTCTCGACGAGGCGACCAGCGGCGCCGACCCGCGGGCGAGGCGGGAATTCTGGGCGCGGATTTCGGCGCTGTCGGAGCAGGGGGTGACCGTGATCGTCACCACCCATTTCATGGAGGAGGCCGAATACTGCGACCGCATCGTCATCATGGATGGCGGTCGGGATCTGGCGCAGGGAACGCCGGCCGAGATCCGGGCGCATGCCCCGGCGGTCGACGGACGCGAGCCGACCATGGAGGACGCCTTCATCGCCATCATCGAGACGGCGAGGGGCGGCAAGGATGGCGGTAGCCGGGAGCAGGCGGCATGAGCGGCACGACGTCCGGCACTGCGGGAACTCTTGCGAGCCTTGCGCGGATCGCGGCCCTGATCCGCAAAGAAAGCTATCAGGTGCTGCGAGACCCGAGCAGCATCATTGTCGGCATTGTCATGCCGATGCTGCTGCTCATTCTCTTCGGGTACGGCCTGAGCTTCGACGTCAAGCGGGTGCCGCTTGCGGTGGTGATGGAAGAATCGAGCGACGAGGCCCGCGAACTGGCCGCCGGCTTCAGCCTGTCGGAATATTTTTCGACCATCGACGTGAAGACCATGGTGGATGCCGAGCGCTTGCTGAAGACGGCGAAGATCGACGGGATCGCGCGTATTCCAGCCGATTTTGCCCGCGATCTGGCGCTCGGCAAGGCCGAGGTGCAGGTGGTGGTGAACGGAACAGACGCTAACACGGCTCGCATCGTGCTGTCCTATGCGCAAGGGGCGGTCGGAAGCTGGGCGACGCGACATCAGGCGGATGGCCGTCTTGCTGCCGGCGTGCCGCAGGTCGCTGTCGAAACCCGCCTGTGGTTCAACTCGGCCAACAACAGCCAGCATTTCCTCGTTCCCGGCCTGATCGTGCTGGTGATGACCCTGATCGGCGCACTTCTGACGTCGCTCGTGGTGGCGCGGGAATGGGAGCGAGGCACCTTCGAGGCACTGTTCGTCATGCCCGTCCGACCTATCGAGATCCTGCTCGGCAAGACGGTTCCCTATTTCGTGCTCGGTATGCTGGGGCTCGGGCTTTCGATTGCCGGAAGCCAGGTGCTTTTCAACGTGCCGATGCGCGGTTCGCTGCTGCTCCTGATCTTCGTCTCCTCGCTCTATCTGCTGGTGGCGCTCGGCATGGGGCTGGTGATCTCGTCCGTGACGCGCAACCAGTTCGTTTCCAGCCAGATCACCCTGATCGTTTCCTTTCTGCCGGCGATGATCCTGTCCGGTTTCATTTTCGATATCCGCAGCATGCCGGAGGTCGTCCGGCTGATTTCCTACATTTTCCCGGCCCGCTACTTCGTCTCGGTTCTGCAGACGCTTTTCCTTGCCGGCAATGTCTGGAGCGTCGTGCTGCCCAATGCGGCGGTGCTGGCCGGCATGGCCTTGTTGCTGATGACGATTGCGGTCCGTTCGACGCAGAAGAGCCTGAGGTGATCGGCATGGATACGCTTTTTCGCATCGTCGCTCTGATCCGCAAGGAACTGCTCGCCATGCTCAAGGATCCGCGGGCGCGGTTTCTTCTGGTGGTGCCACCGCTCATGCAGAGCCTGATTTTCGGCTATGCCGCGACCTATGATCTGAACGATGTGCCCTATGCCGTGCTCGATCTCGATCACACTGGCGCATCGCGTGAACTGATCGGGCATTTCGATGGCTCCGGCGTTTTCCGCAGGGTGGCGACGCTGCGCAACGACACCGATATCGCGCCGCAGATCGATGCGCAGCGCGCGGTGGTGGTCGTCGTCATCGAGGATGGTTTCGAGCGAAAGCTCAACGCCGGCGAGACGGCTTCGGTGCAGGCCATCGCCGACGGGCGCAATTCCAATACCGCCGGCACCGCGCAAGGCTATGTCTCGCAGATCGCGCAGAGGTTTGCGGAAGACTGGCGCGAGGACCACGGCATTTCCGCGCCGGGTCAGGTGAAACTTTCGACCCGCGCGTGGTTCAATCCCAATCTCGAGACGCGCTGGAACATGATCACGTCCATGGTCGCGATGATCACCATGACGATGACCATGGTGCTGACATCGCTGTCGGTGGCGCGCGAGCGGGAGGAGGGGACGTTCGAACAGCTGCTGGTGACGCCTTTCCGGCCGGGCGAGGTGATGATCGGCAAGGCGATTCCGTCGATGATGGTCGGCCTCCTGCAATCGACCATCATCCTGCTGGTGGCGCAATTCTGGTTCCGCATTCCGTTCGAAGGCAATTATTTCCTGCTCTATGCGGGTCTCGTGCTGTTCCTGACGGCGGTGGTCGGTGTCGGTCTCTTCCTGTCGGCCCTGGCGCTCACCATGCAGCAGGCGATGATCTCGTCCTTCGTCACCATCATGCCGTTCACGCTGCTCTCGGGCATGACCACGCCGATCGAGAACATGCCGGATGTTCTGCAATATCTGACCCTCATCAATCCGCTGCGCTATGCGATCAGCATCGTGCATCAGGTTTATCTGGAAGGGGCGGGGCTGGCGGAGGTGAGGTACGAATTCCTCGCGCTGGCGGCCATCGCCTCGGTCACGCTGCCCGTGTCAGCCTGGCTCTTCCGTCACAGGCTTTGAAGCCCTGATTCATTCCATCCATTACCGCGTAGAGCTGACCGGTATGCTTCAGCCGAAGCGGTCGCGCCATGCGGGTTGGGCATTCTCCACCGGAAGCGCGGTTGCCTCGTAGACGCCGCGGGCGATGGCACGGGCCATGACGATGGTCGCCAGATGGCATAGCTCCATGAAACTGGCGGGATCGGAGAGCGGCCTGGCCTTCGTCGCTGCGGCAAAGATGGTGTCACCATCGGCCGGAAGATGGGCGGGAAGGACCGCCCGGGCAAGGCCGTCATGCGCCATGATCGACAGGCGATGGGCCTGCGCCTTGGTGAGCACGGCATCGGTGACGACGGCGCCGATGGTGGTGGCGGTGAGATTGACGCCCTTTGCCCTCAAAGCGATGTCGGATGCGGTGAAATCTTGCGGCATGCCGTTGCCGCCGAACTCGCTGTCCTGTTCGAACGGGGCGGACCAGAAATGCGGGCCGGTGCCGATGGTGGCCGAACCCATGGCATTGACGGCGACGATGGCCGCGATCCGGTGGCCGCTCGATGTTTCCGCGCTGGCGGAGCCGAGTCCGCCCTTGAAGGTTGCCGTCGTCGCGCCCGTGCCGGCACCCACCGTTCCGAGTCCGAACGGGCCTTTCGCTGCGGCCTTGAAGGCTTCGTAACCCATGTCGCGGTAGGGCGATTGCAGGCCCCAGTCCTTGTTACCGCCGTTCAAAAGGTCCATGAGGATCGCCTGCGGCACGATCGGCACCCTGGTGTTGCCGACCTGAAAGCCGCGTCCGATGGAGCGCAGGCCTGCCTGCACGCCGCCCGCGGCATCGAGACCGAAAGCGGAACCGCCGGAAAGCACCAGCGCATCGACCGCCTCCACCACCATCGACGGATCGAGCAGGGCCGTTTCCCGCCCGCCCGGAGCGCCGCCCAGTACAGTGCCGGAGGCAACGGCCGGTTCATCGAAGACGATGGCCGTGACGCCGGAGCCGAGGGCAAGGTCGGTGGCGTGTCCGACAGAAACGCCGTCGATGTCGGTGAGAAGATTGGTGAGGGCGGGCATGGGGAATTCTTCCTGTGATCGGCTGAACGGACGCTAGGCGGAAGAAGGCGGGGAGGCAAGGGTTTGCGGCTCGAGCCCGGTCAGGTCCGGGTTTGGGGCAAATCACCCCTTACAAGGAGAAGGGAACGGGGCATTCGACCTCTCCTGTAGAAGAAAGATCGAATGCCCCAAACCCGTCACATGGTCTTGCCGCCGAAGTTGGCGGCGATGCGCATCTGCAGGTAGTCGTGCGCGGTCATCGGTTCGTACTTCTTTTCCGGACCCTGGATCACGGCGTCGCAATTGGCCTGGCAGAAGAAGGCGAGCGAGTAGCGCGGGCCGTGCGGCTCGTCCGGGCGCGGCATGCGAACCCGGTGGAGCGTCGACTTCAGCTTGTCGTCGCTCCAGCGCATCAGCATGTCGCCGATGTTGCAGGTGACGACGCCCGGAAGCGGCGGGATCGAGGTCCAGGTCTGGCTCTCGTATTCATGGCCGGGGCATACCTGCAGGCCGCCCTGACCGGGGCGCTGGTGAAGCAGCGTCAGGCAATCGTAGTCGGTGTGGGCACCGGCGCGCCATGCCTTGTAGTCTTCCGGCTTCGGATCGACGAGCGGCAGGTAATGCAGCAGCCGCAGCGTGCTCTGGTATTCCTTCGACGAGGGTTCATGCAGCGTGGTGAAGAAATCTTCCGGGAAGCCGAGCTTCAGCGCGAAGCAGGAAAGAACCTTCATGCCGAGTTCCCAGTTGATGCGCTCGAAGGCCAGCATCTTTTCCTTGAAATCCGGCAGTTCCTCCTCGCTCGGCCACAGCACGCTCATGCGGGGAAGGGTGATCTGGTAGCTTTCCTTCTGGTCGGCGGTGCCGGTGGAGGGGCGTACCTGCGCCTTGTATTCCCAACCGGAATTGGTGCCCTTGAGCAGCGGATACTTGCCCTTTACCTCGGCCGGCAGGTCGAAGAAGCGGGCTTCGTATTCGAAGGCCTCGTCGATCTGTTCCTGCGGGATGCCGTGGTTGACGAGCTGGAAGAAGCCGACCGTGGTTGCGGCTTCCCAGAGCTGGTCGGCGATCTCGGCCTTGCGGTTCTCGAAATCGCTCATGTCGATCTGGCGGATTTCGCGCTCGGCCTCGAGACCTTCGCCGCCGACGGTGGTTTCCTTGTTCAGTTCTGCAAGGCCATAGGAATTAGCACTCATTTCAGTCTCCATAGAGGTTTCGACGCCGGACCGTCCGGCGCCTTCCAAAAGGAGCAATGACCCGGCGCCCGCAGAATTCCCTGAGGGCGCTTGACTGCTTCTACTCCTGCCTCCGCCTCCGGCCGAGCGGCCGGGGACGGAATTTCATGGCCGGCATTGACCGGCTGCTTACTGCCCCTTGGGAATGCTCCAGGGGAAGAAGACGCGCTGCACCAGCGAAACGAGCTGGAACAGGATGAGCGACATCAGCACCAGCACCGAAAGACCCGCCCAGGCCTGAGGCAGCTTGAAGAAGGACGTCGAGAACTGGATGAAGTAGCCGATCCCCTTTTCGGCCGCGACGAACTCGGCAACCACCGCACCGATCACGGCGAGGGTCACCGAAATCTTCAGTGCCGAGAAGATGTAGGGGATCGCATAGGGCAGCCTGATCTGGGTGATTTCCCGGTGGGTCGGCGCCTTGAGGCTCTTCGAAAGCTCGATCAGTTCGGGTGGCGTCGCCATCAGGCCGGTGGCCGTCGAAACGACCAGCGGGAAGAAGGTGATGAGGCAGGTGATGACGATGCGCGGGGCATCGCCCGAGCCCAGAACCACGATGATGATCGGCGCAACGGCGACGATCGGAGTGGATTGGACCACCACGAGGATCGGATAGAGCGCGTCCGACAGCATCTTCGAGCGGGTGAGCATGACGGCGATGGGAAGCGCTATGGCGATCGACAGGAAATAGCCGATCAGCGCGACGCGCAGGGTTGCCCAGACATGTTCGATCCAGCGCTTGACCTCGATGTCGCCGAAGCCCTCCAGCACGATGCGCGAAGGGGCGGGCAGGATGAAGGACGGGATGGCGAAAACGCAGGTGGAGGCTTCCCAGATGATCAGGATCAGCAGGAAGGTTCCGGCCGGCAATACGCCCGGCACGTCCAGAAATCGGCGGAAAGCGGTCTGGTTGTTCACGGTCAGGCCTCCCGCTTCAAAAGGAGATTACGCAGATAGCCCGAGTAATCCTGCATCGCCTTCGACCCCGTGGTCTCGACGCCGCGCGGACGCGGGATGTCTATGGCGAGGTCTTCCGCAACCGTGCCGGGCCGGCCGCTCATCACCAGAACCCGGTCTGCGAGAAGCACGGCCTCGCTGATCGAGTGGGTGATGAAAAGAACGGTCTTGGGCTGGGATTCCCAGATGCGGAGGAGCTCAAAACCCATTTCCTCGCGGGTCAGGGCATCGAGCGCGGAGAAGGGCTCGTCCATCAGCAGGATATCGGGGTTGAGGTGCAGGGCGCGAGCAATGCCGACACGCTGCTGCATGCCGCCGGAAAGTTCCGACGGAAGGCGCTTCTCGAAGCCGGCCAGGCCGACCTTGGCCAACAGTTCGCGAGCGCGAACGCGATCTTCCGCCGAAACGCGCCCGGTCTTGTGCCTGATCGGGAAGACGACATTGTCCTCGATGGATGCCCAGGGCAGGAGCGTCGGCTTCTGGAAGACGATGCCGACATCGTCACGCGGTTCGGTGACGGGATGACCGAACACGTCGACCGAGCCGGAAGTCGGCGGCAGCAGGCCGGCGATCGAGCGCAGCAGGGTGGATTTGCCGCAGCCCGAGGGGCCGAGAACGGCCACGAACTGGTGGCGGCTCACGTCGAAAGTCACCGCCCGCAGTGCCTCAAGCGGGCCTGAGGAGGTCTGGTAGACCTGCCCCATGCCTTTGAACGACAATGCGGGGGGAGAAATGGAGCTTGCCATCCGGGATGCTTACTCGGCGAGGAAGCTGCGATTGACGCTCTTTTCCGGGTCAAGCGCTGACGGATCGAGCTTCTGGGAGGCGGCGACGCGCTTCCAGGTTTCGGCAAGGCGCGCGGTTTCGAAGACGCCGAGGCCGTCCTTGTCAGTGACTTCGTTGAATTCGAGGACCATGGTGTCCTTGATCGCGCCCTTGACTACGTCGACAGGCAGTTCAGGCACGATCTTGTTGACCGAAACGGCGGATTCGTCCGGATTGGCCTTCACGTATTCCATCGACTTCTTGAAGGCCTTGATGAAACGCTTGGCGACATCCGGACGCTCGGCGATGAACTTGTCGGAGGCCAGCAGCGAGGCGGAATAGAGATCGAGGCCGGCGGCGTACCACGGCATGATCTCCAGTTCCTTGCCGGCCTGTGCAGCCTGACCGTTGAAGATCGAGACGTTGGTCATCCATGCGATGATGACGTCGGTCGCGCCGGTCATCAGCATCGGGCCGAGCGCGCCGGGATCGGCCTTGGTCAGGGTGATGTCGGATTCTGCAAGGCCCTTGTCGGCAAGGACGAGCGGCAGGAAGACATTCGAGGATGTGAAGGGCGAAGTGGCGACCTTCTTGCCCTTGACGTCCTCGATCTTGGAGATGCCGCTGTCCTTCAGCGCGAAGAAGGCGTGCGGTCCCTTGTTGAAGATCGACATGATACCGGTGACTGCAACCTTTTCAGTAACCTGGGCGGCCATGAGCGCGCCGATGTCCGCGGAACCGACGTCGGAGGTGCCGGCGGCCAGACGGGTGATCGCTTCGGTGGAGCCACGGCCCGGCTCGACCTTGATCTCGATGCCTTCCTCGGCACAGAAGCCCTTGTCGATGCAGACGTAGATCGGCGCCTTGTCGCCGCCCGGCAGCCAGTCGAGCTGGAAGACCACGGTGTCGGCAGCCGAAGCGGAGCCGGCAAGCAGCGTTGCGAAAAGCGAGACGTAAAAACGTTTGGCAAAGCGGGCTTTGGTCATTCCTGATTATTCTCCTGTGCTCACGGGCCTCGACCCTGCGCCTTGCGACGCCAGGGGGCTCTATGGTTCGTTGGGATTGGGCGATGGTATGTGAAGCGGCATTTTTCCGGCGAAAAGCAAAAGGTCTCTCACTCGAGCAATGTCCCAGGCATCGGGCCCTGACCGCTTCTACTCGCCCGTTTCTCTTTGCATGTTCCGTGCCAGATCGGATTTCCCGGCAGTTTCGGGGGCGTTCGTCGTGGTGACCAAAAATGGAGACTGCGCATTGAGCAAACGAGAGCGGCAATCGAGTGTTTTTGCTCAGTTTGTATGCATTCTAATTGATGCTTGTTATTTCGGCATTCTTGTCCTGCGGCGAAGGCCGGCGTCAAAATCCGCTTCTGTAGTATTGTGATAATACCCGCCGGTTTCCGATCTTTGTTAGCGTCCACCCGACATATCTGAAAGGGAGGATGACATGTCGAAGAAGATCCTGATGATCGTCGGTGATTTCGCCGAGGATTATGAAACCATGGTGCCGTTCCAGACGCTGCTTGCCGTCGGGCACACGGTTCATGCTGCCTGCCCCGGCAAGAAGGCCGGCCAGTCGATCGCCACCGCCATTCACGATTTCGAGGGCGACCAGACCTATAGCGAAAAGCGCGGTCACAATTTCGCGCTCAACGCCACCTTCGCCGATATCAAGGCTGCCGATTACGATGCGCTGGTGATCCCGGGCGGTCGCGCGCCGGAATATCTGCGTCTCAATCCCGACGTCATCGCCGCCGTGAAGCACTTCTTCGATGCCGACAAGCCGGTTGCCGCCGTTTGCCACGGCGCGCAGATCCTGGCCGCCGCCGGCGTTCTGTCCGGTCGCACCTGCTCGGCCTATCCCGCCTGCCGTCCCGAAGTCGAACTTGCCGGCGGCAAATATGCGGAGATCGCCATCGATGCCGCCGTGACCGACGGCAAGCTGGTGACGGCGCCCGCCTGGCCGGCGCATCCGGCATGGCTTTCGCAGTTCATCGCGGTTCTCGCCGCCTGATATCGGTTCGGACGAACGAGGCGGCGAGGGCTGCAAGTGCCCGCCGTTTCGAGCCGGCCTGTTGATTGACGCATAGGCCCGAAAATCGATTCCGCTTTTCGGGCCTATGCGCTAGGTTCGGGTTGTCGGAGGACATGGCACATCGGGAGGAAACATGTGCAAGCTCTTCATTCAGGCGGATCCCCAACTCTGGGAAAGCCATACCAAGTCGATGCGCATCGACGGCATGGTCACCAGCGTTCGGTTGGAAAACTTCTTCTGGATGACGCTGGAGGAGATCGGCCGGCGTGACCGCATGACGGTGATCCAGCTCATCGCCAAGCTTTACAATGAATCGATCGACGCCGGGCATGATCTCGGCAACTTCACTTCGTTCCTGCGTGTGTGCTGCGGGCGTTACCTTGCGCTGCAGCTTTCCGGCGATATTCCCGACAATACCGATCTGCCGATTTCCTCGCTGGATGCCGACAGCATTCTGAATGCGGAGCAGGCCAAGTATCATTGACATCCAGCGACTGCGGCGAGGTGTGGATGGTGCCGTTTTTTCGCCTTGACCGTTCCAAGAGAAAGGACGCTGAAACGCCTTCGGACATCTTACGAAGATGGAGAGCCTCTCCGCCGTCATGCTCGGGCTTGTCCCGAGCATCTACTGATCGTTGATTTTATTGGCGTGGGTAGATCCTCGGTACAGGACCGAGGATGACGTCGAAAGAGACGGTGGGGACTGTTATCGAAGGACGGGCGCCGAGGCGCCCTTTTCGTTGTCTGATTGGCTTTCCACTTCTTACCGTTTCAGCATTCTCGGATCGAGTGCGTCGCGGATGGCGTCGCCGATATAATTGATGCTCAAGACGGTGAGCGAGATCGCCAGCCCCGGCCAGAGCACACGGGACGGGTTGATCTGCAGGAAGTTGGCGCCGTCGTAGAGCAGGCGTCCCCAGGTCGGGAAGTCCGAAGGGAAGCCGAGGCCGAGGAAGGAAAGCGCGGATTCCGTGATGATGGCCGAGGCGATGCCGAGCGTCGCCGAGACCATGATCGAGCTCATGACATTGGGCAGGATGTGCTTGAGGATCACCCGGTATTCATGCATGCCGCTCGATTTGGCGGCGAGGATGAATTCCTGGCTTTTGACCGCCAATACGTCGCCGCGCACGATGCGGGCGGTGTGCATCCAGCTCGTGATGCCGATGACGAAGACGATCAGGATGAAGATCCCGGTCTCCGGCCCGAAGGCTGCCCTCAGCGTATCTCTAAAGAGCATGATGATGACGAGCAGTAGGGGTAGGAGCGGCAGCGCGAGAAAGAGGTCTGTCAGGCGCATCAGCGGCCCGTCGATCCGCTTCATGTAGCCTGCGAGTACCCCGACCAGAGTTCCGAGCAGCAGCGACAGCAGCATGGCGGTGATGCCGACGGCGAGCGAGATCTGCCCGCCGGCGAGAACCTGGGCCAGCATGTCATGGCCGAGATTGTCGGTGCCGAAGGGGTGGGCGAAGGACGGCCCCTGGTTCTTCGCCTTGATGTCGATCTTGTTCGGATCGATCGTGTGGATGAACGGGCCGAGATAGACCGCCATGACGATGAAGCCGAAGACCACAAGGCCGGCGACCCCGCCGGGATGGGCGCGGAACTGATGCCAGAGATCTGCGAGCGGTGAACTCTTCCTCTCTGTGGCGGGAGCGACTGCGACGGTGGTGTCAGTCATAGCGGATCCTCGGATCAAGGATGCCGTAGAGAACGTCGGCAATCAGGTTGAAGAACACGATCAGGAAGGCGAAGATGAAGGTCAGCGTCTGGACCAGCGGGATATCCGCTCCCTGAATCGCAGTAATCAGAAGCTGTCCGAGGCCGTTTACCCGGAAGATCTGTTCGGTGATGATGGCGCCCGAGAAGATCGTCGGTACGCCGAGAGCGATGACGGTGACGACCGGGATCAGGCTGTTGCGCAGCACATGCACCAGCAGCACGACCTTTTCCTTCACACCCTTGGCCCGGGCGGTGCGGACGTAATCCTGATGCAGGTTGTCGAGCATGGAGGCCCGCACGAAACGGCTGATCTGCGAGGTGTTGTAGAGCGTCAGCACGAGCACCGGCAGGAACATCTGCCTGACCTGGGCGACGAAGCTCGACCAGTCATTGACCACGAGATTGGTGTCGTAGATCGACGGAAACCAATGCAGGTATGAACTGAACACGACGATCAGCAGCACGCCGGTAAAGAAGGTCGGAACCGAATAGCCGACCATCGAGACGAAGGTGCCGATCTGGTCGAACAGCGAATACTGCTTGTAGGCCGAGACGACGCCGATCGGGATCGCCAGCATGACGCCGAACAGATAGGAGAGGCCGACCACCCAGAGCGTCTGGGGCAGGCGCTGGACGATCAGGTCGACCACCGGGCTGCGGGTCGCCCATGAGAGCACGCGCAGGCGGTTGCCGTCTCCGACGGTCATGCCGGTGATCTGTTCGAAGATATTGATCGGTTCATTGATGAAGAACTGCTGCAGCCATTTCATGTAGCGAATGAAGAATGGCTGATCGAGCCCCATGGCGTCCCTGATCTGCGCGCGGACCTCGGGAGGAATGGTGAGCGGCAGGTCGCTCAGCGGATCGCTCGGGGCAAGGTCGAGCAGGGCGAAGATGATGAAGCTGATGACCAGCAACGTCGGGATTGCAAACAGCAATCGCCGAATGGTGAAGGTGAACATCGGTTGGTCCCCAGACTGTCACGAAGGAAATGATTTCGCCGGGCCGAAGGGTCGGCCCGGCGAAATGGCACTTACTTCTTGCGAGACCAGTAGGCGACGTTCCAGAGTTCGCTATCCCAGGCGTTCATCTTGACGCCATCGAGGGTGACCGAATGGGACGAGACGCTACCGCGGTGAATGAGCGGGATCTGCGCCACGTCGTTGGTCAGCATGTCGTTGAGCTTCTTGGCGATGACTGCGCGTTCCTCGAGCTTGGAGGTCTTGCCGAGTTCGACGACGAGCTTGTCGTATTCCGGGTTGCAGTAGCGGACGATGTTTTCACCCTGCCAGCCATTGGCCGGGGCCGGGATCTTGTCGCACATCCAGCCGGCCATGTACTTCTCCGGGTCGGTGCCGTCGAAGTTGTTGGTGTACATCTGTACGTCGGCATAAAACTTCTGGAAGGTGTCCGGGCTTGCCGGGTCGCCGCCGAAGAAGACGGAAGCCGCGACGTTGCGCAGCTCGACCTCAACGCCGATCTGGGACCACATGTCCTTCACCAGTGCTTGTGTCGCCTGGCGCACGGAGTTGGTCGAAGTCTGGTAGAGGAAGGAGAGCTTGGTGCCGTTCTTGGCGCGGATGCCGTCCGAACCCTTCACCCAGCCGGCGTCGTCGAGCAGCTTGTTGGCGGCATCGAGATCCTGCTTCAGGCACCAGTCGACATCGGTCGACTTGTAGATATCGGGAGCGGGCAGGATGTTGCAGGTCGGCTGGCCGGCCTCGCCGTAGCCGGTCTCGTCGATAACGTCACGGTCGATGGCGAGCGAAAGGGCCTTCTTCACGGCCGGATCGGAGAGGGCCGGATGCGGACCTGCTTCCTTGGTGGAGCGCTTGTCGCCAAGCGAGGGATCGACCGCATAGGGGTTGAGGTCGATGCGCTCGACCTGGGTGCCGAAGGCGGTGACGAGCACGCCCTTGCCGGCGGCGACCATGGTCGCGAGGATTTCAGGTTCCACCTGCATGTTCCAGGCGTAGTCGTATTCGCCGGTTTCCAGAACGGCGCGGGCGGCCGATGCCGCATCGCCGCCGCCCTTGATGGTGGCGGTGGCGAAGGCCGGCTTGGCCGGATCGCGGTAGTTCGGGTTGGCTTCGAAGGTGATGACGTCGTTCGGTTTGAATTCCTTCACCTTGAACGGGCCGGTGCCGATCGGGCCGAAGTTGGCGGAGGTGCATTCCGGAGCCTTGGCGCCGAGGCAGTCCTTGAACTGGGCCGCCTGGATGATCGGCGACTGGGCGCCGACGAAGGCGCTGTAGGGATAGGGCTTCGGCTCGGCGAAGGAGACCTTGACGGTGGCGGGATCGATTGCCTCGACGCTGGTCACGCCTTCGTAATAGGCGGCCTGGGCGCAGCCGCCGTCAGGCGCGGTGCAATACTTCCAGGTGAAGATCGCGTCGTCGGCGGTGACCGGCGTGCCGTCCGACCACTTGAGGTCGGGTTTCAGCTTCCAGGTGATGCTTTTCAGGTCGGCGGATACGCCGCCGTTCTCGACGGTCGGGATTTCAGAGGCGAGCATCGGCACAAGCGCGCCGGTTTCGTCGTAACGCGCCAGCGGTTCGATGACCATCGAGGCGCCGTAGACTTCCTTAGTGCCGCCGGAGAGATAGGGGTTGAGGGTGGAAATCGCCTGCCAGAAGAGAATTTTCAGCTCGCCGTCCGAGCCTCGCTCGGCCATTGCCGGCGCTGCCGAGAAGGCCAGTGCCGCTACCGATGCCGCCAATGCAATACGAAGTCTGTTCATATGCTGTTCCCCTATTTTTTTGTTGGAGCTGTATGAAACATATATCCGTGGGAGAGTTCCCGGCTCTCCGGGATGTGCAAGGTCAGGCGTTTTTTATGTCTATGACCCTGTTTGCTAATTTTGATTCGTTGGCCTCCACTCGAATACTGGACCCACACCTGACGGTTGTTGCAGCTGGCGGGCCTGATCAAAATTTGGGCCATCTAAGCATAGGCCTATTTTCCGTTCAAGGCGGAAAATTGCAGCTTGCAAAGGCGCTTCAAGGCAGCGCAGTATGCTTGCACAAAGACTTGGGAACTGAACGAAAAAACGAGGAAAAACAATGCCCGTGCTCAATCGCGCCAGCGAATTGCAGCAGGAGGTGGCCGGTTGGCGGCGCCACCTGCATGAGAATCCGGAACTGTTGTTCGATGTCTACGACACCTCGAATTTCGTGGCCGGGAAGCTGAAGGAATTCGGTTGCGACACAGTCCAGACGGGAATCGGGCGCACCGGCGTCGTGGGGATCATCAAGGGCAGTCGCGGCAGTGGGCCGGTCGTCGGTTTCCGCGCCGACATGGACGCGCTGCCGATCTACGAGACGAGCGGCCGTGAATGGTCATCCAAGACGCCGGGCAAGATGCATGCCTGCGGTCATGACGGGCATACGGCGATGCTGCTGGGTGCTGCGAAGTATCTGGCGGAGACCCGCAATTTTCGCGGCTCCGTCGCGGTGATCTTCCAGCCGGCGGAAGAGGGCGGCGGCGGCGGCCTCGAAATGGTCAATGACGGCATGATGGAGACGTTCGGCATCTCCCAGGTTTACGGCATGCATAATGCGCCGGGCCTGCCGGTCGGCCATTTCGCCACCCGCAACGGGTCGGTGATGGCGGCGGCCGACGAATTCGAGATCATCGTCCATGGACGCGGCGGGCATGCGGCTCAGCCGCACATGACGATCGATCCCGTGCTCGTGTCTTCCCATGTCGTGATCGCGCTGCAGGCAATCGCTTCACGCGAAGTGGACCCGCTGAAATCCGTCGTCGTCACCGTCGCGACGGTCCATGGCGGGGAAGCCTCCAACGTGATCGCCAATACCGTCAAGCTCTCGGGGACCGTTCGCACGCTGCTGCCTGAGACGCGCGACCATGCGGAAAAGCGTCTGGGAGAGATCGCGCGCGGCATCGCTGGCAGCTTCGGGGCGAGCGTCGACGTGCATTGTCGCCGCGGTTATCCCGTCACCTTCAATCACGCCGACGAGACCGAATTCGCGCTCGGTATCATGCGCAAGGTGGCCGGCGAAAAGGCTGTCGAGGGCAACATGCCGCCTTTGATGGGGGCGGAGGATTTCTCCTACATGCTCGAGGTACGGCCAGGCGCCTTCATCTTCATCGGTAATGGCGACAGCGCGAACCTTCACCATTCGGCCTATGATTTCAACGACGAGGCTATCCCCTACGGCATCAGCTACTGGGTCACGCTTGCGGAAAATGCGCTCGCCGCCTGATTTCAGGACGGCGTGCGTTTTCGATATCAATCGTCGTGGAACGGAGTGCGCAATGGTGAATGCCACAAATGACGGCAATCCGCAGGCAGGCAATGCAGTCCCCGTCCTTTCCGTGAGGGGGCTTACGACATCCTTCAGGATCGGCGACGAATGGCGCCCGGTGGTGCGCAACATGAACTTCGACATCGCGCCGAAGGAAACAGTGGCGATCGTCGGAGAATCTGGCTCGGGGAAGAGCGTGACATCGCTCTCTGTCATGCGGTTGTTGCCGAAGGGTGCGAGCCGCATCGAGGGCAGCGTACGCCTCAATGGTCGGGAACTGCTGACGCTCGACAGCGAAGCGATGCGCCGTGTCCGCGGCAACGACATTTCTATGATCTTCCAGGAGCCGATGACCAGCCTCAATCCGATCTTTCCGATCGGCAAGCAGATTGCCGAGGCGATCACCTGTCATCGCGACATCTCTTCGGCTGAGGCGAAGGCAGAGGTGCTGCATCTTCTGGAGAAGGTCCGCATTCCGAACGCCAAGGGCCGTTTCGACGACTATCCGCACCAGTTTTCCGGCGGCATGCGTCAGCGGGTGATGATCGCCATGGCGCTGGCGTCGAAACCCAAGCTCCTGATCGCCGACGAGCCGACGACGGCGCTCGACGTGACGATTCAGGGACAGATCCTCGATCTCATCAAGCTGCTGCAGGAAGAGGAGGGCATGTCGGTTCTCTTCATCACCCACGACATGGGCGTCGTGGCGGAAGTGTCCGACCGCACCATCGTGATGTTCCGTGGCGAGGCGGTGGAAACCGGCACGACGGACGACATCTTCAATCGCGGCAAGCATCCCTATACGCGGGCGTTGCTCTCGGCGGTGCCGAAGCTCGGATCGATGGGCGGGCGCGAGCGCCCGATGCGTTTTCCGGTGATCGACATCTCGACCGGGCAGACCACCACGCCGGAAACGGAAGCTGGAAGTGTCGATGAACACAAGCGGCCGCTTCTGGAGGTGAAGAACCTGACGACGCGGTTCGACATCCGCTCGGGGCTTCTCGGCCGCAAGAGCGGCGCCGTTCATGCGGTTGAGAATGTTTCCTTCGATCTGAGGGAAGGGGAGACGCTGTCCCTCGTCGGTGAATCCGGCTGCGGCAAGTCCACGACCGGACGTTCGATCACGCGGCTGGTCGAGCCGACGGCCGGCCAGATCTCGCTCGATGGTTACGACGTCGTGCGGCTGGATCGCGGCTCGTTGCGCAAGATGCGGCGAAGCATCCAGATGGTGTTCCAGGATCCCTTCGCCAGCCTCGATCCACGCATGAGCGTGGGATCGGCGGTGATGGAGCCCTTCATTGAGCATGGCCTCGGCAGCAAGGCGCAGGCGCGGGAAAAGGCGGCGAGCCTTCTGGAGCGCGTGGGGCTGAAGGCCGACATGATGCGGCGCTATCCGCACGAGTTCTCCGGCGGCCAGCGCCAGCGCATCGCGATTGCCCGATCACTGATGCTTGATCCGAAAGTGATCGTCGCGGACGAGGCCGTGTCTGCGCTCGACGTGTCGATCAAGGCACAGGTGTGCAATCTCCTGCTCGACCTGCAGCAGAGCTTCAATCTCGCCTATCTCTTCATCTCCCATGACATGGCCGTGGTGGAGCGCGTGTCGCATCGCGTGGCGGTCATGTATCTTGGTGAAATCGTCGAGATCGGGCCGCGACAAGCGGTTTTCGAGAATCCGCAGCATCCCTATACCCGCAAGCTGATGGCGGCGGTGCCGGTGCCGGATCCCGCTCGACGAAACGTGAAGAGAAACCTCTCGACGGATGAGATCAAAAGCCCTATCCGACCTGTCGGGTTCGTGCCGCCGCAGCGGCAGTACCGCGAGGTGTCCGCCGGTCATCTCGTTCAGGTTTGACCGCGCCCCGAGTGGCATCGTTCCATCAAACAACCGTCATTGTCAGCGGTTAAGGCGATACTACTTAGGGCACCGGTATCGTTCGACAGGG
Organism: Shinella sp.; assembly: GCA_003248775.1. Classification (GTDB taxonomy): domain Bacteria; phylum Pseudomonadota; class Alphaproteobacteria; order Rhizobiales; family Rhizobiaceae; genus Allorhizobium. The sequence continues at coordinate 101,215 of QFQX01000004.1, read as the reverse complement.
AGTTGGAATGGGCGAGATGCTTGGGGATGAGGTCGATCTCGCCGCAGATGGCGGCGAGCGGAAACGCGGCGGTCGCCTGTCGGAAATCCTCGCCAGCCTCGCAGACGATACCGGCCGGGAGCGCGTTTCGGTCGCGGATATCTTCAAGGCGATGGGCGACCGGGCCTTCGGTGCCCTTATCCTGATCTTCGCGCTTCCGAACGTCATTCCCTCGCCGCCGGGAACATCGGCGCTGACCGGCGCGCCGCTGGTCTTCCTCTCGGCACAGCTGATGCTCGGTCAATCGCCCTGGCTGCCGAAGATCATCGCCAACCGGTCGATTGCACGCTCCGATTTTTCCGCCGTCGTCAGCCGTGTCTCGCCATGGCTTGCCCGCGGCGAAAAGATGCTGCGGCCGCGGCTCGGCTTCCTGATCTATCCGCCGGCCGAATATCTGACGGGCTTTCTCTGTCTGATCCTGTCGATCATCCTGATCCTGCCGATACCGCTCGGAAACATCCTTCCGGCCATCGCGATCTGTCTGTTTTCCTTCGGTGTCCTTGAACGTGACGGTCTCTGTGTGCTGCTCGGCATGGTGATGTTCGCCATTTCGGTGACCGTGGTGGCCGGTGTGCTGTTCGCCCTGATCAAGGGCGTGATCCTGCTTCTGACGACCATGCTCTTCTGAGGCAGGAAAGCTGTCGGCAATGCGTCTGGCGCTTTGCAAAGCGTTGCTGACAAGCCTATCTTCCGTCCGTCGCAATGCCGTTTCAGGAATGTCCCATGCTGATTTCGCTTTTCCAGATGCAACCCGTTTCCGGCGATATCGCCGAGAACCTGATGAAGATCGCCAGGGCTGCCGAAGCTGCGTCCGATATGGGGGCCGATCTTCTGGTGACGCCGGAGCTTTCGACAAGCGGTTATGCGCTGGGAGAACTCTTCGACGAAATCGCGGAAACGCGGGATGGGGCGCTGATCGATGCTCTCGCTGATATCGCCGAAACCTTCGATCTCGCCATCTGCGCTGGTTTTCCCGAGCGCGAGGGCAATGCCGTCTACAATTCCGCGGTGCTGATGCGGCCGGACGGCAGCCGCGAATTCTATCGCAAGGGGCATCTCTACGGCGATGCGGAGCGGGCGGCGTTTACCCCCGGAAACGATATCCCCCATGTCTTCGACCTTTGCGGCATGAAGACCTCGATGTTGATCTGCTACGATGTCGAGTTTCCCGAATATGTGCGCAGCGTGGCGCTGGCCGGCGCCGAACTGGTGCTGGTGCCGACCGCGCTTCCGGCCGGTGTCATCAGCCGGCGTGTCGCGGATGCCGTCGTGCCGACGCGGGCCTTCGAAAACGGGGTCTTCATCGTCTATTCCGACCTTTGCGGCTCGGAGAACTCGGCGGAATATTGCGGCCGGTCGGTGATCGTCGGTCCCGATGGCGACGAGCTTGCGCGCGCTGGTGCAAGGGAAGCCCTGCTGGTCGCGGAGGTCGAGCCATCGGCCTATGACGAATGCCGTCAACAGAACCCCTATCTCGCGGAGCGACGCTCGGAACTCTATCGTCTCTGAGGCTGGAGGGCGACGGCGGAACCCGGCTGCGTGGAGGTTTCCCGGAGCAGGCTTCCCGATCTGCTTTTTCCAGATCCACTTCTGATTATCGGGCCAGTGCGAGGGCAAGGCTTGTGGCCCGCCCTGCCGCTTCCTACATCGGAACAGGCTTCACGGAGATGTGCATGATTATCGAAGCGGCCCGCCTTGCCCTGTTCAATCTCTTCGCTCCCGAAACGCGCAAGGTCTTCTGGAAGGTGATGGGGCTTACCGTCCTCGTCCTCGTCGGCCTGTGGGTGGCGGTACGCGAGAGTTTCATCGTCTATGTCATGCCGTGGATCGACGGCTTTCTTCCCGGCATGCCGGACTGGGCCGGCTGGCTCGGCTTCGTCTTCGGCATTTTCGCGAGCATCGGACTGGCGCTGGCGCTTGCCCTTTTGCTTTCCTCGGTGACTGCAATCATCGCCGGTCTCTTCCTCGACGATGTGGCCGAGGTGATCGAGAAACAGCATTATACCGATGATGCGCCGGGTGTGGCCATGCCGCTTGGCGATGCCATCCTGTCGTCGCTGAAATTCTTCGGCGTGGTGGTGCTCGGCAACATCGTGGCGCTGATCCTGCTCTTCGTTCCGGGCGTGAACCTGATCGCCTTCTTTCTGGTGAACGGCTATCTGCTCGGCCGGGAATTCTTCGAATTCGCCGCCATGCGCTTTCGCTCGCCGCAGGAGGCGCGGCTGTTCCGGGCAAAGAATTCCTCGGTCGTCTTCATCGGCGGACTGGTGATCGCCGGCTTTCTCGCCATCCCGATCGTCAACCTGCTGACGCCGCTCTTTGCCGCGTCGATGATGGTGCATCTGCACAAGTTGCTGAGCCGCCGCGATGCCGGTTTTCGGGGCTAACGGAAGCCTTACGCTTCTTCCGCCGCCCCGATGATTTGCTGCGGCAGTTCCACCAGCGGTGCCGGCACGTCGCAGGTCTTTTCCCCTGATTTGCAGATGTCGGCGATGACGCAGCGCTCGCATTCGGGGCGCCGCGCCTTGCAACAGTACCGCCCGTGCAGGATCAGCCAGTGGTGGGCGTGAAAGAGCCAGTGCTTCGGAATGATCCTGAGCAGCTTGTCTTCCACCTCGTCCGGGGTCTTGCCGGGAGCAAGGCGGATGCGGTTGGCGATGCGCAGAATGTGGGTATCGACGGCAATCGTCGGAATGCCGAAAGCCATGGACATCACCACATTGGCGGTCTTGCGGCCGACGCCGGGCAGGGTGACCAGTTCCTCGCGGGTTTTCGGCACCTCGCCACCGTAGACGTCGACGAGACGCTGCGAGAGCGCGATGACGTTCTTGGCCTTGTTGCGGTAGAGGCCGATGGTCTTGATGTAGTCGCGGACCTTTTCCTCGCCGAGGTCGAGCATCTTTTGCGGCGTATCCGCCACCTTGAAGAGCGCGCGGGTCGCCTTGTTGACGCCGGCATCCGTCGCCTGCGCGGAAAGGGCGACCGCCACGACGAGCGTGAAGGGATTTACGTGCTCCAGTTCTCCCTTCGGTTCGGGACGCTGGATGGAAAAGCGCCGGAAGATTTCTTCCAGTTCCGCGCGGCTATAGGCGCTGCGGAAGGCGGGCGCCTTGCGTTTCGCACCGCCCGGATTTGACTTTTTCAAAGTTTGGGTGCTGGATTTCTTGATCGGACTCGTCATGGACAATCTATAGTCAGGTGGAATGACCGAAGGCAATCTGAACAGCGCCGCCGAGCAGCCGATATTTGCTGCCGAACTGATCCCCTATCGCTCGCTCGGCCGAAAGGGGTTCCGCATTCTGCTGATGTTGACGGGGGCGATCTGCTGCGTTCACGCGATCTTCTTCACGGCAACCGGCGCCTGGCCCATCGCCTTCTTCTTCGGGCTGGATTTCCTGCTGCTCTATGGCGCCTTCTGGCTCAACTACCGCTCGGCCCGTGCGCGAGAGGAAGTTACTGTTTCGCGAACCAGCCTGTCGATCCGCAAGTTCACGCCTTCGGGCCGCATGACCGAGCATCGTTTCAATCCGTTCTGGGCGCGCTTCTTCGTGCGAAGGCATGATGAGATTGGTATCGTCTCCATGCATGTGGTGGGCGAGGGGCATAGGACGGATATCGGTTCCTTCCTGAATCCTGACGATCGGGAGAGTTTCGCGCGTGCGTTCAAGGGCGCGCTGGCGACGGTGAAGCGGCGGATTTGAGGTGTCCAGCCCCTCATCCGCCTGTCGGCACCTTCTACCCGTGAACGGGGAGAAGGACGCGAGCCGCAAGAGCGTCAGTCCTTCTGTCCGAAGACGAAAAGAGGGAACGGGAAGGCTGCGACTTGTCCCTTCGCTCCGCTTGCGGGGAGAAGGTGCCGGCAGGCGGATGAGGGGCAACCAGATTGGCCGCGCAAGAAACGGGTGGTATCCATCGCGTGGCCGTGGTGAAGTTCTCCTCAAGATGAGGATCATACCATGACGTTTGCACCACAGATCGACCTTTCGAAAACCAGTGACATCACTCCGGTGGGCTCGGACTATGAGATCGTTCGCAAGGTGATCGAGATGCTGTCGCTCGATTATCAGGAACAGCCGTCGCTGGAGACCATCGCGGCAAGGCTCGGCCAGTCGCCGACGCAGCTGCAGAAGACGTTTACCCGCTGGGCGGGGCTTTCCCCGAAGGCCTTCCTGCAGGCCGTCACCCTCGATCACGCCAAGCGGTTGCTTGGGCAGGAAGGCATGCCGCTTCTCGAGACATCCATCGAACTCGGGCTCTCCGGCCCCGGCCGCCTGCACGATCTGTTCGTCACTCACGAGGCGATGAGCCCCGGCGAATGGAAGGCGAAGGGTGGCGGGTTGACGATCCGCTACGGGTTCCATTCGTCACCCTTCGGCCATGCGCTGGTCATGGTGACGGACAGAGGGTTGGCCGGTCTTGCCTTTGCCGATCCCGGCGACGAGGCGGCCTGTTTCGACGATATGGCCAAGCGCTGGCCGAATGCGCATTTCATTGCCGACAGTGCGGCAACGGAGCCCTATGCCGGCCGGATCTTCGATCCCGCGCGCTGGTGCGACGATCAGCCTTTGAGGGTGGTGCTGATCGGCACGGATTTTCAGGTCCGGGTGTGGGAAAGCCTGTTGCTGATCCCGCTCGGCAAGGCCGTCACCTATTCGGATATCGCCACGAAAATCGGCCAGCCGACCGCGAGCCGCGCGGTGGGCGCGGCCGTCGGCCGCAATCCGATCTCCTTCGTGGTTCCCTGCCACAGGGCGCTCGGCAAGAGCGGCGCGCTCACCGGATATCACTGGGGGCTGACGCGCAAGCGCGCCATGCTGGGCTGGGAAGCCGGTCAGGTCGAAAATTAGGCGGGAAACCTTGGATCCGTAAATCGATTGAAACGTTATCCCAAGCGTTCTTGACTTTGCCGTCTTCGGCTGGTGATAGTCTGGCACGTTCCGGCCGGGCCGGTCTAAACCGAGGATGACGACCATGACTTCCAAACTCGAACAGCTTCGCTCCATGACGACGGTTGTCGCCGACACAGGCGACATCGAGGCCGTTGCGCGGCTGAAGCCGGTGGATTGCACCACCAACCCGACCATCGTTCTGAAGGCGCTGGGAACGGATGCCTTTGCCGATGCCTTCAAGGAGGCGATTGCCTGGGGTAAGGCCAAGGGTGGTTCGAGCGAAGCCGTCACCGCCGCGGTCGCCGACCGCCTGGCAATCTCCGTCGGTGCAGCCCTTGCCGGACTGGTTCCGGGCCGCGTCTCGACCGAAGTCGACGCCGACCTTTCCTTCGACACCAAGGGCTCGATCGCCAAGGCGCATGAAATCATCGCCGGCTACAAGGAGCGCGGCATCGAGCGTGACCGTATCCTGATCAAGCTCGCCTCCACCTGGGAAGGTATCCGCGCTGCGGAAGTGCTGCAGAAGGAAGGCATCGACTGCAACCTGACGCTTCTCTTCTCCAAGGCCCAGGCAATCGCCTGCGCCGAGGCAAACGTATTCCTGATCTCGCCCTTCGTCGGTCGTATTCTCGACTGGTACAAGAAGTCGACGGGCGAGAACTACACCTCGGAAACCGATCCTGGCGTCGTGTCCGTGCGGTCGATCTACAACTACTACAAGGTCAACGGCATCAAGACGATCGTGATGGGCGCTTCCTTCCGCAACGCCGGAGAGATCGAAGCGCTGGCCGGTTGCGACCGCCTGACGATCAGCCCGGCGCTGCTTGATGAGCTGGACAAGGATACGGGTACGCTGACCCAGGTTCTGTCGGCAGACAAGGTAACGGCGGATCCGCTGGTTTCTCTCGACGAGAAGGCCTTCCGCTGGGCGCTCAACGAAGACGCCATGGCGACCGAGAAGCTCGCCGAAGGCATCCGCGCATTCGCCAAGGATCTCGGCACGCTGCGCGGTCAGGTCGCCAAGGCTCTCTCTGCCTGATTATGACAATTTCGCCTCCCTGCCTTTCGGGCGGGGAGGTGTTCCTCACCAGTTCATCACGACGTTGTCGGGGATGAAGTAGGTTTCCACTCCCCCGATCGTAACGACTGCATTTGCGCCTTCCTTGCGGGAGCGCACTTCCGCGCCGTCTTCGCTGGTAAAGCGGCCGGCGCGATAGATCAGCGAGCGGACGACGCCATCCGGCGTTTCGATGGCGATTTCGGCGCTGGTGCCGCGACGCTGCAGTCCGAAGGGGCAGCGGAAGAGCCGCGGGTCACGACCGAAGCGGCAGTTGAAGGCGCCGCTCTGTTCGTAGCCGTTGGCTCCCGGCCATGACGGATCGGTGGGATAGGGCCGATAGGCGCCATCGGGTTGCATATATTCATCGCTGACAAACCGGCCGTTGACCCAGCCGCTCAGCCGTGGCCGGTCGTAGGTGGCGATCCGGCACCAGTAGCCGCCTTCTCGTTCCCGGCAGCCGAGATTGCGGATCGGCGTTCCTTCCTCCAGCGCTCCGATGATGCGAAATGCCGATCCCGGACCGGAGCGCACGTTTAGCGTATCTCCGGGACGAAGGCCCATGACGTGCCAGATGGAGGCATCATCCGAAGGGTTCGAATAGAGGTTCGGAGCCGGGATAACCCGTGGTTCTTGCGCCCTGAGCGATTGTGGGAGCAGGGCGGCGGCAACTGCCAGAAGGACGGGCGCGAGAAAGAGGGGCATGGCGCGGCGCATACAGGAACTCCGTTAATCGCGACAGACGATAATACAGCGGCGGTTTTGCTGCCGGATTATCCACGGGGAAGGTAAACACCAGCCTTGCGTGTGCCTTGGGCGGCAATCTTCGTCGGAGATTTTGCGATGCAGCAAAAATACTTGCTATCAAAATAGATTTGATGCAAATCAATTCACATGAACACAAAATTGCGCAGGGAATTCGGGTTTCGTCTCGTCGGGCTGTCGCGCCGCTGGCGCCAGCACGTGGATGAGGGTGTGGCCGCTGTCGGCTTGAGCGATGCGACATGGTCGCCGCTCTTTCATCTGCACAGGATCGGTGACGGTCTGACGCAGAAGGAACTTGCCGCCCGTATCGGTCTCGACGGATCGAGCCTCGTGCGCCTTCTCGATATTCTGGAACGGCAGGGACTGGTGGAACGGCGCACCGAAGCAGAGGACCGCAGGGCGAAACGTCTTTACCTCACGCCCGCCGGCGCGGAGCGGGTCTCCGCCATTCTGGAGCGGCTGTTGCCCCTTGAAGACGAAATGCTGCAGGATCTCGATGACGCCGAGATTGCCGTGCTGCTCGGCGCTTTCGAGAAGATCGAGGCCCGTATCCGGGCAACACACGAAACCGGGGAGCACTGACCGATGGTGCTGGCACAACGGATGGCAAGGTTCGGTTTCGACCTGCCACGGCTGAATTTCGCGCTCAGGACGGCGGTTGCCGCCTGTCTGGCGTTGTTCATTGCATGGTTGCTCGGGCTTGAGCATCCCCAATGGTCGGCGATGACGGTCTGGGCGGCTTCGCAGCCCACACGCGGGCAGTTGCTGGAAAAAGGCCTTTTCCGTGCACTGGGCACGCTGATTGGTGTCGCCGCCGGGGTCGGTCTCGTTGCATTTTCCGGCGGAGACCCCCGGCCACTTGTCATCGGCCTGTCGGTGTGGATCGGGCTTTGCGTCGCGGCGGGCAATCTGCTTCGCGGCTATGTTTCCTATGGCGCCATGCTGTCGGGTTATTCGGCGTCCATGGTGGCGCTGCTCGATACCGGGCATCCAGACCATGTGCTGTCTCTCGGCGCCGACCGCGCGGCGACGATCATGGTGGGGGTTCTGACCGCGCTGGTGATCGGCTGGCTGCTGACGCCGGCCGCTGCCGAACACGAGATGACCGGCCGGATGCGCCGGGTCACGGCGCGATTGTTGCGCGACCTTGCGACAGCTCTTCGGGGCGGAAATACCACGGCGCTCGGCGACGAACAGCGGGCCTTGCTGGCGGAGATGGCGGCGATCGACGAGGTTCTCGATCCGCATGGCGCGGGGTCGTTGCGTTCGCGTCAGGCCGTTCGCGCCATGCGCACGGTGCTGTCGGTGCAGATATCGCTGCTGCTTGCCGGGCGTCGCGGCGGTCATGGCCGCAACGGGGGTGTTGCCGATCTGCTCGATCAGGCCGCGGCCGGTTTCGAGGCGGGCAATGGTTCAGACGGTCCGCTGGCGCGGATCGATGAAGCGGCGGCGCTCGCCGGCCGCGACTCCGATCTCGGCGATGCGCTGCAAACGCTGAGCGAGGCCATTCGCGCCCATCGCGTAGCACTCGGTCAGCATGTCGAGACGACGGCTCATGCGGGGCATGCCAGCCATCCGGTTGTACTGCATCGCGACTGGATCGGTGCGCGTCAGGCATCCATCCGCGCGACGCTCTGCATGCTTCTGGTCGGTCTCCTGTGGGGTGCGACGGGGTGGGAGGCTGCGCCGTTCCTGCTGCTCGGCCTGTCGATCATGACGACGATCTTTTCGACCTTCGACAACCCCGCCCACACGATGCGCTTCGTGCTGCTCGGGCAGGTTTTCGGCGCGCTCGGGGCGCTTGCCTGCCGGTTTCTCGCCTGGCCGTTTGCCGCCAACGAACTTGAGGTCGTGCTGCTGACGATGCCGTTCATCCTTGGGGCGTCGCTGTTCTTCTCCCATCGGCGCACGCTTCACACCGCATTCGACTATGCCATGGTGTCGCTGCTTCTGCTGCACCCGGCCTATCCGCTGACGGGGGACTTTCCCTCAATGTTGTCGGGCGCGATTGCGGTCGTGCTGGCTCCGGTGGTGGCGTTCGTCGCCTACAAGCTGATCTTCCCGCTCAACGCCGGCAAGCGTCTGGAGACGCTCATCGTCATGATGGTGCACGAGTTGCAGGACATGGCGCGGGCGGAGGATGCCTCGCAGCACCGCCTGACCTGGCGCGGACGCCTCTATCACCGTCTCTTCCGGATGATCCGGTTTGCCGAGCGCAGCGGCGATACGCACCGCGACGTCACGGATGGCGGGCTTGCCGTCCTTTCTGTCGGCTATTCGATCCTCTCCCTGCAGGATCTCGTCCGTTCGGACGCGTTGACCGATGGCGAGGAACGGGCCGCCAAGGCCGCCCTGCTGCGGTTGAAGAAGGTGAGTTCGGAGCCGGAAAAGGCCGTGGCCGCGCTGGCGCGGGCCGGTGGCCGGCTTTCCGCAACGTATCCGCGCGAAAGCGCGTCGATTGCAGGCGCCGCCGGGGCGCTTCGGGGCAATGTCGCTTTTATGAAGCGGGCTGGATGAAAAACAAAATGGACGGCGCAGCAGGAACTGCACCGTCCGTGGTATTCGTTCGAACCGGTCAGTGCGCGATCATGACGTGGCGGACGGCGGTGTAGTCTTCCAGGGCGTAGACCGACATGTCCTTGCCGTAGCCGGACTGTTTCAGGCCGCCATGGGGCATTTCGTTGCACAGCATGAAGTGGGTGTTGATCCAGGTGCAGCCGTATCGCAGGCGGGCGGCGGTCTTCATGGCGCGGGAAATGTCCTTGGTCCAGACGGACGAGGCGAGGCCGTAGTCGCTGTCGTTTGCCCAGGCGATGGCATCCTCGGTCTCGGAGAAACGGGTGACCGAGACGACCGGGCCGAAGACCTCGCGGCGGACAATTTCGTCATCCTGCAGGGCTCCGGCAATGACGGTCGGGGTGTAGAAGAAACCCTTGTCGCCCGAGACCTTGCCGCCGGTGACGACTTCCATGTGCTTGTGCTCGGCGGCGCGGGTGACGAAGCTTTCCACGCGGTCGCGCTGGCGCTTGGAGATCAGCGGGCCGATCTCGTTTTCGGTGTCGTCAGCCTGATTGAACTTCAGCGTCGAGACGGCGGAGGCGAGGTCGGCGACGAAATTGTCATAAACCTTGTCGGCGGCGTAGATGCGGCAGGCGGCGGTGCAGTCCTGACCGGCATTGTAATAGCCGAAGGTGCGGATCGCGGAGACGACGGCGTCGATATCGGCATCGTCATAGACGATGACCGGGGCTTTGCCGCCCAGTTCGAGATGGGTGCGCTTGACGGTCTTCGAAGCGGCGGCCAGCACCTTCTTGCCGGTGGCGATATCGCCGGTGATCGACAGCATGCCGATCTTCGGGTGGTTGATGAGCGCATTGCCGACGCTCTCGCCTCGGCCGAGCACGACGTTCACCACGCCTTCCGGCAGGATGTCGGCGAGAAGCTTCGCCATCTTCAGCGCGGTGAGCGGGGTCTGTTCGGAGGGTTTGAAGACCACGGTATTGCCGCCGGCAATCGCCGGTGCGAGCTTCCACGCCATCATCATCAGAGGGTAGTTCCATGGCGCGATGGAGCCGACGATGCCGACCGGATCGCGCCGGATCATCGAGGTGAAGCCCGGCAGGTATTCACCGGCGACCGGCGCATGCAGCGAGCGGATGGCGCCGGCGAAGAAGCGCCAGCAATCGACGATGGCGGGGATCTCGTCATTCCTCACGGCATTGATCGGCTTGCCGCAGTTGAGGCTTTCCAGCGCGGCGAAGCCATCGGCATCCTTCTCGATGGCATCGGCAATCGCCAGCAGGTAGGCGGAGCGCTGGCCGGGCGTGGTGGCTGCCCAGTCATCGAAAGCCTTTTCGGCGGCATCGACGGCTTCGTCGATCTGGCCGAGCGAGGCTTCGGGCAGGTCGAGGATCACGTCTCCGGTCTTGGGGTTGAGGATCTTTTCCTCGGTTTCCGTGCCGGCTTCGAATTTCGCGCCGATCAGCATTTGCGTGTCCATGTCGGTTCTCCCTCAGTCTTGAATGGTTGTTATTTCCCGCTGCCGGCAACGCTGTCGGTATCGCGGGTCAGGTAATAGGCGCCGAGGATCGGCAGGAAGGTGACGATCACCACGAGCATGGCGACGACGTTGGTCACCGGGCGCTGGCGCGGACGGATCAGTTCTTCCAGCATCCAGATCGGCAGGGTGGATTGCTGTCCGCCGGTGAAGGTGGTGACGATGACCTCGTCGAAGGACAGGGCGAAGGCCAGCATGCCGCCGGCAAGGAGCGCCGTCGCGATGTTCGGCAGGACCACGTAGCGGAAGGTCTGGAAACCATCGGCGCCAAGGTCCATCGAAGCCTCGATCAGCGAGCCGGAGGTGCGGCGGAAGCGGGCGACGGCATTGTTGTAGACCACGACCACGCAGAAGGTGCCGTGGCCGAGAATGATCGTCCACATCGAATAGGGGATCTCGGCAATCGAAAAGGCCGAGCGCAGCGCGATACCGGTGATGATGCCGGGAAGGGCGATCGGCAGGATGACGAGCAGCGAGATCGCTTCCCGGCCGAAGAAGGCGGTGCGGGCGACGGCTGCGGCGGCAAGCGTGCCGAGCACCAGCGCAATGGCGGTGGCGATGGAGGCGACCTTGAGCGAAAGCGTCAGCGCTTCCCAGACGTCCGGACGGCTCCAGGCAACGGAGAACCATTGCGTGGTAAAGCCCGGCGGCGGCCACTGGAAGCTCTTCTCCTCCGTGGTGAAAGCGTAGACGAAGATCAAGAGGATCGGCAGGTGCAGGAAGGCGAGGCCGCCTGCGGCTGCAAGCTTCAGGGGCCAGCCGGCGCCATTGTTCTTGTCAGAGCGCATCGAAGGCCCCCATGCGTTTAGCGATCCAGAGATAGATGCCCATGATGACGATCGGCACGACCGAGAAGGCGGCGGCGAGCGGCACATTGCCGGCCGTGCCCTGCTGGGTGTAGACGGCCTGCCCGATGAAGAGGCGCGATGAACCGATGATCTGCGGGATGATGTAGTCGCCGAGCGTCAGCGAGAAGGTGAAGATCGAGCCGGCGATGATGCCCGGTAGCGCCAGCGGAAACAGCACATGGCGGAATGTCTGGTCCGGTTTGGCGCCGAGATCGGCGGACGCCTCTATCAGGTTGCCGGGCACGCGCTCCAGCGCTGCCTGCGTCGGCAGGATCATGTAGGGCAGCCAGACATAGACGAAGACGATGAAGGTGCCGATATAGCTGATCGAAAGCGAGTTGCCGCCGATGACGGGCAAAGCCAGCACGCCATCGAGAAGCCAGGACAGGTGAAGCTTGGCGAAAGCCCAGGTGAGAATGCCTTCCTTGGCGAGGATCAGCTTCCAGGCATAGACCTTGACGAGATAGCTCGACCACAGCGGCAGCATGATGCCGATATAGAAGAAGGCCTTCCATTTGCCCCTGGCATAGCGGGCCGCATAATAGGCAATCGGAAAGGCGAGTACCGCGGAGGCGAGCGTGACGGCAATCGCCATCAGCAGGGTGCGAAGTATGATATCGAAATTCGAGGGGATGAGCAGCTGCTCATAGGTCGAGAGCGTGAACTCGTAATTGATCATGCCGGAGAATTCGTCGATCGCGAAGAAGCTCTGCAGGAGAAGCGCGATCAGCGCACCGACATAGATGACGCCGAGCCAGAGCAGCGGCGGCACCAGCATCAGTACCAGCAGCAGGGCGGGGTGGCGCCAGAAGAGATCCGACACGCGGCGCAAGGGGCCGTTGCCGGCGGGCAGGATCGAGGTTGCCGAAAAATCGGTCATGCCGCGCCATCCATGTAGTGCAGGTCGGAGGGCTTCCAGCCGATTACGGTGCTGTCGCCGACCGCGGGAACCGGCTGGCCGGCGGGGACCATGACGTTCAGCGAAATCCTGTCAATCATCAGCGAGATGCGGGTCGCCGCGCCAAGGAAGCTGTGGGAGCGGACTGTTGCGATCTGGCCGCCCTCGGAAACGATCCGGATCGCCTCGGGGCGAAGGCTTGCCCATTTTTCCTCGCCACCCAGCCGTTTCGTTTCGGCCGGCGTCAGGATGTTGGAGGAGCCGACGAAATCCGCGACGAAGCGGGTCTTCGGGCGATTGTAGATCTCTTCCGGCGTGCCTGCCTGAACGATCCTGCCTTCATTGAAGACGGCGACCCGGTCGGCCATGGATAGGGCTTCACCCTGGTCGTGGGTGACGAAGATGAAGGTGATGCCGAGAGAGCGCTGCAGGGTTTTCAGCTCTTCCTGCATGCTTTCGCGAAGCTTCAGGTCGAGCGCGCCGAGAGGCTCGTCGAGCAGCAGGACCTTGGGCTTGTTGACGAGCGCGCGGGCGAGCGCCACGCGCTGCCGCTGGCCGCCGGAGAGCTGGCCCGGCTTGCGAGCGCCATAACCGGGAAGCTTGACGAGATCCAGCGCCTGCTCGGCCATCCGCAACCGTTCGGATTTCTCGACACCCTTGACCATCAGTCCGTAGGCGACGTTGTCGAGGATGTTGAGGTGCGGGAAGAGGGCATAGTCCTGAAAGACGGTGTTGACGTTGCGGCGATAGGGCGGGACGCCCTCCGCGGTTTCGCCGAATATCTCGATGTGGCCGGCGGTGGGCTGTTCGAAGCCGGCAATCAGGCGCAGGCAGGTCGTCTTGCCGGAGCCGGAAGGGCCGAGCATGGCAAAGAACTCGCCGGGCGCGATCACGAGATCGACGGCATCGACGGCCTTGACGGTGCCGAAATGGCGCGACACCTGCGAAAATTCAACGGCTGCGGTCATGGGTACTCCGGTCGGATAATTTGCCCCTCATCCGCATGCGGGCACCTCCTCCCCGCGAGCGGGGAGAAGGCCGATATCCGTCAACCTTTGCGGATCTATCGGTTGCCATGCATTACGACGACAATCTTGGGGCACGTTCTCTCTCCCCGCTTGCGGGGAGAGGTTCAGGGTGAGGTTAGCTCCCTCAGGCAGTCTCGATCAGCGGCCGCCGATCACGCCGATGTAGTCCGATACCCAGCGGTGATAGGGCACGCACTCGCCCTGGCTGCATTTGCTCGTCGGAGTGCGCCAGAACTTGATCTTGTCGAAGTTCTCGTAGCCGTTGGTCTTGCAGCCTTCGTCGCCGTAGAGTTCGTTGCCCTTGCAGGCAGCCGGAACGGAGGGAACGGTGCCAAACCAGGCGGAGACATCACCCTGAACCTTGGGAGACAGTGAATGCTCCATCCACATGTAGGCGCAGTTCGGGTTCTTGCTGTCGGCGTGGAGCATAGTGGTGTCGGCCCAGCCGGTCACGCCTTCCTCGGGGAAGGTCGAGTCGATCTTGGCACCTTCAGCCTTCATCAGGTTGACCTGAAACGGCCACGAACCCGAAGCGACCACGCCTTCGTTCTTGAAGTCGTCGATCTGGATCATGGCGTCGTGCCAGTAGCGGCCGACGAGTTTACGCTGACCGCGCAGCAGATCCAGAGCGGCCTTGTACTGGTCCTCATTCAGCTCGTAGGGGTCCTTGATACCGAGTTCCGGCTTGTGCTTCATCAGGTAAAGGGCGGCATCGGCGATGTAGATCGGGCCGTCATAGGCCTGCACGCGGCCCTTGTTCGACTTGCCGTCCGGCAGGGTCTGCTCTTCGAATACGACGTTCCAGCTTTTAGGGGCCTCACCCTTGAAGGCTTCTGTATTGTACATCAGCACGTTCGCGCCCCAGACGTAGGGCGTACCGTAATGCACGCCGTTGACGGTGTGCCAGGGAGCGTTCTGCAGGCGTTCGTCGATGGTTTTCCAGGACGGGATGAGATCGGTGTTGATCGGCTGGACGCGCTTTCCGGCGACGAGGCGCAGTGATGCGTCGCCGGAGGCGGTCACGAGGTCGAAGCCACCTTCGTTCATCAATGCGACCATTTCGTCGGAAGTGGCTGCGGTCTTGACTGAAACCTTGCACCCTGTTTCCTGCTCGAACTTGGTGACCCAATCGTAATTCTTGTCGGTTTCGCCGCGTTCGATATAACCGGCCCACGCTACGATGGAGAGCGAGCCTTCGCCTTTGCCGAGTTCCTTCAGGGGCTCCTGGGCGACGGAAGCTGTGGCAAAGCTGAGCACGGCAGTGATGGCCGTGCACGAATGCAAAAATTTCTTCATGGCAATTTCTCCCGGTTCGGGGCCGCCTTATCGCGGCGTTTGTTCCCGATGATGAAGGTGACGCGAAATTGCCGCATTCGCAAATCCATTTATCAGAAAGTCGCTATCGGTTTTTCCGAATAGGGTAGATGCAGACCCCTCCCCAACCCCTCACCACAAGGGGGAGGGGTTTCACCCGCGAATGCTACGGCAAGGTTAATGTGAGACGCGACCACGCATTTTCTCCCCCCTTGAGGGGGAGAGGGCCGGCGGCCAGAGGGGGATTTGTCAATGCGTATGGCTCTACCGTCCGCGGCCGCTTCTGAGCGCCTCGGCGATGCCGACGAAGTCGCGGGCGGCCTGGGGCAGGCTAGACCCCTTGCGCCAGACCATGCCGACCTGAACCACGGGCAGAGCGCCGGAGACGTCGCGGCTTTCGATACGGTCGCCTTCCAGCGACCATGGGCGGTAGACGAGATCAGGCAGCAGAGCGACGCCGGCGCCTGTCGCCACGAGACTTCGGACGGCTTCGACCGAGCGGGTGCGGAAGGCGACGTGTGGCCGGGCGCCGAGTGCGGCGAGCAACTTGCCGGTGTTTTCCTCGATCTCGTCGATGGTCAGCATGATGAGCGGCTCGCGGGCGATGTCGGCGCTCGAGATGATGTCCGCCGACACCAGAGGATGCCCCATGGGCAGCCAGAGGCGGTAAGGCGAGGTTTCGAGAATTTCCGCCTGCAGGGCCATGCGGTCGCGCAGGTTGGAAATGACCATGACGGCCACGTCGAGTTCGCCGCCGATCAGCAGATGTTCGAGATAGGAGCCGTTGTCCTCGATGGCCGATACCTCGACGCCTGGGCAGGCGCGGCGATAACGCGCGAGAAGATCGGAAAGCACGTAACCCGCAACGAGCGAGGTGACGCCGATGTTGAGCTTGCCGCCGGTATTTTCCTTGGTTTCCGAAAAGGCGTTGCGGGCGTCCGAGACCGTTGCGAGGATCTTCGTTGCGTGGCGCAGGAACTGGTGCCCATTATGGGTGATCGACAGGCCGCGCGGATGACGCTCGAACAACTCCACGCCAAGGTCGCCTTCCAGTTCCTTGATCGCCTCGGTGACGGAGGACTGGGAAATGGAGAGGTTCTGGGCGGCGCGCGTCACCGAGCCTTGTTCGGCGACAGCGATGAAATACTGCAACTGGCGAAGGGTGAAGGCCATGCGGTGTTTAGACCATGGCTTGCAGAGTGCCGCAAGCGGGGCAGGAGACCATCTTTACCGCAGGGCAGCCTTGCAAAGATACAACTTTGCAAATGTCGGGATGCCGATAATATGGCATTCTCTCCTATTGTGCTCCATGCATTTTTCCCGACTGCGACCCCGATGAAATCCACGCCGCTTGGCTATCTCTTTGCCTTTACGGCTTTTACTGTCTTCGCCTTTCAGGACGGGATCTCGAAACATCTTGGGGAGAGCTATTCACCTGCCGTAGTGGCGGTCGTGCGTTACTGGGCGTTTGCCGCTTTCGCGCTGTTTCTTGCCCTGCGTTCGGGTGGAGGTTTGAAGACCGCTGTTCGGACGCAAAGGCCGATCCTGCAGATTCTGCGCGGGCTGCTGCTCAGCGGACAGATCCTCATATCGGTTGCGGCGTTTCACTATGCGGGTCTGGCACAATCGCAGGCGATCTTTGCGTCCGCTCCGATTTTCGTGGCGCTTCTGTCCGTGCCGCTTCTTGGCGAAAAGGTCGGCTGGCGGCGGTGGACGGCGATCGGTGTCGGCCTGTGCGGGGTGGTCCTGATCCTGTCGCCGGGGCCGACCGGCTTCAACGGCTATGTTATTCTGCCGCTGATGTGCGCGGTCTTCGGCGCGGTCTACGGCATCCTCACCCGCCTCGTCAGCCGGGTGGACCAGCCGGTGACCAGCTTCTTCTACATGTGCATGGTCGGTTTCGTCTGCACCAATGCGATCGCGCCCGCCTTTTTCACGCCGATCGCCGTGAAGGACTGGGGCTGGATGCTGGCGCTGTGCTGCACCGGCATTATCGGGCATTTCTCCCTGATCAAGGCTTATGACAAGCTGAGCGCCGTGGTGCTGCAACCGATCGCCTACTGGCAGCTCGTGCTCGGTTCGGGGATCGCTGTCGTAGTGTTTGGCGAAACGCTGCGGTTCAACATGATTCTCGGTTCGGTCATTGTCGTTGCGGCGGGAATTTTCACTGTTTGGCGTGAACAGGTCGTGGCCCGCAGAAATGCGGCGGAAGCTTCTACCGGGCGTTGATCTCGGGAAGTTGGTCGCCGCTCACGATCTTATGCGACCATTTTCGGTTCTAAAGCGGAATTTACCGAAAACTTTATTGACCGTTTCCCGCCGTTACTTGAAAAACGGTTTGAAAGATTCTGTTTATATATCAGAATTTGTTAATCTATGCGTGTAGTTCTGTTCGCGCGGATGAATGCTTCGGGGGAGGCTTCTTCGTGAAATTCAATCGTTATGCCCGGCTTCGTCGTCTGTCTTCGACAAGCATTCTCGCTCTTTCCCTTGCTTGCGGATCGACCTCGATGGCGCTTGCGGATTCCGTCTACTGGTCTGGTGGAGCGGGCGATAATAACTGGTTCAACAATGCCAACTGGGTCTGGGACGGACATACGCCGGCTGCAGGCGATGATGCGCGCATCGATACGACAGGCGTTTTGCTTGGTGGCTCTGCCGGGTATGCGGGCAATCTTTTTGTTGGCCTGGGTTCTGCGGCCGATCTGACCGTTCAAAACGATTTGACGACGGGTTCAGTCGCGCTCGGCTGGAGCGCCGGCTCGCAGGGAACGGTGTCGATCAGCGGTGCTGGAAATATCTGGAATAACTCGTCTTCAATCACGGTCGGCAATGAAGGAACTGGCTTCATCAACATATTGGACGAGGCAGAGGTCGCTTCGGGTTCGTTCTATATAGGCGGAGCCCCCACTGGCACGGGAACCGTGACGCTTCAGGACAATTCCAAGCTCTTCGCGACAGGATATCTTTATGTTGGCTATGGCGGCGGCGGTGCAGATGGATATCTGTATATCTATTCCGGCTCCGATGCGACGAGCGTAAACGGTGTCATCGCGGATGGACTGAATACCACGGGGGCCGTGCTCGTCGACGGTGCGGGGTCTACATGGAACAATGTTTCCCTTCTGGTGGTCGGCGGCGGTGGGGTCGGGACGCTCGACGTTACCGATGGCGGTTATGTTCACAGCGGCAGCGCGACGATCGCCAATCTGGCCACGGCCTCCGGCAGCACCGTCACTGTGGATGGTCCGGGCAGCGAGTGGTCGATCGACACGTCGCTCGTCGTTGGCGGCAGTACCGAGGGGCATCTTGATATCACGAACGGCGGCGTCGTTGGAGCGGCGAGCGCCTCGCTGGGCTATGCAAGCGGCGGAAACGGTCATGTCTCGGTAGCCGGCGCGAACAGCACATGGACGGTCACAAGCGATCTTTACGTCGGGCTGGACGGGACGGGCGATGTCTCCGTCGAAGCTTCCGGACTTGTGGAAGCCGGAGCCGTCTATCTCGGTTACGCGAACGCTGCCGTCGGCGCGATCACCGTCGACGATGCGGTCCTGAATGTCACCGATCGCATCGGCGTCGGCTATGACGGCACCGGCACGCTGACCGTTCGGGACGGCGGCACGGTACATTCGGACGGGGCCATCCTCGGCTGGAACGCGACGGGCCAAGGCACCGCCTCGGTGACCGGAACCGGCAGCCGCTGGGACAATACCGGAACGCTCTATGTCGGTAATCTCGGCGACGGTTTCCTGACGATTGCCGACGGTGGCGTCGTCACCAGCACGGACGGTTATGTCGGCACCGAAAACGGATCGGACAGCGAAGCGACGGTAACGGGTGCCGGTTCGTCCTGGGAGATGAGCGGTGCGTTACTCGTCGGCCACAATGCCGGCTCGGCCGGCACCGTGACAATTTCCGCCGGCGGTTCCATCAGTGGGCTTCAGGGCATTTTGGGTGACCTTGCCGGTGCCGTCGGTACGATGACGGTTACGGGAGCGGGCTCGACATGGTCCTCACTTGTCGATTCCTCCGTGCTGTATTCGGGTGATCTGAATGTCGGCCGCTTCGGCACGGGTTATCTGACCGTGAGCGATGGCGGTTCCGTCGTTGGCAACCGTTTTCACATCGGCAACGAAGCCAACTCTTCCGGTACGGTTGTCGTGTCGGGTGTCGGTTCTAACCTCACGATTGGCGATCGTCTTTCGGTCGGGATCGAAGGGGATGGCGTGTTGACGGTGTTGAATGGCGCGACGGTCAACGCGGACCGGATCGTGATCGCCGACGATGCAACAGCGAGCGGTACGCTCAACGTTGGTGCGGCGAGAGGGCAGTCCGCAGCCTCCGCCGGCACAATCAATGCCTCGACCGTGATCTTCGGTGATGGCGACGGCGAGATCGTATTTAATCACACCGGTAGCAGTTATGTCTTTGCCTCCGATGTGCAGGGCGCGGGAACGTTGTCCTTCCTGTCGGGTCTTACAAAATTGACCGGCGATTACTCGTCGTTCACCGGTGACCTGAGCATCGAGGGCGGGCTGGTGTCGGTGAACACCCCGACGCTGGTTTCCGTCGCCAATGTTCTGTCCGGCGCAACGCTCGGCGGTTCCGGTACGCTCGGCAACGTGTCTGTCGCCAGCGGCGGTACGGTCGCTCCCGGCAATTCGATCGGTACGCTGACGGTTGCCAATATCACCTTCGCCTCGGGCTCCACCTATTCCGTCGAGATCGATAATGCCGGCCGTAGCGACCTTCTGCATGCTACGGGAACGGCTACGATCAGTTCGGGCGCCAGCGTTTATTTCGGTCCTGAAAATGGAACGGATGACGGAAGCACGTATTCGATCGGCACGGTCTACACCATCCTGACGGCGGATGGCGGAGTATCCGGCACCTTCGGCTCGATCTCGGATGGCTTCGTCTTCCTTGACGGTACATTGGTCTACGATGCCAACAATATCTACCTGACGCTATCGCGCAACAATACTAGCTTTGCCAGCCTGGGGCAGACCCGCAACCAGATCGCCGTCGGCACGGCACTCGACAGCATGTCGAGCGGCGATCGGGTGCAGAGTGTGGTGGCAGGCCTTGGCGAAAGCGCCGTCCGTCCGGCCTATGACGCGCTGTCGGGCGAAGTCCACGCTTCCGTCAAAGCCATGCTGGCGGATGACAGCCGTTTTGTCCGCGATGGCCTTAATGCCCGGCTACTCGCCGGCGAGGCGACCGGAGAGCGCGGCTTCTGGCTGTCGTCTTTCGGTTCCTGGGCAAAGGCAGACAGCGACGGCAACGCCGCCTCGCTCGAACACAATACGGGCGGCTTCCTCGGCGGTGCCGACGCGGTGTTCCTCGAGGACTGGCGTTTCGGTCTTGCCGGTGGCTACAGCCGGACCAGCTTCGACGTGAACGGCCGCGGTTCGTCGGGCACGTCGGACAATTACTCTCTCGGTGTTTATGGCAGTCGCTCGCTCGGCGCATTCGATCTGAGGTTCGGAAGCGCCTATACATGGCACCAAGTGTCAACTGACCGTTCCGTCAATATCGGCAGTCTAAGCGAAGATCTCGATGCAGATTACGATGCTTCGACCGCGCAGTTCTTCGGCGAGGCAAGCTACGGTATAGACACGGGCATCGGCCATTTCTCGCCGTTTGCGGGGCTTGCCCATGTACGGTTGCGCACGGAACGGATGACAGAGACGGGCGGCGATGCGGCAATCTCCGCAGCCAGCGACGATTACGCCGTGACCTATTCGACGCTTGGTCTCAGGGCTTCCGCGCCGGTCGATCTCGGTGGTACCGCCGTCGGCCTGCAGGGCATGGTCGGCTGGCGTCATGCGTTCGGCGATGCAACGCCGACCTCGGAACACGCCTTTGCGACGGGCGACGCCTTTACTGTCGCCGGTACGCCAATCGCGCGCGACGTCGCGGTCTTCGAGGCGGGCCTTTCCGTCCCGCTGTCCAAGACGGCGACCTTTGGAGTTTCCTATGCCGGTCAGGCCGGTGGTGGCGATTGGGAGCAGCAGATCAAGGGCCGCTTCGACGTTCGGTTCTGAGGGGGCTATCTCAGCCTGTGGGCGGCCCGGGCTCCAGTGGTTTCGGGGTGTCCGTTCGCAACAGGACTTCCATCGCTGCGATGACGCGGCGATGCTGGTGCGCGTGGCGTGTCCGAATGCCAGTTGCGGCATAGACCGTCTGCGGGATCGGTGCGACGTCTTCGACGATATGGGCGATACCGGCGCGATGCAGCCCGTCAGCGGTCGCCTTCGTCACGAAAGCACCGCCGCCGAGGCTTTTCAGCAGGCCTGAAATCGTGACGTTCTGGCCGGAGGACAACGCTGTCGTGGCAAGTTGCGGCAGTGCCAACCGGTGCATCCTGTCGAATGCTGGCGAATAGCTCGCGCTGATGTAGTTCTCCCGGTTCAGATCGTCCACGCTTGATGACAGTGTACTGACCAGCACATAGGTCATTTCCCCGATCCGTTCGTAATGCAGGTCCGGCAGGAAGTGGGGCGTGTAGAGGATCGCAAGGTCGAGATCGCCGCTCGCAAGGTCCCGGTTCATCTGGTTCGAATAGTCGGCCTCGATATAGATCGAGGTTCCGGGCAGGTCGGCGCGGATTGTCCGCAGCCATGGGCCGGCGAGCTCCTCGGCCACATCCTGCTGGACGCCGATGCGCATGGCGTGCTCGTAGGCACCGGCGCTTTCGACTGTGCGGGCCGCCTCGTGCCACTGGCGTTGAAGAGCGCGCGCGTGATCGAGGAAACGCAGGCCTGCGGGAGTCGGAGCGGTGCCGCCCTTGTTGCGGGTGAACAGCGAACGGCCGAGGGCTGCCTCCAGCGCCTTGATGCGGTGGGAGACCGTCGACTGCCGGAGGTTCATTCGCTCGGCGGTGCGGTTGAAGCTGCGTGTCTCCATCAGGTCGAGATAGGTTTCGATCAGCTCGATCTGCACGGTTTTCTCCGTCGGTCGGTAAGGCGACATCTAAAGCGTGTCGCGATCTTTCAGATTCGCTCCGCACGCTTTTAGTTTTTGTTTTATCGCATGTCGTTGCCGCAAAACCGCGGCACACTTTTGCACCACATGCTTTAGGCACGCTAATCGAATTCTTCGATCAATAAAGCGAAATCCGCTCGCTTGATGAATGCCATTTCCTTCTGCAAGCTCACGCCAAAACAAGAGGGGATATAGATGTCTCAACTGCCCGAATCGGCACGTGTCGTCATCATCGGGGGCGGGGCCGTGGGGGCCTCGTCGCTCTATCATCTGGCGAAGGCCGGATGGACGGATTGCGTGCTTCTGGAAAAGAACGAGCTGACGGCAGGCTCGACCTGGCATGCGGCCGGCAATGTGCCGACCTTTTCCTCCTCATGGTCGATCATGAACATGCAGCGCTATTCGACCGAGCTTTATGCGAAGCTTGGCGAGCTGGTCGACTATCCGATGAACTATCACGTCACGGGATCGCTCAGGATCGGTCACACGAAGGAGCGCCTGCAGGAGTTCAGGCGCGTTGTCGGCATGGGCCGCTATCAGGGCATGGACCTCGACATCATGTCGCCTGACGAGATGCGGTCGAAGTATCCGTTCCTCGAAACCCATGACCTGACCGGAGCGCTCTACGATCCCTATGACGGCGATATCGACCCGGCCCAGCTGACCCAGGCGCTGGCGAAGGGCGCGCGCGACATGGGCGCGAAGATCGTCCGCTTCTGTCCCGTCACGGCGGTTCGCCGGGAAAACGGTGAGTGGGTGCTGACCACGCCGCTTGGCGAGATCCGCTGCGAATATGTCGTCAACGCCGCCGGTTATTATGCCCGCGAGGTCGGCAAGCTGTTCGGTCGCGATGTGCCGATGATGGTGATGAGCCATCAATACATGCTGTTCGACACCATTCCCGAACTGGAGGCATGGTCGCGGGAGGCGGGCCACAAGCTGCCGCTGCTGCGCGATGTCGACAGCTCCTATTATCTCCGGCAGGAAAAATACGGCATGAATCTCGGGCCTTATGAAAAGGCCTGTCGGGCGCATTGGGTGACGAAGGACGACCCGATGCCGGAGGACTTTTCCTTCCAGCTCTTCCCCGACGATCTGGAGCGGCTGGAATGGTATCTCAACGATGCCGTCGAGCGTGTGCCGATCCTTGGCACGGCGGGTCTGTCCAAGATGATCAACGGTCCCATTCCCTATGCACCGGACGGCAATCCGCTGATCGGTCCGATGCCCGGAGTGCCGAATGCCTTCGATGCCTGCGTCTTCACCTTCGGCATTTGTCAGGCGGGCGGGGCCGGCAAGGTGCTGGCCGAATGGGTGACGGAGGGCGAGACGGAATGGGACATGTGGTCCTGCGATCCGCGCCGCTACACCTCCTTCGCTTCCGATCCCGATTATTGCGTCGCCAAGGGCATGGAGATCTACGGCCACGAATATGCGATGCATTTCCCCAAGCACTACTGGCCGGCGGGGCGCAATCGCAAGCTTTCCCCGATCCATGACCGGATCGCGGCGCTCGGCGCCCAGTTCAAGCCCTATAACGGCTGGGAACGGGCGATGTGGTATGCGAAGCCGGGCGATGACACCTCCGAGACTGCGACCCAGACATGGGATCGGAACGGGCCGTGGAGCCCGCGGATCGAGGAGGAGTGTCTTGCGGTGCGCGATGCGGCTGGCATTCTCGATCTGCCGGGATTTTCCCGCTACCGGGTGAAGGGGGAGGGCGCGCGCGACTGGCTTTCCTCCATCATCACCGGTCGCGTGCCGAAGCCCGGGCGGATCGGGCTTGCCTATTTCGCCGACGACAAGGGCCGGATCGTCACCGAGATGTCGGTGATGGTGATCGAGGAGGATTTCTTCTTCCTGATCACGGCTGCGACCGCCCAGTGGCATGATTACGAATGGCTCCTGAAGCTGAAGCCGGCCGATGCCGCGTTCGTTATCGAAGATGTGACCGAGGCCTTCTCCTGCCAGATCCTGACCGGGCCTTACTCCCGCGTTATCCTCGCCGATGTCACGGACGCCGATCTTTCCCGCCCGTGGCTCACGCATCAGTCGGCGCGGATCGGCGGGCGCTGGTGCCAGCTGGTGCGCGTTTCCTTCGCCGGTGAACTTGGATGGGAGATCCATACCAGGGTCGAAGATACGCCCGATGTTTTCGACGCGATCTGGATGGCGGGCAAGAGCCACGGCCTGAAACCCTTCGGCATGGAGGCGCTGGACAGTCTCCGCGTAGAGAAGGGCTACCGCGCCTGGAAGGGCGATCTTTCGACCGACTACACCGTGCTGCAGGGCGGGCTTGAACGGTTCGTCGACTGGTCTAAGCCGGATTTCAAGGGCAAGGCGGCGCTTCTGGCAGAGAAGCAGCGGGGCGTGTCGAAGCGCTTCGTGACGCTCGTCGTCGAGGCCGGCGATTGCGATGCGCCCTATATGTCGACGCTCTGGCATGACGGACAGGTGGTCGGCGAGACGACCTCCGGCAACTGGGGTTACCGGGTCGGCAAATCCATCGCTCTCGGCATGCTGCGCGCCGATCTCTGCGAGCCCGGCACCGAGGTCGAGGTGGAGATTTTCGGCGACCGCTTCCAGGCGATCGTACAGCCGGATCAGGCGATCTGGGATGCATCGAACGAGAGGCTGAAGGCATGAGCAATACCACGTCCCCGAAGCCCGTTCCGTCCAAGGCGAGGGCCGTCATCATCGGCGGCGGCGTATCCGGCTGTTCTGTTGCCTATCACCTCGCCAAGCTAGGCTGGACAGATGTGGTGCTTCTGGAGCGCAAACAGCTGACATCCGGCACCACCTGGCATGCCGCCGGCCTGATCGGCCAGTTGCGCGCCAGCCAGAACATGACGCGGCTCGCGAAATATTCGCGCGATCTCTACGTGCGGCTCGAGGCGGAAACCGGCATCGGCACGGGCATGAAGCAGAACGGCTCGATCACCGTCGCGCTGACGGACGAGCGGCGCGAGGAAATCTACCGGCAGGCCTCGCTGGCGCGGGCGTTCAATGTCGACGTGCAGGAAATCGATCCGGCGCGGGTGACGGAGCTTTATCCCTATCTGAACGTCTCGGACGTCAAGGCGGCGGTGCATCTGCCGCTCGACGGCCAGTGCGACCCGGCCAATATCGCGATGGCGCTGGCGAAGGGCGCCCGGCAGCATGGCGCGACGGTGATTGAAGGCGTCAAGGTCATCGGTGTCCTGACGAAGGATGGCCGCGTGACGGGTGTCGTCTGCGAGCAGGCCGGCGAGCGCCATGTGATCGAGACCGAGAACGTGGTCAATGCCGCCGGCATGTGGGGGCGTAATCTTGCGGCGCAATCCGGTGTAACCGTGCCGCTGCATGCGGCCGAGCATTTCTACATCGTCACCGAGCCGGTGCCGGGACTTGGTCAGCTTCCGGTGCTCAGGGTGCCGGACGAGCAGGCGTATTACAAGGAGGATGCCGGCAAGATGCTGCTTGGCGCCTTCGAGTTGAAGGCCAAGCCCTGGGGCATGGACGGAATTTCCGAGGATTTCTGTTTCGACCAGCTTCCCGACGATTTCGATCACTTCCAGCCGATCCTCGAAATGGCGGTGAGGCGCATGCCGATGCTGGAGACGGCCGGCATCCATACCTTTTTCTGCGGACCGGAAAGCTTCACGCCCGACGATCGCTATTATCTCGGGGAAGCACCGGAGCTTAAGGGATACTGGGTGGCGGCCGGCTACAACTCCATCGGCATCGTCTCGTCCGGCGGGGCCGGCATGGCGCTGGCCCAGTGGATGAATGACGGCGAGCCGCCCTTCGATCTCTGGGAGGTCGATATCCGCCGTGCACAGCCTTTCCAGAAGAACCGGCTCTATCTGCAGGAGCGCGTCACAGAGACGCTTGGCCTGCTTTATGCCGACCACTTTCCCTACCGGCAGATGGCGACGGCTCGGGGCGTGCGCCGTTCGTCGATCCATGAGCACCTGAAGAAGCGCGGTGCTGTCTTCGGCGAGGTGGCGGGCTGGGAAAGGGCGAACTGGTTTGCGGGGCTCGGCCAGGAAAAGGAATACCGCTACAGCTGGAAGCGGCAGAACTGGTTCGACAACCAGCGTACCGAACACATGGCGGTCCGTGAGGGCGTCGGCCTGTTCGACATGACGTCTTTCGGCAAGATCCGTGTGGAGGGCCGCGATGCGCTCGCTTTCCTGCAACGGCTTTGCGCCAACCAGATGGACGTCGAGGTGGGCCGGATCGTCTACACGCAGATGCTCAACCGCCGGGGCGGCATCGAAAGCGACCTGACGGTCACGCGTCTCTCGGAGACTGCCTTCTTCCTCGTCGTTCCGGGCGCGACGCTCCAGCGCGACCTTGCCTGGCTGCGCAAGAACCTTCTGCCTGATGAATTTGTGGTGGTGACCGACGTGACTGCCGCGGAAAGTGTTCTCTGCGTCATGGGGCCGAAATCGCGCGAATTGCTCAACAAGGTGAGCCCGAGCGATTTCTCCAATGCGGCCCATCCGTTCGGTTCGGCTCGCGAGATAGAGATCGGTTACGGCCTCGCCCGTGCCCATCGCGTTACCTATGTTGGCGAGCTGGGCTGGGAGCTTTACGTCTCGTCGGATCAGGCGGCGCATGTCTTCGAGACACTGGAACATGCCGGCGAAGACCTGGGGCTGAAATTGTGCGGTCTGCATGCGCTCGACAGTTGCCGCATCGAAAAGGCGTTCCGCCATTTCGGGCATGACATCACCGACGAAGACCATGTGCTGGAGGCAGGGCTTGGCTTTGCAGTCAAAACCGGCAAGGGCGATTTCATCGGCCGGGATGCGGTGCTGAGGAAACAGGAAGAGGGGCTGAGGCGCCGGCTCATGCAGTTGCGCCTCATCGATCCGGAACCGCTGGTCTTTCACAACGAGGCGCTGGTCCGCGACGGAAAGATTGTCGGAACCATCACGTCGGGCAATTACGGCCATTTTCTTAAAGGTGCGATCGGCCTTGGCTACGTGCCCTGCGAGGGCCAAAGCGCAGCCGACGTTCTGGCATCGAAATACGAGATCGAGATCGCCGGGGAACGGTTCGCGGCCGAGGCTTCGCTCGCACCGCTATACGACCCCAAGGCGGAACGAGTGAAGATGTGAGGGTGTGTGGCGCGTCAGGTCGGGTGTACGGGAATTGCCCCTCACCCTAACCCTCTCCCCGCAAGCGGGGAGAGGGAACGTGGCTTACTCACGGCTCGTTGATGGTGAAAGCGGTGCGGCAAACCCCTTCTCCCCGTTTACGGGGAGAAGGTGGCGGCAGCCGGATGAGGGGCGGCCCACAAGGCCAGAGGTAGACGAGGGGCGGTTTGCAAAGAGTGGCCTGCCCCAGAACGCGAATAAAGTCGAAATGCGCGCCGGAACGCGGTCTTCCGGTCTGTTTAATGGAGATCCATTCATGCTCGCATCAGAGATCAGCAGAGTGACGGAGCCTGACCCCATCGACAGGCTCGTTTCCGCATACCGGCCGGGCTATGCGCTGGAGCGCCCGTTCTATCTCGATCCCGCGATCTTCGAGCGGGATATGGAGCGGGTATTCTTCCGTCACTGGCACTGTCTGGCGCATGAGAGCGTCATTCCCAACCCCGGGGATTTCGAGGTTTTCAAGCTTGCCTCGGAAGCGGTGATCCTGACGCGCGGAGCGGATGGCAGCGTGCATGCGCTGCTCAATCTCTGCCGTCATCGCGGGGCGGAGGTCTGCACCAAGGAGAAGGGCAATGCCAAGGCCTTCGTCTGTCCCTATCACGCCTGGACCTATGGCAATGACGGTGCGCTGAGGGCGGCTCGCCTGATGCCGAAGGACTTCGACCGGCAGGCGCATGGGCTGAAAAAGGCGCATGTGCGGGTGGTCGAGGGGCTGGTGTTCATTTCCTTTGCGAAGGAACCGCTCGATTTCAGCGAGGTCGAAGCGCTGCTGCACGCGACCTGCGGCCAATATGGCTGGGCGAGCGCGAAGGTCGCGCATCGGCAGAGCTATACGATCGACGCGAACTGGAAGCTAGCGGTCGAAAACTACGTCGAGTGCTATCACTGCGGTCCGGCCCATCCGGAGTATTCCGAAACACACGCGCTGGAACAGCCGCTGCATATGATCGAGGAATTGAATGCGGCCATGGAGGCTCGGACCTGCGCGCTCGGCATCGAGATCGGATCGGGCAACCACTGGCAGTCTTCTGCCGGCGGCAAGGAAACAATCCATGCCTTCCGCTATGCGCTCTATGACGGCGTGAAGACCGGCAGCAAGGATGGCCAGCCGCTCAGCACCCTGATGGGGCGGTTCACCGATTTCGATGGTGGCGTTACCTCGATCCATCTCGGCGGCACGAGCTTCCTCGTCTGCTATGCCGACCACGGCATGATCTATCGCTTCATTCCGAAGACGGTCGATACCTGCGAGATGGAACTGATCTGGCTGGTCGATGGCAAGGCCGAGGCGGGCGTCGATTACGACTTCGAAAAGCTCACCTGGCTCTGGCGGGTGACGACCGACGAGGACAAGGCGATCATCGAACATACGGCGCGGGGCGTACGCTCGCATTTCTACGAGCCGGGGCCGATTGCGCCGATGGAGCAGAACGAGCTGCGCTACATCAACTGGTATCTCGAGGAGATCAGCCGTCCGTGACGACGGCTGACCGCTGACTGCTGCGCGATTTCCTGATGGTGCGCAGGAAGGCGGCGACGAACATGGCCGACATCAGGAGAACGATGGTCGGGGCGGGGGCGCTGTCGATCAGGAAGCTCAGATAGATCCCGGCGACCGATGCAGTCACGGCCACCGCCACGGCCGTCACCAGCATCGCCTGAAACCGTCGGGTGATCAGGAAGGCGATCGCGCCCGGAGCCACCAGCATGGCGACGGAAAGAATGATGCCGACGGCCTTCAGTGCGCCAACGACCGTGAGCGACAACACCGCCAGCAGGCCGTAATGCAGTAGCCGGACGGGCAGGCCGATGGCGCGGGCGTGCTGCGGATCGAAGGCCTGCACCAGAAGATCCTTGCGCAGGATCACCAGAAAGACCGTTGCGGCAAGCGCGATCAGGCCGGTTTCCAGAAGGTCTGACGGCAGGATGCCGAGCATGTCGCCGAACAGGATATGGTCGAGATGCACGTCGCTCTCGATCTTCACGTAGAGCACCAGTCCGAGGCCGAACATGCCGGAGAAGACGATGCCTAGGACGGTATCTTCCTTGATGCGGCTGTTTTCCTTGAGATAGCCGGTCAATAGCGCGCAGGTGAGGCCGGCGATGAAGGCACCGATGGCAAGCGGGATGCCGGCGATATAGGCGATCACGATGCCAGGCAGCACGGCGTGGGAGACCGCATCCCCCATCAGCGACCAGCCTTTCAGCACCAGCAGGCAGGAGAGCAGCGCCATCGGCACGGCGATCATCAGCGTGATGACGAAGGCCGACTGCATGAAGGGAAGCTGGAAGGGAAGGATGAGAAGTTCGAGCGTGTCGTTCACTGCGCTGCCTCCAATGGTTCTGCGACTGCCGCCCGGGCGCGGCGGCGGGCGGCGAGCAGGCCATGCTTCGGCGCGAAGACGAAAGCGGTTAGGAAGATTGCGGTTTGCAGCACGACGATAACGCCGCCGGTCGCTCCGTCGAGGAAATAGCTGATGTATGCGCCAACGAAACTTGTGACCGCGCCGATCAGGAAGGCCATGAGGATGAGGCGCTGGAAGCGGTCGGTGAGCAGGTAGGCGGTCGCGCCCGGCGTCACCACCATGGCGATCACGAGAAAGGCGCCGACTGTCTGGAGAGCGGCGACGGTGGAGCCGGCCAGTAGCGTGAAGAAAATCACCTTAAGGAGATCCGGCCTGAGGCCGATAGAGCGGGCGTGGTTCTCGTCGAAGAAGGCGACCATGAAGTCCTTCCATTTGGCCGTCAGGACGACGAGGCTGACGCCGCCGATGATGACGAGCTGCAAAGTGTCGGCCGGCGTTATGGCGAGAATGTTGCCGAGCACGATGGTCTGGATGTTCACCGAAACGGGGGAGAGCGAGACCATGAAGAGGCCGAGCCCGAAGAAGGAGGTGAAGATCAGGCCGATGATGGCGTCTTCCTTGAGGCGGGTTCGCTGGTTGAGGAAAAGCATGGCCGCTGCCGCGAGACCGCCGGAGATGAAAGCGCCGAAGGCAAAGGGCAGGCCGAGCATATAGGCACCGGCGACGCCCGGAACGATGGCGTGGGAGAGCGCGTCGCCGATCAGCGACCAGCCCTTGAGCATCAGGTAGGAGGACATAAAGCCGCAGACGCCGCCGACAAGCGCGCTGACGAAAATGGCGTTGCGCATGTAGTCATAGCCGAAAGGCTCAAGAAGGACGTCGATCATCGATGCCCTCCGCTTCCGGTATTTCCGTCCGGCTTTCCGTCGTGTTTTCTGTTTCCGGCGTACTGTAGATGACGAAGGGGCGTTCGTCGTCGGTGATGACCTTGACCTGCCGGCTGTCGGCATCGTCGTGCAGTTCCGCGCTACCCAGAACGAAATGGCGGAGCGCGCCGCCGAAGGCGATCTTGAGGTTTTCCTCGTTGAAGGTGTCCTCCGTCCGGCCGGAGGCAATCACGGTTCCCTTGACGAAGATGGCCCGGTCGCAGAATTCCGGCACGCTGCCGAGATTGTGGGTCGAAACCAGCATGACGCGGCCTTCGGCTCTCAGATCCCGCATCAGCCCGATGATCTGTTCCTCCGTGGTGACGTCGACGCCGGTGAAGGGTTCGTCGAGCAGGATCACCTGTCCTTCCTGGGCGAGTGCGCGGGCGAGGAAGACACGCTTGCGCTGGCCGCCCGAGAGTTCGCCGATCTGGCGCTTGCGAAAATCACTCATGCCGACGCGAGCGAGCGCCTCGTCCACCATCTGATGGTCGCGGCGGCCGGGAATGCGCAGGAAATTCATGTGGCCATAGCGGCCCATCATGACCACGTCCTCGACCAGAACGGGAAAGTTCCAGTCTACCTCCTCGGCCTGCGGCACATAGGCGACAAGGTTCTGGCGCAGGGCCTCGCGCACCGGCATTCCGAGCACCGAAATCTTGCCGGCCGCCAATGGCACGAAGCCCATGATGGCCTTGAAGATGGTGGACTTGCCGGCGCCATTGACGCCGACGAGTGCCGTGATCGTGCCTTTGGGAACGGCAAAGCTCGCATGGCGAAGTGCCGTGTGGCCGTTGCGGTATGTGACGGTGATATCGTCGGCGCGGATGCCTTCCCGGGCGGCGGCCTTGACTGTGTTTCCGGCGATCCCCGAACTTCCCATAATCATTGTGTCAGGCCTTTGGCGACGGTGGCTACGGTCACGCGAAGAAGATCGATATAAGCGGGAACGGGGCCGTCGGCTTCGCTGAGGGAGTCGACATAGAGCACGCCGCCATATGCCGCGCTGGTTTCGGCGGCGACCTGACGGGCAGGCTTGTCGGACACCGTGCTCTCGCTGAAGACGACGTGGATATTGTGTTCCCTGACCGCATCGACGACGGCGCGCACCTGCTGCGGGGAGCCCTGGCTGTCGGCATTGATCGGCCAGAGATAGAGTTCCTTCAGGCCGAGATCGCGGGCGAGATATGAGAACGCGCCCTCGCTGGTGACGAGCCAGCGCTTGTCGGCCGGCAGCGTGTCGATCTCGGCTTTCAACGGACCGATCTCCGCCTTGATTTTCTCGGAATAGGCGGCGGCATTGGCGGCATAGGTGGCGGCATTATCGGGGTCGGCATTGCTCAGCGCCTTGCGGATATTCTCGACATAAAGAACCGCGTTCTCCGGAGACATCCATGCGTGCGGGTTCGGCTTGCCGTCATAGGCACCGCCGGAAATGCTCATCGGTTCGATACCGTCGCTGACGACAGCGGAGGGAACGTCACCGAGATTGGCGAGGAATTTCTCGAACCAGCGCTCGAGATTGAGACCGTTCCACAGAACGAGGTTCGCGTCGCGAGCCTTGAGAATGTCGCGCGGGGTCGGCTGGTAGTTGTGGATCTCGGCGCCTGGCTTGGTGATGCTTTCGACATCCGCCGCATCGCCTGCAACATTCTTCGCCATGTCGGCGATGACGGTGAAGGTGGTGATGACCTTCAGGCGTTCGGCCGCTCCGGCTCCTTGCGGGAAAACGAACATTGCCAGAGCCGCCAGCGCGGGGAGGATGCGTATCGACATTCAGGACTCCGAAAAATTTTGCGAATAATTCGCAATAAAAGGTAACCCGGAATTCTGTATCGTCAATGCTATTGCGAATTATTTGCAATTTAGGGAGGAGGGTGTACCTCGATCGGTAGGGAGCGAAGTGTCAATTGAAGAGGATTGTTCCGTCGAGCTTAAACCTTCTTCAACAACGTTGTGGCAAGTATCGCCTCAGTATTGCGTAAAACAGCGGGGCATCGCGATGTTTGGGGTTTCGGCGTGAAGGGTATCGGCAAGATCCATGTTTCGCGCAAAATTGTCCTCGTATTCGGCGGTATTCTGGTACTTTGCGGCACGACGGGCGCCGCCGCCGCCTATATCGGCGCTGACAAGCTTCTTGGGCCTTCCTATGCGCAGCTCAATGGCCTTGCCTGCACAGAGGTCAAGACCGTCACGATCAAGAAAAAAGATCGCTTCTGGGTCCGCAAGTATATTACGACGCCCGAAACGGAAGACGGTCTTGCGCGCGTTAAGACTGCGTTGCGAGTGGCGAGCGTAATTCACGATAATTTGAAACCTGATCTGATCCAGGTGGTGGTGCTGGATGCGAAAGGGGCGAAGTCCGTCCCGGACATGCGCGGTCGCGCCGTGGGAGCTGACGTTCTCTTCGTTTCCGATCCATCGCGTTTGCCGGAAAATGCCGGTGGGCAAATGTTCACGGCGCGCTATATCGATAAAAAGGCGAATGAGATCGGCCGGTTCTACGGCGAGAAGATCAATCTGACGGAAGACGATATCGGGCAGCTGGTATCCAGGCTCAATGACCGTACGGACTGTACGAAACCGGAGGTCGATATACCCGAAGCGGGCGGTGAGGCTTCTGCGTCCGCCGGACATGGCGAAACAAAGCCTGCCAATGGCGAAGGTGCTGAACAAAAGGAGGCCAAGCCTTCCGGTCATGGTGAGGCTTCGCAAAGCGGGGAGGCGGTGCCTGCCGAAGATAGTGCCGCAACAGCTCCGGCAGAAGGCAAGGGCGAGACTGAAGATGCCGGAGGCAAGAGCAAGGGCTGGTTGGCTTCGATCACCGGAATGATCCTCGGTGGAGAAAAAGAAGAGGGCGCGGCGGTTCCCACCAGCGCAGAGGATGCGCCGGGGCTCGCCGCTGAAGGCGAGGTTGGCCATGGCGAACCGGTCGCCACCGAACCTGTCGCCGCAGAGGATGTCGGTAAGGGTGAGGCGAAGCCGCTAGCCGCGGAAATGCCGCAAGACACGACCGCCGGAAAAAGTTCCGGTGCCCGGGGAGCGGAAGCATCTGCTCCTGCACACGAGGTTGCCTCTGCCCAGGCTGTTGCAGAGACGCAGAAGGGTTGGCTCGGTTCCGTCTCCGGAATGATTTTCGGAGAGAAGGAAGCAAAGCCGCTGCCTTTCGGAGGTGCCGGGCAGAAGGTCGCTCCTGCCGCGCAGGCGAGCGTGCCGGCGAGACCGGAAGAACCGATGGCCGAAGACGGTTCGCCTGGAGAGCAGGCTGATGCGCCGGCAGCGAAGCCGGAAGAGGCTAAGAAGACCGAAGCCGCCGTGACGGATCAAGGGGATGGCGAGATGAGCAGCGAAGCGGATGCGGCTGGCGCTGCGTGGCTTGCGAAGCTGCGTGCCGCTCCCGTCAAGGCTGCTGCAGCTCCGGCGGAAGCCGTGTCGGCAGAGCGTGAACCTGCGGCCGATACAGCAAAGGCGCATGACGAACAGCCGGCTGCCGTTGTGCCGGCCGAGGACAGCCTCGTACTGCCGCCCAAGGCAGGCGATAGCAAGGATGCCAGGCAGAAAGCGGAAGCCAGTCAATGAGTGGCATCGAGGAATGCCGCGGGCGGCATCCTCGATGCTTCGGATCATTCAGCGCTATCTGCTGAAATCGACCAGATCGCATAACGCTTTGCACTCTCGCATAACTCTTTCCCGACCTTACGACATTGGCGTCAAAATGGCCGCCCGGTACGACTTGCCCTTCGCTTGAGCGGAGGGCATGCGTGTTGCCATTCGTCTTGCGGGGTCGAGATGACCATCGACAAGGCGGCGAATACAATGGGTATTCGTCCTGCTGTTGACCTGCCGGTCAGGGTTACGCTCGGGGTCGAGGCGCTTACTGATGAAAAGGCGGTGTCGCCTGTCGAGGGAGAACGGTTTCTGACCGTTTATGACCAGCCGTCAGGCAGCCCCGTCGCGTGGAGCGGATCGGCGGAGATCAAGAATATCGGTTCCGCTTCGCGCAATTCGGGGCAGGTCAGTGCGCTGTTGCATGGTCGTATCGAATGGAGCTTTGCCGCCGATTAGAAGGTTTCTTCCTACAATACTATCGGAACAAAGCCGAGACGCAGGCAAAAAAAGAGGCGGCCATGAGCCGCCTCTCTGTACTCCTGTCCGAACCTGCCTCAGTCCTTGTTGCGGCGGGCAGGGAAGAGGATGACGTCGCGGATCGACGGTGCGTTGGTCAGCACCATGATCAGGCGGTCGATACCGATGCCGAGACCGCCGGCGGGCGGCATGCCCTGATCCATGGCGTCGAGGAACTCATCGTCGAGCGCCTTTTCCTTCTCGCCACGGGCGTGGGCCTGGGCAAGCTGCTCGACCATGCGGGCGCGCTGTTCTTCCGGATCGTTGAGTTCGGAGAAGGCGTTGCCGAGTTCCCAGCCGTTGACATAGGTCTCGAAGCGCTCGACGAGGCGCGGTTCGCCCGGAACTTCCTTTGCGAAGGGTGAGATGTCCTTCGGGAAGTCGATGACGTGAGCCGGCTGGATGAGGTCGCCTTCGACGGTTTCCTCGAAGATGAAGGCAAGGCATTCGCCCCAGGTCGCATCCTTCTCGACTTCGAATCCGGCGTGACGGGCAGCGGCGCGGGCTTCCTCATCCGTCTTGATGGCGAGGAAGTCGATACCGGTCTTCTCCTTGACGGAGCCCGGCATGGAGATGCGGCGGAACGGACCCTTGAAGGACAGAACCTTGTCGCCGTAGGGCACTTCCGTGGTACCGTGGATGGCCGTCGCGAGGCTGGCGAACAGCCGCTCGACGAGGTCCATAACGTCCTCGTAGTCGGCATAGGCCCAGTAGCACTCCATCATGGTGAATTCGGGATTGTGCCGGGTCGAGACGCCTTCGTTGCGGAAGTTGCGGTTGATCTCGAAAATCTTGTCGGCAAGGCCGGAGACCAGCGTGCGCTTGAGGAACAGTTCCGGCGCGATGCGCAGGTACATGTCCATCTTCAGCGTGTTGTGGTGGGTTTTGAAGGGTTCGGCCGTCGCGCCGCCATAGATGGTCTGCAGCATCGGGGTCTCGACTTCCATGAAGCCGTCCGTTTCCATGAAACGGCGAACGCCGGATATGATCTTCGAGCGCTGCAGGAAGCGAAGCTTCGATTCCTCGTTGGTCAGCAGATCTAGATGACGCTTTCGGTAACGGATCTCGATGTCGGAGACGCCGTGCCACTTTTCGGGCATCGGCAGCAGCGTCTTCGTCAGCATGACGATTTCACGGGCGTTGATCGACAGTTCGCCGCGCTTGGTGCGGCGTACGGTGCCGGTGACGCCGATGATGTCGCCGAGGTCGATCAGCGCCAGCATGTTGCGGGCTTCTTCCGGGGTGACGTCCTTGTGGCTGAAGATCTGGATCTTGCCCGAGGCGTCATGGATGTCCATGAACATGCCGGAATTGCGCGAGGAATAGACGCGGCCGGCAACGGTCACGATATCCTGCGTCTCGGTGTCCGGCTCAAGGCTTTCGTATTTCGCCGAAAGCTCCGCGTTGGTCACGGTGCGGTGGAAATGCGCCGGATAGACGTCGCCGATCGTTTCGCGCAGCTTCGCCAGCTTCTGGGCGCGCACTTCGGTGGCGTCGGAGGAAAGGGCGGTTTCGTTCTTCGTTTCAGACATTCATTCGTTCCTGTAACGGCGGTTCGCCGATCGAGACTTTCTTACTGCGCGCCGACCATCGAGGTCAGCACCTGCGATGCGACCTTGAGGCGCTGGCGCACGACCGAACGGCCGAGAAGCGCCATGGAGTCGAACAGCGGAAGCGAACGCGAGCTGCCGGACACGGCCACGAACAGTGGCGGGGTGAGGACGCGCAGCTTCTTGCCGAGGCGGTCGGAAATGTCGCGCAGTTCCTGCTCGATCGTCTCGACGTTCCATTCGAGGATCTTTTCGAGATCGAAAGCCACCGTGTTGACGATCTCCAGCGTTTCGGCCGGGGAGGTCTTGAGACCGGCGAAGGATGCAGGCGTCAGGCCGACGTCGTTCGCCAGCAGGAAGCCGGCGAGCTGCGGCAGTTCGCCGAGCTTGGAGATACGGCTCTGGGCAAGCTTGAGGCCTTCCGTCAGGCGATCGTTTTCCGAGGCCCATTCGAAGACGCGGGCGAGGAATTCCTCGGGCGTCAGCTTCTCGCGCATCCAGCGGCCGTTCAGCCAGTCGAGCTTCTGCACGTCGAAGATCGCGCCGGCCTTGGAAAGGTTGTCCGGGTCGAACTTTTCGGCAAGCTCGTCCATATCAAGCATCTCTTCGCCTTCGGCGATCTGGATGAAGAACAGGCCAAGGAAGTTCATCAGGGCTTCCGGCAGGTAGCCGAGCGCCGAGTAGTAGGAGATCGAGGTCGGGTTCTTGCGCTTCGACAGCTTGGACTTGTCGGCATTGCGCATCAGCGACAGGTGCATGAACTTCGGCGGTTCGAGGCCGAGATACTTGTAGATCAGAATGTGCTTCGGAACCGAGGCCAGCCATTCCTCGCCGCGGGCGACGTGGGTGATCTTCATCAGATGGTCGTCGACGACGTTCGCCATGTGATAGGTCGGCATGCCGTCGGCCTTGAGCAGGACCTGCATGTCGACGGCTTCCCACGGGATCGAAACGTCGCCGTAGACGCCGTCGTTGAAGTCGCAGGAACCTTCGGTCGGGATCTTCATGCGCACGACGGAGGGCTCACCGGCTTCCATGCGCTCGGTGACTTCCTCGGCCTTGAGGTTCAGGCAGTGACCGTCATACTTCGGCGGCAGGCCCTTGGCGCGCTGGGCTTCGCGCATCATTTCCAGTCGTTCCGGCGTGCAGAAGCAGCGGAAGGCATGGCCGTCGCGAACCATCTGCTCGACGAAGGGACGGTAGATATCCTTGCGCTCGGACTGGCGGTAGGGGCCGTACGGGCCGCCGACATCGGGGCCTTCGCTCCATTTCAGTCCCGTCCATTTCAGCGCGTCCAGCACCTTCTGCTCGAATTCCGGCGTCGAGCGGGTGGCATCGGTATCCTCGATGCGCAGGATGAATTCGCCGCCCATCTTCTTTGCGAAGAGGTAGTTGAAGAGAGCGATGTAGACGGTGCCTACATGCGGCTCGCCGGTCGGGGAAGGTGCGATACGGACGCGAACGCCGGAAGTGCTCATGGTATCTTGCTCGTGCTGACGTGCGGGTAATCGAGCGCAATGCGCAGGATCAGCGAATAAGGGAAAATTTCGGGCGGAATCCGTTAAAAGGCGTCGCCAAGCGTACCAATTGCCGTATTTTCCGCAGGCAGGCTTAGGCCATATTCAGCCGCAGGCGTCAAGGGAAAGTGCGCGGCGCGCGGTTCATGGCAGCCCTGCCGGCAGGTCAAGGCGATACTCTTTAGTCGTTTTCCTGGAACCGATCGGGCTTTAAGGAGTTTAATGTGCGAACGCGGGCTGTGCCAACCGGACGCGACGGTGATGGGGAACATGGAGATTTTTCCGGTTTCTCTCTGTGGCCAACGAATTGGCAGACGAGCCCCTTAATCGTCCAGCCCGCGTTCTCCCCGATCCCCCACCTGCGAGGCCTGCACTTCCCTGGTGCGGGCCTCTTTTTGCTGTCTTTCCTGTATTCCCAAAAATGGCCCGCAACGAAGCGGGCCATTCGACAAGAGGGTTATGCGGCTCAATGCAGCTTCTTGGCTGCTTTCTCCGCCTGTCGCTTGCGCCGGGCCAGCATGTTGAGCCCCTCGACCAAACCGGAGAAGGCCATGGCGGCATAGATGTAGCCTTTCGGTACATGGAAGCCCATGCCGTCGGCGATCAAGGTGGTGCCGATCATCAGCAGGAAGCCGAGCGCCAGCATGACGATTGTCGGGTTCTTCTCGATGAAGTTGGCGAGCGGCGTGGCGGCAACGAGCATCACCGTGACGGCGATGACGACGGCGGCAACCATGATCGGCAGGTGCGGGGTCATGCCGACGGCGGTGATGATGCTGTCGACCGAGAAAACGAGATCGAGAAGCAGGATCTGGCCGATGGCGGCGGCAAATGTGCTGTTTCGGGAAGATGCGATGAAGTCCTCGCCCTCTTCCTGGGGATCGACATTATGATGGATTTCCTTGGTGGCTTTCCAGACGAGGAACAGGCCCCCGGCAATCAGAATGATATCCTTCCACGAAAAGCCATGACCGAAGGCCTCGAAGACGGGGGCCGTGAGCTTGACGATCCAGGCGACCGTGCCGAGCAGGGCGAGACGCATGATGAGCGCAAGGCCGATACCGATGCGGCGGGCCTTTTCACGCTGCTCCGGCGGCAGCTTGTTGGTGAGGATGGAAATGAAAACGAGGTTGTCGATACCAAGGACAACCTCCATGACGACGAGGGTGACCAGTGCGATCCAGGCGGCGGGATCCTGTAGCAGAGCAGTGATTTCCTGCATGAGCTCTTTCCGGTTAGCAGTTTCGGGCCGAGGTCAACAAATGGAGCATTGCCCCTCTTAGAACAAGGGCGCTAGCGGCTCCTGCGGGAAAAAGTTGTCTTGATGCAGCTCAGGCGGTGCTGTCGGGGCCGTAAGCTGACATGAAGACGTAGATTGCGCTGTCCACGACGTGTTCGACTTCTGCCTTGTCGGGAATAGACTGCAGCTCGTTGAACAGTTTGAGCTTAAAGTAGGTTCCGGTCGCCAGATCGATGAACTGTCGGGCGGCGAGTTCCTCATCCACGGACTTGAGCGCCCCCTCGGCCACCTTGCGACGGAGGAATTCTTCCAGAACCGTGCGGGCGTTGGCCGGCGCCGCGGAAAGGAAGCGGCGGCACACGCCGGGCATGCGGTCCACCACGCCGAGAACGGTCCGCATGGCCGGGATCATGTCCCCGGTCAGGATCTGACGCGCAAAAGCGAGGCCGAAGCGACGCAGGCCGTCCTCAACGCCCTGGCTGTCGGCGAGAATGTCGCGCAGCGTTTCGGTAAACCGGCCCTTTTCCCGCTCTATCAGCGCGGCAAACAGATCCTCCTTGCTTTCGAAGTAGACGTAGATGGTACCCTTGGAGACACCCGCCTCGCGGGTGACGTCGTTCATACTGGCGGCGTCGAAGCCCATCTTCATGAACACACGCTTGGCACCATCAAGGATCTGGCCACGCTTTACCGGATCCTCTCCCGCCGCAAAACGGCTGGAGGAGGAAGGGCCGACAGAAGGGGCGTCCTTTACGGCTTGATCTGAGACCTTTTTGGGTTGGCGAGCCATGGGTGTCCGAAAATTAACGAAATTGAGCCAGAGGCGACGCGTCAGGCTCGGTTGCCACTTGATATGTGCTAAAAAAGCCTCTATGTCAATCGAACCGAACGGTTCAGTTCGATTAAGTTTTGTGCGAGCGAGCAATATCCATGACAGGGTCTCAGAGGGCCGGCGCGGTTCGCGCCGTCGAAAGCGTTGAAGAGCAGGCGCCGGTTGCCGAAGCGTCGAGGGAGGTGACGGTGGCCGCCCCCGAAACGCCGGCTGAGGTTGCGCCCGCGAAGGAGAAAAAGCGTCGCAGTCCGGTTCTGCCGGTGGTTCTGCTTGCGCTTCTTGGTGGTGCCGGCTGGTATGGTTATCACTGGTGGACTGATGGTCGTTTCATGGTTTCGACTGAAGACGCCTATATCGAGGGCGACATCGCGATCATCGCGCCGAAGGTTTCTGGCTACATCGCTTCCGTTCCCGTCAAGGACAACCAGACCGTCAAGGCCGGCGATCCGCTCGTGGTTCTTGACGATGGCGACTATCGAATCGCAGTCAATCAGGCCGAGGCATCGCTGAAGAGCCAGCACCTGACGCTCGATCGCATCGATGCCCAGATCAAGGGTGGCGAAGCGGCTCTGCAGCAGGCGAAGGCGCAGAAGCAGTCCTCTGTCGCCAGTCTGGATCTTGCGCAGCTTTCATTCACGCGTGTGAGCGGGCTGCAGGCCCAGAAGGTTGTTTCCACCGCCGATCTGGACAGCGCCAAGACGGCGCTGGAACAGGCGCAG
This sequence comes from Shinella sp., assembly GCA_003248775.1. Taxonomy (GTDB): domain Bacteria; phylum Pseudomonadota; class Alphaproteobacteria; order Rhizobiales; family Rhizobiaceae; genus Allorhizobium. The sequence continues at coordinate 60,965 of QFQX01000004.1, read as the reverse complement.
GCCAATGTCACTGCTTCCGATGCGAGCATCGCATCGGCCGATGCCCAGATCGCTGTGCTCAAGGCGCAGCGCGCCGAGGCCGAAGCCGGTATCCGTTCGGCTGAACTGTCGCTCGAAAAGGCCCAGCGCGATCTCGACTTCACTGTCCTGAAGGCACCCTATGACGGTGTTGTCGGCAATCTCGCCGTTCAGGTCGGCGATCTCGTTTCGACGGGCAAGCGTCTGGCTGCTCTGGTTCCGGTTCAGGATCTCTATATCGAGGCGAACTTCAAGGAGACCCAGATCGCGCATCTGGTTCCGGGTTCCAAGGTGAGCATTCACGTCGATGCCTATGGCGACAAGCCGCTCGAAGGCACCGTCAGCTCGATTGCACCGGCCTCCGGTTCGGTGTTCTCGATGCTGCCGGCGGAAAATGCCACGGGCAACTTCACCAAGGTTGTCCAGCGCGTTCCTGTGCGGATCGCGCTTCCGGAAGATGCGCTGAAGGAAGGGCATCTGCGTGCCGGCCTGAGCGTCATCGTCGATGTCGATACGCGCACGGCCCCGGCCGGAGCGGCTGTAGCCGCAAACTGACGGCAGAAAAGGAAGCCCGGTCATGGCGACTGCAGGCACAGTGACGGCGGGCGGCGGAATGGCCGCGCCCGCTGCGGAACGCATGGATCCGAAGCGTGTCATCGCGTTTTTCGCGATGGTGTTCGGCATGTTCATGTCGATCCTCGACATTCAGATCGTCTCGGCCTCGCTTGCCGAGATCCAGGCAGGCCTCGGTGCCGGCTCGGATGAAGTCGCCTGGGTGCAGACCTCTTATCTGATCGCGGAAGTCATCATGATTCCGCTGTCGGGTGCGCTTGCACGCATTCTCTCGACGCGTGTTCTGTTCGCCTTTTCTGCGGCCGGTTTCACCATGGCGAGCGCGCTTGCCGCGACTGCCACCAATATCGAGCAGATGATCGTCTATCGTGCGATCCAGGGCTTCATCGGCGGCGGTATGATCCCGTCGGTCTTTGCTGCTGCCTTCACGATCTTTCCGCCGTCGAAGCGGGCCATCGTGTCGCCGATCATCGGCCTCGTCGCGACGCTTGCGCCGACCATCGGACCGACCATCGGCGGCTATATCAGCCATGCCATGTCGTGGCACTGGTTGTTCCTCATCAACGTGGTGCCCGGCATCATCGTGACCGCTCTTACCTGGAGCCTTATCGATTTCGACAAGCCCGACCACAGTCTGCTGAAGAAATTCGACTGGTGGGGGCTGTTGACCATGGCCGTGTTCCTCGGCTCCATGGAATATGTTCTCGAAGAGGGCAACAACAAGGACTGGTTCGGCGACGAGCATATCGTCATGGGAACTGTTGCCATGGTGATCGGCGGGTTGATCTTCTTCTACCGCGTCTTCAAGGTGGATTTTCCGGTCGTTGATCTCAGGGCGTTCAGCAATCGCAACTTCGCCTTCGGCTCGCTCTTTTCGTTCATTATGGGCGTCGGTCTTTACGGGCTCACCTATCTCTATCCGCTCTATCTCGGGCGCATTCGTGGCTACGATTCGTTGATGATCGGCGAGACGATGTTTGTTTCCGGCGCCGCGATGTTCTTCACCGCTCCCGTCGCGGGTGCGCTTTCGACGAAGCTCGACCCGCGTGTGATGATGATGATCGGTTTCGCGGGTTTCGCTACGGGCACCTATCTGATGACCGGCGTCACGGCTGACTGGGATTTTTATGAACTGCTGATACCGCAGATCCTGCGAGGTTGCTCGCTCATGCTGTGCATGGTGCCGATCAACAATATCGCGCTTGGAACGCTGCCGCCGGACCGCATCAAGAACGCTTCCGGTCTGTTCAACCTGACCCGTAACCTCGGCGGTGCTGTCGGTCTGGCGATCATCAACACGATGCTGACGCAGCGTTCCGACGAGCATTATGCCCGGCTTTCCGAGCACATTACCTGGAGCAATCCGGAAGCGCTCGACTGGCTGTCCAGCGTCGGCGCGAACTACGACAGCTATGGCCTCGACGGTTCGGTGACGGCGATCAAGAAGCTTTCCGGTCTGGTGACGCAGCAGTCGTGGCTCCTGTCCTTCATGGATGTGTTCATGGGACTGACGCTTCTGTTTTCGGCCCTGATCTTCCTGACGCTGCTCATCAAGAAGCCGAGTAGCGCTGGCCCCGCGGGTGGCGGTCACTAACAACATTCTCCACGTTTCCAGCAAATCCACCGCCGCCGGGACCGTCGCCTTCGGGCGGCGGTCCTCGTGTTTCTGGATGAAATTTGAGGTACGTACATCATATTTTGATTTACGTACCTCAGATGATCGGCTAGAAGACACGTCCGGAGGACATGATGAAGCCGACAGTTTACGACATCGCGACTACTGCGGGCGTTAGCCTCGCCACCGTCGATCGGGTGTTGAACCGTCGGCCGGGGGTCAGTGCGCGCACCCGCGAGAAGGTCGATGCGGCGATTGCCTCGCTCGGTTTCGTGCGCGACATGGCCGCCGCTAATCTGGCGAAGGGGCGGATCTATCCGCTTGTCTTCATTTTGCCGTCCAACGACAATTCCTTCATGCGCCTGATCGAGACAGAGGTGCGTAGCGCCATGCAGCGCTCGGCGCTCGAACGTACCGATATCCGCATCCTGGATGTGCCTGCCTTCGACACTGCTGCCCTCGTAGAGGCGCTCGACGGGGTGGTCGTGGAGAGGCCGGCAGGTGTTGCCCTCGTCGCCGTGGATGCGCCCGAGGTCATTGCCGCCATTGATCGGCTGACGGACGCGGGTACCCCGGTGGTGACACTGGTTTCCGATCTGCCGGCATCCCGGCGGGTTCACTATGCCGGCATCGACAACATTGCCGCGGGGCGAACGGCGGCGAGCTTGCTCGGGCGTTTTGCCGGTGAGAAGGATGGACCGATTGCGGTTCTCGCCGGTTCGATGCTGGTGCGCGACCACCGGGAGCGTCTGGAAGGGTTCCGACAGGTGATGACCGAGAGCTATCCGCATCTCAGGCTTCTCGATGTCATCGAAGGACGCGACGATCCGGCGACCGTCGAACGTCTGCTGTTGGAGCTGTTTCAAGAGCATGGAGATGTGCGCGGCATCTATAGCCTTGGCGCTGGCAATCGCGGTCTCATCAAGGCGTTGCGGCAGACGATGTTCGGCCGCCGGCCGTCCGTTATCGCCCATGAATTGACGGAGACGACGCGGCTAGGGCTGACCGAGGGACTGGTCGATGCCGTTCTCAATCAGGACGCCGGCCATGAAGTGCGCAGCGCCATCCGGGTGCTGAAGGCCGAGGCCGACGGTTCCCATGTGCTGGCGGCGCAGGAGCGCATCCGCATCGACATTTTCTTGAAGGACAACCTGCCGTAACGGCAGGAGATAAGGGAGGATCGCAATGTATCTGGGACTGGATCTCGGCACGTCTGGCGTCAAGGCGTTGTTGATCGACGCGGATCAGAAGGTCATCGGCTCCGCCAACGGGGCGCTCGACGTTTCGCGGCCGCATTCCGGCTGGTCTGAGCAGGAGCCTGCCCACTGGATCCGGGCGACTGAGGAGGCGATTGCCGGCCTCAAAACCAAGCATCCGACGGAACTGGCGGCGGTGAAGGGCATCGGACTTTCCGGCCAGATGCATGGCGCGACGCTGATCGACGCTTCCGACAAGGTGCTCCGTCCTTGCATTTTGTGGAACGACACTCGCTCCTTCGAGGAGGCCGCCGCGCTCGACGCCGATCCGCGCTTCCGCAGCATAACCGGCAATATCGTCTTCCCGGGTTTTACCGCGCCGAAGCTCGTCTGGGTGGCGAAGCATGAACCGGAAGTCTTCGCCAAGGTGGCGAAGGTGCTGCTGCCCAAGGATTATCTGCGGCTTTGGCTGACGGGCGAATACATTTCGGAAATGTCGGATTCTGCCGGAACCTCGTGGCTCGATACGGGCGCGCGCAAATGGTCTTCGGAGCTGCTGGAGGCGACGGGCCTGAGCGAAAGCCAGATGCCGTCTCTGGTGGAGGGAACCGAGGCTGGCGGAACCTTGCGCGCTGGTCTTGCATCCGCCTGGGGCATGGGGTCGGGTGTGGTGGTTGCCGGCGGGGCAGGGGACAATGCCGCCTCTGCCTGCGGCATGGGCACGGTTTCCGAGGGGCAAGCCTTCGTCTCGCTCGGCACGTCGGGCGTACTCTTTGCCGCCAATGGTTCCTACCTGCCGAAGCCGGAAAGCGCGGTGCATGCCTTCTGCCACGCGCTGCCGGGAACCTGGCACCAGATGGGCGTCATTCTCTCGGCCACCGATGCGCTGAACTGGCATGCGGGGGTGACGGGCAAGGGCGCGGGCGAGCTGACCGCCGAACTCGGCGATACGCTGAAGGCACCCTCTGGCGTAACGTTCCTTCCCTATCTTTCCGGCGAGCGCACGCCGCACAATGACGCAAAAATCCGTGGCGCCTTTATCGGTCTTGGTCATGAGAGTGGCCGGGTGGTGCTGACGCAGGCGGTGCTCGAAGGCGTTTCCTTCGCGATCCGCGACAATCTGGAAGCGCTGAAGTCGGCAGGCACCCGGATCGGCCGGGTAACGGCGATCGGTGGCGGCTCGCGTTCGCGCTACTGGCTGGCTTCGATTGCCACGGCACTTGGTGTTCCGGTCGATATTCCGGCGGATGGTGATTTCGGTGCGGCTTTCGGCGCCGCTCGTCTGGGCCTCATCGCTACGACCGGCGCGGACCCGCTTTCCGTCTGCAGCGCGCCTGAGACAGCCGAGACCATCGAGCCGGTCGCGGCGCTCGGCGCGGCTTACGAGGAGGCCTACGGGCGCTACCGGGCGCTTTATCCGGCGATCAGGCAACTTTGAGAAATTGCCCCTCACCCTGGCCCTCTCCCCGCAAGCGGGGCGAGTGGACGGAGATGATGCCACTTGCGGCCTTCTCCCCGTCACGACGGGGAGAAGGTGCCGGCAGGCGGATGAGGGGGCAGCGCTTTAAAGGCGCAGTGGACAGGAAACACGAACCCAGGAGGAAATACTCATGAGCACAGGCTTTTTCGGCGATATCCAGAAAGTGAAATACGAGGGGCCGGACAGCACCAATCCGCTGGCCTATCGCTACTACAATCCCGACGAGGTGGTTCTCGGCAAGCGGCTGGAAGACCATCTGCGCTTTGCCATCGCCTATTGGCACACCTTCACATGGCCGGGCGGCGATCCGTTCGGCGGGCAGACCTTCCAGCGTCCGTGGTTCTCCGACACCATGGAAGCGGCGAAGGTGAAAGCTGATGTCGCCTTCGAATTCTTCCAGCTGCTCGGTGTACCGTTCTATTGCTTCCACGATGCCGACGTGCGCCCGGAAGGCCGGAACTTTGCCGAGAACACCAGGAACCTCAACGAGATCGTCGACTACTTCGCCAGGAAGCAGTCGGAGACCGGCGTGAAGCTGCTCTGGGGCACGGCGAACCTGTTCTCCAACCGTCGCTTCATGAGCGGTGCCGCGACCAATCCCGATCCGGATGTCTTCGCCTTCTCGGCGGCAACCGTGAAGACCTGCCTCGACGCCACCATGCGTCTCGACGGCGACAACTACGTTCTGTGGGGCGGTCGCGAGGGCTATGAGACGCTGCTCAATACCGACCTGAAGCGCGAACTAGACCAGCTTGGCCGCTTCCTCAACCTCGTCGTCGAGTACAAGCACAAGATCGGCTTCAAGGGCACGATCCTGATCGAGCCGAAGCCGCAGGAGCCGACCAAGCACCAGTATGACTACGACGTCGCGACGGTCTATGCCTTCCTGCAAAAGAACGGGCTCGAAAAGGAAGTGAAGGTCAACATCGAGCAGGGCCATGCCATCCTTGCCGGCCATTCCTTCGAGCATGAACTTGCCATGGCGAATGCCTTCGGTATTTTCGGCTCGATCGACATGAACCGCAACGACTACCAGTCCGGCTGGGATACCGATCAGTTCCCCAACAACGTGCCGGAAATGGCGCTGGCCTACTACCACGTCCTCGCGGGCGGCGGTTTCACAACCGGCGGCACCAATTTCGACTCCAAGCTCCGTCGCCAGTCGCTCGATCCGGCCGATCTGCTTTACGGTCATATCGGCGGTATGGATTGCTGCGCCCGCGGCCTGAAGGCGGCGGCGAAGATGATCGAGGAGCGTGCACTGTCGAAGCCACTCGAGGATCGTTATGCCGGCTGGGAAAGCCCCGAAGCCCAGAAGATGCTGCGCGGCGAATATTCGCTCGACCAGATCGCCGCCAATGTCGAAAAGGCCGACATCAATCCTGAGCCGCGCTCCGGCCGTCAGGAATATCTGGAAAACGTGGTCAACCGCTACGTCTGAGACGGGCATTCAACTCGTGAAGGGAGCCGGGCGTGTAAACGCCGGGCTTTCCGTCCTGTGCAGAGCAGAGCTTCACGAAATGGCGGTGATTTCGAGTTCCTGGCCGTTCATGGTCACGGCATCGCCGACGGCCTTGCCGATCAAGAGCTTGGCGACCGGGGAGACATAGGAGATGGAGCCGGCCTTGGGGTCGGCTTCGTCTTCTCCCACGATGCGATAAGTCTGAACGCGGCCATCGTCGCGACTGAAGGTGACCGTGCCACCAAAGGCGACAATATCGGTGGAAACAGGCGGTGGCACGAGCTGTGCCGAACGGACACGCTCCGCCAGATAGCGCAGGTCGCGCAAGGGGCCGGCGGTCTGCCTGCGCTTCTCGTTGACGTCCTCGATGCCGTTTGCCGCCTCAAAGGCCTCCCGGGCCTGCCGAAGCTGAAGTTCCAGAGCCTTCAAACCCGCTTCCGTCACGAGGTTCGGATGAGGCGAGATCGGCCGATCCGGCAAAAGGGTTTCTGCGGCGGTTTCGGCACTTTCTTCCTTGACGAAGGCTACACTCAATCTCAACTCCGTTCTGCCCGGCAATCTCAACCGTGCCACGGGCTGTCAGCCCGAATATCTGTGGGGTCACACTATATGGCAAACACAGGCAGGCTGACAAATCGGGCCGCTTTGGCCGGTTTCGTCCGTCAGGTTTTCGACAAGAGCAAACGGATACCGGCAAAGCCGAAGACCATGGCGAGCGTACCTTCCACCCATCGGCGTGATTTCCTGTAGGCGCGTCCCATGAGCGCCGTCGAGAACATCAGGGCATAGCCGATGAAGAACGAAAATCCGATAACCGCGCAGCCGCCGACGATGGCGGCGAGGGTGTAGGCAGGAGCATCGGGACGCAGGCCGAGTGACATGATGGCAATCCATCCGAGAATGGATTTCGGGTTGGTGAGGTGCAGCAGGAGGCCCTTGCGATAGAGCGCTGACAGTCTGGTGGTGGCGTCGGTTCTCATCCGCGCTTCGCCAGGCAAAAGGGCGGATTTCGCCGATTTGTAGGCCAGATAGAGAAGGTAGAGGCCGCCCGCGATCTTGATCACGAAGAGGGCTTCGGCATAGCGCGTCAGAACGGTGGAGATACCGGTGGCCGCCAGCGCCGCCCAGAACATGCTGCCGGTCAGGATGCCAAGCGCCAGGGTGACGGCTGACGCCCGGCCCCGGTTCATGGCAACGCCCATGATGGCCATGTTGCTCGGGCCGGGACTGGCGACCGCGATCAGATATGTGATGTAGACGAGCATGAGGTGATTAAGGTGCTCAAGATGCAAGACGCTCGCTCCGATTCAGCCGCCGGCAATGTGCCACGCGCTTTCGGAACTATAGCGGCTGGCATCGGTCCGTAAACACGCCGATCTGCGCCCGTCAGATGAAAGGGCGGGGGCAAGCCTGTGCATGGGGACGTCGATCGTCTCACCTCTTGCCCGGTGCCGTCACCGATCCGCGGACGATCAGGTCCGGCAGGATGAGGATTTCGCGCTTTTCGGTGAGGGGTGTGGCCAGCGTTTCGAGCAGCAGTTCCATGGCCTGCTTGCCGATTGCCGTGCGGGGTTGGCGAATGGTGGTGAGCGGCGGATTGAGATAGGTCGCCTGCGGCACGTCGTCGAAGCCGATCACCGAGAAATCGCGGGGCAAGTCGTAGCCGCGCGCGGAGAGCCCGTTGATGACGCCGACGGCGGTCGCGTCATTCACGCACATGAAGGCCGTGGGCAGGGTGTCGCGCATGAAAAGCTGCTCGACGGCGAGCCTGCCGCTTTCGATCGAGCCTTCGCCATCGAGCACCATGCGCTGGGCCTGCGGAATGCGGGCGGCATCGAGCGCGAGATCGTAGCCCTTTCGCCTGCGCACATGGCCGAGCTTGGTCTTGCTGTCGCCGACGAAGGCGATGGAGCGATGGCCCGAGGCCAGCAGATATTCGGCAGCCTTGCGGGCGCCGGCCGTATCGTCGACGCCGACATAGGGAATGGAGCTGCCGAAGACAGGTTCGAAGACGGCGACGGAGGGCGGCAGGCGGGTGGTCAACACCTGATGGCCGAAGGGCTGATGGCCGGTGAATAGCAGCAGGCCGGCCGCCTGTCCGGAATTCAGGAACTTCAGATATTCGAGCCCGCGTTCCGGGTCGTTCTGGGTGTGGCCGATCAGTACGCCATAGCCATGGGCGCGTGCCTCGTTTTCCAATCCGATCAGGATGCTGGAAAAGTTCGGGTCGCCGATATCAGGCGCCAGAACGAGAATCATGTTGGAACGGCCCATGCGCAGGCTGCGCGCCATCGCATTGGTCGTATAGCCGGTGATTGCAATCGCCTGATTGACGCGCTGGCGGGTGGATTTCGCCACTTTTTCCGGCGTGTGAATGGCCCGGCTGACCGTCGCGATGGAGACTTCCGCCAGACGGGCGACATCCTCGATCGTTGCGGGCTGGGAATTCGACACGGCCATGGTCCCGTTTGCGTGGGTTTTGAATGGCTTGCGACCTTCGGGGACATCTTGCAACCGCGAAAGCGGAAGGCAATGAAACAATCCCCAATTGAGGTATGATGTAAACCTTTACATGGATGATGTAAAGGTTTACATAGATCAGCATAAGCGGTTGAGGAGCCGCCGGGAGGATTGCATGACACTGGTTGGGGAGGAGCCGCGCACGCCTGTGCTTGCGGCCGAGCGTATCTCTAAGTCTTTCGGTGAAGTCCAGGTGCTTTTCAGCGTCGATTTCGACGTGCTGCCGGGCGAAGTTCATGCGCTGGTCGGCGAAAACGGCGCGGGCAAGTCGACGCTCATCAAGATCCTCTCCGGTTTCGAAAGTCCCACGTCGGGCCGTATCCTGCTCGACGGTCAGCCGGTGTCGCTGCCGGCCAACGGTGCGGCGGAAGCGCTGGGCATCGTGCTGATCCATCAGGAGTTCAATCTCGCAGACCATCTGACTGTCGCGGAGAGCCTGTTTCTCGGGCGGGAAGTGACCCGCTTCGGCGTGCTCGACCGCAAGTTCATGCGCCGCGAAACGCGCCGGGTTCTGGATCTGCTCGGCTCCCATGTCGATGAAAACGCGCTGATCAGCTCGCTTGCCGTTGCCGACAAGCAGATGGTGGAAATCGCCAAGGCGATCAGCCGCGAGGCTCGGGTGGTTTTCATGGACGAGCCGACCGCGGTGCTGTCGCGCGAGGAGACCGATATCCTGTTCAGTCAGGTGCGCAAGCTGCGCGACAAGGGCACCAGTTTCGTCTTCGTGTCGCACAAGCTCGACGAGGTGATGGAACTCACGGATCGTGTGACGGTGCTGCGCGACGGGCAATGGATCAAGACCGCGCCGACGGCGCTGCTCGACGGCGAGTCGATCGCGCAGCTCATGGTGGGGCGTGAATTGTCGAGCCTTTATCCCTCGAAGGAAGAGCCGGATGTAGACGAGCAGGTCGTCCTGTCCGTGCGGGGGCTGACGACGGGTTACGTCAAGGATGCCGGTTTCGAGTTGCGCAAGGGCGAGGTTCTCGGCTTCTCCGGTCTGATCGGTTCCGGCCGCTCGGAGCTGATGGAGGCGATTGCCGGTCTGCGCCCGAGGCTTTCCGGCGAGGTCATGCTGAAGGGCGCGCCATTGCCACCGCATGATTTCGAAGAGGCGACCCGCAGGGGGCTCGCCTACATGACCAAGGATCGCAAGGGCAAGGGGTTGCTGCTCGGGGAGGGCATGACGCCGAACCTGACTCTGCAATCGATCGACCGGCATGTGACGCATGGCTATCTCGATCCTGCCAGCGAGGCGAAGGCCATGGCGCGGGCGAAGCGCCGCTTCGACATCCGTGTCCGCGACGATCGGGTGAAGGTCGGGCGGATGTCCGGCGGCAACCAGCAGAAGCTTCTGCTCGCCAAGATCATGGAGACGGAGCCCGATGTCATCATCATCGACGAACCGACCCGCGGCATCGATGTCGGCACCAAGCAGCAGATCTATCATTTCATCGCAGCGCTCGCCCGGGAGGGGCGTTCGATCATCGTCGTCTCGTCCGAGATGCCGGAGGTGATCGGACTTTGCACGCGGGTTGCCGTGATGCGTGAGGGGCGGCTGGTCGGCATGCTGGAGGGCGAGGAGATCTCCGAGCAGATGATCATGCGTTATGCGGCAGGCCTGAGGAAACAGCAGGCCGCCGGCTGAGCTTCGGCTTGAGGCAGCTGGCCGGGAAGAAAACAGGGCAGGACCGTATCGGTCGGCCGGGAGGTTGAATTGGACATGAGCATGAATAGCGAAAGCGACCAGCAAGTCTCCCGTAGCCGAGGCTGGCGGGATGTGGACCTCAGGGCGATCGCGCCGTTTGCCGCGCTGGCCCTGCTTCTGGTGATCGGGGCGCTGGTCAATCCGAACTTCATCGGTCTCACCAATCTCGCCAATGTCGCGACCCGCAGCGCGTTCATCGCCATCATAGCGGTCGGCGCGACCTTCGTCATCTCGTCCGGCGACCTCGATCTCTCGGTCGGCTCCATGGTCGCATTCGTAGCGAGCCTGATGATCCTCTTCATGAATTCCGGCGCCATCGCCGATCCTGCGCTGATGCTGGCGGCGGCGGTTGCGCTCGCCGTCGTGATCGGTGGTCTCTGCGGCCTTGCCAACGGCCTGATCACCACTGTCGGACGGATCGAGCCTTTCATCGCCACGCTCGGCACCATGGGTATTTATCGGGGGCTTACAACATGGCTGTCGCAGGGCGGGGCGATCACGCTGAGTTCGCCGCAGCAGCAGGCGCTTTACCGTCCCGTCTATTTCGGCTCGATCCTCGGCATCCCCGTGCCGATCCTGGTGATCCTGCTGGTGACCGCAATCGCCGCCTTCATCCTCTATCGCACGCGTTACGGCCGGCATGTGGTGGCCGTTGGCTCCAACCGCGACGTTGCCCGCTATTCCGGCATCGGCGTCGACCGGGTGCGCACCATCGCCTTCGTCATCCAGGGGCTCTGCGTCGCCATAGCCGTACTGCTCTATGTGCCGCGCCTCGGCTCGACATCCGCGACGACGGGCATTCTCTGGGAACTGCAGGCGATCACCGCCGTCGTCGTCGGCGGCACGGCGCTCAAGGGCGGGGCAGGGCGTGTATGGGGCACGATCTGCGGGGCCTTCATTCTCGAACTGGTCGGCAACATCATGCTGCTGTCCAACTTCATCAGCGAATATCTGATCGGCGCCATCCAGGGCTCGATCATCATCATCGCGATGCTCGTCCAGCGCTCGCTGACGCGCAAATCGTGAGGCCGCCGGGCTTTAGGGGTCGCCCGGCGCACGTCTCAAGACCCTGAACTTCGGGAGGAGAAAACATGTACAAGAAACTGATGGGTGTCGCCCTTGCCATGACGGCGATGGTCAGCCTTGCCCAGGCGCAGGAAACCAAGACGATCGGCGTTTCCATTCCGGCCGCCGACCATGGCTGGACCGCGGGTGTCGTCTACCACGCCAACCGCGTCGCCGAACTCCTGATGAAGGAGCATCCGGGCCTCAAGGTGGTGGTCAAGACCTCGCCGGATCCGGCAACGCAGGCCAACGCCCTGCAGGATCTCGAGGTTCAGGGCATCGATGCGCTGGTCATCCTGCCGACCGATCCGGATCCGCTGGTCAACGCCATCAAGGAAGTGAAGAGCAAGGGCACCTTCGTTTCGATCGTCGACCGCGCGCCTTCGGTCAACGACAATTCCGTGCGTGACCTCTATGTCGCCGGCAACAACCCGGCACTCGGCGAAGTCGCCGGCAAGTACATCAAGGACAACACGCCGGATGCGAACGTCGTGGTGATCCGCGGCCTCCCGATCCCGATCGACCAGCAGCGTCAGGACGGCTTCGACAAGGCGATTGCCGGTTCGAACGTCAAGGTTCTCGACCGCCAGTTCGGCAACTGGAACCGCGATGACGCCTTCAAGGTCATGCAGGACTACCTGACGAAGTATCCGAAGATCGACGTGGTCTGGTGCCAGGACGATGACATGGCCGTCGGCGTGCTGCAGGCCATCGAGCAGGCCAAGCGCACCGACATCAAGTATGTCGTCGGCGGCGCCGGTTCGAAGGACATGATCAAGAAAGTCATGGACGGCGACAAGATGATCCCGGTCGACGTTCTCTATCCGCCGTCGATGGTGGGGACCGCCATGGAACTGACGGCGGCTGCGATCTACGACCAGGTTCCTGTTCATGGCACCTATACGCTCGATGCGACGCTGGTAACGGCGGACAACGCGAAGAACTACTACTTCCCCGACTCGCCGTTCTGAGCCTTTCAGCGTCATTCAACATGCTCTGTCCGAAGATTTTCGGGCAGAGTTCACGACCGCCGTTGACAGGCGCGTCAGGTCCGATACTCGTTACGGTAACGTTGCAGCAGGCATTTTCAGGGAGGAAGTAATGAAAACAATCAAGGGTCCGGGTCTCTTTCTTGGTCAGTTTGCCGGCGATGCCGCGCCGTTCAATTCCTGGGATGCGATCACCAAATGGGCCGCCGACAAGGGCTATCTCGGCGTGCAGGTGCCGACATGGGCGGGCCAACTGATCGATCTGAAGAAGGCTGCTGAATCGAAGGATTATTGCGACGAACTGGCCGGTATCGCCCGCCAGAACGGCGTCGAGATCACCGAGCTTTCAACCCATCTTCAGGGCCAGCTCGTTGCCGTGCATCCCGCCTATGACGAGGCTTTCGACGGTTTTGCCGTGCCGGAGGTGCGGGGCAATCCCAAGGCGCGTCAGGCCTGGGCCGTGGAACAGGTGAAATTTGCGCTCAAGGCATCGCGCCATCTCGGAATCAAGGCGCATGCGACGTTTTCAGGCGCACTGGCCTGGCCCTATTTCTATCCCTGGCCGCAACGGCCGGCGGGTCTGGTGGAAACGGCCTTCGACGAACTGGCGAAGCGCTGGACGCCGATCCTCGACTATGCCGACGAGCAGGGGGTCGATATCGCCTATGAAATCCATCCGGGCGAAGACCTGCATGACGGCGTGACCTTCGAGATGTTCCTCGAGCGGGTGAAGAACCACCCCCGCGCAAACATGCTCTACGACCCGTCGCATTACGTGCTGCAATGCCTCGATTATCTCGATCACATCGAAATCTACAAGGACCGGATCAAGATGTTCCACGTCAAGGACGCGGAATTCAACCCGACCGGCCGGCAGGGCGTCTATGGCGGCTATCAGGGATGGGTGAACCGGGCCGGGCGCTTCCGCTCGCCGGGCGACGGCCAGGTCGATTTCGGTGCGATCTTCTCCAAGATGGCGGCGAATGATTTCGAGGGCTGGGCCGTGGTCGAATGGGAATGCGCGCTGAAGCATCCGGAAGACGGCGCCCGCGAAGGAGCCGAATTCGTCAAGCATCATATCATCCGGGTCACGGAAAAGGCGTTTGACGACTTCGCCGCCGGCGGCACGGACGATGCCGCAAACCGCCGGATGCTGGGCTTGTGATACCGTCAGGCGGCCGCCCGGAGGGCTGCAATATCGCAGCCTTCGAGGGCCGTGAGGTTGCGCTCGATCCGGTCCACCGGCCAGTTCCACCACGCGATGTCGAGAAGGTCGGCAATCGTCTCTTCATCGAAGCGCATTCGGATCACCGAGGCTGGATTGCCGCCGACGATAGCAAAGGGCGGGACGTCCCGCGTGACGACGGATGCCGCTGCCACGATGGCGCCGTGGCCGATAGTGACGCCCGGCATGATCGTGGCATTGTGGCCGATCCAGACGTCGTGGCCGACCACCGTGTCCTTGACCGGCAGCTCTTCATATCCGTTGATCGTCTCCTGCCGGAAGATGCGGAACGGATAGGTCGTGAAGCCGGCCATGGGGTGATTGGCCGAGGATGTGATGAAGAACGCGCCGCGGGCGATCTGGACGTACCTGCCAATGACGAGCTTCTCCTTGCTGACTGGATAAAGATAAGGGGCGAGCAGGCCGGCCGTTTCTTCCGCCGGGGCGGAGTGACTGAAATAGCTGAAGTCACCGACGTCGATCCGCGGGTGATCAATGACGTTCTTAAGGTACATGGTCTGCCGGTAAGGTGTCCCGTCGGCAAGCGTGATGGGATAGGCGAGATCGGGATTGAGAAGGGGCATGGTGTGAAGACCTGTTCGAGCATTGTCACAAGCCGCAGGCCTTCGTCGAGGCAGGCGGCGATGATGCTTTCGCCTCTGATGAGGAGGGTCTTCAAAAGGTCACTGTCAGGGCATCCTTCTCTTGCGCAACAATATTCTAGCGTCGGGCAAACCGCAAAGCCAGCCCGTCGCCCGTAAGAATGGAAACAAAACCAAGGGAGAAACTTCATGACGATCGAAGCAGGCAAATCGGACCCGGCAGGCGGAAAGCGCATCCGGCTCGGTATGGTCGGCGGCGGACAAGGTGCCTTCATCGGCGGAGTGCACCGCATGGCCGCGCGGCTGGACGATCACTTCGAACTCGTCGCGGGCGCGCTTTCTTCGACGGCGGAAAAGTCGATTGCTTCGGGGCGCGATCTCGGGCTCGATCCGGAGCGCTGCTACGGTTCGTTCGAGGAGATGGCGGAGAGGGAAGCGAAGAGGCCCGACGGCATCGAGGCTGTGTCCATCGTGACGCCGAACCACATGCATTATCCGGCGGCGAAGGCTTTTCTGGAACGCGGCATCCACGTCATCTGCGACAAGCCGCTGACCTCGAACCTCGACGACGCGAAGAAGCTGAAGGCGGTGGCCGATGCGTCGAAGGCGCTGTTCATCCTCACCCACAATTACACCGGTTATCCGATGGTGCGGCAGGCTCGCGAGATGATCGCGTCCGGCGCGCTGGGTGATCTTCGTGTCGTGCAGGTGGAATATGCGCAGGACTGGCTGACGGAAGCGGTGGAACAGACAGGCGCCAAGCAGGCGGTGTGGCGCACCGATCCCAAGCAGTCGGGCGTCGGTGGTGCGACCGGCGACATCGGCACGCATGCCTTCAATCTCGCGTCCTTCGTTACCGGCCTTACACTGAAGAGCCTTGCCGCCGATCTCGACAGTTTCGTCGAGGGACGCCGGGTCGATGACAACGGCCATGTGCTCCTGCGTTTCGAAGGTGGCGCCAAGGGCATGCTGTGGTGCAGCCAGGTCGCTCCCGGCAACGAGAATGCGCTGAAGCTTCGCGTCTACGGCACGAAGGGCGGGTTCGAATGGCAGCAGGAAAATCCGAACTATCTGTGGTTCACGCCATTCGGCGAACAGAAGCGTCTTGTGACCCGCAACGGTGCGGGAGCCGGGGCCGCAGCCGCCCGTGTCAGCCGTATTCCGGGAGGTCATCCCGAGGGTTATCTCGAAGCTTTCGCCACGATCTATTCTGAGGCAGCGCTGGCGATTGGCGCTTTCAAGTCAGGCAAACCGGTCGATCCAGCGGTGGTCTATCCGACCATCGACGACGGCGTGAAGGGTGTTGCCTTCGTCGAGGCCTGCGTGGCTTCGTCGAAGAAGGACGGGGCGTGGGTCAATATCTGACGGGTCGTGCAGCGGTGGAATACGTTCACCACTGCACTTTCTCTGGGTTTTTGTCGATCGTAAATTCTGAAACGTTGCAGAAAAAGGGGCTTGCGGGTTGTACCGCGGGGCTACTTTGGTCTAAACCGCCCGCGGCCAAATTCAACGTTCCGGCGAAAATCCCGTCCTACCGTCCGGCGCGTCAGCAAAAACGAGTGACCAGATGATCGATCCGAAAAGCCTTGCCGATCGCTTTCCCGGCGATTTCGTATTCGGTGTCGCCACCGCTTCCTTCCAGATCGAAGGCGCTCCGAAGGAGGATGGCCGCAAGCCGTCCATCTGGGACGCCTTCTCCAACATGCCGGGCCGCGTCCATGGCCGTCACAACGGCGATGTCGCCTGCGACCACTATCACCTGTGGGAACAGGATCTCGACATGATGAAGGAGATGGGCGTTTCCGCCTATCGCTTCTCGATCGCATGGCCGCGGATCATTCCCGAGGGTACGGGTCGTATCAACGAGGCCGGTCTCGATTTCTACGACAAGCTGATCGACGGACTGAAGGCCCGAGGTATCAAGGCATTCGCGACGCTTTACCACTGGGACCTGCCGCTTGCCCTGATGGGCGAGGGTGGCTGGACGGCGCGTAGCACTGCTTATGCCTTCCAGCGCTATGCCAAGATCGTCATGGCGCGGCTCGGGGACCGGCTGGATTCGGTTGCTACCTTCAACGAGCCGTGGTGTTCGGTCTGGCTTTCGCATCTC
This sequence comes from Shinella sp., assembly GCA_003248775.1. Lineage (GTDB taxonomy): Bacteria > Pseudomonadota > Alphaproteobacteria > Rhizobiales > Rhizobiaceae > Allorhizobium. The sequence goes on along the minus strand of QFQX01000004.1, from coordinate 44,405 downwards.
TACGGCATTCATGCCCCCGGCGAACGGAACATGGATGCAGCACTTCATGCGCTGCATTACACCAATCTCGCCCACGGTCTCGGCATCGACGCCATCCGGCAGGTGGCGCCGCAGGTGCCGGCCGGTATCGTGCTCAACGCCCATGAGGTCATTGCAGCCTCCGACAGCGCGGCGGACAAGGCTGCGGCCGAACGGGCCTTCCAGTTCAACAACGGCGTGTTTTTCGATCCCATCATCAACGGCCAGTATCCGGCCGAGTTCATGTCGGCGCTCGGCGACCGCATGCCGCCGATTGAAGACGGCGACATGGCGATCATCAACCAGAAGCTCGACTGGTGGGGCCTGAACTACTACACGCCGATGCGGGTCGCCGACGATCCGACGCCGGGCGCGGAATTCCCGGCAACCATCGGCGCACCGCCGGTTTCCAAGGTCAGGACGGATATCGGCTGGGAAGTTTACGCGCCGGCGCTGAAGTCGCTGGTTTCCGGCCTTTACAACCGCTACGAACTGCCGGTCTGTTACATCACCGAGAACGGCGCCTGCTATAACATGGAAGTCGAAAACGGTGAGGTGAATGACCAGCCGCGCCTCGATTACTATGTCGAGCACATCGGCATGATCGCAGATCTCATCAAGGACGGCTTCCCGATGTCGGGTTATTTTGCCTGGAGCCTGATGGATAATTTCGAATGGGCGGAGGGCTACAGCATGCGCTTCGGCATCGTGCATGTCGATTACGACACGCAGGTGCGCACCATCAAGAAGAGCGGCAAGTGGTATAGCGAACTGGCGGCTCAGTTCCACAAGGGCAACCATCAGGCGGGCTGATAGCCAGCTGCCTTTTCCGCGAGTTATTCCAGCCGGATTGCCTTGCAGTCCGGCTGGTTTCCGTTTCGGCTACCGGTCTTGTATCTCTGCCGAGTCTTCTTCCGACGTGGCGTAGCGACTGTCGAATTCCGCGCGGGCCTCGTAGATCTTTTCGTGATTGCAGAAAACCCAGCCGCCTACGGCTTCTATCGGCTTCCATAAGGAGCGGCCGAGGTCGGTGAGTTCGTAGACGACGCTCGGTGGAATGGTCGGATGAACCGTTCGGCTGACGAGGCCGTCACGTTCGAGCGCGCGCAGGGTGAGCGTCAGCATGCGCTGGGAGATGCCGACAACGGATCGCTTGAGATCGCTGAAACGCGACGGGCCGGAGCCGAGCTTCATGATGATGAGCACACTCCATTTGTCGCCGATGCGCGACAATATCTCGCTCACCGTCTGGCACTTGGCGGGATCGAAGTGGCTGTGCATACGGTTCCTCTCATCAAACCGGTATCAAAAATGTGCCTTCTTGCGTGTCATTTCAAGTTACCTATCTAGGCCTGGTTACCAATCAATACCGTCTATTCTTCGCTTCTGGATCGTTCCCGGGTCCTTAGCCGGAAAGGCGGTAAAACCAGAAGGCTATCCCCGTGCTTCTCGAAAAACTCAACTGGCGCTACGCCACCAAGAAGATGGATCCCTCCAAGGTCGTTCCGCAGGAGAAGGTCGAACGCATCCTCGAAGCGATCCGCCTTGCGCCGACCTCCAGCGGCCTGCAGCCTTACGAAGTCCTCGTCGTGACCAATCCTGACGTGCGGGCGAAGATCCAGGAGATTGCCTGGAACCAGACGCAGGTTACGGAAGGCTCGCATCTGCTCGTATTCGCGGCTTGGGACAACTACACGCCGGACCGGATCAACGGGATGTTCGATCTCGTCAACGAAGAGCGCGGCTTCAAGAACGAGGGCTGGGAAGCCTATCGCCAGCGCCTGCTTTCGCTCTATCCGCCGCGCGATGAAAAGGTGAATTTTGAGCATGCCGCCCGACAGGCCTATATCGGCTTCGGCATCGGCCTGACGGCGGCCGCTTTCGAAGGTGTCGATGCGACGCCGATGGAGGGTTTCGATCCTGACAAGCTCGATGAAATCCTCGGCCTGCGCGAGCGTGGCCTGCGCTCGGTGACGATCATGCCGATCGGTTATCGGCAGGAGGACGGCGACTGGCTGGTGAACCTCAAGAAGGTGCGCCGTTCGAAGGACGACTTCGTCATTGAAGTAAAGTAATGCTTGAGGCTGTCGGTTTTTGTCCGGCAGCCTCGTCTCCGTGTCGGGTTGCGTGGACTTTCGTGCTGCGACAAGGCGTTGCCTATCCGCATCTTGCTAACCGGTTTCCGGCACGGAAGAATGGTTGTCGGCTTATTGGAGAGAATTTTCTCCGGTTGGACAAATTTTCCGGAAATGCGGTTGCTTTGGGCAAAATATCTCTCGGCAGGCCGGAGCTTTCGGAGTCATAAGCAAATCCGCTTTCCACGGCGCATGGCAGATTTGCTGCCGATTTGCCGTGGGCGGGTTTGAAAAGGTGAAGTCAAAGATGCTAGATCGGCGCAATATCGTCCGAATGTGTATGCCGCGGTAGTATTATCCGGCCTGCGATCATCTTTGCCGTTGAGTGACGGCGTTCACCGAAGAGACTTTCATGAAGAACCGACCCATTTCGCGCAATGCCTCAAGAGGAGGCGGCCGATGAGTGCGCCTGCCGTAGCAGCCGGACGTCCGATGGTGGCTTTCGAAGGCGTGACCAAGCATTTCGGTGGCGCTAACGGACAGCCGGCTTTCACCGCGCTTGGCGGTATCGACTATGTGGTGCCCAAGGGCGCGATCACCGGTATCATCGGCCGTTCCGGTGCCGGCAAGTCGACTCTGATCCGGCTGGTCAATGGTCTAGAACTGCCGACCTCGGGCAAGGTTCTGGTCGATGGCGTCGATGTCGGCGCGCTCGATGAGGCGGGCCTTCGCACCCTTCGCCGTTCGGTCGGCATGATCTTTCAGCACTTCAACCTGCTGTCGTCGCGCACCGTCTATGACAATATCGCCCTGCCGCTGGAAATTGCCGGCATTGACCGCAAGGCGATCGATGCGCGGGTCAGGCCGCTGATCGATCTCGTCGGTCTTTCCGACAAGGCAGGACGTTATCCCGCCGAGCTTTCCGGCGGGCAGAAGCAGCGTGTCGGCATCGCCCGCGCTCTAGCCACCGAGCCGAAGCTTCTGCTTTCGGACGAGGCGACCTCGGCGCTCGATCCCGAGACCACGCAGTCGATCCTCGAACTTCTGAAGACCATCAACCGCGATCTCGACCTGACGGTGCTGCTCATCACCCACGAGATGGAAGTGGTGAAGACCATTGCCTCGGAAGTTGCGGTGATCGACAAGGGGCTGATCGTCGAGAGCGGCCGTACCTTCGACGTCTTCACAAGGCCGCGTCATGAGACGACACAGGCGCTGCTGTCGGCCTCGATCGGCGCCAAGCTGCCTGAGTGGATCCGCTCGGATCTGAAGGCAGAACCCGTGGCGGGCGACCGCGCACTCGTGCGGCTGATCTTTTTCGGCGAGACGGCTTTCCAGCCATTGACCGCGCGTCTCGTCGCGGAGATCGGTCCTGACGTCAACATTCTTGCGGGCGCGATCGACGAGATTGCCGGTGAACCCTTCGGCTCGCTGGTGGTTTCCTATCCGGCCGATCCGGCGACGTTGGAGCGGGCCAACCGTTTCTACCAGCAGACCGGTCTTGCCACGGAGGTGCTCGGCTATGGCGCCTGAGATGCTCGTAAACCTGCTCCTGAAAGCCCTCTGGCAGACCCTGCAGATGGTGAGCGCCGCCGGACTGATCGGCACCGTGATCGGCCTGCCGATGGGTGTGTTCCTTGCCACCAGCGGCAAGGGCGAACTGTTCGCCGCGCCGGCGGTCAATCGCATCATGGGGCTGATCGTCAACGCGCTGCGTTCGACGCCGTTCATCATCCTCGTGGTGGCCATCATTCCGCTGACCCGGTTCATCACTGGCACCTCGATCGGCACGATTGCCGCAATCGTGCCGCTGACGATCTCGACCGTTCCGTTTATCGCCCGCCTGATCGAGGCGGCGATCCGGGAAGTGGACAAGGGGCTGATCGAGGCCGCGCGCGCCATGGGCGCCACACCATTCCAGATCGTTACCAAGGTGCTGCTGGCCGAGGCGCTGCCCGGCATCACGCTGGCGCTGACCCTGACGCTCGTCAGCCTGATCGGCTACTCGGCCATGGTCGGCGCGGTCGGCGGCGGCGGTCTCGGCGATCTGGGCATCCGTTATGGCTACCAGCGCTTCATGCCGGAAGTGATGCTGGCTGTTGTCGTCGTGCTGATCGTGCTGGTGCAGGCCGTGCAGAGCGCCGGCGACACGCTGGCCCGGCGCTTCGACAAGCGCAGCCGAAAGAACTGAAACCTCCCTTCAGTAAACCCAAGGAGAAAACACAATGAGGAAACTGATCGTCGCCGCTGCCATCGCAGCTCTCTTTTCCGCCGGCGCAGCTCTCGCGGAAGACATCAAGGTCGGCGTGACCGCCGGCGAACACGCCCAGATCATGGAAAAGGTGAAGGAAATCGCCGCCAAGAAGGGCCTCAACATCGAGATCGTCGAGTTCTCCGATTACGTCGTTCCGAACCAGGCGCTGGCCGATGGCGACCTTAACGCCAACTCCTTCCAGCACCAGCCGTACCTCGACAACCAGATCGCTGACCGTGGCTTCGACATCGTCAGCGTCGGCACGACCATCACCACCCCGATGGGCGTCTATTCCAAGAAGGTGAAGAGCCTCGACGAGCTGAAGGACGGCGCAACCGTTGGTATCCCGAACGATCCGACCAATGGCGGCCGCGCGCTTCTCGTTCTGGCTTCCAAGGGCCTGATCAAGGTTGACGAAACCAAGGGCCTGAAGGTTGGTCCGGCTGACGTGACCGAGAACCCGAAGAACATCCAGTTCGCCGAACTCGACGCTGCCCAGCTGCCGCGTTCGCTCGATGACGTCGACGCCGCCGTCATCAACACCAACTACGCCATGGAAGCCGGCCTGCATCCGAAGACCGACGCCATCGCCATCGAAGGTGAAAAGTCGCCCTACGCCAACGTCATCGCCGTCCGCACGGCCGACAAGGACGCTCCGTGGGTGAAGACGCTGGTCGAATCCTACCACGACGACAGCATCAAGGCCTTCATCAACGAAGAGTTCAAGGGCGCCCTGATCCCGGCGTTCTGATCCTCGTCAGCAATCGACAATCCGAAGAGCCCTCTCCGCAACGAGGGGGCTTTTTCGTTTGCGCGGATGAAGATTGCATTTTGCGCCGCAACAACGGAAACTGCCTCCATTGATTGCAATGGAGGTGACGATGGCCCGGCTTCAGCTTCCCGTATTCAATGCGCCGTTCTCAGGCGATGTTTCGCAGACGATCAATCCCTGGACATGGATTTTCAGTCCGGGCGCCGGCAGTCAGGTGGGGTTGTTCAACCTCAGTATCGATCTCGGTCCTTCGACCAATCCCGAGGTGGAGAAGGATATCCTGAGTGGGGTCGCAAGCTATGGCAAGCAGCTCGGCCGAGTGGAGGACGCTCTGCGTCTGGTGATCGCGACGCTGGAGCCGATGGTCAGTGACCGCAAGCTTAGCGATGACAAGGCAATCATCGCTTTCAAGGCGCTGATGTATGAAATCGATAACGTCAAGGAACATCACAGTCGGGACGGGAAGGGCAAATAGCCCGTTCCCGAGTTGCCTGTGGCGTCAGCTGCCCATGTGCCGTTCGCCGCGCTTCCTGGCCAAGGCAATTTGCTGCTGGCGCTGGCGATAACGGTCGCGGTCGGCTTCGGTGCGGTCGTTGTAGCAGTGGGGGCAAGTGACGCCTTCCTCGAACAGCGGCGACTTCACTTCTTCCGCCGTCAAGGGATAGCGGCAGGCATGGCAGAGCGTGTGCTCGCCTTCCTCAAGGCCGTGGGTGATCGAGACGCGCTCGTCGAAGACAAAGCAGGCGCCGTCCCAGAGGCTTTCTTCCGGCGGCACTTCCTCGAGATACTTCAGAATGCCGCCCTTGAGGTGATAGACTTCATCGAAGCCGATTTCCTTGGCGAAGGCGGTCGACTTTTCGCAGCGGATGCCGCCGGTGCAGTACATGGCGATCTTCGGCTTGTTGTGCAGGCCGGGATTGTTGCGCATCCAGTCGGGAAATTCGCGGAAGGTCTTGATGTTGGGATCGATCGCGCCTTTGAAGATACCGATCGCCGTCTCGTAGTCGTTACGGGTGTCGATCACGATGGTTTCGGGATCCGAGATCAGGGCGTTCCAGTCCTTCGGGTCGACATAGGTGCCGACGATCTTGTTGGGGTCGATGCCATCGACGCCCATGGTGACAATCTCTTTCTTCAGCCGCACCTTCATGCGCAGGAAAGGCATCTTCGATGCGCGGCTTTCCTTGTGCACCAGTTCGGCGAATTCCGGCTGGGCGTGCAGGAAGGCGAGCAGTTTCGCGATGCCCTCGTCGGTTCCGGCGACGGTGCCGTTGATGCCCTCGGCGGCCAGAAGCAAGGTGCCCTTGATGCCGTTTTCGCGGCAAAGCGCGGTGAGCGGCTCGCGGAAACTTTCGTAACGCGGGAAACGGGCGAAATGATAGAGCGCGGCGACGCAGAAGGCGCCGCTCTCTTCATGGCGAGGGGTCTGGAGATCGTCGGTCATGGCCCGGGAAATACTGCCTCAGCCGCTGCGAAGCAACGGTTTTCGCGCATTCGGCCGCACTTTGAATTTTGTCAAATTCCGAACAGTGGCAACTGGAGCGTTTCCCTGGGCTCGGAAGAGAGCGGCGTCGTGCCCGCATTCGTCGTGCCCGCATTCATGGCCGAAGCGATGATTGCCGCATCCTCCTCGGTTATGCGCAGGATGCCGAAGCGGAAGACATAGCCCCAGTTCCGTTTTCCTCTGGTCAGTTCCAGTCGGTCGAGCAGGGGCCGGATCGGGGCGGGCTGCGAGGCATGCCATTCGACATCACGGCGGGAGGGATGAAAACCTTCCATCATCTTCACGCGATAAGGCGGCCTCTCAAGGATGGTGCCAATGGCGGTGAAGGCCTTGAGTGGCACCGCCTGACCGAAGATCGCGGAAGACGAATAGGTGATGACCGTCTCTCCGGGCCGGATGCGCCTGAGCGGCGCATCCTTTCCATGGCAGGCCTGTACGAAGCCGCCGGCAACGCCGCCAGCGACATGATCGGCGGAAGCTACGATGATCCAGGCCATGGCGGTCAGACCGGAGGATTGTAAAAGCGGATGCGGTGTCCTTCCGGATCGGCAAGCAGGAAGGTGCGGCCGAATTCCATCTCTACAGGCGATTGCAGGACGGTATGTCCGGCGTGGCCTATTTTCGCCCAGGCTTCATCGACTGCTGCGGGGCTTGCCAGCGGAACAGCGATTTCGACCGTGCCCGCTGCGCCCGTTGGCGCAGGCTCGACGGTGTGACGTGACCACAGGCCGAGCTTGATGCCGCCGGGAAAGACGAAGATGGCGAAGGTTGGAGATTGTTCGACGGGCTTCACGCCGAAGATGCCAGCGTAGAAGGCAACGCTCTTTTCCGGGCTGTCGACATAGAGGATGGTGAGGTTCGGTGTCATGGGGTTCTCCTTTTTCGAGAGCCCGAGACTAGACCGGTATGCTGTCAGAAAATGGCAGCAGGATGCTTTGTCAGAAGAGGCGGTCGACAATACCGGTCTTCTGTCGCCACTCCTTCAATAGCTGGGTGCGGCGACGGGGATAGCGGTCTTGTCCCTGTTCGAGGATCTCCATCCTGTCCGTGCGAAAATGGCGGAAGTCGTTGCGCAGCGTGCACCATGCGAGAAGCACGCGGGCGCCATCGAAGAAAGCAAGTGCGAAGGGCCATATGATGCGTTCGGTGGCGCTGCCCTTGTCATCGTGATAGGCGATCCGCAATGGCCGTTCGTCCTGAATTGTCTTGCGCAGAAGGCCGAGGTCCACCTGATCGTCCGGAAGATGTGGTTTTCCGCCTGCCAGCAGCGGGCTTGCTGCCATCTTTGCCCTCAAGTCGGCGGGGAGAACGGCATCGATCTTGGACAGCGCGTCTCGGGCGGCAAGGGCGAGCTGCGGATCGGTTCGGTTGGCCACCAGCCGCATGCCGAGCACCAGCGCCTCGATCTCATCCGGGGAGAACATCAGGGGAGGCAGCATGTAGCCCGGACGCAGAACGTAGCCGAAGCCGGGTTCGCCCTCGATTTCGGCACCCTCTGCCTGAAGTGCGGCGATGTCGCGGTAGAGCGTGCGGAGAGAAATGCCGAGTTCGTCCGCAAGCGTCCGGCCGGCGACCGGGCGGCGGTGGCTGCGCAGGATCTGCAGAAGCGACAGGAGGCGCGTGGAACGGGTCATCGGCCGATACTAGCAGGCCTGCTGACATTTTCTGTCAGTATTTTCAGCCGGTCGCGGCTTCGATCCACAAGGCTTCGATTGCGCGCGCTTCCCGCGCCGGCCGGTCGGCGAAGACCCTTTCAGCAAGTTCCAGCGCGTCGTGGCGCAGTTCCTGCTGCTGGCGGATGATGGCGCTGATCAGGTGCGAGACTTCCTCGCCATCGCCGAGCGTCGCGGGTTCCCGGTCGACAAGATCGACCAGAAGGGCGAGGTCGTGTTCGTGTCCGAGCAGTGTGACAAGATTTCCCGCCTCGGCGCGCTTTGCCTTCATGGCCGATGGCCAGATGTCCCTGAGAAGTGCAAGATTCATCCAGTAGGCCTGTCCCGCCTTGCGCAATTCGTGAAAGAGTTCGGCATGGGCTCCGCCGTGGCATGCCTCTAGCGCCTTCCTTCCGCGCGTCAGGCTTTTCTTCCAGCCCCTGGCCAGAAGGCGCGCGGTCTTCCTCGCGCTTTGCGGAAAATCGGCGTCCTCGACGGCCGCGATGGCGGCGCGACAGCTTTCTACCGCCGCGCTGGCCTTTTGCGGCAGGTCCGTTTCCGACAATGCCAGTCCGTCGCGACGTTCGGTGAGCTTTTCGCGCGCACGAACAAGGGCACGACGCTCGTCGTCGTTAAGGGCGTGGGTTTCAAGATAGCTGACGGTCTCGATAAGGGCGGTGGCGTCGCGCACCAGTGACAATGTCCGCGCCGTTTCCTGCAGGCGGGCGTTTTCTGTGGCGCGGAAATCGGGTTTGTCGAGCGCGATCAGGCGGTAGAGTGACCGCACTCGCTTGAATTTCTTTCTCGCCTCGTGGATCGCTTCATGCAGGCCTTTCGGCTGTTCCTCGAAGGCGGCAATGGCCAGTTGAAGCTGTTCGACGGCGATGGAGCGGACTTCCTCGCCGAAGGCACGTCCGGGCCTAATTCGATACGGCATGCACGAGCTCTGGCTTCAGGCGTTCGGTCGCCAGCGCCTGGTTGGAATAGCGGCGGTCGCCGGTCACTTCACGGCCCACCCAATCGGGGATCAGGGGACGGTCAGTCTCCGATTTCAGCTCAACCTCGGCAATTACCAGCCCGCGATAGGCGCCTTCGAAAACGTCGACTTCCCAGGTGAACCCTGCGACCTCGACGGTATAGCGCACCTTCTCGATGACGTTGCCGACCGCAAATTCCATCATCTCGGCGGCTTCTTCCAGCGGGATCGTGTATTCGAATTCATCGCGTACGAGCGCGCTCGAGCCGAACTTGATCGTCAGCTTGGCAGTCTCCTCATTGCTGGTGCGAACACGTACGGAACGGTCACTGTTGACCGAGAGATAGGCCTGCCGCATCGGCGTGGCGGATGTGGTCTGCGACCTCCATCCATCATTTGCCACAAGGAACTTTCGCTCGATTTCCTTTGCCATGGACTTCTCCCGGGCTGACAACCGGCGTTAACCTAGCTTAACTTTGGCAGGAGGCCAAACGGAATACGAAGGAGAAGTGCAATTGTCTCGACAATGACATGCTGGCGGGATAATCGTCAGTCGATTTCAATCGTTTTAAGAGGTGGCATTGCCATGGGCGCGAAAACCGAAAAGCTTCTTTCCACTTTGAAACTGCAGCCGGTTGTTCCGGTTCTGATCATCGAGGATGTGGAAAGCGCGGTGCCGCTTGCCAGGGCGCTGGTTGCCGGCGGATTGAAGGCCATCGAGATCACCATGCGCACCGACGCGGCGCTCGAAGCCGTGCGCCGGGTGGCCGATGAGGTCGAAGGTGCGGTTGTTGGCGCGGGCACGATCCTGAACGCCGCCCATTTCGATGCGGCTGTCGCCGCCGGTTCGCAATTCATCGTCAGTCCCGGCACGACGCAGGAATTGCTGGGTGCCGCCCGTAATTCCGATATTCCGCTGCTGCCGGGTGCAGCGACCGCGAGTGAAGTTATGGCCCTTCGCGAGGAAGGCTATCAGGTGCTGAAGTTCTTCCCGGCCGAGCAGGCCGGTGGCGCAGCCTATCTGAAAGCCCTGTCCTCGCCGCTGGCAGGCACGCTTTTCTGCCCGACCGGCGGCATTTCGCTCAAGAATGCCAAGGACTATCTCAGTCTGCCGAACGTCGTCTGCGTCGGCGGCTCGTGGGTCGCGCCGAAGGAGCTGGTTGCCGCCGGTGACTGGGCAGGCATTACCAAGCTTGCCGCCGAAGCTGCGGCTCTCGCCGGCTGATCGGCCGCGCCTGGCGAGAAAGGTCGGGTGGCGTCTTTGTAATTTCATCATTGCCTCCCTATTTAGCTTTCGACAACGAAAGTCAGGGAGAGACCGATGTTCGATGCGAAGAAGCTGCTTGACCAATTCCTCGGTTCGCAGGTGCCGGGGGCGAATGGCAGCGTGAAGCAGAAGGCTGGAGATATCGTCCAGCTCGCCAAGGATAATCCCCTTGCGACCGGTGCGATTGCCGCCGTTCTACTCGGTACAAAGACCGGCCGCTCGCTCGGCGGTAACGCATTGAAGCTTGGCGGCCTTGCCGCCATCGCCGGCCTTGGCTATCAGGCCTACAAGAATTATCAGGCCGGCAAGGCTCCGCAGGACGCGCCTTCCGTTGAGCCGGTACTCTTGCCGGCGCCCACGGATTCCCCCTTCAGCCATGAAGCGCCAGGCGCAAGCGACGACTTCGCACTCGCCCTTGTCCGGGCCATGATCGCTGCCGCCAAGGCGGACGGTCACATCGATACCGAAGAGCGCCGCCACATCATGGACAAGATCCATCTGTCCGGCCTCGGCGCGGAAGCCGAGACGTTCATCGAGGCCGAACTTTCGGCGCCGACAGATCTCGATTCGCTCGTCGCCGCCGCCAGGACCGAGGAACAGAAGGTCGAGCTTTATACGGCGTCGCGGTTGGCGATCGAGCCCGATAGCCGTGCCGAACGGGGCTATCTCGATCTGCTGGCGGGTCGTCTCGGCCTCGCCGATGCGCTGGTCGATCATATCGAAGCGACGGTTTCCGCCGCCAAGGTCTGATTATCGGCGGTCATGTCGCATCTGGGCCGGTTGCCTTTGACGGGCGGCTGGCCTACTGCTTTGCCCTACAATGTAAAGAGGCAAGCATGCGCGATCTTTCCACATTCAAGGGCTGTCCGTCACCGACTCCGGTGACGCTGAAGGGCCGTTTCGTCACCGTGGAGCCCTATGACCGGGAGAAACACCTGCAGGCGCTGTGGCATGGGCTGGGTGACGAGGGCATCAACCCGCTGCTCACCTACTTCACCCAGCCGGATTTCGCCGGTGTCGCGGACTTCGACGCGTGGCTTGCCGGCGTGCAGTCCAAGGGCGGCTGGGTCACGCATGTCTTCCGCGATAACAAGACGGGTAATGTCGTCGGCATGGCGAGCTACATGCGCGCCGATCCGGCAAACGGTGTCGTCGAAGTCGGTGGCGTCGCTCATGGTCCTGAGATGAGCCGTACGCCGCTTGCAACGGAAGCGCATTACCTGATGGCGGGCAATGTCTTCGACGATCTCGGCTACCGCCGTTATGAATGGAAGTGCCATAACGAGAACGAGCCCAGCAAGACGACGGCGAAGCGCTACGGCTTCTCCTTCGAGGGTGTTTTCCGCCAGCACATGCTGTCCAAGGGAAAGAACCGTGATACCGCATGGTTCTCGATCATCGATGGCGAATGGCCGGTGGTGAAGGCTGCTTTCGAGGCATGGCTTTCCCCGGAAAACTTCGATGCCGAGGGCAAGCAGATCCGCAAGCTGGAAGACATTCGTGCCGGTTTGACGGCTGGCGGTGCGGCATGAGCGGCGAAGAGCAGGGCCGTTCACCGGTACTGGCGGCGGCAGCCGTCGTGATCGGTTTCTCGCTGGTTCTTATGGCGTTGCCGTCGGTGGTCCTGTGGATCGGTGATTACTCGCCCGTTCTCGCGACCATCGTCGGGACGGTCGGCATCATGTCCTTCTTCATCGTGCTCTGGCTTCGCGCCCGCTATCAGCGCCGCCATGCCGGCGGCTCCGACAAACCTCAGCCGTGAAGCGCTGCGGCAAGCAGTACGGCTCCCAGCAGAATGACGAAAAGCGCGCCGGCGATCTCGATGATCGTCGCAACCCTTCTTGCGGTCGGCGTGCCGGGACCGGAGATGCGCACGGCAAGCGACTTGGCCGATACGGCGATGATGGCCAGCGCTGAAACGGTGATCGCCGTGCCGAGCGCCATGGCGAAAACGGAAAGAGCGCCGCCGAGATAAAGTCCGTTCAGAAGCGCGAAGGTCATGACCAGCAGCGCGCCCGAGCAGGGGCGAAGGCCTACCGCGACGATGGCGGACCAGGCCTCGCGCAGGCTGAAATCCTGCTGTGACAACATCTTCGGATCGGGCAGGTGGGTCATGCCGCAATCGGCGCAGACTACACCCGGGGCAAGCCTGGTGTGATCATGATCCAGGACATCGACGCGGAAGCTCAGCCCGGTGGTCGCTGCCGGCCCTGCCGGCAGGGCTGTATCGAACAGGCCGGCGCTCACGGGAGCCTGCCGGGTTACCCGGATACTCCTGAGCTTGCGCAGCAGTAGCCAGACGCCAAAGGCTATGACCATGCCGAAGCTTGCGATTTCCATGGCGTTGGTCGCTGCCGTCATGGTGATGCCGGTGCCGCGCAGAACGAAATAGGCGGCGGCCACGATTGCGATTGCCACCACGCCCTGCAGGAAGGCGGAAACGAAGGAGATCGCGATGCCGCGCTTCAACTCTGTTTCGTTGGCGATCATGTAGGAGGAGATCACGGCCTTGCCGTGACCCGGGCCGGCCGCATGGAAGACGCCGTAGGCGAAGGACAGGCCGAGCAGGGGCGTCAGGGCGGAGGGATCCTCCCGCATCGCCTTCAGCGCGCCGGTCAGCGAGCGATAGAAGGCCTGCTGGTGCTGGTTGATCCAGCCGAGCCAGCCGCCAAAGAGGCCTGTCGCCTGAAAGGATGGTTCCGCCGTGCCAATCCCCAGCGGCGAGGCCGCATGGGCGACGGTTGCCGCTGCTCCGATCATGGCGGCGAGCGCCAGCGCTTGCAGGGCAAGGCGGCGCATCAGCATGTCACCTCGAGCCGGGTCGCGAAGAGTTTGCCCATGTCGGTGCCGGCGGGGTCGCTGAAGAAGGCTTCCGTCAGCGACGACTGGTTCTGCGCGATCACCTCGTCGGGGTTCGGGCGGATGACCTTGTGCCTGCACTTCTGGAAACCGGCGCCTTCGACCACGATGTCTTCATCCTTGGCAAAATCGATGGCGGTATAGAGCGTGGGATCGTGAACGCCGAAGGAAAGATTGCCCTTGATCGGCACCTTCCTGTCGGGTTTCACGACGAAGAAAACGAGGAGCTGGTGATCCTTGAAATCGACGTGAAAATTGTCGGGCTTGGCCACGGAAACAGGTGCGCCGTCGCTGGTGATGAAGGTGAAATAGCCGTAGTCGGCGAGCGAGGTGCGGATGGTTTCCGCGATCTCGTGCAGTTCGCTATGGTCAAGCTTCAGGTCGGAATTCGTATCGAAGTCCATCAGGACGCTCGAGGAGAAGACGTCATCGAAGCGCCAGACGTTGCGCAGCTCCGCAACATTGCCGTCATCGCCGGCGATTACCTCAAGGCGCGCCTCGGCGAAGATGTGCGGATGGGCGAAGGCCGGAAGAGGTGCCAGCGACAGAAACGCAGCCCACATCGCCAGTCTTTTTCCCATGCCCTCTTCCTCTTTCATGCGGCTCGCGAATGTTTCTCTCTTGCCCGCGGATTGGGACGGAAATGGGACTCGCTTACACGGCTCCCGCCGCCTCACGCATATTTGCGGAACCAGCCGTTCAGATAGTCGACGAAGACGCGAACCTTGGCAGGCAAGTAGCGACGGTGGGGATAGACGGCATAGATGCCGCGGTCCTTGGTTACATATTCATCGAACAGGGAAACGAGTTCGCCCGAAGCGATATAGGGCCTGGCGATGAAATCGGGGATCATCGCGATGCCGAGGCCGGCGCGCGCCGCCCGCAACGTCGCCTGCGGGCTGTTGACCTCGATCGGGCCGCTGACGGCGACCGAAATCTGCGAACCGTCGGCTTCGACGAATTTCACGCTGTTGTGGGAGCGGGAATTGGTGTCGATGAGTACCGGCACCCGGGAGAGTTCCTGCGGGTGAGTGAGGGGGCCGTATTTCGTCACGAAGTCGGGCGTTGCGCAGGCATACACGCGAAAATCCGAAAGCTTCTTGGCGATCAGGCCCGAATCGTCGAGGCGGGTGATGCGGATAGCAAGGTCGAAGCCCTCCTCGATCATGTCGACGAAACGGTCGTCGGCGACGATCTCAAGCGAAAGATCGGGATGTTCCTTGGCAAAATCGATGAGCGACTGACCGACATCCGCGTCGATGAAGGTTCTGGGAACCGTGACCTTCAGCTTGCCCTTCAGGTCGGTGTTGTTCTCGCGCACGAGGTCGGCGAGGTTGTCGATTTCTTTCAGGATGTCGGCGGCGGTGCGGTAATAGGTGTGACCTGCCTCGGTCAGCGAGAACTGCCGGGTCGTGCGGTTGAGCAGCAGGGCGCCGAGTTCGTCTTCCAGTTCACGCACATATTTCGAGAGAAGGGCCTTGGAGCGCCCGGTCTTGCGCGCAGCGGCGGAAAAACCCTCTGCTTCGACCACGTCGATGAAGGCGCGAATGCGGGTGAGCGTGTCCATGAAGCGGTCTTTCTCCTGATTTGTTCGGAATAGTGAACAAAACGAGGGATTGTTCAATCAATTTCCTTATGACGGCTGCAAAAACCTCTTGATTATGACGACGAATATTCATATCTCACGGGCTGCCCAAAGTCGCACGTGCCTGTGGGTGTCCGCCGACCCTCGAACTGGGATTTATCCCTAAGGTGAGGTCATCGGTAAGGTACCTGGAACTAACCCCTCCAGTCGCTATTCCGGCCAACCGGGAAATGCGAGGACATCTTGAAGCAACGACGGTGCGGGCCTTTCTGGTTCTCTCCCGGCTTTCCATCAGCCGGGGTCACTGAAGAGGCACACCATCATTGCCGGAAGTGCGGTAGGGTTAACCTTCCAATCCATGGCAGACAAAGCGGATTCATGCTCTCGATCGAGAGGGCGTTTATCCATCGTTTCGCGCGTTGAGCGTTCGTACGGCACCAGTGTCTCCACCAACTGGATTCGTGCGATGTCTCTTCGTCCTTTGTCCTCTCGCGCCCGGCAATGGGTTCGGGATCCTTGGAACTTGTGAGGGATACACCCATGGCCACCGCTCGTATTCTCGACTTCATCAACACCCGACGTCCCGAAGGTCCCTGCCTCGTGGTTGATCTCGACGTCGTGCGCGACAATTACAGCGCTTTCCGTCACGCCCTGCCGGACAGCTCGATCTACTACGCCGTGAAGGCCAACCCGGCTCCGGAAATCCTGTCGCTGCTCGCCTCCATGGGCTCGAGCTTCGATTGCGCTTCGGTTGCCGAGATCCAGATGGCGCTCGACGCCGGTGCTTCCGCCGACCGCATCTCCTTCGGCAACACGATCAAGAAGGAACGCGACATCGCGCGCGCAAACGCTCTCGGCGTTGATCTCTTCGCCGTCGACAGCCATGAGGAAGTCGAAAAGATCTCGCGCGCCGCTCCCGGCGCCCGCGTGTTCTGCCGCGTACTGACCGATGGCGAAGGCGCCGAATGGCCGCTTTCGCGCAAGTTCGGCTGCGTTCCGCAGATGGCGGTCGACGTGCTGGTCTATGCACACCAGCTCGGTCTCGAGTCCTACGGCGTGTCCTTCCATGTCGGTTCGCAGATGACCAAGGTCGATGCCTGGGATGCGGCTCTTGGCGATGCCAAGCGTGTCTTCACTTCGCTGGCCAAGCAGGGCATTCACCTGCAGATGGTCAACATGGGTGGCGGCTTCCCGACCAAGTATCTGCGCGACATCCCGTCGGCGGAAGCCTATGGCCGCGCGATCAACGGTGCGCTGAAAAAGCACTTCGGCAACCATATCCCGCGCACGATCATCGAGCCGGGCCGTGGCATGGTTGGCAATGCCGGCGTCATCAAGGCCGAGGTCGTCCTCGTCTCGAAGAAGTCCGACAACGATGCGAATCGCTGGGTCTTCCTCGACATCGGCAAGTTTGGCGGTCTCGCCGAAACCATGGACGAGGCGATCCGCTACCCGATCCGCACCGCTCGCGATGCTGACGAGATGGAGCCCTGCGTGCTCGCCGGCCCGACCTGCGATTCCGCTGATGTGCTGTACGAAAAGAACATGTACCCGCTGCCGGTGTCGCTTACGATCGGCGACGAGGTTCTGATCGAAGGCACCGGCGCCTACACGACGACCTACTCGGCGGTCGCCTTCAACGGTTTCGAGCCGCTCAAGGCCTACGTTATCTGATGTCGACCGTGCCGGCGTGACCGGCACGGCAACAAAAACAACATCATCGGAAACTCTCTTGGTTCGGGAGGCCACAATGGCCGCTGTTCTTGATAGCGTGCGCGCATTCTTTGCGCCTGCACCTGCCTTTGTCATCGATGTCGAAACGCCGGCGGATGTCGTCGCGCGCGAAGCCCTGCTCGATCGCGCCATGGGCGCGGATCGCCGCAAGAAGTCGTCGGAGAAGATCCGTCGCGGTCGTCTGCCGGCGGAAGGGTTGGCGTTGGTTGCCCGTGACCGGGACGGCCATGTTGTCGGCACCGTCCGGCTGTGGAATGTCGAGGCCGGTGTCGGTCGTGACGGCACCGTCATCGAGGCTCTGCTGCTGGGCCCGCTCGCCGTCGATGCGGCGCATGAGGGCAAAGGTATCGGTTCGGCATTGATGCGTGCGGCCATTCTGGAGGCGAGGAATCGTGGCCATGGCGCCATCCTGCTGGTTGGCGATGCGCCTTATTACGAACGGTTCGGCTTCTTCGCTAGCAAGGCACAGCATCTGGTCATGCCCGGCCCGTTTGCCCGCGATCGGTTCCTGGCGCTGGAGCTCAAGGAAGACTGGCTCGATGGTGCCGCAGGCATGATCGTCGCCTCCGGTCGCAAGCTGTCGGCCCCGGCCTATCGCCGCGCGGCCTGAAATCTGAGAGACAGGCTCGCACCACCGATAGAGTTCGATGCGTTCGGAGGGGGCTGCTCCGGCATCTGAGCCGCCGGTTGCATGCGAGCCTTTCATCCCGTCGCGGCGGCGGGACTGGCGCCCTCTCCCTATCCACAGGGAGGGGGCGTTTTCGTTGTGGCAGCCCGCCGATGTCGAAATCTGGTAACGGTCTCGTGTCCTGCTTTTAAAGCTTCGCCTAAAAATCGCCCCGTATGGGGAACAAAGTGGCACCTCGTGCTCGTTATAGCACCATGACATGTACGTCATGACCAACCGCATGATCCTGCCCGGCGCGGGACTGCGAGATAGGAGTGTACCTCTATGTTGAAGAAACTTTTGCTTGGCTCGGTTGCCGCTGCGGCGATCTCCTCAACGGCCCTTGCGGCAGATGCCGTCGTTGAGGCTCCAGCACCGCCTCCGCAAGCCGTCGAGGCCGCGCCGGTGTTCTCCTGGGCGGGTGGCTATGTCGGCGCTCATGGCGGTTACGGTTGGGGTAACGGTGACTTCTACGATGGCGTCGGCTCTGCCTCCGACAACTTCGATGGCGGCCGGTTCGGCGGCTTCGCCGGCTGGAACTTCGATGTCGGCAACAATGTCATCGTCGGTGTCGAAGGCGACCTAAACTACGACTGGAACAAGAACAGCTACGGTGATGTGGACGTCAAGACGGGCCTGAACGGCTCTGTTCGCGGTCGCGTGGGTTACGCCATGGATCGCGCGCTGCTTTACGCAGCGGGTGGCTGGACAGCGACGAACTTCTCCGTCGATGGTCCCGGTTTCGGCGAAGACAAGATGTTGAACGGCTGGACGCTCGGCGCCGGCTTCGATTATGCCGTGACCGACCAGCTCTTCACACGTGTCGAATATCGCTACAACGACTTCGGCAACAAGGATATTCTCGGAGTGAACAGCGACTTCAAGCAGAATGTCGTGAATGTGGGTCTCGGTCTGAAGTTCTGACCGGATCACCCCGTTCGGGTAAACGCAACGCCCGGCCTTCCAGTGAGGAGGGCCGGGCGTTTCGTTCGAGGCGGTCGGCTTTCGGAGCGATGAGGCATGGTTCGTCTCGTTGCCGTAAGCGCGCTGCAGGCTTTTGCTCGGCATGTTTCAGAGCAATTCCAGCAAAAGTGGGAACCGGTTTTGCGTCCGGAATTGCGTCAAACCAAAGATATAGAGCATTGCAGGCGATTTCGTTATCGCCGGTATTACTCCAAAGCACATCTTCATTTTCCGGATTCATGAGATGTGCTTTAAAGTCCTTGTTTTTATGCCTGTCGTTACCGGGAAACCGGGTCCCACTTTTCCGCGACATGCATCAGAAGCGCTTCTCGTTTTCGTCTTCCAGGCGTTTCAGGTCCTGCGAGTCCGGTTGATAGGTCTTGGTTGCGCCGTTCCAGTGATAGAGCACCGATACGGTTCGTGCGTTTGAAAGCTCCTTCTGTGTATCGCAGCTTTCTTCGACCTTCTCGTCGCGCAGCCTTACCTCGACTCGAATGGCGGCTCTTCCGCCTGTCTTTTCCGGCTCAACCGAAATCACCGGCTCCTGCAGGCGATTCAGCCCGCAGTAACGCTCAGAGAGTGTCAGGATGTCATCGACACTTTGCAGTTGGTTCGCTTCCGCCAGTACGATGCTGGTTGTGCGATATGTCTGGTTCGAATTCCAGTGGCTGCTTTCGCTGACGATCGCTTGCGTACCATCGCCGAGATCGAGCGCGCCCGACTCGATCAGGCCCGTTTCACGATCAAGTCCGACATTGACGGCGTCGATCAACTGCGGCTCGCCGGTGGTCGTGTAGAGGGCCAGGATGGCAGGCGCAAGCGGCTCTTCGGACAGCGGGCCGAAATCGAACAGAACGGCAAGGCGCTGGTTCTCGCCGCTGCCAAGCGTCATCGTCTCCACGCCATCGATCGCAAGTCCCTCGGGCCAGTCCGTTTCCAGATCAAGCCTTTTCGAAAGTGTGGGGTCGAGAGCGTGACCGATCCAGCCCATGCCATCGGGTTGAAGATCGGGAACGAAGGCGCGCGCGAGATCGAAGAAGGTCGCCGACGCCGCGCCGGGCACGGCGTCTCCAAGGGCGGCGAGTTCAGGTTCCGCTGCTTTCGCGGATGTGAACGACATTGCCAGCAGTAATATGAATGTGGCGGAATGAAGTGAAGCGCGCATCGGGATCGATCGTCCGGTTCAGTAGCTTGCGAGAATCTATCCGAGAATCAGTCCGCCTGAAATGAGTCTTGTTGGCGGCGGACCTTGCGTATTCACCGCGAAAAAATAGGTCGCATGCTGAGCGATTATCATTCGTCAATTCTGACTGTGGCCAAATTGCGACAGATGCGACTTTTGCCTTTGTCGTTCGGTCACTGACGTCCATCGCATTGATTTAGCTCAACCCGGGTGACCCGATTGGGTCCATATTCGTCCGCGGCAAAAGCCTTTTATT
Source organism: Shinella sp. (assembly GCA_003248775.1). GTDB lineage: Bacteria > Pseudomonadota > Alphaproteobacteria > Rhizobiales > Rhizobiaceae > Allorhizobium. Next base: position 24,640 of record QFQX01000004.1, on the reverse strand, counting down.
CATAAGGAGAGATTTATGACCATGATGTGGACGAGGCGGATCGGCGCCCTTGCTGCAACCACTGCATTCCTGCTGATCGGCCAGGCGGCCTACGCGGCGGACGTATCGCCGGTTGCGGAGCCGACGCCGGAAGCCCCCGCCGTTTCTGCGCTCAGCCCTTGGCAGATCCGCGTTCGTGGTCTTGGCGTCATCACCAATGACGAGGGCAAGGTCAATGGCGTTGCCAATTCGGACCTGTCCTACAGCGATTCGGTCATCCCGGAACTCGACATCACCTACTACTTCACCGACAATATCGCTGCTGAACTCATCCTCGGCACGACCCGCGCCAATGTTTACGGTGAAGACTCGATCAAGAGCCTCGGCAAGATCGGCAGCACCTGGCTTCTGCCCCCGACGCTGACCCTGCAGTATCACTTCACCGACTTCGGTGCTTTCAAGCCCTATGTCGGCGCGGGTATCAACTACACCATGTTCTACAGCCAGGACGCCAAGTCCGCTGACGACCTTGATATCAAGAACACCTTCGGTGCAGCGCTTCAGGTCGGTTTCGACTACATGGTCAACGACCATTGGGGTGTGAACTTCGACGTGAAGAAGATCTTCCTGAAGCCCGACTTCGACGTCACCGTTGGCGGCACGGACCTCAAGGGCAGCGCCAAGCTCGATCCGTGGCTGATCGGCGCCGGTGTGACCTATCGCTTCTGATCTCCGGATCAGGAATTGCTGAACGCAGAAAGGCCGGAGGCTTAGCCTCCGGCCTTATTTATTGCGGTTTTTACTTCGTACACTCAGTTCTCCTTTTGACGTGTATATTGACATGTGACCATTGAGTCACATATTTTCCTTCCATGGATGATGATGTTTTCTTTGCTCTCAGCCATCCGCTGCGGCGTGAGTTGCTCGATCTCCTGAAGGAGAAAGGCGGACGGACACTCGGGGACCTCGAAAGTCACTTTCCGGTCAGCCGGTTTGGGGTGATGAAGCATTTGAAGGTGCTTGAGGCCGCGCATCTCGTGGTGTCGCGGAAGGCAGGACGGGAGAAGCTTCACTTCATCAATGCCGTACCTATTCAGGAGGTCAGCGACCGCTGGATTGCACGCTATGCGGTGCCGTTTGTTCGGACGATGGCCGACATCAAGTCGATTGCCGAGACAATGGAAAAGGAAAAAGAGATGACGAGCGAAGATCAGCCGAAGCATGTCTACGAACTCTATATCCGTGCATCCGCGGAGACTGTTTGGGAAATCATAACCAGTGATGAGAAGACGCCGCTCTGGCAACACTTCAACATGACGTCAAGGACGGACTGGCGTGCCGAGGGCGACTATGCCTGGGTGATGGGTGATCGTGTCGCGATCTGCGGAAAGATTGTCGAAATCGACCCGCCGCGCCGTCTGGTTCTGACGTTCAGTGCTCAGTGGGCGCCGGATGTTGCTGCAGATAAACCGTCGAGGGTGGTTTTTGAGATCGAATCGTTGCCGGGCAAGGCATGCAAGTTGACGCTGGTACACGACGACTTCGGTGGCGAAACCGCAACGAGCAAGGCCGTTGTCGGCGGTTGGCCCGAGTCCCTTTCTCGGCTCAAGACGCTTGCCGAGACCGGGGTGCCTTTCGTGCTCGAGCGCGCCGTTTGATGTTGTCGTGGCGGCGGCCGGTCACTCCGGCCGCCCCCGGGATAATTACGCCGTGATGTCCACGACGCCGCAGTCGCCTGCGTCGGATGCGAAGGCAACGAGTTTGCCGTTGGCGCTCCAGCCCAGCGAGGTAATCGCTCCCTTGCCCGGGCGACGCAGAAGCGCTTCCTTGCCGTCGGCGATGCGCACTGCGAGGATCATGCCGTCGATGAAGCCGATGGCGAGCACTTCTTCAGCCGGATGGAATGCGACCTGGCTCACCATGATGTTGGCGCGGGTGCCGAGTTCCAGCGGTGCCTTGCCCATCGGGCCGTCCTTGCTGGAGAAGGGCCAGACGATTGCCGCCGGCGCTCCGGAGGAGGCTAGCCACTTGCCCTTTACCGACCACGAAAGAGACTTCACCTTCGAGGGATAGCCGGTCATGCGCATGTGGCGGGTGTCGTTCGCCTTGCTGTCGAGTTTCCAGCCATGCAGCGCATTTTCCTGCATGGTGGTTACGATGAAACGGCCATCCGGAGAGAAGGTCACGCCGGTGTGGGCGCCCTTCCATTCCAGATCCACAGGCGCACCGCTGGTGCCGACCCAGTGAAGCGTCACACCATTGTAGCGGGCGACGGCAATGCGCATGCCCTTGGGAGCGAAGTCGATACCCTCAACGGTGCGCTCTTCGGTGAACTCCTTCGTCGTGCCATCGGCGAGGCGGACATAGGCGACCTTGCCATAGGCATAACCGACCGCGCCCTGTGGGCCGGCCGCAACCACGGAAATCCACTTGCGCGGGACGTGGGCAAGCTCGGTGACCGAGCCGTCATGGGCGATGCGCAGTACCTTGCCGTCTTCACCCCCGGTGACGAGGGTCTGGCTGGAGGTGTCCTTGACGCAGGCGAGCAGGCCCTGATGGGCCTCCGTGACCTTTTCGCCGCCGTCGAGACGGTGGATCGTGCCGGCGGCGGTCGCAAAGACAGGGATGTCTCCGAGGAATGCACAGGTGACGACGTGACCTTCGAGGTCGAGAGGGGCAACCGTCGGCATCAGGCAGTCTTTCCTTCAGGCATGGCTTCTATCACAAGAGGTCGGGCATGCTTCTGCGTCATGCCGTGGCCTCGCAGGCGCGGAAGCTCTTTTCAAGCTTTTCGCGGTCGAGGTTGCGGCCGATGAAGACGAGACGGGTCTCGCGCTTCTCGCCATCCTTCCACGGACGCTGGTGATCGCCTTCGATGATCATGTGCACGCCTTGCACGACGTAGCGTTCCGCGTCGCCCTTGAAGGCGATGATGCCCTTGAGGCGCAGGATGTTCGGGCCATCGGTCTGGGTGACCTTCTGGATCCAGGGGAAGAAGCGGTCGGGGTTCATTTCGCCGCCGCGGAGCGAGATTGAGACGACCGTTACGTCATGGATCGGCGAGGGAGCGTGATCATGGTGGCCATGGTGATCGTGGCCATGATCGTGATGATGGTGGTCATGATCATGGTCGTGATCGTGGTGATGATGGTGGTCGTGGCCGCATTCCGGGCCGCAGACATGGTCCGGGTCGTCATGGTCGAGGAAGTGCGGCTCGTTTTCGAGGGCGCGCTCGAGGTTGAAAGCGCCCTGGTTCAGCACGCGGGCAAGGTCGACGCCGGAACGGGTGGTCGCATAGATGCGAGCCGAGGGGTTGATGGCGCGGACGATGTCCTCGATCCGGTGCAGTTCGTCATGACTGACGAGGTCGGTCTTGTTGATGACGACGACATCGGCAAAGGCGATCTGGTCTTCCGCCTCGCGGCTGTCTTTCAGACGCAGCGGCAGATGCTTGGCGTCCACCAGAGCGACGACGGCGTCGAGTTCGGTCTTGGAGCGAACGTCGTCATCCATGAAGAAGGTCTGGGCGACCGGGACCGGATCGGCAAGGCCGGTGGTTTCGACAATGATGCCGTCAAAACGGCCCGGGCGGCGCATCAGGCCCTCGACCACGCGGATCAGGTCGCCGCGAACGGTGCAGCAGACGCAGCCGTTGTTCATTTCGTAGATTTCCTCATCGGATTCCACGATGAGGTCGTTGTCGATGCCGATTTCGCCGAACTCGTTGACGATGACCGCATATTTCTTGCCGTGGTTTTCGGAGAGAATGCGGTTGAGAAGCGTCGTCTTGCCGGCGCCAAGGTAGCCGGTCAGCACGGTGACGGGAATGGGTTTTGCGGCAGCTTCGGTCATTGGTTCCTCGATGAGGTGAAAGAGCGCGGGGTGCGTCGTAATGATGTTACCCCATATAGGCGCTGGCTTGGACGAGTTCAAAGGCTTTGTTCAGGGGAAAGGTTTTCACCCGCGCAGACAAAAGTATCGATGTCGAAGCGCTGCACGTCGCGCAGGAGTTCGGTGAGGCCTTTCAAAGCATTGGCGATCAGCTTTTCCCCCGCCTCGGCAGTGGCGGCAGCCGCATTGCCGGTAACGCCTTGTTCGTTGAGGTCGGACATCTTCCAGCCGAAGGCGTGTGGACCATATGCGCGCAGATGGCTGAAGGTTTCGGCAAATCGGGTTTGCTGCGAGGGGAAGTCTCGGGCCTTTTCCATGTCGACCAGTTCGGGGTGGAGAGCGAGCATCACCGACGTTTCGATCAGGCCGCCATGGATGTCTATCGCCTTGGCCTCAGGCGTAATGATGCCTTCCGGTACGCCGAAGCGTGTCCAGCTCGTGGCGACCGCCAGCATGTCGAAACGCACCCGTGCTTCCGTGACGACGATGGTCATCAGCGGTGAATTGCCACCATGGGCATTCAGGAGCACGAGCTTGCGGATGCCCTTACGGGAGAGGTCCTCGGCTATTGCCAGCCACCGCTTGACGGCCTCGTCGAAAGCGAGGCTCTTCGTGCCCTCGACGTCCAGGTGCTCAGGTGAATAGCCGATGGGTTCGACGGGCAGGAAGGTGACGGGCAGATCTTCCGGGAGTACGGCAAGCAGCCGTTCTGCAATGCCCCCGGCGATCAGCGCGTCGGTTTCGAAGGGCAGGTGAGGGCCGTGCTGCTCGTGGGCGCCGAGCGGCAGGACGGCGATCCAGTCGCGGCGTTCCTCCACAGGTGCGGTCAAGTCGTTGTCATGGAAGTGCGGCCGGGGCTTCGCCATCTGGTTTCTGTCTTTTATTTTCGCTATGGATTTCAACGCCAGAGTTTCAAGCCGGCGCTAAGAGGCAAGGCCGCCATCGGGCGGCGCGGGAGGCAGCATGTCCAAAAAAGACAAGAGCGACAAGGACAAAGGCGAGAAGAAGAACAAGAGCGGCAAGAAGAAGGACGCAGGCGCCGTAAGCGTGCCGCTGACCGTTCTCGTCACCCAGCTTGCCCGCACCATGCGCACAAGGCTTTCGCACAATCTTGCCGACAGCGGCCTTTATGCCGGACAGGACGGCGTGATGCAGCTTCTCGGGGAGGAGGATGGCATTACGCCGGGTGCGCTTGCCCAGCGGCTCGGCGTCAAGGCTCCGACCATGACGCGCACCATCGGCCGTATGGAGGCGCAGGGTTTCGTCATGCGCCGCGCCGATGACAAGGACGCGCGATTGACCAAGGTCTATCTGACGGAAGAGGGACGCAACAGCATCGAGCGGATCGTGAATGCTGCCGACGATTGTGAGCGCGTGGCGACAAAGGGACTTTCCGGCAAGGAGGTAAAGGTGCTGGCCCGTCTGCTGGTGACCGTGGAGGAAAACCTCAGGGGCGATCCGGAAAGGCGCTGAGGGGCAGCGAAAGAATAAATTGAAATACGCGCTTAAAATCTTTAATTAAAAAATTTAAGCGCTCCGCCGGATAGCCGGCGAGGGAATTGCCAGTCACGGGGGGAGAATAGTGGCTCAGAAGGTCAAGCTTTCAACGATCGCCGAATCACTCGGTTTGTCGACTGCAACAATATCGCTCGCCTTGCGCGACAGTCCGCTGGTTGCGGCTGAAACGCGGGAGAAGATCAAGGAGCAGGCGCGCACGCTCGGCTATATCTACAACCGCCGCGCAGCCAGTCTCCGCACGTCCCGGTCGGGCATCATCGGTGTCGTGGTGCATGACATCATGAACCCGTTCTACGGTGAAATCCTGAAGGCGATCGAAAGCGAGCTGGACCGCAGCCGCCATACCTTCATCCTTTCCAACCACTACGATTCCGTCGACAAGCAGCGGATGTTCATCGAAACGCTGCTGCAGCTCGGAGGCGACGGCGTCATCATGTCGCCGGCGATCGGCACGCCGCCGGAAGACGTCATGCTGGCTGAGGATAACAATATGCCGGCGATCTTTGTCGCCCGCTCGATGGAAGGCGTCGACGTGCCGATCTATCGCGGTGACGACAGTTACGGCATCTCGCTTGCAACAAACCACCTGATCGGTCTCGGTCACCGCACCATTGCGATGATTGGCGGTACCGATCAGACCTCGACCGGTCGTGACCGCTACCAGGGCTATGTCAGTGCATTGCGCAAGGCGGGGATCGAAGTGGATCCGAACCTGCGCATTCCCGGACCCCGCACCAAGCAGGGCGGCTTCGAGGCGGCGGTCAATTTCCTGTCCCTGCCGCAGAAGCCCACGGCTGCCGTGTGCTGGAACGATCTCGTCGCCATCGGCCTGATGAACGGCATCGCCCGCGCCGGACTGGTGCCGGGCCGCGATGTCTCGGTCACCGGCTATGACGATCTGGAGGAGGCCTCCATCGCAACGCCGTCGCTGACGACCGTGTGGAACGGTCAGGCGGAGGTCGGGCGGCTTGCAGCGCGCGCGCTTCTGGATAAGCTGGCAGGTAATCATGAGCCGGACGGCATCCATCTCATCAAACCGGAAATGCGTATCCGTCAGTCGACCGGCCCCATCAAACGCTGAGACAGACAGGACATTTCAAGCATGACCAAAGACCGTGTCGCAATCCTCGTGCCCGGTTACATCAATCCGCGCGTTATTGCGCGGTTGAGCGAGGTGTTCGATATCATCGCCGTGCCCCATGGGCCGACGCTCGATATTTCCGATGATGAGGCCGCGCTGGTGCGCGGTGTTGCCGTTTCCGGCGCTCTTCCGGCATCGTGGATCGCGCGGTTGCCAAAGCTGGAGATCATTTCCAATTTCGGCGTGGGCTATGACGGTGTTGATGTCGGTGCCGCTGTCGCACGCGGCATTATGGTGACGAACTCGCCCGATGTCCTCAATGATGAAGTGGCCGATACGACTGTTGCCCTGCTCATCAATACCGTTCGGCAATTGCCGCAGGCCGAGGCATGGCTTCGCCAGGGACGCTGGACGTCGGAAGGGCATTTCCCGCTGACGCCGCTTTCGCTGAAGGGACGGCATGTCGGGCTGCAGGGGCTTGGCCGGATCGGGATCGAGATTGCGCGGCGCCTCGAGCCGCTCAAGGTGAAGATCAGCTATCATACCCGGCGGCCGCGTGCCGACGTGCCCTATACTTATCATTCCAGTCTCCTGAGTCTTGCGGAGACGGTCGATACGCTGATCTCCATCGTGCCGAAGACGCCCGAGACCACCGGCTCGATCAATGCCGAGGTGCTGAAGGCGCTTGGGTCCAAGGGTGTGCTCATCAATGTGGGGCGTGGCACGACGGTCGATCAGGCGGCACTGATCGCGGCTCTACGGGACGGGACGATTGCGGCGGCCGGACTCGATGTTTTCGCAAGCGAACCGAACGTGCCGCAGGAACTGATCGACCTGCCGAATGTCTCTCTTCTGCCGCATGTCGCCTCGGGATCCATCCCGACGCGTAATGCGATGGCTGACGTCGTGGTTGATAACCTGATTTCCTGGTTCTCGACCGGCAAGGCACTGACGCCGGTGCCGGAGATGGGGAAGGAAACAGCCTGATGCGCGTTCTCTTCCAGCTTTCGGCAAGCTTGTGTGTGCATGTTCGGAGATGAATATGCGGTTTCCGGCTGGGGGCGGCGGGTGAAGGCCTACATAATCGTATTGGCTGGCGGAGTTTTCATCGCGGGTGTCGCTGCGGCCGGTGTCTATGGCTGGCGGCAGGATGGCGCTCGTTCGTCCGGCGCAGCTTTCTACCCTGTCGTCTCCGGCTCCATTCGCGTCAATGCGAACGGCTCGATCGTCTCGCCGCCGGCCGAGTTTTCGATTTCCAATACCGTGACGAAGACGACCTGCATTGCGGAGCGGGGTGGTACCCTCCAGAGCCGCAATCGCAGCTTTTCCGCATCCCGCGAGTGTGATGACGTCTGGCCGAGGCTGTCTAGCATCCGCAGTTGGGCGCAGGAGGAAGACGGCACCGTGACACTCGCCAATGGCACGGGACAGCCAGTCCTGACGCTCGCGCGGAAAAAGGGGCTGGTCTATGAGGCGGTGAAACCTGCCGGAGCCGGCATCGCCCTCCAGATGCTGCAGGAGTGATCTATCGGAGCGCCGTGCGTCCATTCGGACGTCAAAGGACGCTCCAATCTCCTAAAGCATGAAGCGTTAGCCGCGGGCCTTGACGTAATCGCGTACGGCGTCACCGAAGGCTTCGAACAGGGCGCGGGAAGGCTTGTCGCTTTCGGCCCAGTATTCCGGGTGCCACTGTACGCCGATGGCAAAGCCCTTGGCGCCGATCACGGAAACGGCTTCGATCGTGCCGTCATCGGCGATGGCTTCGACCTGCAGGCTCGGAGCGGTCTTCGATATAGCCTGACGATGCAACGAATTGACCGGAATGCGACCGGTGCCGAGATAACGGGCGATGCAGGAGCCTTCGGCGACGACGACATCCTGACGGATGCTGTACATCACGTCGCGGTCCGAATGTTGGGGCTTGCGGTGGTCCCACACGCCTTCCTGCTCCTGGATCTCCGTCGCCAGCGTGCCGCCTAGCGCGACGTTCAGTTCCTGAATACCGCGGCAGATCGCAAGCAGGGGAATGCCACGCTCGATAGCCCGACGGATCATCGGCAGCGTTGTGGCGTCGCGGGCGGGATCGAACGGGCCGTCGCTTTCCCTGAATTCTCCGCCATAGAGCGAAGGATGAACGTTGGTGGCCGAACCGGACACGAGCAGGCCATCGACGCGATCCAGAAGGGCGTCGGTATCGTTGCCGGCCTCGAAGGCGGGAATGATGAAGGACATGACATCCGCGACCTTGAGGGCCGCGCGGACATACTGATTCTGGGCCGCATGCCAGGAGGTTCCGTCGAATTCGCGAATATCGGCGGGAACGGCAATGATCGGCTTGGGCATGATGGTCTCCGGAAGGGCGGTCGGGATTTGTTGAAAGGCAGGTTGGTCGGGAAGTCAATGACAGATTGCGGCAAATTTCCGGTGAAGCATTTTTCTTGAGGACGCACGAAGTATTTCCGGACGAAATACTTGTTGTTTTCGCAGTGCACCTTGCGACGCAAATATGCGCCGAAAGGCTATTGTTCTGCAGCTTGAAACGCTTTGGAAAAAATGGTCATCTCGCCATTATCGCTGCCTGGAGGAGGCGCAAGAAACTTGCCGGTGGCGCAAACCATGATTGGGAGGTCATTACATGGATCGTCGTTCATTTATCAAGAAAGCAGGCGTGACGGGTGCGGGGGTTGCCGCATCGACTGTCCTTGCCGCGCCTGCCATTGCACAGGAAAATCCCAAGATCACATGGCGACTGACGTCGTCGTTCCCAAAGTCGCTGGATACGATCTATGGCGGCGCGATGGATATTTCCGAGCGGGTGGCGGCAGCCACTGACGGAAACTTCAACATTCAGGTCTTTGCGGCCGGCGAAATCGTGCCGGGCCTGCAGGCCGTCGATGCGGTTGCGGCCGGCACCGTCGAGGCCGCTCACACGACGTCCTATTATTTCTGGGGCAAGGAGCCGACCTTCGCCATCGGTACGGCCATTCCCTTCGGCCTCAATGCCCGCATGCAGAACGCCTGGTACTATCAGGGCAACGGCAACAAGCTGATGAACGAGTTCTTTGCGACGCAGGGCCTTTACGGACTGCCGGCCGGCAATACCGGTGTGCAGATGGGCGGCTGGTTCCGCAAGGAAATCAACACCGTCGATGACCTCAAGGGCCTGAAGATGCGCATCGCGGGTCTGGCCGGCAAGGTTCTGGAAAAGGTAGGCGTCGTACCGCAGCAGCTTGCCGGCGGAGACATCTATCCGGCACTCGAAAAGGGCACGATCGATGCGGCCGAATTCGTTGGTCCCTATGACGACGCCAAGCTCGGTTTCCACAAGGTGGCCAAGTACTACTACTATCCGGGTTTCTGGGAAGGCGGCCCGGTCGTGCACGGCTTCTTCAATCTTGAGAAGTACAACGGCCTTCCGAAACACTATCAGGCGATCCTCGCGGATGCCTGCGCTTATGCCAACACCAACATGACTGCAAAATACGACACGAAGAATCCGCAGGCGCTCAAGCAACTCGTCGCCGAAGGCACCGTGCTTCGTCCGTTTAGCCAGGAGATAATGGAAGCCTGCTATCAGTCGGCACTCGGTATTTATGCCGAACTCTCGGCCCAGAGCCCGAGCTTCAAGAAGGTTTACGAAGACCAGTTGGCATTCAAGAAGGACGCGTATCTGTGGGCGCAGATAGGCGAATACACTTTCGATACTTTCATGATGATTCAACAGCGCGCGGGCAAGCTTTAAGGTTTGTGATTTCGGTTCAGAAAAAGGAAGGCCCCGGGCATGGTGTCCGGGGCCTTTTTCATTGGAGCGTGAAAACGGAAAAACAGCGCCAGGAGGGCGCTGCTTCGATTGTTCGTTCGGCTTACTTGATGACCGGCGGCTGGCTGAGGTCCATGGACGGAGTGCCGTTGGCCGGTGCCTGTCCTGGCAAGCCACCGTCGGAGCCGAGCGGAGGCAGGCCGAAGCTGCCGGGTGCACCGTTGCCGCCATCCGTGCCCAGCGGTGGCAAAGACAGACCTCCATCCCCGCCGAAGCCGGGAACCTCGATCTTGACGTCGTTCAGGTTCACTTGCGGTCCCTTGTCGAGCCACATGGTGACCGATTCCGGCCAGAAGATGAGGATGGCGACCAGCAGGAGCTGCATGCCGACCCAGGGCAGCGCGCCCATGTAAATGTCCGACGTCTTCACGTCCCGGGACGCGATACTTCGCAGGTAGAAGAGAGCGAAGCCGAATGGCGGGTGCATGAAGCTGGTCTGCATGTTGACGCAGAGCAGGACGCCGAACCAGATCAGGTCGATGCCGAGCGCGGAAGCGACCGGTGCCAGCATGGGCACGACGATGAAGGCGATCTCGAAGAAGTCGAGGAAGAACGCCAGAATGAAGATGAAGATATTGACGAAGATCAGGAAGCCGACAGGGCCGCCGGGAATGCCGGACAGCATGTGCTCGATCCAGAGCGAACCGTCCATGCCCTGAAAGACCAGACTGAAGCAGGTGGAGCCGATCAGGATCATCACCACCATCGAAGTAATGCCCATGGTCGAGCGCATGGCCTCCTGAATCAGGGGCCATGTCAGGCGGCGATGCAGGGCGGCAAGCGCCATCGCGCCGACGACACCGAGCGCGCCGGCTTCCGTCGGCGTGGCCAGACCCATGAAGATCGTGCCGAGTACGAGGAAGATGAGCACGATGGACGGCAGCATGCCGGCCAGCACCTTGGCGACCAGAGCCCAGTTCAGATCGCCGCGCACCTCTTTCGGAAGCGGTGGCATGGACTTCGGTTTGATGATCGACAGGATCAGGATGTAGAGCGTGAAGATCGCGACCTGCAGGATCGAGGGGCCGATGGCGCCGAGATACATGTCGCCAACCGATTTGCCGAGCTGGTCAGCCAGAACGACGAGAACCAGCGACGGCGGGATGACCTGTGTGATCGTGCCCGAGGCGGCGATGACGCCCGTTGCAAGCCGCGGGCTGTAGCCGTAGCGCAGCATGATCGGCAGCGAAATGACGCCCATGGTGATGACCGACGCTGCAACCGTACCGGTGATGGCGCCGAGAACCGCGCCGACCAGAATAACGGCATAGGCCAGGCCGCCGGGGATGGCGCCGAACAACTTTCCGGTTCCCTCCAGCAGGTCTTCCGCAAGGCCGCAGCGCTCGAGAATGGCGCCCATGAAGGTGAAGAAGGGAATGGCCAGTAGCAGGTCGTTGGAAACGATGCCGAAGAAGCGCAAAGGCAGCGCCTGCAGGAACAGATCACTGAAATGGCCGGTGAGGATGCCGATCACGCCAAAGAAAAGGCCGACCGCTGCGAGCGAGAAAGCGACGGGAAAACCGTAGAGCATGAAAATGACCATGCCCAGGAACATCGCCGGGGGAATGATACCGTAGTCGAACAAGGCTTTTCTCCCAGACCGTTACTGCAGCGGTTTTTCGTATTTGGTGTCGATCTGGATATGGCCGGTCAGGGCCGATATGCGCTTGATCAGTTCAGAGATGCCCTGAAGGGTCAGGAGGCCAAAGCCCGCGACGATCATGAGCTTCACCGGCCAGCGGATGAGGCCGCCCGCATTCGAGGAGATTTCCCCTTCGTGATAGGACAACGCGAAGAACGGCCAGCACAGCCATGTCAGGTAGATGCAGGCCGGCAGCAGTAGAAAGGTCAGGCCGAAGATGTCGATCCAAAGCTTGCCGCGTTCGGAGGCCGATCCATAGATCAGGTCGACGCGGACATGCTCGTTGTTGCGTAGGGTATGCGACGCGCCGAGGATGACCACAAAGGCGAAGAGATACCACTGGATCTCCAGCCAGCCATTGGAGCTGTAGTTGATCGCATAGCGGACAATCGCATTGCCGGCGCTGATCAGGCAGCACAACAATACGAGATACTCCGCGATTTTCCCCACGAATGCACTGATGGCGTCAACCGCCCGACTGAACGACAGCAGGATGTTCATTGTCTCCCCCTCTTGCAACTCTGTCATTAGATCAAGGCAGGGTTGTGCGCAACCGGTGAACCTCAACGTTTTCAGGGCCTTTCGTATTATGTCTATGTGCAAAACGGCCGGTTGCCGTTGCGGGAGCGAGGCCCCTGGGGAGTGTCCCGAAGGATCGGCATTCCACGATCACATCTCCTCCCTGATCCGAAGTCGCTCCAGGCCGGTGCAGTCTGACGGTTTGCGTTGATCGGATCTTAAGGGATTGTCTGATGATAAATTGTGATTTGTCAATTTGTCGGGCAGGTTGTGCGGCGAGGAATAAAACGATTTCGTCGAGCAATACGCCGGGCGGTGACCAATAATTGGATTAGGTCGTCTTTTTCATATGTCGGAAAGCGAATTTTAAACCGTCTTGCCTAACGTCGCCACACCAAGGAGGCCATGGATGAAGGTTCGAAGCAGGAAGACTGTGCCGACTGACGTTTATCTGTCCTTCGTCAGTTCGCTTTTCGCAAATCGCAATACGTTGTTTACGGGAATGGTCGTCCATATCCTGACCTTCCTTGCCATCTATTCGAAAAGCGGCGATGCCTTCTATCTCGCGCTCTGTGCCGGCTTCGTTATCGTCTTCGCCAATCGCATCTACTGGTTTTTACGTTTCGAGCAGACGGACAAATCGCAACTGACGCGGAGCGAAATTCGCCTGTGGGAACGGCGCTATGTGCTGGGTGCCGCTTCGACTGCCGCCATCCTCGGCACTGGCAGCGGCTACGCCATTTTCGTGCTGCAGGACAGCTTCGCCGAACTGGCAGCTATTGCTGTCACCATGGCGTCGATGGTGTCCGTCGTCGGGCGAAATTACGGTTCCCGCCTCGCCGTCGATCTCCAGACGCTCGCCTGCTGTTTGCCCATGGTCATTGGCAGCCTTCTCGCCCAGGATTTCTACAAGGCGCTCCTGTCCCTGATGCTCATTCCGTTCGGCCTGACGACACGGGCGATGGCCAATGGGGTGCGGGAATTCCTCTACGACAACGTCATCGCCTCGCAGGAGATGGAAAAGATCGCCGAGCGCTTCGACACGGCGCTTACGAACATGACCCATGGCCTTGTCATGCTCGATCCGCACAATCGCATCGAGGTCATCAACCGCAAGGCCTGTGAACTTCTGCATCTTGGCGACCGCAAGCGCCTGACCAACTGCGATCTCGACGTGGTGCTGCGCTATGGCGTTCGCCACACTTTTGTCGATGGTTCAATGCCGAGCCTGATCCAGAAGCAGTTGGCCCAGTTGATCGATGGCAGCACTTCCCGCGCGGTGATGCAGTTTTCCGATGATCTCATCCTCGAATTTTCGGCAAGCCGGCGTCCCGAGGGCGGTGTCGTGCTTATCTTCGAGGATGTAACGGCGCGTATCCGTGCCGACCGCAAGATTCTGCACATGGTGAGATATGACTCTCTCACGGGCTTGCCGCAACGTGCCTATTTCTGCGATTTGATGAAGGACAAGGTGGCGCATCAGGAAGCGCTCGGACAGGTCGGTTTCATGGTGCTCGACGTTGACGAGTTCAAACACGTCAATGACATGAAGGGCCATATAACGGGCGACCGCCTGCTGGTCGCTATTGCCAACCGGCTTCTCGAACTTGCAGCGGGTGAGGCGATCGTCGGGCATTTCGTGGGGGACCAGTTCGTTCTGTTCTTCCCGGGTCGCGAGGGCGAACTCGATCTCGATACGCGCATGCGTTCGATCCACGAGCGCATTGCCGGCAGCTACGACGTCGAGGGATTGCAGATCGCTGTGACCTTCTCCGCCGGTTGCGTGATCCTCGACAGTGCCGAGTTCCGGATGGACGAGTGGCAGATCAAGGCGGATCTCGCCCTCTATGAGGCCAAGTCCCGCAGCCGGGGCCGTCTCGTCTTCTTTGCGGATGAGATGGATGCCCGTTACGTGGAGCGGCAGAAACTCAAGACGGACCTGCGCGCGGCCGTTGACGCCGGCGAAATCAGCGTCGCCTATCAACCGATGTTCAAGCCCGATGGTAGCGCTCTGGAGTGCTGTGAAGCGCTCGCCCGCTGGACGCATCCGGAAAAGGGCGCGATCCCGCCGAATGTCTTCATTCAGGTGGCCGAGGAGATGGGCATCGTTTCCGAGATCACCCAACAGGTGATCCGAAAGGCATGCCATGACTGCTTGACGTGGCCGGAGCATATTTCCATTTCCGTCAACCTCTCGGTACAGGACCTTCGCAACGAACTCATCATCGATACAGTGACATCGGTGCTGACAGAGACTGGCCTCGAACCCGGGCGGCTGCATCTTGAAGTCACCGAAAGCAGCCTGATCGAGGAACTGTCGACCGTTCGGCTGATCCTCGAGCAGTTGAGAGGCTACGGCATCACCATCGCAATCGACGATTTCGGCACAGGCTTTTCCAGCCTCAGCTATCTCGACACGCTGCCGGTGGACGTGGTCAAGATCGACCGCTCCTTCGTGCGCAACATTTGCGAGGACGTTCGCCGCCTCAAGCTTCTGCGCGGCATCGTCACGCTTTCACGCGGTCTCAACCTGCAGATCGTCATCGAGGGCGTGGAGACGCGGGAACAACTGGCGCTACTCATCAAGTATAACTGCGCCGATCTGATACAGGGCTATGTCTACTCGACGCCCATACCTGCGGGCGAGATCGAGGAACTCAGCCGTCTTGCCCAGAACAGGCAGTTCGAGGCCCGCACCTACGTCGCCTGAGACTTCCCGTCTTCGGCCGTTCCATTTCCTGACAATTCATCCCTGCTTGTTGGTCCAATCGGCGCCATAGGTTCCTGCGTAGATATCGGCGTTTGCCATTTGTTAACCATAACAAGAAATTAACGCGGGAACCCACTAATCCTGCCAGGTGTCTCAAGGCCATTTCACGTGATAGCTATGCTTAACAATTCGTTAATCATCAGCGAGACAACAAGAGCATGGCGCCTTCGGGAGGGGACGGCTTCGCCGACAGACTGATGCGGATCCTCGATGACATCGAGTACCGCCGCATCGAGACCGGCGAAGACATGGAAGACATAGAGCGCCTGCGCTACAAGGCCTACAAGGCGGCCGAGGTGCTGCCTGTTTCGGCTGCCAGCCTCATCGACGAGGCCGATTTCGACGATCATGCCTATGTGTTCGGGGTGTATTATTTCGAACAGCTGGTCAGCACTATCCGCCTGCATCATGTGACGCCGGATCATCGCGTTTCGCAGTCGGCGGGGGTGTTTCCCGATGCGATGGAAAGCTTCTTGAACGCCGGTCTCACGCTGATCGATCCGGCGCGCTTTGCTGCCGACCCTGCCGTTGCAGCGGAGTTGCCTGTCATTCCCTACATCACGCTCCGCCCGAGCATCGTTGCTGCCGCCTATTTCAAGGCAGACCGTGTGCTGCAGCATGTGCGCCCGGCGCATGCCGCCTTCTATAAACGCGTGTTCTATGCCGATACCGTGGTCGAACGCCGGATGGCTGATATCTATGGTTTCGAGCTTACGCTGCTCGCCACAAACACCCACACGACAGGCGACCGGCTGTTGCAACGTTATCCGTTCTTCGATTCCGGCGTCCATGAACGACGCTTGATGTTCGAGCGAGGTGGCGAGCCGGTGTTCGCACCCCTGACCGTGTTGCCTTCGGCCCGGTTGGTCGCCAAAGGGTTTATTGCCGGCGCCGTTGCCGGGCTGGATTACTGACGCTTCATCTACTGTTCGTTAAGCCCCGCAGGAGCGGCCGGATTGCGCTTGTGTGCGGCATTGTGTATCTCCTTGTATGGAGGCGACGCTTAGGGAGTCTCTGTTACGGGACATAAGCGTTGCGGGTTTTGAGAGCGCCTGGAAAGTGCTCGCATGAGGGGAGAAGTAGCATGAGCGAACATCACGCTGGTCCGGTCGAAACGGGAGCGCAGATGAATTATGCCGAGCATGAGAAGACCTATGATCTTTTCATCGCAGGCAGCAAGTATTGCACAGCTCTTTTGGTTGCGCTGCTGATCGGCATGGCCGCAGGTTTCCTGGGAGGAGCAGGTTTCTTTGGTGGCCTCCTGATTTTCATCGTCCTGAGCGCTGCCGGCATCTTCCTGCTGCGCTGAGCGTATCCCGGTAAAGAGCGCCTCGATGCTTGCAGAAGCTTCCGATCCGTTTCTCTTTCGGCTGGCCGTGTTCGCACTGGCCGTCGTTGCCGGTCTTATGATCGGGGCGGGGACAAAGCGCGATTTTCGTAACACGCTTGTGCTGGCGGCGGGGCTTCTCGCGGCCGCGCTGGCGGCGGCCTCCGTCTATGCGACGGGCAGGTTGCCGGGTGGCATGGGTCGCACGATCGCCTTCATAGCTCTTGCTCTTTCATCGGCCGGATTGGTGTCCGGCCTTATTCTTGCCTGGCGCACGGGCCCGGGTTTCTCGACGGACGAAAAAGGTAAACGCAATGGGTAGTGGCCTGGCCGCGGTGGCGGAGCTTGTGGCAATTGCGTTCCTCATCTTTTCGATCAGCCGGGCCAACAGGTCGCATTCTCGCGGGAAAGCGGATTTCTGGCTTGTCGGGTTTGCACTGACGCTCTGTATCATGATCGGCCTTACAGCGGCGGAACCGACCTTTGGTGGCTGGCTCATCGGTTTTCTCGCGCTTGCCGTAGGCGGCAGTCTCGGCGGCTGGCTGGCGCTGGCGACGCCTTCGAAAAACATTGCGCAATTGTTGGCCGGCCTGCTGGCCCTGCATGGTCTTGTTGCTGTCCTTTTGTCGTTTTCCGTGGTGAATACCGGGCCGCAGTTCTGGGACGATCGCATGATCGCAACCGAATTCGAGCGCTCGCTCGGTACTGCGATCGCGACCCTTTTCGGCGCTGCCGCGTTTGGTGGGGGCATGTCGCTGGTGTTTCGCCGATTGAGGTTCGGCCTGTCGAGACGACTGCATTCGCTTGAACCGTTCCGGCTCGTCTTGGTCGGCCTCGCTGCGATTGCGCTCGTGTTGTTCGCGGTCTGGCTGGTTCCCGGCTTCTTCCTGCTGACGGTCATACTATCAGCTGCGACGGGGGGTGTGGTGGTGCTCTCCGCCGACGAGCGCAAGCTACCGCTTGCGGCCGTTGTTCTCACGGCCTTTGGCGGGCTTGCGACCGCGGCCATAGGCTTTGCCTTTGCCTGCATCGCACAGATCGTTGCCGGCGGCTTGGCGGGGGCAATCATGATCGCCCGTTACCGGATGATGTGCCGCGAGCACTCTCTCGGTCCCTTCTGCCTTATCGTTGAATAAGATCCACGTTAAAGTCTTTCACCCGAAGTGCGCAGGCCGATCAGGCTATGGCGCGCATGCAAAAGGCGCTACGATGGATGTCGCAACGCCTTTTTTAATCTGCCATTTCTTAGAGCGCTGTTCGATCTGATTGAATCAGATCGGCACTCTAAGCCCTTTTGTTCGAAGCATAATCTTATCGATCCTCGTTTCACTCCGGTCGGATTATGCCTAGGTGCCTCGGGCCGGTCTTCCGCCATCTGATCCGGAGATCAGACGCTGCGGGTGCGGGCGAGACCCTGCTTTGCCGGCGCATACTTCGGATCAAGCTGAAGTGCGTGGGAATAGGACTTGGCAGCGCGGGCCTTGTCGCCACGGCGCTCGTAGATCAGCGCCTGGTTGGCCCAGGATTCGGCAATTCGGCCGTTCAATTCGATTGCGTGGTTGAAGTCGGCGAATGCGTTTTCGTCATCGTTCAGCGCGACATAAGAGACGCCACGACCGTTATATGGCTCAGGCGAGCTCGGGGAGAGCGAGATTGCTTTCGAGAAGTCGTCGATTGCTTTGTCGTGCTGGCCGCGCAGCTGATAGATGAGACCGCGATTGTGATAGGCGCGGCCATCGGTGGTGTCGAGCTGGATGGCGCGGTTGAAATCGCTGAAGGCCTCGTCGATGCGGCCTGCCTGACGATAGATGTTGCCGCGTCCGATATAGGCGACGTCGTAGTTCGCATTGATCTTCAGCGCGGCGTTGTAGTCCGCTGCGGCTTCGACCGGCTTGCCCATGTTGCGATAGACCAGTGCCCGGTTGGCATAGGCCTGATAGAAGTTCGGGTTCAGCTGCAGCGCGACGTTGAAGTCGGACAGCGCCTTGCTGAACTGACCGGCGCGACCATAGGCCGATCCGCGGACGTTGTAGCCTTCCGGATCGTTCGGGTTGGTGCTGATGACCTGCGAGAGCGAGGCGATGTTTTCCTGCGAGCCCTGATCGCGGTCGATCTTGATCATGTCCGACGTTTCGGTCGTCTGGCACCCTGCCAGGCCGAGAGCCGCGATCATTACAACGGCAAGGCCACCGCGCCGAAGGCTGCGGGCGGAAAGGGTTTCGAGAGACTGAGAAAGAAGTTGTGCGGTCATGACTGCCATCGTTCGGACGCACCGTCCGCATCAGATTCTGGGCGCGGCAGCACGTGGAGCTGAATATCAAAAGAGCGGCGGCGAATCCTTCGCCTCCGCCCTTAGATCATCGGAAAACGTCCAAAAAACGACCGATCAACGGCCGGGACGTGCCGCAATAAGACCTTCGCGCTGGGCGCGCTTACGGGCCAGCTTGCGAACGCGGCGAACGGCTTCAGCCTTTTCGCGGGCGCGCTTCTCCGAGGGCTTCTCGTAGTAATCGCGCATCTTCATTTCGCGGAAAACGCCTTCGCGCTGAAGCTTTTTCTTGAGAGCGCGGAGCGCCTGATCAACGTTGTTGTCGCGGACAAGTACCTGCACGTCTATCCCGTTCCTTAGGTTTTGAGTTGGTAATCCGCCGATATCCGAGTCGACGGAAATAATATAGCTTCGCTCAGCCCGAAGGCCGTCGATTGGGGACGCCAATTATCAGATCGCTTCGTGGAAGTCCAGATGCAGACTGCAAGCCCCCGGGATAAAAAAAATCGGTAGCCCTTGCGGATAAGTGGCGCGTGTCGAAAGCCGGTCGTCAATGCGTCGCAAAAAGACCATCGTGACGCATATTGATTTGCGACTTGTTTGGTCCTACCCAATTGCCTGAACCTACAGGAGTTTGAGGCGAATGCGCAAATATTCGGTCTTTGCCGTAGCACGCGAGGCGCTGCGTGCCCACAAGGGCTGGGAAGCCCAGTGGGTCTCTCCCGAGCCGCGTCAATCCTACGACGTCATCATCATCGGTGGCGGCGGCCACGGTCTCGGAGCAGCCTATTACCTTGCCAAGGAGCACGGCATCACCAACGTCGCGGTGATCGAAAAGGGCTGGCTCGGCGGCGGCAATACCGGCCGAAACACCACGATCATCCGGTCCAACTATCTCTATGAAGAGAGCATGGACATTTTCGAGCACTCGCTGAAGCTCTGGGAAGGGCTGAGCCAGGAGCTCAACTACAACGTCATGTACTCGCCGCGCGGCGTTCTGATGCTGTCGCATAACGTTCATGACATGCAGTCCTTCAAGCGCCATATCAATGCCAACAATCTCTATGGCATCGATAACGAGTGGCTGACGCCGGAACAGGCAAAGGACTTCTGTAAGCCGCTCGACATTTCCAAGACGGCGCGCTTCCCGATCAACGGCGCAGCACTCCAGCGTCGCGGTGGCACGGCCCGTCACGATGCCGTTGCCTGGGGTTATGCCCGCGCTGCCTCTGATCGTGGCGTCCACATCATCCAGAACACCGAGGTCACCGGCATTCGTCGTGGTCCGAACGGCGAAGTCACCGGCGTCGAAACGACGCGCGGTTTCATCGGCGCCAAGAAGATCGGTGTTTCGGCTTCGGGTCATAACACGGTCGTCATGGGAATGGCCGGCGTGCGCGTGCCGCTGATGAGCCAGCCGCTGCAGGCGCTGGTGTCCGAGCCGATGAAGCCGATCTTCCCCTGCGTGGTCATGTCCAACACGGTTCATGCCTATATCTCGCAGTCGGACAAGGGCGAGTTCGTCATCGGTGCGGGTACCGACCAGTACAATTCCTATTCGCAGACCGGCGGCCTGCAGATCATCACGCACACGCTGGATGCCATCTGCGAGCTTTTCCCGATGTTCCGTCGCGTCAAGATGATGCGCCAGTGGGGCGGCATCACCGATAACACCTCCGACCGTTCGCCGATCCAGAGCGTGACGCCGGTTCCGGGCCTCTTCGTCAACTGCGGCTGGGGTACTGGCGGCTTCAAGGCGACGCCGGGCTCGGCGAACCTCTTCGCCCATCTGATCGCACGGGGCGAGCCGCATCGCCTCGCCGCCGGCCTGACGCTCGACCGCTTCCGCACCGGCCGTCTGATCGACGAGGCGGCAGCGGCCGCCGTGGCGCACTGATTTCGAAGGATCGCCCATCATGCTGATCATCAAATGCCCATACTGCGAAGAAGAGCGCTCCGAGCTCGAGTTTCGCTCCGCCGGCGAGGCGCATATCGTCCGCCCGGCCAACATCGCCGACATCTCCGACGAGGAATTCGCCGAATTCTTCTTCTTCCGTGATAACCCGAAGGGTCTCATCTTCGAACGCTGGCGCCACATGAGCGGCTGCGGTCGCTTCTTCAACGCGGTTCGCGACACCGTCAGCGACAAGATCCACCTGACCTACAAGGCCGGTGAGCCGAAGCCGGATGTTTCCGCCTTCCTCCCGTCCGCCGACCAGAAGGGAGCGTCGAAATGAGCGGCGCCAATCGTATCGCCGGCAAGGGCCGCCTGACGCCCGCCCGCACCGCACGCTTCACCATCGACGGCCGCAGCCTGACGGCATTCGAGGGCGATACCGTCGCCTCCGCCATGCTGGCTAATGGCATGCACCTCGCCGGACGTTCGTTCAAGTATCACCGTCCGCGCGGCATCCTGACCGCCGGTCCGGAAGAGCCGAACGCGCTGCTCGACATTTCCCGTGACGCCGCCCGCCGTCAGCCAAACGTCCGCGCCACCGTGCAGGAAGTGTTCGATGGCATGAAAGTCGAGACGCAGAACCGCTGGCCGTCTCTGTCGCTCGATATCGGCGAGATCAACGACTTCTTCTCGCCCTTCTTCGCAGCCGGCTTCTACTACAAGACCTTCATGTGGCCGAAGAGCTTCTGGCACTCGGTCTACGAGCCCTTCATCCGTCGCGCCGCCGGTCTCGGCGTCGCGCCGAAGGAAGAAGATCCCGATCACTATTCCACCCGCTACGTGCATTGCGACGTTCTCGTCGTCGGTGGCGGCGCGGCAGGCCTTTCCTCGGCGGTTGCTGCTGCCGAAACCGGCGCGAAGGTTATCCTTTGCGACGAACAGCCGGAAGTCGGCGGCGCCTTCCATTACGACACCGGCGCGACCGTCGATGGCCAGAACGGCTATGACTGGGCGCAGGTGACTGCGGCGCGGCTGAAGGCCATGCCGAACGTTCAGGTCCTGACCCGCACGACGGCCTTTGGTTACTACAACCACAATTTCGTCGGTCTGGTCGAGCGCGTGACCGATCATATCGCCAAGCCGTCGAAGACTGCACCGCGCGAACGGCTCTGGCAGGTTCGGGCGAAGAAGGTGGTCCTCGCTACCGGTTCCATCGAACGCCACATGGTCTTCGCGAACAACGACCGCCCCGGCATCATGCTGGCATCGGCTGCCCGCACCTACCTCAACCACTACGGCGTCGCCGTGGGTGCGAAGGTCGGCGTCTATGCCGCGCACGACTCGGCCTATGAAGCTGCGATCGACCTGCGCAAGGCGGGCGTGACCGTCGCTGCGATCGTCGATTGCCGTGAAAAGCCCGGTGAGAAGGTGTTGACGGAAGCCCGTTCGCTCGGCATCGAGGTGCTGACCGGCCATTACGTTGCCGACACCTCCGGGCGTCTCCGCGTCCGTTCCATGTCGGTCAAGCGCAATGGCGGCGGCTCCGGCCGCAAGATCGAGGTCGACGCGCTGATTGTTTCGGCTGGCTGGACGCCTTCCGTCCACCTGTTCTCGCAGTCGCGCGGCAAGCTGAAGTTCGATGCGATCAACGATCGCTTCCTGCCGGACGTTTACGTTCAGGACAGCATCTGCATCGGCACCTGCAATGGTGTCGACGATCTGCAGGCGATCCTCGATGAGGGCTCGGCCGCAGGCGCCGCCATGGCCAAGGCCGCAGGTGCGGCCGGTTCGGCTCCACAGGCTCCCACCGGCGTCAACGCTTACGGCTGGACCGGCGGCATGATCGGCGCGGCGGAAGGTGCGGGACGCGACAGCAACGTCAAGGCGTTCATCGACTTCCAGCATGACGTCTGTGCCAAGGACATCCGTCTCGCCGTTCGCGAGGGCATGCACTCGATCGAGCACATCAAGCGCTTCACCACCAATGGCATGGCGTCGGATCAGGGCAAGCTTTCCAACATGCATGGTCTTGCCATCGCTGCGGAAATGCTCGGCAAGGAAATCCCGAAGGTGGGTCTCACCACCTTCCGCGCGCCCTATACGCCGGTGACCTTCGGTACGCTGATCAACCATTCGCGTGGCGACCTGTTCGACCCCACCCGCAAGACGCCTATGCACGATCTCGAAACGTCGCTGGGCGCCGAGTTCGAGGATGTCGGCAATTGGAAGCGCGCCTGGTACTATCCGCGCCCGGGTGAAGACATGCATGCGGCGGTCAACCGCGAGTGCAAGACGGTTCGCGAGACAGCCGGTGTGTTCAACGCCACCACGCTCGGCAAGATCGAGGTTGTCGGCCCGGATGCGGCCGAGTTCCTGAACCTGATGTACACCAATGCCTGGGATACGCTGAAGCCCGGCAAGTGCCGTTACGGCATCATGACCCGCGACGACGGCTTCATCTACGACGACGGCGTCGTCGGCCGTCTCGCCGAAGACCGCTTCCATGTGACGACCACGACCGGCGGCGCGCCGCGTGTGCTGAACCACATGGAAGATTATCTGCAGACCGAATTTCCGCATCTCAAGGTGTGGCTGACGTCTGCGACCGAGCAATGGGCGGTCATCGCCGTTCAGGGTCCGAAGGCACGCGACATCATTGCGCCCTTCGTCGAAGGCATCGACATCTCGAACGAGGCCTTCCCGCACATGAGCATTGCCGAGGGCAAGTTCTGCGGCGTACCGACCCGTCTCTTCCGCGTGTCGTTCACCGGCGAGATCGGCTTCGAAGTCAACGTTCCCGCCGATTACGGCTCGGCCGTGTTCGAGACGATCTGGAAGCGTGCGGAAAGCCTCGGCGCCTGCCTCTACGGCACCGAGACCATGCACGTCCTGCGCGCCGAGAAGGGCTATCTCATCGTCGGACAGGATACCGACGGCACGGTCACGCCTGACGATGCCGGTTATGGCTGGGCGGTCTCCAAGAAGAAGAAGGACTTCGTCGGTATTCGCGGTCTGAAGCGCCCCGACCTCGTCAAGACGGGTCGCAAGCAGCTCGTCGGTCTTCTGACCAAGGATCCGAAGGAAGTGCTGGAGGAGGGCGGCCAGATCGTCGCCAATCCGAACCAGCCGAAGCCGATGACCATGCTGGGTCACGTCACATCGTCCTACTGGTCGGAAAATCTCGGCCGTTCGATCGCGCTTGCCGTCATCGTCGACGGTCGCGCCAGGAAGGGCGAAACGCTCTACGTGCCGATGAAGGACAAGACCATCGCGGTCGAAGTGACCGACACGGTATTCTTTGACAAGGAAGGGGGACGCATCAATGGCTGATGCTACCGTTGCTGAACGCAAGACCGTTCTTTCCGGCTTCCATGGCGGTTCGTCCCTGGTCAAGCTGACGCCCGCCGAACCTGCCGCCCGTGTCGCACTTCGCGCCGGCGCGGACGAGGTCGCGGCTCTTTCCAAGAGCCTCGGCGTCAAGCTGCCGGTCAAGCCCAAGACATCCGCCTCGGGCAAGGGGCGGCTCGCCTTCTGGCTCGGCCCGGACGAATGGCTGCTGATCGACGAGAAGGGCGAAGACCTGATGGCCGATTGCGCGGCTTCGGGTGTCGCTCACTCGGCGACCGATGTCTCCCATCGCAACACGGCGATCATCGTCTCCGGCAAGGGTGCTGCGAATGCGCTCAATGCCGGCTGCCCGCAGGATCTGTCGCTCGCCGTCTTCCCGGTCGGCGCCGTCAGTCGCACGGTGTTCGGCAAGATCGAGATCGTGCTTTACCGGATCGACGAGGAGACCTTCCGCGTCGAGTGCTGGCGCTCGTTTGCGGAATATGCCTTCGGCCTGCTGGCCGAAGCCGCCGAAGACGCGGCCTGACAAACTGACGAGAATTTTCGGGCTGGCCGGGGATCTACAGGAGACCCGGCCAG
>QFQX01000085.1 GCA_003248775.1 Shinella sp. | reverse complement strand
AGGCTCTCCCGTCCAACACGGAAGCCTATGAATCAGCGATTAACTGATTTGGGAATCCTGAATGTCGATCCGACCTAGGCCGCAAGGTTCCACGCCGGCCGAGGATCGGCGCATTTGCGCAGGATGGGCTTGCTGATCTTTAAGGAAGCGGTCCCGGCTACGCTGGCGTTCAGGTCGATCGACAACGGACGACTGTCGAGCCGGAACCGGTCCACGCTGCCCTGGACGAGCGTGGGCATCATTCTCAGCCAGCCGGACCACCCCTCAGACAGGGGCAGATCCTGCGTTCCATCATCGGGATTGATGAACCCGGTACCGGACGAAATCCGGAGCGTGGTCGACTGGTAGAGTTCGGCTTGCAGGACAATGCTGTTCCAGAGCGGCGAAGCCGAGAACTCGACAAACATCAGCATTTCAAACCAGTCACCCTCGACCAGTCCGAGCGTCGTCAGCAGCGTGGCGGTGGACCCATAGACGAAGCGCCAGTTCTCATCGCGCGCGCCGAGGCCGTTGGACGTGAACGCGATCACCTGTTTTTCGTAGCTGGCGTCAATGACTTCTTTCGAGCAGACCGCCGTGATTGCCGAACCCGAGTTGCGCACGACACGATGGCCCGTCGCCACCTGCCCTGATCCGTAGGACGCGGATATCGTGCCTGTCGTGCCGAGCAGTCCTTTCGATGGCCAGATATTGCCGTCTGAGGGATTGAGGTTCCACGTTTCACCGGGAGAAACCATCGCCTGCAGGATCGGCAGCAACGCGGACGCGATGGCTCTACCCCCTTTTGGATTGGGGTGCAGAATGTCTGTACCGAACAGTGATGCGTCAAACGTCGGATAGTTGAACCCAAGACTGGTAAGGTCGAGGACGTAGACGCCTGTGCGCCCCGCCTGCGCCTTGATCCATTCATTGACGCCTGCGACGATGATTGCCTTATTGCTACCCTCCGGCCACGCTCCCCGATCCGTGATGGTCTGGATCACCGTCCAGATGCCTTCGTTGCGCAGTAGGGTCAGTTGCCTATCGAGTCGCTCAATTACCTGCGCCGCAGCGGTGACCCCTACCCCGCTGGAAATGTCGTTCGTGCCATTGTCGAGATGCACGATGCCCGGTCGCCTGGCCGCTATCCATGGGGTACGCTCTATCGTACCCGGTGCGCCCCCCTCCTTGACGAGGTGGTCACCGCCGACGCCGGAATGAGAGCCTGCCAGCCTGTTCGAGCTCGTCATCCACGGGATCGCACCGTCATACCACATATCGGTGTTAAACCGGTGATCCCATAGACGCACCCAAGGCATGGCGGCACGAACACAGGACGTATGCGCGCCCATCGTGTTCGAGAACGCGCCACGCTGGATGAAACTGTGCCCGAGCGAGATGATCTTCGTCCCTGTCGCCATCGGCAATGCCGGCAGTGGGCTGCGAATATTGAGCAGCACCTTACCCGTGACGACGATAGAGCCATCCGTTGCGCTGACGATCAACGTCGGTGCTGGAACGGTGTCGTGATCGAGCGGCGTCAGTCCGACGACAAGGTTTGCACCGGCAATGGCAAACATGCCGCCGGCATCATCGATCAGGCTATACGCCCACGGGCCATCCCCCAGCCCAACCACCGACAAAGCGCCGACCACGGATCCCGCGGCTGCATCGTCGTCGATATCGACGGCCGAAATCTCGATGATACCTGACGATCTGGTGAGCGAGAGACCGGCGCTCATTCCGTCAAGCCGCCGCCGAAGGCCGCTTAGCCTCCGCATCAGGCCGCTTAGCCTCCGCATCAGGCCGCTTCCCACACGAACTTGTCACCTGGCTTCACATAGAGGTCGTGCGGTCCATCCTTGGCGCGCAGTACATGGACCGGCCCGTTGGCAATGCTGGGATTGGCACCATGCACCGCCCGGATATCGACTTCGTTCGTGATGCGGAACACAGGCCGCAATCCTGCAGTATCGGGAGCAACATGCGTTGTCGCAGTACCGGACGCTGGCTCTTCGCTCCACTGCGGGTCGCAGAACAGGGCGGCTTTGCTGCGGGAGGGATTGTCGCCGATATCGTTGCCGGCGAAACCGCAAATAACGTGAACTGACGGGAGGGCCATCGAGAAACCTTTCAAGCGCGGGGTGATGGCACTCATGCGCCTGAAAGCATTCAGAGCTTAACCGAAAGCTGTGGTTTTTCCTAGTCTGTGGGTTTCAACCGGATTGGTTGTGCTTTCTATCATGGTATCGTCTAGGTGTAGATGACCTATGGGATAGCGGCGCGATGAACATCAAAGATTTTATCGAGGCGATGAATGCCTCATGGCCTGTAGCCTTGGCTGTTCTATTAGGCGCGTTCGGCCTGCTAGCCAGTGAAAGCTATGGATATGAATATCTGGCCGACCTTCCAAAATGGGGTCGCGGCGTAATTTTTGCGGTTGGGGTCTTCTCAGGTGCCGTAGTTGCAGTGAGGCTACTACAGTGGATTGGGTACGTTGTATCTCTCCCGCATCGTCGATGGCAGCGAAAAAAGAGAATTGCGAGGGATCTCCAGCGGCTGGCTGAACTCCCGAGCCAGGAGCAGCGCATCTTGTATTGGGCGGCACAGAATAATCGTCAGGTATTCCACTGCGAATTTAACAATCCTCCGACAGAGGCTCTTGTTGCGAAGGGTCTTGTTATCATGATCGGAGGAGCCCACTCCGTGCTTGAATGGCCCTACTCAATAGTCGATCACGTTTGGGAGGAAGTGCGCAAGGATTTGAACAGTCGCACCGATATCCCGACTATTGGAAACCCATTTGAGTCGCATTGGTGACCGTCACCACTACTCTGTGATCATCGTAGAGCCGGAATGTTGTGCAGCCGCAATGGCCGCACAACCAGATCAGACGGCCCGCCGATTTCAGATCGACGATTTCTGCCACGCTTTACTCCACGATCTTCCAGTCGCGGGCAAAAATTTCGTTCTGGCTGGGCGCCCACCCGGTTAACGTAGTGCCATCAGGGCAACGCATATTCAAATTCGGTAGCCGGATCGTGGTGCCAGCATCTGCCGGCTCAAACAGTGTTTCGGGCATAGCCCAAACTCTACCGTGTTTGGGGAGTTGGGGCATCGATCCCTTGTTGAGGAAGACGAACGCTCCGGCATCCATCCAGATCGCCCGCGCAACACGGCGGCCGGTTTCAATCGCGGTCAGCGCCTGCCCGAAAGTCAGAGCGGTTTCTGATCCTACCCTATCGTATTCATCGCGAACCGCATCAGGGCAATCCGGCACGGTATCCCGCGCTCTGGTGAAATCGAGGTAGTAGACCGTCCCCGGCAAAAGCGCCCCCAGCAGTGCCGGATTTCGCACCGTGAGCTTCAGCTCGGCATCCGGCGTAAACTTCGCATATGTGTTGTCCTCGTCGAGGCCATCGGCCCGCATGGTGCTGCCCTTGCCGACCGCGGTGAAGGTCACTGTCTCCTGCCCCTCGATCTTCTCGACCTTAGTAATCTTCATTTTCGCGCGCATAGACATGGCGTCGTGTCTCCTGAAATCTCATTAGGGGTGACAAAACCGGCACTCATGCGCCGCAGATAAAGTTGCGCTTTAACGCAACACGTCGTCTTCCGGCCTGCCCTCATTCAGGGCCAGAACCACCTTTTGCTCCCGGCTCACGTCGAAGCCGAGACGGACGCGCCTCCCGGTCTTCTCTTCAACGGTGATGCGGCCGACCCCGGGAAGGTCGACCGACTGGCCTATTTTCAGATCAAGGCGCAGCATGCAGCATCAAGCCTCACTGCGCCATGTAGCGGTCATACGCGGCGGGATTGCTCTTCTTGAGCGACGAGAGCGCCGCCTCGTAGGCAACGCTGTCCCGCGCGCTGATCCGATCGAGTTCGGCGAACTCGCCGCTATCGTCGATGTCAACCGGATCGGCGGCTGGCACATTGCGCAGGGTTGGCGGCGGCTCCGGACGGCGCGCGCCGGCAGTCTTTCCCGTCGTGTCAGGCTTCGGATCTGCCTTGACGTTGAACGCCTTTGAGATGCGATCCGAAATCGCCTTGTGAGCCTGCTGCAGGATGTTCGGGCTAAGCGGATTGGTCGCAGTGGTCTGGAGACGCCGAACTGCGGTATCCAGCATCTGCTGGAGCGTCGGGTCCTGGTACTGCGAGTTTTTGCCGATAAAGGCGTCCACATCGGCTTTCCACGTATCGAGGTCGTTGTCCTTCTGGACCTCGAGCTTTGTCTTCTGCCGATCGAGGGTGCGGAACTCGTCATCCAAGGGCTTGAGCTGCTGCCGGTATTCAGTTGCCGAGAGCTCGCCCTCGTCGAACTTGGTCGCAAGCTCATCGCGCTGCTTGTCAATCGCTGACATCTTGTCATCGATGTCGTTGGTTTCGAGCCAGCGGGGGCGATGCTCGGTCGGTGCGGCTTCCTCTCCGGTGCCCGCATCGGCCGCCGCCGCCGCTTCTTCCGGCTGCGTTACGTCAGCGGCCTTCAGTGCCTCCGCGACCGCTGAACACCGACCAGCTCAAACATGCGAGCTCTGCCCTCGCCCCTGCCCTCAAGCGCGCTGATCAGCCGGTTCGGCGGCGGCGGGTACGGTGACGAAGCACCAGTCTCAACGATCCATTCGACGTGCACGTCCGGTCCCGATGCCATGTCGCACCCAACGATGGTCACCGCGGGATGCGGCAACGCGCGTTCCCGATCAGGTGCGGTCGCCTTCACCGGCGGGGGATCGCTGGCGTCGTCTTCGCGCGCAGCCTCATACTCAGAGTTATCTATTTCTTTTATGGTTCTGGTATCTGGTATTGATGATCGGCGGTTCATCGAACGATCAGGCGCGGCGTTGATTTTTCTGGTTATTTCGGTCTTGTCGCGCCGTTTTTCTTCACGTTTCGCTACGCTTTCGGCGCATTTTCGCGAGATTTTCAGCGCGTTTTCCAACTCCGCTTCGGCCCGGTGATTGGAGATTTTCCCGGCACCGGTCAGGTAGATTTTACGCGCTGCGATCAGCCCGTCGATCACGGAGCGGGCTTTCCTGACCGAGCAATTCAGCTCGCCGGCAAGCCAGCGTTCGTTGAACTCGATCGGGCCGCCTTCGTCGTAGATAAGGTCGAGGATCGTCGTGTAGGCGCCGCGTTCTTCCAGCGTCAGGCGTCGGTACCCGCCCGCTGCATCCGAAATGGGTCTGGGACATCCAACACGCCTGCGCCAGTGCCGGCGTCGCATTCTTCTTCAAGCAGTGGGGTGACTGGTTGCCCGAGGGCGAGACGGATACCGCAGTCTTTGCCGATCTGCGCCGCCGCGGTGTCGAGACGATTGAGCTGCACGCCGATCCCAGCCCGTTTGCCTCCGTGCGTTTCGACACCCGCACGATGTACCGGGCCGGCAAGCGCCTCTCCGGTAGCCTGCTGGGTGGTCATGAATATCGGGCCTTTCCGAAGGAGTTGCTGTCGTGACCGCCGCCCTCAAGCCTATCCGCGCCTTCGCCGTCCTCGAGCGATGCGAAAACACCGGCGGCGGCGTCTTCGCCCGGCAGGACATCGTGGCCCGCAAGCTCGGTGCCTGCACATACTCTGACGGCGACATCGCCAACGTGGAATGCCGGCGCGCCCATTGGGCGGATGAATTCGCCGACACCGGCGTCGTGCCCGCCAAGCTCGCCATTGCTCACAACTGGCGTTTCGAATGCCACGGCTGCGGCGCGACCATCAACGAGGACTGGCTTGCAGAAGCCGGGCTCGAACTTGATGGCGTCATCGGTTCGGTCAACGGCCGGGTGTTCTGTTGCGCCGAGTGCAAGCAGCGACACGACGATATCGAGACCAGAAAGAAGCTCGTCGGCGAAGAGTTCCTTGAAACGCTCCGCGCCGTGGTGCGTCGCAGGCTGGCCGCTCTCGGTATGTGGCGGAGGCTGGATCGTATTTGGGATCGCTGCAAACGCGAAGCTGTCGAAAGGGCTGCTGGGATATGAACGATTACACTCACAGCATTTCCAACGGAATCGCTGGCGTCTTTGTGACCGAGACAAAGTTGGAGCAGGAACTCGCGGATAAGCGCCGTCTGGAACTTCGCAACGCACAGGCCCTCGCCCTCGATGCGGAGGCTTATCGAGCGATGCCGGCCGACCTTCGCGAGTCGGCCGAGCGGTGGGGCGTGCCATCGCTAATGGCGATGGTTTGGCTGAATGCGTTTCAATGCGGCTATCTCCAGCGTGGCCGTGACGAAATGGCAAGACTGCATCAGGACGAAACAGAATGAGCACTCCGGTCGTCTCGCTTGACGAAATGATCCCCCATGATCAGGTTTTGGATGCCTATCCGTGGCTCACGCCACAGATCCTGAACCGCTGGCGGCGCGAGCGCGCGATCCGCGCTTTCAAGGGGAAGGAGGGAAAGCCTGTCTATCCCAAGGCGGATCTGGCAATCGCGATGACAAAGGAAATGGAATGCGACAACGACGATCACAACGACAGCTCTTTGAGTACCGAGGGCAATGGATCGGGCAAGAGCCCGGAAGAACGGGTTTCTATCGTTACTGGTACGATGACGGAAGCCGACGCGTTAAGAGAAAAGCTCTACCTGGAGGGACTCTCGAACAGGCGAAGGAAGAACTCGTCAAGATCCTAGGAAATGGCGTGCCTTCCAAGAAGGCACCGGCCGAGGTCTACCTCTTTGATGTGCTGAAGCACTATCAGGACTTTTACGCTGAACCCAAAGGACCAAGGCAATTCTCAGCCGCCAGCCGAGCGGCCGAGCTCATTCTCAATGCGTTCAGAGCGATCGGCATTTCGTCGCCGGTCGTTGCTGACCTAACTCGAACAGCGCAGCGTCGTTGCTGGGCTCATATCGCAGAGAATGAAAAAATAGTTCCTAAGTCGATCTACACCTACATGATCTCGGTGCGTGCCGCGATCAACTATTCCGCCTGCCCGCAGGTTATCAAAGTGGACGGAAAGGAGCATGAGGTTCAGTTGCTCGACGCCACGGTGCCCGTGTTCTGCAACGAAGAGGAAATCGCCGAACATGTCGGCGGTAACGTTTCGAAGCCGAGGGACTACATCCCGACATTCCAAGACTTGGGACGCTGGATAGACGCCATCAAGGAAGAAGACGACTTCCGATTCGTTATGATCATGCTCAACACATGCGCGCGGAACGAAGCCATCTTTGACTTGGTGATTTCGCGTCAGGTGAATTTCGAATACGGCACGATCGACCTCAATCCACCGGGCCGGCGGCAGACACGTAAGCGCCGTCCTATCATCCGCATGACGACGAACCTCGCGGGTTGGCTTCAGCATTGGGGGGACGACAAGCCGATTCGACTTTATCAGGACACGGTTGAGAAGCGGCTAAACATGCTCGGAAAACCGCTGACCGGCGAAGACGGAAAGGAGTATTCGGAGCTAAATATG
>QFQX01000084.1 GCA_003248775.1 Shinella sp. | reverse complement strand
GTATTTGTAGAAGGTTGCATCCGAGATGCCGTGCTTGCGGCAGACATCGGCCGTCTTCGCCCCAGCCTCCTGCTCCTTCTGTATCCCGATGATCTGTTCTTCCGTGAACCGTGAACGCCTCATTCGTCCGTCTCCTTGATGTGACGGACTCTACCAAAATCTGGAGGAAGTTCAGGGTCTCAGGTCATGAACCACCGAGGCGGAATCATTCAGATGCAGGAAGGGTCGCGGATCCTGCGACGCCGAGTACCATGAAAATCAGAGCAGGGCTTCCGCCGTACGCATGCGCGATCGATCCCGGATTTATAGATTGGCCTGCCCGCGATTGGAAGAGCGCGATGCGCCTTGACGGGCGGTGAGACCCGCGCCATCTAATTCTCACCTCATGGCGATGAGGCATTTCCTGGCATACAAGACCGAATGCGGCCGGTCATCCACGTGAGAACGATGATGGATGAGCAGTACGCGCATTGGACCAATCGTGTTGAGTAGCTTTCTGCCCACCGAGGGCAGATCGTGCAATTGCACTGCGGCCGTTGCCGGATAGTGAAGGCCTACAAGGTCGATGAAGCCTTGCGGCGGGAAGGAGACGTTTCCGTTCGCTCGTTTCCGAAGTTGGTCGCCCGCCTGCTCGGATGTTCACGCATTGATCGCCTCGGAAAATGGCAGGGATGCGATATGACCTATTTTCCCACCCGAGCATTTGCCGATCCGCCGAAGCCAAAGCCAACGGAACAAATCCGGTTGCCGATCGGCACTTACCGCCTGGATGAAATGCCATTGAACGACGTTCCCGAGTATTATGAAGTCTTGGGCTACTGCCCCTGCGGTTGGCGTCGGCAGATTGATGTCAAGAAATTGGCGAATTCACGTCCTGCGCTGACCACCAAGACGGCCTCCGAACTGCTGACCTGCAGGCGCTGCCGAAATCGCCGCGGCAACTTCCTCGCCTATCGGCTCGCCCCGAGATGATCGGGTCAGCTCCGGCAGGTGGCGAAATTACACTTTAACGCGTCAAGTCAGTTGTTGGCTCGAAGCGGACGAAGAATGAATTTATGGCGAGCGTCTGCTTTGCGTCCTCATTCCGGCCGTTCGGTCGGCTTTGTCCCTCCTGAAAGCTGCCTTGGGCTACCGAGGCAAATGGATACCCGGCTTCGCGCCTCCTTGATAATTGATTCTAAAACGAGGTAGTAACTCCCCTTGAGCGCGAGGTTCAACAACTGCGTCTGCCTTCCTCTTTACTTTTTCGCGGAACCGCCCAAACGCAACCACTCATATTCATCGATGCCGACGCGAGCGAGCGATCCGGAAACGTCGGTAGCTATCCGTTGCGCCTTCAACGGATCGATGTCGCCCAGCCACCAGTAAATCTGGTTCATCGTGCTGGGGAACAGAAACTTCCCGTCTTCAGGTTCTGCGCGAACCGCCTGCGAAGCGTCCGGCTTGAACATATCGTATAGGCGCGAGCCAGCCTTGGTGCTGACGCAGACGACCACCCGCTTCTCCCCATCGAGGATAACCAGATTCTCCGTCGATTTCGCGGCTTTCTGAGTGATTAGTTCAACGAAGGGAAAATAGCGATCCTCCGTGATCCGAACCGTGTCGCAGGCGGGTTGCACACACAGGAAGTACCGAGTCTTCCTTTGCACCAGCTTGACGACGCTGCCCAGCGTGAGTGTCGGTCGCCAACCTTTCGGCAGCGGATTAAACCCGTCGAGCTCCCTGACGAAAGTGGAGAAACGAGCGAAATCTTGGCTGATCTGCTTCTCGACCTCGCCGACTTTCGTGGGGTCATCTTGGCTGGCTGGCAAGAATAGTGACTTATGGGCACTGTCCAATTTACCAGCTCCCTTCAGGACGCTCTCGCGAAGCTGGTCCTTGGTCGTCCCTGCAGCCTCCAAATGAGCATCCGCATTCGGGTAGCCGAAGTGCTCATCGAACCAAGCCGACAGCTCTTCATCGCCAAGTGCGCCGCCCAAGTGCTTGGGCAACGACAACACCCCCTTCATCTGGAGGAGGAACAGGTTCATTGCAAATCCACGTGCCTCGGTGTCGTGTCCAAGTAACATGCGATGGCCGACGAAAGCGGTATCGAGTTTGCTATCTAGGTTGGCGAGGATATGGTGCGTGGCATCCCGCAAGGCCGCAATACCGAGCAACGCAAAGTTTGCCAGAAGGCCATTGCTGTGCTTGGCGAACTCCTCGACGGCGAAGTCCGGCAGATCCTCGACTGCCATACCGAGGTTGATCGACCTCTTCCGCACGAAGCGTACCCGGCAAGCTCCGATCGTCAGAAGCGTGTCGTCATCAGGATCTTCCAGCGGTTCGAACTTCGCCTTTTTAAGATGCTTGACCAATGCCTTGCGTCGATCGGTCAGCGGGTCGGCGCTGGTGTAAACGATAACTAGGCGGAGCCGGCCGTTGAGTTCTCGATCTTCCGTTAGAATTTTTTCCAGGATCGACCGCGCAAGGCTGTCCTGGTTGGGGCGCAGATACCAGTCGATTATGACCACGTCGGCAACTGTCGCCGCGCGGACCGCCCGGTCGATGATTTGGGCATCGCTGTCCGCAACCTCCGGCTTGAGAACACCGCACACGATCCGCTTATCCAGGAATGCGTCCGCAAGCGGCTTGATTTGAACTTCGGCGTCTTTTCCCGGCGCTTGCTGCGCGGCGTCCAGCACGGCGACATCTTGGGCCTGTTCAGGCAGGTTTGCGAAGAGGGGCGGCTCTGCCAGATCGCCCTCTTGGAACTGCACGGGCGGTTCGGCGCTGATCTCGTCGTCGATGACTACGGCTGTTTTCAAAAATCTTTTGGTCGCCTTCAGACCATAATCCTTAAAGGCGGGTTTCGCCGGTGCGGCGTCCAAGCTCATTCACTGTCCCCCTGCTCGTCGGATCATGTCATCCGGAACCGTGATCACGAATGTCGGCGAGACATCTTCGGCGGCCCGTTCCAGGATAATGTCCATCCCTTCTTTGCGTAATGCGTCTCGCGACAGGTAAAGGCCCATTCCTCTGCCCGCCGGCTTGTTGCTTATGCCGAACTCGAACATACCTTCCGCGTCCCGTGGATCGATGCCTGGGCCGGAATTGGAGATCGTCAGCCCCACCGACGAGACATCGAACGTGATGGTTTTGGTTCCGTCGCGCATCTCTCCTAGCCAATAGATCGCGTTGTCCACGACATTGGCGAACACCGGTAGGAGTGTCGAAGGGAATGTGGTCACCGTGGTCGCGCGGAACGTGTCCAGGACCTCCAACTCGATCTCATGGCGTTCGAAGCGGGGCCCGAAAACGGTCCGAATGAATTCTTCAACCTCGGTGCCCGAGACCGGGACGCGTCGCCGCTGCAGGCGTCTGTTCAGGGGCACGAAGAGCTGCAGGTAAGATTCGAGATGTTCAAAACTGACGCGCAGTCTGCCGTAAAGGTCATCGAGCCCGCGGTTCCGGCTTGCCCACGGCTTAAGTGCATCCAGCCCCCTGTTGATGTTGCGGACTTGGCCGGAGAACTCGTGCTGCACAAGACCGAGGGCCAGACCGATCTGGGCTAGGTCGGCATATTGGTCGACCCTCTCCTTCAATTCGTCATTCTCGCTTTCCAGCGCAGCCGCAACGTCCAAGAAATCGTGTTGGTTGGCCATACCGTCCATCACCGAACGCAATTGCTCACCCAAAGCCTCCATTAGTTGGGTGGAACGTTCGGCTGATCCCCGAACCTGATCGATTAGTCGATCACGCCGGTGTTCGATTTCCTGCGGCGTGAGCGTAGCCACCTCCGTTCGCGCCAAATCGGATTTGACCGCCTCGACCTGGTTGCTCAGGTCGGTCCAGGTTCGATTGATCGTGGCGCGAATCTCGCTATCGAGCTTGTCGAGCGTGGTGCTCACCTTCTTGCGGGCATCGCCGGCGCTGGATAGCGCGACCTCGGATTCCCTCCTGACGGGTTCGTCCAAGCGACGACGGGGGTCCACTTCTGTGGTGCCGTCGGTGAGCAATCTGTGGATGCGCTCGGCGATTTCCGCCACCATCGGCTCGTAATGTCTGGTCAGAAGTCGCTCGCGCTCACGCAGGTAGGCCTGGAAGTCTTGTTGCTGCCGTTTGTTCATTCCGAATTGCCGAGGCCGCGGGATGGATATGCGATCCCGCAAGGCCTTGCTTGCCACCTCGAATTCGGCCTCTATCGTCAGCAGCCGGTCGCCGGCGGCAACGGGATTGGCGAGGGTCGTCAATCCGTCCAGCCGAGCAGCGAAGACCGACCGTACTTCTTCACACGCCAGCTCAAACTCCCCGCTCCTGGCACTCTCGAAGAAGCGGGAGAGGGCATCATTGAACGTGTCCTTGGCCGCCTTGACGCTCTTCGCGCGCTTCTGGAGGATCATATAGTCGCGCTGCTTGTTCTTGCGGATGGCATCGAAGTCGGTGGAGACGCGCGCCTTCTCGCGAAAGAAGTCGAACGCAAGGCGTTCGAAGAGGCGTTCCAGCAGCGACACCATCTGTCGATAGGCCTTGTTCTGCCTGAAGCCCTCCCGGCCGGCCTTTTCGACGAGATCGGCATTGTGGCGGTGCGTCAGCCGAACGTCGCCGATCAGGCGTCGATAGGAGAAGAACCAGTCTTGTGCCGAGAGCGTGCGCCGACGCTCGATGTTCAGCCAGTCCACGTCCGAATTGCCGTAGGGAAGGATGCGAATGCCATCGCGATAGACATACAGCCCGCCGATGTTGTCGAGCTTGTCCCCGAGCATCTTCCATTCGTCGAGCGGCATGCGGGTATCCTTGGCCTGCCCCTGCACGTATGCGAAGCTAATGTCGAAGGGACCGCAGTCCACCCGGCCGGAAACGTCATCTGGCGGCGCCAAGGTATAGTCGTGTTCGACCTGATCGTAGATTCTGATCGTGCCGCGGAACGTTCCATAGGCGTCGAAGCTGCCGCGGATATGATGGTCGGCCGAAGCGAACTCCTCGGGGGTGAAGAAAGCCAATGGTCCGATGAGATCCTCGCTGGAGCCGTCCTTGCGATGCTCAACGAACTCGGCGACGATTGGCGGCGATATCTCCTCGCCGTGCATCGTGTTGCCGAAGCCAAGAAGATACCGCTGGAGTGCGGAGGCCCCCTTGCCGCCCAACTGGGTTAATGCGAGATCCAGTCCGAGCTCGACCGATGTCGGCTTGATCAGGAAATGGGTACCGTATTCCTTGCCCAGCATAGAATCACCCAGTGCTGCGTACACGGCTCCTGGGTCAAACGGAAATTGTTCTAGCTCTCGCGTGATTCTGCTCCGCGCGAGCGGATCGATTGCATCGCCGATTGCCTGAAGATTGGCGAGGCTCGCGTCGATCAACGACCGGATGTGCGCGGGCGTGGGTGGGGTGAACGCGTCAAGCTCCATGACTGGCACGTCGATTTGATCGAGATCGAGCCCAGGCTGTTCAAATAGCGACCAGTTCACGAAAGCGCAGACCGGACGATGAAAGCCCTCCGGCCTGACGGCACGGGAGAAGACCAGCACCTGGGGGCCGATTACTGCGATCGCTAGGCGCCCAATACCCTTTTCGCCCAACGATGCTCTGCGCGGAAGGCCGTCCGGCCCCGTCCATACCGATGCGTCGGGGTCATTCTGCCCAACCTTGCTTTCCGTTCCCAGCGTCAGCCATTTGCTCTCCAGGTCGGCGCGAGTCATGCCGAGGCCGTTGTCTCTGAGCATGAAAAGGTCGAAAGCATGGATGTAGTCCACGCGAACCCGGTCCGCGTAAGCGTCATGGGCATTCTTGAACAGTTCGTGGATCGCGGTCGGAATGCCGGCGATCTGCTGACGACCCAGCATGTCCACTGCGCGGGCGCGGACCTTAATCTTGGCCATTTGAACGCTCCCCGCTCGTCTTCTCAAGTTCCTTGGTGATCGCCATCACGACCGCGTCTGGCGCCTCATGCTCCCAAAACCGCATAACGCGCCAGCCCCTGCCTTCCAATTCGGCCGTGGTTTCAAAGTCGCGTCGCCGATTCTCTTCGATCTTTCCCGCCCACCATCCATTGTTGGCCTTCGGCACCGACTTGTGCTCGGAACAGCCATGCCAGAAGCAGCCGTCGAGGAATATGGCTAGGTGGCGGCGGGGAAAGGCGATGTCTATCGACCGACGGGGATACCCCGGCACGGGGTAATACTTACGAAACCGCATGCCAGCTGCGAATAGCAGGCGGCGTACGCGCAGTTCAGGCTCCGTGTCGACCATGCGTTGACGGCGCATGCGCGCGGCGACACCGGGATTGCTTGCAACGGGCTTTTCCACCATCAATCGGTGCCGAAGGCGAGTGCCGCCTCTAAAGCCGGAACAAACGCCTCGATCATAGCCGGCGGCACCGCATTGCCGATCTGTCGGGAAATCTGCGCAGGTTGCCCGACGAACCGGTAGTCATCGGGGAAAGTCTGAAGTCTGGCAGCCTCACGCATGGTGATCGCTCGGTCCTGGTCGGGATGCCCGAAGCGCCCGCGCGTAAGATCCGTGCAGCCGGTAGTCAGAGTCGGCGCGACAGCACCCCACGCCATCCTTCCGTAAACATCGGAAAATGACGTCGCCTTACCCTTATGGCATTGAAGTATGAGGTGGGCCGGCAAGCTGCTACGGCTGCCGCCGTTATGCGGAATATGCTTGAGTCGCTCCACTGCTATCGGCTGGTGGGTCCGAGCGCGATGAAGCGGATCGGTTTCGCTCGCTTCGCCGGATGCGAGTACCGGCAAATCGGCAATAGCCGAGTAAACCGTTCGAGGATCCTGACGCACGTCGGCACTGGAAAAGGCGGCCACGGCAGCTTCGCGTCTGGCCGCGAACATTATGCACCTGCGCCGACGCTGAGGGACCCCGAAATCGGCGGCGTCGCGAACTATCGGCTCGGACACGGCATAGCCTAGTCCCCTAAGTCTAGCGTGGACCGCGGTAACTATATCCCGGTATGCCGGTGATGCTAGGCCAGGAACATTCTCGAAGAAGACCAAGGTCGGGCGCAATTTTTCGATCACGGCCAGAGAGCGCACGATAAGCTGTTCGCGTTTGTCGTTCCCGCGATGTCGGTTTTGACTGCTAAAGGGCTGGCAAGGTGCGCAGATCACTACCAAGTCGATTATCCCGTCGGCCGCCGCAGCGATGGCGTCCACCGTTGAATCTAGCTGAATGTCTCCTTCGACAAGTTGTGTCTCAGGGTGATTGGCTCGGTACGTAGCGGCAGCCGCCGGATCATTGTCGCATGCAGCGACGACCCTCCAGCCGGCTGACTTCAGACCTTGGCTCACCCCTCCCGAGCCGCAAAACAGATCCACCGCAGTGTGCATTTTAGTATGACTTGTTCGAGAACGCGATGCTACGCACACTAGCTGGATCGGGTTAATAAAAATAGATGTCGAGTGGGATTTTTCCTGCCCTAGGTCGGATCGACATTCAGGATTCCCAAATCAGTTAATCGCTGATTCATAGGCTTCCGTGTTGGACGGGAGAGCCT
>QFQX01000031.1 GCA_003248775.1 Shinella sp. | reverse complement strand
AATGGCGCACCCGAAGAGATTCGAACTCCTGACCCCCAGATTCGTAGTCTGGTGCTCTATCCAGCTGAGCTACGGGTGCTTGCCCCAACCGGTGTGCACCGGCTGTGTGGCGATCCTCTAAAGGGTGCTGCGGAGGAATGCAAGCACCTTTCGGAAAAAAGAGTCATTTTGCTGTAACAAGACGGCCGACCCTCTGATATTTCAGGCTTTTCCGATCACGCCCGAGCGCGCCAATCGTCAAGCGACACAGGGCGATCCGGGATTTCGATGCGGAAAAGCGTGCCTGGTCCAGGCTTTTCCACAAGCGCTATCGTGCCGCCATGGGCGAGTACCAGTTCACGGGCGATGGCCAGCCCAAGTCCCGTGCCGCCCGAACGGGCCGAACCGCGAAACGCAGCAAACAGGTTCTCCCGGGCCTTGCGCGCCATGCCCGGACCGGTGTCATCAATGGCAATCGCCACGACGCTGCCGACGCGCTGGGCCGACACTGTGATTCGACGGACGGAACCGGGAGCATCACCAACGTAAGTGGACAACGCCTGCACGGCGTTGCGACAGATGTTGTGAATGACGCGGAAAAGTTGTTCGCTGTCAGCATCGACCTCGATATCGGACCCTACCAGATCGATGAACTCGATGCCGCTGTCGGCGTCGATCGCCAAAATGTCCCGGACCTCCTGGCTGAGTTCGGCGAGGCAAAAACGCCTTCGGCGCGGTTCGGCCTCGGAAGCCTGCCCGTAGGCCAGCACCTCGGTCGTATAGCCTACCGCACGGTCGATGGTGCGCAGGAGCTTAGGCGCGAAACTCTTCACCATGGGATCCTCGACATCGACCAGCCGGTCCGACATCAACTGCGCCGATGCGAGGATATTGCGCATGTCATGGTTGATCTTGGATACCGCCAAACCGAGGTCGGCAAGGTTTTTCTGTTGCTTCAGGGTCTTCTGCAACTGCTGCTGCATTATGGACAAATGTCGGCCCGCCACGGCGATTTCGTCGCCGCCCCGCGCAGGCTGCAATATTCGCGCAGGATCCTCCGGCTGTTCGGCAAAGGCCTGCATGCTGTTCGTCAGGCGTCTGACAGGGCGAATCATCATGCGGTTGATCGCGAGATACATTAGCGACGCAGTGAAAACGGAAATCAGCAGCGAAACGGTGAACACGCTGCGGGCATAGGCGATCATCGCGCTGCGCAGGCTCTTTTCCTGCATCACCATCTCGATGATGGTGTCGCTATCGCCGATGGGGCCGTAAACGCGCACGATGCGGTCCCCGCCCAGCGCCAGCGTATACAGCGCATCGCTGATCGATTGCAGGGATGTCACGTCCGCAAGGTTGAACTTGGCATCGACTTCCGGCGGCATGTCATCGACCACCAGCAGGCGGGAAGTGCCGTCCTTGCGCAACACGATCGCCTTGGTGCCGGTGGCAAGCAGCGTGTCGCCCTGAACGGTGCGCGGCAGTTCCAGCGGCTGAAGGCCATCGATCACCACTGCGGCGGCAGCGGCCGTATTGAGGCGGTCCTGCAGCCAGCGCAGCCGCATATTGGCCACAGAGGGCACGAAGATCAGCACTTCCGCCAGCATGACGAAAGCGATGGTCAGCCATAGAAGCTTGCCGGACAGGCCCCGGACCCAGCGCGGCGGTGCGGCAATCACGCCGCCCCCAGCGCCCGGCTCAGTTCCCTCATGCTCCAACATTCCAGATCTCCGGGCTGCGCCGCCATGTGGCGCATCGGTACATATCGTTCATTCAGAATATCCATCATAACCGAGCGAACGGGATTTGGCCAATACCGCCATGATCGCATGCGCCGGGAAGCCAGCTGTTTCATGCCATCATCGCAAAGAAAAACCCCGGGCTGATGCCCGGGGCCGATCTATCGGTTGCTGGAAACGGATATGGTTCAGAACTCTTCCCAGCTCTCGGTTTCCTGAACCACGGCCCGCGCCGTCGCGGCACGACCACCGCCGAAAGCCTTGGCGACCGAACCCACCATCTGGCGAGCCGGCGACGGAACCGGCCGGTGCTGAGCAGCACGGGAGACGGCTGCCGGCGCTGACTGGTGCGCATATCCTTCGCCCGTGCGGAACTGGGCAACCAGTGCTGCGAGGCTATCGGCTTCACCGGAGAGCTTGTGAGTGGCGGCAGAGGTCTCTTCCACCATCGCGGCGTTCTGCTGGGTCACCTGGTCCATCTGGTTCATGGCGGTGGCAACCTCTGCGAGGCCGGTCGACTGTTCCTTGGCGGCAGATGCGATCGAATGGATATGATCGTTGATCTGCAGAACGCGTGTTTCGATCTCGGAGAGAGCCTCGCCCGTCCGCTGGACCAGCGACACACCGCCGGCGACTTCTTCACCCGACTTGGTGATGAGCGCCTTGATATCCTTTGCGGCATTTGCCGAACGCTGGGCGAGTTCGCGCACTTCCTGCGCAACGACCGCGAAGCCCTTGCCGGCCTCACCCGCACGAGCCGCCTCGACGCCGGCGTTCAGAGCCAGAAGGTTGGTCTGGAAAGCGATCTCGTCGATCACGTTGATGATCTGGCTGATCTCGCGCGATGCCTGTTCGATGCGTCCCATAGCCTCGACGGCATTGCTGACGACGACAGCGGACTGGGCAGCGCTTTCCTTCGCCTCGCTCACCATGCGGCTTGCTTCCTGGGCTCGCTCGCTGGAGCCGCGAACAACGACAGTGATCTGATCGAGAGCCGCGGAGGTCTCCTCCAGCGCTGCCGCCTGTTGCTCGGTGCGCTTGGCAAGATCGTTGGTCGCAGTGGTCAGTTCGTCGGTGCTGCCGTTGATCGTATCCGTCTTGGAACGCACCTCCATCATGGTCTGGCGCAGGCGATCAAAGGTATTGTTCACGTTGGTCTTGAGTTCGGCGAAAGCGCCGCGGAACTCGCCACGCATCGACTGCGTCAGATCGCCCGACGAAAGGCTGGCGATGACCCGGCGGGTTTCCGAAACGCCTGTATCGACCGACGACAGGAGATCGTTGATGTTGGCCGCGAACTGGTTGAGGTTCGCGTCCTGATAATCCTTCTCGATGCGTTTGCCGAAATCGCCGGCGGCAGCCGAGGCGACCACGGCCGACATGCTGGACTGCAGGTCGTCGCTTTTCGCCCGCATGGCGGCTTCCTGAGCATTCAGCCGCTGGACGGCGAGGCCGTTCTGCTTGAACACCTCGACAGCTTCAGCCATCTCGCCGATTTCGTCGGAACGGCCGCTATAGGGCACATCGGTGGAGAAATCGCCGTCAGCCACCCTCTTCATGGCAGCGGTAACATTGCGGATCGGACGGCTCAGATGATTGACGCCGATATGGATGCCGAATCCGGCGCCCACGGCAACGGCAATGACCGTGACGCCCGAAATGAGAATGAGCATCAACTGCTGGAAGGAAGCGAGCGAACCGCTCAGGGCATGAAGCTCGGCCTTGTCGGCTTCAACCACGGCGTCGATCTCCGCCTGGAAAGCCTTGCGGTTGGCGCGGTTGGCCTCATTGTTGCCCTGCTCATTGGCGGCCACAGGCGAAACATCCGTACCAAGGCGTGCGGTTTCTGCGCGGAAGGAGCGGAATTCCTTCGCACGGGCGACCATCGCATCGAAGGTCGGCTTCTGCACGGCGGGCACCATCGGCTGCCAGTCGGCCAGCACCTTGTCCATTTCATCGAGGTTCTTCAGCAGGCCCTTGGCGAAAGACGCAGCCTTTTCGGTATCCGACGCCGCATAAATGCCGCGTGCCTCCATCACGACAGCGGTCACCATGCGGTTGAGACGTTCGCCGAGATAGGCGCGGTCCGATACGGTATTGAGTTCATAAGACTTCGCACCATACTGAATAGTCACGAAGATACCCATCGCAGCAATAACGATGGCTGAAAGTCCTAAAATACCAACTAATGAATAAACCTTACCGCTAATCTTCACGAGCCGTCTCCCTGATTACCTCACGAGGGCGTCGAAGAAGACCCCTACAATTTTACTAAAGTAGGAGATGCTCGTTAACGAACTGTTGCAGCTGGGAAATTTCCGATCT
The DNA here is from genome assembly GCA_003248775.1 of Shinella sp. GTDB lineage: Bacteria > Pseudomonadota > Alphaproteobacteria > Rhizobiales > Rhizobiaceae > Allorhizobium. The sequence goes on along the minus strand of QFQX01000031.1, from coordinate 49,778 downwards.
CGTGCCGCTTCGGCTGTCATTTCATACCAATCCAGGCATCAAAAACCACACTTCATGCATCGATCAGGCAAAATTCGCGGAAAATTGATAAAAATCAAGATTTTTAATCCATCCCCGCACGACCCGAAAAGTTAACCGGTGATTGTAATTTCTCGCAGCGCCAGGAAATACGAGGGTTTCGGGCGCCGGAATTGACTCTGACGCGGTTCGCACCTATAAGCCGCGCACGTTCGGCCCGACCTGCCCGCACCGACGGGTGTCTGCCGTGCGCTCAATCCAACGCTCTTGCAGCAATGCAAACCCAAGAAGGGCCGCACACCGCGGTATTAAATAAATGAAGCGTACCTACCAACCCTCCAAGCTTGTCCGCAAGCGCCGTCACGGCTTCCGTGCACGTATCGCAACCAAGGGCGGCCGCAAGGTCATCGCAGCTCGCCGCGCCCGCGGTCGCAAGCGTCTCTCGGCCTAAGGCCGGGCTGGCCCGTTGAGAGAGCCGGGCAAATGACTGCTCCCAAAGACAAGATTGCTGTCGGGCGGCTGAAGAGCCGGCCGCAGTTCCTTGCGGTCCGCGCAGGCGAAAAACGCAAGGGAAGACTGTTCTTGCTCGAGGTCCTCGACCGCAACGAACCCGATGCCCCAGCGCGCGTCGGCTTCACCGTCACCAAAAAACATGGAAACGCCGTCGAGCGAAATCGCATGCGCCGCCGCCTCAAGGAGGCCGTGCGGCAGAACGCAGCGTTTGCAATGCAGCCCGGACACGACTATGTGGTTGTCGCCCGGAGGGACGTTCTAGACGCTCCCTTCCAGCAGCTTGCCGCACAATTGGCCGAGAGGATCAAGGCCAGACCAAGAAACACTCGGTCCCCAGCGACCGGTTCCAGGAAAGAATGATGCAAAACAACCGCAATTACATCATCGCGATTGCTCTGTCCGTGCTGATCGTCTTCGGATGGCAGTTCTTCATCATGAACCCTAGGATCGAGGCGCAACGGAAGGCCGAGCAGGCCCGGATCGAGGAACAGGCCAAGACGGCCCCCGCCGCCGACCAGAACGCCGCGGCCTCCACATCCGGTACGGTCAACGGCACACTTCCGGGCAGCACGGCGACCGCGGCCAGCGGCGTCGATCGTGAAGCTGCCCTTGCCAAGTCGGCCCGCGTCGTCATCGACACACCCGCCCTTGCCGGTTCGATCAACCTTGCCGGCGCCCGCTTCGACGACCTTAAGCTCAAGGATTATCGCGAGACCGTCGACCCGACGAGCCCGATCATCACACTCTTCAACCCGGCTGATACCAAGGACGGCTACTTCGCCGAACTCGGCTACATCGCCGGCGAAGGCGCAGGTGCCGCTCCGGGACCGGCGACCGTCTGGACGCTGGCCGAGGGCGACAAGCTCACGCAGTCGACCCCGATCACCCTTTCTTTCACCAACGAAGCCGGTCTGACCTTCCTGCGCAAGATCTCCGTCGACGAACACTACATGTTCACCGTCGAGGACACGATCAGCAATGCAGGCACGGCATCTGCAAGCGTGGCGCCATATGGCCGCATCACGCGCTACAACAAGCCCTCGACGCCTTCCGTCTACGTGCTGCATGAAGGCTTCCTCGGCGTCATCGGCGCAGGCAACGGCCTGACCGAGGACAAGTATTCGAACATCGAGAAGGAAGCCGTCAGCAACGCAACGGCAACCGGCGGCTGGCTCGGCATCACCGACAAGTACTGGGCAACCGCCATCGTTCCGCAGCAGACGCTGAGCTACGATTCCCGCTTCTCGCATTTCACCGACGGACAGCCGCGCTTCCAGGCCGACTACAAGAACTCGGCCGTTTCGGTCGCACCCGGCCAGAGCACAAGCGTCAAACAACTGGTCTTTGCCGGTGCGAAGGAAGTGCCGGTCGTCGACAGCTACGAAGCGACCTATTCGATCCCGAAATTCGATCTCATGATCGACTGGGGCTGGTTCTATTTCATCACCAAGCCGATGTTCAAGATGATGGACTATTTCTATCGTCTGGTCGGAAACTTCGGTGTCGCGATCCTGCTCACCACCATCGTCGTCAAGCTGATCTTCTTCCCGCTTGCCAGCAAGCAGTATGCTTCCATGGCCAACATGAAGCGCATGCAGCCGAAGATGGAAGAGCTGAAGGCCAAGTTCGGCGACGACAAGATGGGCCTGCAGCAGGCGATGATGGAGCTTTATCGCACCGAGAAGATCAATCCGGTGGCTGGCTGCTGGCCGGTGCTGCTGCAGATCCCGGTGTTCTTCGCGCTTTACAAGGTGATCTACGTCACCATCGAAATGCGCCACGCACCGTTCTTCGGCTGGATCCAGGACCTTTCGGCGCCCGATCCGACGACCTTCGTCAACCTGTTCGGCCTCTTGCCGTTCGAGGCTCCGACATTCCTGCATCTCGGTGTCTGGCCGATTATCATGGGCATCACGATGTTCCTGCAGATGCGCATGAACCCGACGCCGCCGGATCCGACGCAGGCCATGCTGTTCAACTGGATGCCGCTGATCTTCACTTTCATGCTCGGCACCTTCCCGGCAGGTCTGGTCATCTACTGGGCTTGGAACAACACGCTCTCTATCCTGCAGCAGGCGATCATCATGAAGCGCCATGGCGTCAAGGTCGAACTGTTCGATAACCTCAAGGGCATGTTCAAGCGAAAACCGGCCGAGACCAAGTAATACGGAAAAGCCCCGGTTTCCCCGGGGCTTTTTTTATGAGCCCCTTGCGGGTATACGGTCCGATCAACGCATCAGGAAAGGCGACGCCCATGACATCCAAAATGCCAGCCGGCGAACAGCCCCTGTTCGGACGCCCGTGGATCTTCATCCGCGGCGTGCCTTCGATGAAATTCCTGCCGCCCGAAGGCCCGTTCGAAGTCGCCTTCGCCGGCCGCTCGAATGTCGGCAAGTCGTCGCTGATCAATGCGCTGACGGGCAAGAAGGGCCTCGCCCGCACGTCGAATACGCCCGGCCGCACCCAGGAACTCAACTACTTCGTTCCGGACGGTTATTCCGGTGAGGCGGACGACCTGCCGCCGATGGCGCTCGTCGACATGCCAGGCTACGGCTATGCCCAGGCGCCGAAGGAACAGGTCGATGCATGGACCAAGCTCGTCTTCGACTATCTGCGCGGTCGTGCGACCCTCAAGCGCGTCTACGTGCTGATCGATGCCCGCCACGGCCTCAAGAAGAATGACGAGGAAGTTCTCGACCTGCTCGACAAGGCTGCCGTCTCCTACCAGATCGTGCTGACCAAGACCGACAAGATCAAGGAGGCCGGCGTGCCGGGGCTCGTCGCGGAGACGCTGGAAAAGATCCGCAAGCGGCCCGCCGCCTACCCCTTCGTGCTTGCTACATCATCCGAGAAAGGCCACGGCCTCGACGAGTTGCGCGCGGCAATCGTCGAGACAGTCAGCTAGGATCAGCCCTCAAACAGTTATGGATGCGCCGGCCCCAAAGCGATCATGGGGCCTCGCGCCGCGCCGGCCGGAACCCCTCCCAGCGGCTCGACCGTCAGGGCAAGGCTCGCTCCGTCGGCAAGCCGGCTTCTGAGCTCTGGCGGAACGATGATCTGATTCTCGCCCGTTTGCGGCAGAACCCCCAGCGAACGCGGTTCGCTGGTTCCCTTGACCATCCAGACCTGCAGCGATTTTTCCTTCCCACCGCCGGCAACGGCCGGTGTCACCTGCAGTCGTCCAGAACCGCCATCATAGTGGGCGACAAGATGTATCGCACCGTTGCGAACGGAGGAACCGGCAACGAGGGATTGGGGCGAACCGGGCCGCATATCGGCTCCAGCCTCGAGACAGAGATAAAGCGAAAGCGTGCCGATTGCGGCAAGCCCGACGCCACGCCAAACCGCGAGCGAGTTCCAGAAGGCGAGCACCACACCAACGGAGCGACGCCGACGCGGCCTCCACGGCCGGCCATCCATCCGGGTGAACAGCATTTCCGGCGGCACTTCGCTACCGTAGTCATCGCTGAACTGCAACAGGTTGTCTTCCCAACGGCGGACGATGGCTGCAAATGGACGGTCGTTGCGCATCCTCTCCTGCACGTTCAACCTGTCCTCGGTACCGAGAGCCCCGAGAACATATTCCCCTGCGAGAACCTCGTCCCGCGAACGATTACCCTTGCTCTGATGCGGTATCGTCATGCATGCACTCCTCCCCCCACGATCAACAGGCCTCAAATCAGCCCCGAGCGCACACCAACCCGTTCGGAGCGGCAAGCCGTTCCGTCGAACCCTGATGTGAGAGCTCCTCCTCATCGGTACGCCTCCCCGCGTACACAGCAACAGGATCTATCGCTTATATAAGAGTGTCAATCCGCTTTTGTTTCACGGCAATCGAAGGATGTTTCACCGGCGTAGAGGGTGGCCAAGCCCAAGCCGCAAGCGGCTGTCATGAACCTCATATATTGGCGACCCATTATTCCATCAGGATCGATCTTGCGCTAAAAGGCCGCGATCCAACGACGAGGGTATTCCATGACGGCTTCCGATAGCGAAATCCAGGCGCAACTTCTGGCCCAGGCCCTGCCCTTCATGCAGCGCTATGAAAACAAGACCATCGTCGTGAAATACGGCGGCCACGCCATGGGCAATGCCGAGCTGGGCAAGGCATTCGCGGCCGATATCGCGCTGCTCAAGCAGTCGGGCGTCAACCCGATCGTCGTTCATGGCGGCGGCCCGCAGATCGGCGCCATGCTGACAAAGATGGGCATCGAATCGAAGTTCGAAGGCGGCCTGCGCGTCACCGACGAGAAGACGGTCGAAATCGTCGAAATGGTGCTCGCCGGCTCGATCAACAAGGAAATCGTCGCGCTGATCAACCAGACTGGCGAATGGGCGATCGGCCTTTGCGGCAAGGACGGCAACATGGTCTTCGCCGAAAAGGCCAAGAAAACCGTGATCGACCCAGATTCGAATATCGAGCGCGTTCTCGACCTAGGCTTCGTGGGTGAGGTCGTGGAAGTCGACCGCACGCTGCTCGACCTTCTGGCGAAATCGGAAATGATCCCGGTCATCGCGCCGGTCGCGCCGGGTCGTGACGGCCACACCTACAACATCAACGCCGACACCTTCGCCGGCGCCATTGCGGGCGCGCTGCGCGCCGATCGCCTGCTGTTCCTCACCGACGTTCCGGGCGTGCTCAACAAGCAGGGCGAACTGATCAAGGAACTCTCGGTCACGGAAGCCCGCGCCCTGATCAAGGACGGCACGATCTCCGGCGGCATGATCCCGAAGGTCGAAACCTGCATCGACGCCATCCATGCCGGCGTTCAGGGCGTTGTCATCCTGAACGGCAAGACCGCCCATTCCGTATTGCTCGAAATCTTCACCGAGCGCGGCGCAGGCACGCTGCTGGTTCCCTGATCGAAGATTTGCGCGCGGTCACACGGCGAAAAGGCCGATCGGGCGCATCTTGCCTTCGTGGCGCAGGAGCCATTTCTTGCGCCACAGCCCGCCGCCATAACCGGTAAGCGACCCGTCAGAGCCGATGCAGCGGTGGCAGGGGATAATTATGGCAATTGGATTGGCACCGTTCGCCTTGCCGACAGCCCGTACCGTCTCCATGCCACCGACATTTCTTGCGATATCGCCGTAGGAACAGGTCTCGCCGAGCGGCACCCTCAGCAATTGCGCCCAGACCTTCTGTTCGAATTCGCTTCCGGCGGGCGCGAGCGGCACGCTGAACTCGAAGGCGCGACCGGCGAAGAAGGTTTCAAGCTCACTGCCAATCGTGCGGGTCAGGGCGTTTCCGGGAAGAACCTCATCCGCTCCCATCTGACGCCGGATATCGGCCTCGTCCGCATCGGGCGAAGTCCGCTCCCTGAATTGCAGCGCCAGCAATGCGGTATCGTCAGCGATGGCTGCGAGATCGCCGACCGGACTGTCGAACCATTCGCAGTAGACCGTGCGTCTCATAATGTTCGTCCTCCCCGGGAATCGCAGTCTAGCGGCTGGCTGCCTCGACAACAATCAGGGTGCGCGGTTTGCCTGACCTGCGATCAGCCGAGCAGCAGGAGAAGGATGCCCGTCACGATCAGAAGGCAGCCTGCGACTTCCGTGCGGTTTACCCGCTCGTGGAACAGGAAGAACGAGGCGATGAAGGTGAAGACCAGTTCGATCTGACCGAGCGCACGGACATAGGCGACCTGCTGCAGCGTCATCGCGGTAAACCAGCACGCCGACCCCAGCACGCCGGTCAGACCGACGAGCGAGGACGAGCGCCAGGACCTGATGACATCGACGATTTCGCGCTTGTCCTGCAGGAACATCCAGACAAGCATGAATACCGTCTGGAAGGTTGTGACGCAGGCAAGCGTGACGGCCGCCGCGACGACCGGGTTGGAGGCTTCGAGCGACAGGGCCGCGGAACGATAGGCCACGGCGGATATGCCGAAAACCGCCCCGGAGGCGATGCCGATCAATGCCGTACGGCCCGTAAGCGCTTTCAGCAGGTTGGCAAGCGTCAGCGGCATGCGCGCGACCGAGATCATCATCACCCCCGTCACGCCCACGACGATGGCGCCGACCGCGCCGGTGGTGATACGTTCGCCGAGCAGCAGAAAGCCGAAGATCGCCGCCTGCACCGGCTCCGTCTTCGAATAGGCCGTGCCGACCGCGAAATTGCGCAGCGAGAACAGGTGCACCAGCAGCATGGTCGCAAAGATCTGGGCAAGGCCACCGATGACGGCCCAGAAGGCGAAGACCGGATTGGGCATCGGCATTTCGTAACCGCCGATGAAATGCAGGCAGAGCACATAAAGGACGGCAATCGGAAAACCATAGCCGAAACGCACGAAGCTTGCGCCTCGGGTGCCGAGCGACGTCTGCAGGTGCTTCTGAAGCGCCGACCGCAGGTTCTGCAGGAAGGCGGCGGCGATGGTGATCAGTATCCAGGGTTCCATTTTTCGCCGGTATCACGGCGCAAATATCCTCGCCAAGGCCACTTCCGGCGAAAAGCGGAGTTTCGCATTTTCTTCTCATGCGAAGGCGTGCCATAAGAGCGTAATGAACAAGACAGCTTCCGCCCCTTCTGCCGCAGATTTCGCCCATGTCCGTGACTGGGTCTTCGATCTGGACAACACGCTCTACCCGCATCACATCGACCTGTTCGCGCAGATCGATCGCAACATGACGGCCTATGTGTCGGAACTTTTGCAGATGGACCCTGCGGAAGCGAAGATCCTGCAGAAGCAATATTATCACGACCACGGCACGACCCTTGCCGGCCTGATGACGCATCACGGGGTCGATCCCAACGATTTTCTCGCCCGGGCGCATGCCATCGACTATTCCGCGCTTTTGCCGGACGAGGCACTGGGCGAGGCGATCAAGGCGCTCCCCGGCCGCAAGTTCATCTTTACCAACGGTACCGTCGCCCATGCCGAGGCCGCCGCCCGCGCGCTCGGTATCCTCGACAATTTCGATGACATCTTCGACATCGTCGCCGCCGAATATCAGCCAAAACCCGCCGGCAGCACCTATGACAAGTTCATGAGCCTCAACCGCGTGGACACGAAGAAAGCCGCTATGTTCGAGGACCTGCCGCGCAACCTGATGGTTCCCAAGGCGCTTGGCATGAAGACGGTGCTGCTGGTGCCGCGCAATCTCGAAACGATCGTCCTGGAAAGCTGGGAACGGGCCGAAAATACGGAGCCCGACAACATCGATTTCGTCACCGACGATCTTACCGGCTTCCTTGAGCGGCTGATCGGCTGACCTCCGGCGAGCCCCAACATTACCGAAGTTTCACCCAGCCTTAACAAGGTTTAAGTCGGCATATCGGGACGTCAGGGTTAGTCTTTTCTTCGTAAACGAGGAAAGGAAAAGCCATGTACGCTCGCAAAACGACACTCGCCGCTCTTGCGACCGCCCTGCTCTTCAGCGCGTCGTCAGGCATTGCGCTCGCGCAAGGCGGCAAGGGGCCCGGTCCGATGGACGAAGCCTGCGGACCGCGCCCGATGATGATGCGCGGACCCGCCGGCATGTTCATCAGCGCATTGCAGCAATTCGACACCAACAAGGACGGCAAGATCTCTAAGGACGAGGCGAAGGCCGCCGGCGACACCCTGTTTGCCGCCATCGACGCCGACAAGGACGGCAACCTGACACCTGGCGAACTGCGCAAGTATCACGAGGCCCGGATGGAAGCCTGGAAGGCATCCATGCCGAAACCGTCCGCCGCCGAGGATGCCGACAAGACCAAGGCACCCGCACCCCAGGACGATGCATCCGCGCCACCTCCGCCGCCGGAAGACATGACCAATGATGACGGAATGACCCCGCCGGATGGCCCGCGCGATTGCGGCCCACGGAATGACAAGGGCTGGGACGGCAAGGGTTGGCACGGAAAGAACTGGCGCGACGACAAGCCTGGCTTCGGCCGCCATGACGATCGCAATCGCCCCGAACGGGACGGGCCTCGCGAAGAAATGGGCATGGGCCCGATGGGACACCACGGCATGCGGCGCATGATGGCCCGGATCGATACCGACGAAAACGGACAGATCAGCAAGGCGGAAGCGAATGCGGCAATCGTCAAGCTTTTCGACCGCTTCGACACCAACAAGGACGGCTTCATCTCGGCGGACGATTTCCCGGCCGGGCCGAAGATCCTGCCCTGACGCGATATGTCCCGATGAGGAAGGAAAGCCGCCAGACATCTGGCGGCTTTCTGCATTTTCAGGTCATTTCACCACGACATCGTGGGTGTGCTCGTATCGCTCCGCGATGATCTTCCATGCCTCATCGGCCGTTTCGACGAAATGCAAAAGTTTCAGGTCTTCGGGCGCGATCGTACCGAACTCGGCCAGCGCCTCGAAATTCACGATCTTGCGCCAGAACTTCTCCGCAAACAGGATGAGCGGGATCGGCTCCATGCGCTTGGTCTGGATGAGGGTGACGGCCTCGAACAGTTCGTCCAGTGTGCCGAAGCCGCCGGGAAAGATTGCAATCGCCTTGGCGCGCATGAGGAAGTGCATCTTGCGAATGGCGAAATAGTGGAAGTTGAAGCTCAGTTCGGGCGTCACATAAGGATTGGGCGCCTGTTCATGCGGCAGGACGATGTTGAGGCCAATCGTCGGCGCCCCGACTTCGGCGGCTCCGCGGTTGCCCGCCTCCATGACGCCCGGTCCGCCGCCGGTGACGACCACATATTCCTGGTGATTGTGAAGGGCCGCATGTTCGCCGCAGAGACGAGCGAACTTGCGCGCTTCCTCATAGTAGACCGAGGCGGCCTCTAGATTGGCCTTCTGGGTTTCATTGCGGGCCGCCCAGGCGCTGGCGCCGGGGGCCGGAATGCGCGCGCCGCCGAACATCACGATGGTCGACTTGATGCCCCTTTCGGTCAGGATCATCTCCGTCTTCATCAGTTCCAGCTGCAGCCTGACCGGCCTGAGTTCGTCGCGGCAGAGGAAATCGTCATCGATATAGGCGAGCTGGTAGGAGGGCGATTCCGATTGCGGGGTTCGTGGAATCCCGGCCACGCGACTGCGGTCGGTCTTGCTGCTCTTCAGCGTTTTCCAGACCTCTCCGTCCCGCTGTTGCCGTCCGTTGCGCAGCTTTGCCATACCTCATGCCTTTCTTTGCATTGCCGGGATGCGAATGCGCCGGTGGCTGTTTTCAACCCCGGTCGAATACGCTAGATCAGTCCCGGTTCCCGATTAGAGAATTCGGATATCGTCCGTTTCCACGATAGACAACGAAATTTAAGGAAATCAAATGAACGCCACGGATATGAGCGCCCTCGAAAAGGTCATCGAAGCCGCCTTCGACAATCGCGATACGGTCACGACGGCGACCAAAGGCGAAGTCCGCGACGCGGTGGAAGCCTCGCTGGAGCTGCTCGACAGCGGCAAGGCACGCGCAGCCACCCGCGGCGCGGACGGCGCATGGACCGTTCACCAGTGGCTGAAGAAGGCCGTCCTCCTGTCGTTCCGCCTGAACGACATGGAAGTCGTCAAGGGTGGTCCGGGTGCATCCACCTGGTGGGATAAGGTTCCCTCCAAGTTCGAAGGCTGGGGCGAGGAACAGTTCCGCTCGGCCGGTTTCCGCGCCGTTCCGAACGTCGTGGTCCGCCGCTCCGCCTATGTCGCGAAGAACGTCGTGCTGATGCCGTCCTTCGTCAATCTCGGTGCCTATGTCGATGAAGGCACGATGGTCGATACCTGGGCAACGGTCGGCTCCTGCGCGCAGATCGGCAAGAACGTGCACCTGTCCGGCGGCGTCGGCATCGGCGGCGTTCTGGAGCCGCTGCAGGCCGGCCCGACGATCATCGAGGACAACTGCTTCATCGGCGCTCGTTCCGAGGTCGTCGAAGGCTGCATCGTCCGCGAGGGTTCGGTGCTCGGCATGGGCGTCTTCATCGGCAAGTCGACCAAGATCGTCGACCGCGCCACCGGCGAGATCACCTATGGCGAAGTTCCGCCCTATTCGGTCGTCGTTGCGGGCACACTGCCGGGCAAGCCGTTCCCGAACGGCGAACCGGGTCCGAGCCTCTATTGCGCCGTGATCGTCAAGCGCGTCGATGAAAAGACCCGCTCCAAGACCGGCATCAACGAGCTGCTCAGGGACTGATCCCCATGCTGGCTCCGGCCCGCCGGCCGACTGTATCGTGGCTGTTCTTCAGCCCGTCCGGCCGGGCGGGCCGGCAGACTTTCATTCTCGGTTGGCTGTTCTGGCTGATGATGAATTCCTTTGCTCTGGCCAAGCTGACGCTCGTTCCGGAGGACGACGACCTCCTTCCGCTTTACCAGCTGGCGTTCATCATCAGCATGGGACTCTCCATCGTGTCGGCGGTGATGATGAGCATAAAGCGGCTGCACGACATGGGCATGCCGGGGCTGATCGCACTGACTATCTTCATCCCGGCCGTATCGATGCTGGTGCTTTTCGTGCTCTGCATGTGGCCATCATCCCGCAATGCCAATGCCTATGGAGGCGCGACCGACTGGCCCAGGTCGTAACGCAGCCTTGGATGGTGACACGACGCAGCCGATCAGATAAATCTGCCCGATACCTTTTCAGCCCGGATCAGCCGTTCGTGGTCCGGGCTTCATCCAGTGCAGTATGTCATGATCGCTACCAATCCCGTCGACGTTCTCCAGGCCCTTATCCGCTGCCCCTCCGTCACGCCTCATGAAGGCGGCGCGCTGACAACGCTGCAACAGCTTCTGGAGCCGCTCGGCTTTGAAGTTTCCCGCGTCGTGGCCCGGGACGAAGGCACGCCCGACATTGAAAACCTTTACGCTCGCCTCGGAACGGACGGCCCGCACCTGATGTTCGCCGGACATACCGATGTCGTGCCGGTCGGCAACGAGGCAGCATGGAGCCATCCTCCGTTCGCCGCGGAAATCTCAGACGGCATGCTCTACGGCCGCGGCGCGGTCGACATGAAGGGCGGCATAGCCTGCTTCATCGCGGCCCTTGCCCGGCTGGTCGAGGAGAAGGGCGCCCCCAAGGGCTCCGTGTCGCTGCTGATCACCGGCGACGAGGAAGGTCCCGCAGTCAACGGCACGACGAAGCTGCTCGACTGGGCCGCTTCCCGTGGCGAGAAATGGGACGCCTGCCTCGTCGGCGAACCAACCAATCCCGACCAGCTCGGCGACATGATCAAGATCGGCCGCCGCGGCTCGATCTCCGGCACGGTGACCGTGCGCGGCGTTCAGGGCCATGCCGCCTATCCGCATCTCGCCGACAACCCGGTGCGCGGGGCGATCAAGCTCGCCGAATCCCTGATGAACCCGCCCTTCGACCATGGCACGGACAATTTCCAGCCGTCGAACCTCGAGGTCACATCGATCGATGTCGGCAATACCGCGACCAATGTCATTCCGGCCAGCGCCGTTTTCAAGTTCAACATCCGGTTCAACGACACTTGGACGGCGGAAAGCCTGCAGGCAGAAATCCTGCGCCGTCTCGATGTCGCCGCTACCGATACGACACTGCGGCCGGGCCGCGAACCCATCGGTTATGACATCGTCTGGTCGGAAAGACCGAGCCACGTCTTCCTGACCCGCAACAACGCCCTGATTGCGTCACTTTCCGATGCAATCGAGAAAATCGTCGGCGCTTCGCCGCAGCTTTCAACGACAGGCGGAACCTCGGATGCGCGTTTCATCAAGGACTATTGCCCGGTGGTGGAGTTCGGACTCGTCGGGCAGACCATGCACATGGTCGATGAACGTGTAGCGGTAGAGGATCTCGAGACATTGACCCGCATCTATCGCACCTTCATCGAACAATGGTTTGCGAATGCCGTCGCTTAAGGAGGTCGAGACCTACCTGACCGGACTATGGCTCCTGTTCAAGCAGGACCCGCGCGGTTTCTCTTTTCTCGATCTTTCCGACCGCGGCGCGCTACGGTCCTTCTGGGCCGCCGTCTGGGCGCTCCCCACTATCGTCATCTCCTTCCTCTGGTGGCGAAAGGCCTTCCTCGAAACCCTTCCAGCCGGCGCCGATGTCGATGCCATCTTCTTCTTCCGCCTGACGCTGGTGGAATTCGCCAACTGGGTCGTGCCACTGGTGCTTGTCGGCATCCTTTGCTGGATGGTCGGAATCGGCACGAAATTCGCGGCAGTCGTGGCGATTTCCAACTGGATGGCCGTGCCGGTTTCCTATGCCTATGCGGCCCTCGTCCTGTTGATGATGATGGTCCCCGCGATCGACACGGCTGTAGCCTTTGCCTGGCTCGGCCTGATGCTCGCCTTCATCGTCAGCCTCTTCCGCATTTTCCGGATGGTTTTCGGAAATCACACACTGACGATCGCGACCGTCACCATGGTGCTGCTCGTGCCTTCGATGATCCTGTCGGAACTGCTGGAACGCTATCTCGGGGTCTTCCCGGGCTGATCATTCGTCGCCGGGATAATCCACCTTCATGAAGAACAGGCCTTCCGGTGGCGCAACCGGCCCGCAGGCCGCGCGATCGCGGGCGTCGAGTGCCGCACGTACATCCGCGGGCGTCATCTTGCCCTCGCCGGCGAGCTTGAGAGTGCCTGCAAAGGAACGGATCTGATTGTGCAGGAAGCTCTGGGCTGAAGCCCGGATCTCGATCAGCTCACCCGTTCTCGTCACATCCAGACGGTCGAGCGTGCGAACCGGGCTCGTCGCCTGACAATGCGCCGAGCGGAAGGTGGTGAAGTCGTGATGACCGACGAGCGTCTGCGCGGCGGCATGCATCGCTTCATGGTCGAGCGGCTTCGGCACCCACCAGGCTCGCTCCGCCTCCACCGCCAGACGCGCCGGACGGCTGATGATGCGGTAGAGATAATGGCGGCGGATCGCGGAAAAACGCGCGTCGAAGGTATCATCGACGCCGGCGACGTCGAGAACGGCGACACGCTCTCCCGCCATGGCCAGATGGGCATTCAACGCGTTGCGGAGCTTGTGAGGCACCCAGGCGCGCGCGAGATCGACATGGACGACCTGACCGAGCGCATGAACGCCGGAATCGGTCCTGCCGGCACCGCGAATGGACACTGTTTCTCCCGTCAGCGACAGGACGGCGGCCTCCAGCGCCCCCTGTACCGACGGCCCGTTTTCCTGCCGCTGCCAGCCGACATAAGGCGTGCCGTCATATTCGACGGTCATGCGGAAGCGAGACATCAGGAAAGCACCGTACCGGCTGCAACCGGCGTTCCCCGCAGGAAGTCGGCGGCATCGAGCGGCTTGCCTCCAGCCTTCTGCAGGCGGGTCAGCCTGACTGCACCGGAAGCGCAGGCAATCGTCAGCGTTTCGTTGAGCACCGTACCCGGCGCTCCCGTGCCTTCCGCCAATGTGGACCCCAGCACCTTGACCCGTTCCGGCTTGCCGTTCAGTTCGATTTCGAACCACGCGCCGGGGAAAGGAGAAAGACCACGGATGTGGTTATGAACGTCTGTCGCGGGCTTGCCAAAGTCTATGCGGGTCTCTTCCTTTGCGATCTTTGCGGCATAGAGCACACCGTCTTCGGCCTGCGGGACGGTGGTGAGGTCACCAGCTTCCAGCTTCGCGATCGCCTCGACCATGGCGCCAGCGCCCATGTCGCGGAGCCGGTCATGCAGTTCGCCGAATGTCATGTCGGGATCGATCGCGACCTTGCGGGTCAATGCCACGGGGCCGGTATCAAGCCCCTTGTCCATTTTCATCACCATCATGCCGGTCTCGGCATCGCCAGCCATGATGGCGCGCTGGATCGGAGCGGCACCGCGCCAGCGCGGCAGAAGCGAGGCATGGCCGTTATAGGCCCCGAGACGGGTGCCGGTCAGGATCGCTTCCGGCAATAACAGCCCGTAGGCGACGACCACAGCGACATCGGCACCGAGCGCGCGAAATTCCTCGCGGTCTTCCTCGGCGCGAAAGTTCAGGGGATGGCGGACAGGAAGCCCGAGCTTTTCCGAGGCGAGATGGACCGGCGACTTCTGCAGATCGAGCCCGCGGCGACCAGCGGGACGCGGCGGCTGGCTGTAGACAGCAACGATATCGTGGCCAGCGGCAACCAGAGCCTCAAGCGTGGCGACCGAGAACTCCGGAGTTCCCATGAAAATGATGCGCAGTGCCATTGCCTCTCAGCCTCCGTCGATCACGCATGTCCGCCGGATGAGGCGGTCAACGAACCATGAGAAAGCTCAGAGCGCCTTCTGCTTGGCTACCTTGGTGAATTTCTTGATCACCATGTCGCGCTTCAGACGGGAAATGTGATCGATGAACAGCACGCCGTTCAGATGGTCGATCTCGTGCTGCAGGCAGGTCGCCAGCAGGCCGTCGGCTTCGGTGATCTGCTCCTTGCCATCCCGGTCGAGCGACTTGACGGTGACGATGGCGGGGCGTTCGACCTCGGCGTAATAATCCGGGATCGACAGGCAGCCCTCTTCATAGGAGGAACGTTCGTCGGAACTCTTGATGATCTCGGGATTGATGAAGACGAGCGGCGTCTTCTCCTCCCCTTCCCGGCTGACGTCGATCACCAGCATGCGGCGTGCGACGCCCACCTGAATCGCGGCAAGCCCGATGCCCGGCGCATCATACATGGTTTCCAACATGTCGTCGGCAAGCCGGCGCACATCGTCATCGACGCGCTCCACGGACGCGGAAACCTGGCGCAGAAGGGGATCGGGAAGGATAATGAGGGGCTTGATGGTCATGGCCTCCCATAGCCGATCTTTTTCCCATATGGAATCGAAAAACGCGGGACATGCCCGCGTTTGGAATGCTTCAGGGATGGATTGCGCCGTTACGCCGCGCGGGCGTGGATGACATGCCGCTCAGCCGAACTGTCGTGAACGCGAATTTCGCCGAGCAGCTCGACCAGACCGGCCACCTCGTTACGAAGACGCTGGCTTTCCGCCGAGGCCTGCTCGACCATCGCGCTGTTCTCGTGGGTCAGCATGTCGATGCTGTGCGTCGCCTGATTGACTTCGCTGAGGCCGGTCGCCTGGTCTTTAGCCGCACCGGCAATGTCAGAGACGATCGCATGTACCGCGTCGATACGCGCGATGATATCTCCGAGAGCGGTCCCCGTGTTGGAGACGAGACCGACACCTTCGTTCACCTGATCCGAACTCTGCGAGATCAGGCGTTTGATCTCCTTGGCTGCATCGGCGGTGCGCTGGGCAAGCTGGCGCACTTCCTGCGCAACGACGGCAAAGCCCTTGCCGGCATCACCGGCGCGGGCTGCCTCGACACCTGCATTCAGCGCCAGAAGATTGGTCTGGAATGCAATTTCATCGATGACGCCAATGATCTTCGAAATCTCGGCGGAGGATTTCTCGATTTCGGCCATGGCCGAGATCGCACTGGACACGACCTCGCCTGAGGTGCGCGCCTGCTGCTGGGCCTCGTGCACCGCCTGCGATGCGCGCTGCGCGTTGGATGCCGTCTGGCTGACGCTCACCGAAAGCTGTTGCAGGGCCGTCGAGCTTTCCTGAATGCCCGCGGCCTGCTTGGAGGTGCGCACGGAGATCTCGTCGGAGGCCTTGGCGATGGTTTCGGTTCCGTCGAGGATTTCTTCCGAGGTCCGCCGGATCGAAGCGAAGGAAGCGCTCAAGCGCACGACCGTCTCGTTGTAATGCCCGGCCATTTCCTTGAAATTTTCCGGCAGATCGGTCGACATCTTGGTTTCGAAATCGCCGCGCGCCAGCGCTTCAAGTCCCTTGCGGAGGTGGTCCATGGCAAGACGCTGGTCAGCCTCGAAACGTTCGCGATCCAGCTCGAGCTTGTGGCGCTTCTCTTCGAGAGCATCGAGATAGACCGAGATGGAATAGTCCATGTCCAGCATGGAGGCCTTGATGAGCGCGCCGAGCTTCTCGCTCAGGGCATCGGCGTGACGCTTGCCGAACGGAAAGGGCCAATGCTTCTTCAGCACGCCGGAAACCAACTCGGTCATCAGCATGGAATAGCCGCCGATATACCAGCGGGGCTCCAGACCGATCCGGGCATGCGCATTGCCAACGGCGGTTACGCCCTTGACGTAGTCGGCGGTGAACTTGCCGCTGGACAGCTTCTCCCAATGGCCGATCTGGGCGTTCTTGGCCGCATCCATGTGCGCCTTGTCGCTGAAGAAACGCTTGAGCTTCGGTGTCGCGGCAATCTTCGCATAGAACTTGTCGAGCGCTCCGCCGATGATTTCCGACAGCGTCGGCCGCAGCGAGTTCAGCGTACGACAGGTCTTCTGGTCCAGTTCGAGGAAAGCAAGGCGCTCGGAAAGATTGTCGTCGGTATCTATGCTCATTGTCTCGCCAAGATTTTCGAGCTTCCCCAAGGAAGCTCATGAATGTCATCCAATATGGGATGAGCATTCTTCAAAATCCTAAACGACCGATGAACAACGGCCATTTAAAATTGACGAATTCCAAGAGCGCGACACGGGGCCGCGCTCATCTTCACATCCGAAATCAACCCACCCTGCGATGGGCGAGAACGTCTTCGATCCGCCTGGAGGAGTGAAACTGGCCAGCCTCGTGCTCGTCGCGCGACCGGAAACCGCGCAGCGCCGTGACCAGCCGTTCAACCTCTTCCCGCAGGGTGGCCGTCTGGCCCGAGGTTTCCTGAACCATCGCCGCGTTCTTCTGGGTGATCGTGTCCATGCCGCCGACTGCGGTGTTCACCTCGTGGAGGCCACTCGACTGATCCGCCGCCGCCGAGGCGATGCCTGCCACAATGCCGTTGATCTCGCCGATACGATCGATGATCTTGTCAAGCGCTTCGCCAGCATTGTTGACGAGCCCGACACCGGTCTGAACCTGTGTGGAACTCTGCGAGATGAGGCCCTTGATTTCCTTGGCTGCGCTTGCGCAGCGCTGGGCGAGTTCGCGCACTTCCTGTGCCACGACGGCGAAGCCACGGCCAGCCTCCCCAGCGCGGGCAGCTTCGACACCGGCGTTCAAAGCCAGCAGGTTGGTCTGGAAGGCGATCTCGTCGATCACACCGATAATCTTGGAGATGCCGTCAGAGGACTTTTCGATCGCACCCATGGCAGCCACGGCGTTCATGACGACATCGCCGGAAGCGCGCGCCTCATCGAGGGCAAAGCCGACAACCTTTGCCGCCTGCTGCGCGCCCTGCGCGCTTAGCGTGACGTTCTGCGTGAGTTCGTGCAATGCGGCCGTGCTTTGCTCCAGACCTGCGGCCTGCTGCTCGGTGCGGTGAGCAAGCTCGTCCGACGCATCGGAAATCGCCGTGGTCGAACGCAGGATTTCTTCCGCAGCACTCCGCACCGTCCCGATGGTCGCGCGAAGCTTCTCGACAGACGCGTTGTAGTCCGAAGCCATGCCGACGAAATTCGGCGGCTGGTCGTTCGAGAGCTTGGCCTCCAGATCCCCGCCGGCGAGCTTGGTCAGCACATCGCTGAGTGCGGCAAGGGCCACTGCCTGCTCCTGCTCCGTCTTGATACGCGCCTCGTCTGCAGCTTTGCGTTCAGCCGACAGGATGTCGAGATAGACGGTAATGGAATAGTCCATGTCCAGAAGCGCTGCCTTGACCAGCACGCCCACTTC
This sequence comes from Shinella sp., assembly GCA_003248775.1. Classification (GTDB taxonomy): domain Bacteria; phylum Pseudomonadota; class Alphaproteobacteria; order Rhizobiales; family Rhizobiaceae; genus Allorhizobium. Next base: position 31,779 of record QFQX01000031.1, on the reverse strand, counting down.
CTCGGCAAGTGTCTGGGCTTCCTTGCGGGCAAAGCGCGTCGGCCAGCGTTCGCGGATCACGGCATGGATCAACTGCTCGGCGAGCAACGCATATCCACCAATATACCAGCGGGGTTCGAGACCAATGCGGGCGTGAGCCTTACCAACGGCAACGACGCCCTCTACATAGCGAGAATCGTACTGGGCATTCGCCACGACCTCCCAATGGCCTTCCTGCCGCTTCTTGGCGCTCTGGATATGGTCCTCATTACGAAAAAAAGCTGCCGTTTCCGGAGTACTGCGCACCTTTTTGTAGAATACGTCGAGAGCCGCACCTATATTTTTCTTGATAGATGGAGCCAATTTTCGCAGGATATTCTTCGCCTTGTCATCAAGACCAAGAAAATTCAGGCGCGCAGACAGCGCATCTCTTTCGTTTACTTGCATCATTATCAACCCCAGCTCGAAAAAGACTTGCGCGGCGGGCGCGTTGGATCTTCCATTTAGAACTTTATAAAATACTGCAATGGTAAACATTGCGTTGCACAATACGTGAAATTTCACACTTTTTTTGGTTCAGGCAGGCGTCCACATTTCTAAGCAAACCCGCCGCCGAAAACTGTGCCGCCAAAAACTTCAAACCCTCCAAAGCTCGTCCCATTTTGATTTGTTCCCTATTTGATCTATCGCATGAGTAGGAATCTGCTAGGATCAAAGCATGAACAAGATCGACACTTCACTTCTTGGCCTGGGCATCACATCCCCAACTTCAACCACCGTCACCATCATCGGCGGAGTACTGGCGCTCGCAATCATTGTCCTTCTGGTGTTCTCCATGCGGCGGGCCGGGCGGATGCGTGCCGAATACGAACTGGAGGCGACAAGGCGTGAGGCCGCCGCTGAAGCAAGACTTTCCGAGATGCTGCGGGTGCAGTCGGAAATGCAGGGCCGGCTTGCTGCCATGTCCGAGGTTTTCGGCAACCGGCAGGCGGAACTCAACCAGACGATCAGCCAGCGACTGGACGGCATGACGCACCGGATCGGCGCGACGATCAGCGAACAGACCAGGTCGACGCACGAGAACCTGCGCCGCCTGCAGGAGCGCTTGGCGGTCATCGATGCAGCTCAGAACAACATTCAGTCGCTCGCCAAGGATGTGGTCGGGCTGCAGGCCATTCTCTCCAACAAGCAGACGCGAGGCGCCTTCGGGCAATCCCGCATGGAAACGATCGTCTGCGACGGATTGCCGATCGGCGCCTACAGCTTCCAGCCTACCCTTTCGAACGGCTATCGGCCCGATTGCACCATCCGCATGCCCAATGGCGCACCCCCGCTGGTGGTGGATGCAAAGTTTCCGCTGGAGGCGTGGAATGCCATCCGGGAGGCAGGGACGCCCGAACTCAAGAAAGCGGCCGGCCAGCAATTCCGCCGGGACATCGAAGTACACATTCGCGATATCGCCGATAAATACCTCATCACCGGCGAAACGCAGGACATGGCGTTTCTGTTCGTTCCGTCGGAATCGATATTCGCCGAAATCCACGAGAACTTTGAGATCGTAGTACAGAAAGCTCACAAACTCCGGGTCGTCATCGTTTCACCGTCGCTGCTGATGCTCTCCATTCAGGTGATTCAGGCCGTGTTGAAAGATCAGCGGATGCGAGAACAGGCGCACCTGATCCAGGGTGAGGTTGTTCACCTCATGGAAGATCTCGCCCGCCTCGACGAGCGGACAAGAAAGCTACAAGGCCATTTCCTTGCCGCACAGCGGGATGTCGATATGATCCTGACCTCTGCGGACAAGCTGAACAAGCGCGGTGCGCGGATCGAAGCCATGGAGTTCGAAGCGTCCGGTGGAGCGAAGGAAGAGGAGAGCGAAGCACCCTCCGGCAAGGCCGTTGAAAGCCGCACGGGGTTTCTCAAGCTCAGGGTTGTTGACGAGGACTGAGCAATTCGTCCAAAAGAAGCGCCGGAACGGAGGACGACAGTTCTATGATCACGGTATTCGGCTCCATCAACATGGATCTCATCGCCACCAGCCCGCGGCTGCCCAAACCCGGCGAAACCGTCGGCGGCACCAGTTTCTCTACAGCGGCTGGCGGCAAGGGCGCCAATCAGGCACTTGCGGCGCAGCGAGCAGGCTCTCAGGTGCGAATGGTCGGGGCTGTCGGCGCAGACCGGTTTGCCGAGCCCGCGCTGCACCTTCTCAAGGAGGCCGGGGCCGATCTTTCGACCGTCAAGCACGTAACGGAACCCACCGGCACGGCGCTGATCATCGTCGGCGGTGACGGCGAAAACATGATCGTGGTCGTTCCCGGCGCGAACGGCACGGTAACGACCGAGGATGCCCTGACGGCTGTTGGCGGCATGAAAGCCGGCGACACCCTGATGCTGCAGCTTGAAGTACCGGCCCCGGCCGTCGAACAGGCCCTGACCTCCGCGAAAGCAAAAGGCATCACCACGATCATCAATATCGCTCCGCTGACGTTGGATGCCGCCCGGCTTGGGCGTATGGCCGATATCGTCGTCGCCAACGAGACCGAGTTCGAGCTTCTGGCCGGCCAGGACGGCATGAGCGCCGACGAGCGCGAAAAGGCCCTGCTGCGCCTTCATACCGAAACCAGCCAGACGCTGATCGTCACGCTTGGCGCCGATGGCGTCATCGCCGCGCGCGACGGCAAGTTCTACCGCACCAAGGGACTTGAGATCTCGCCGGTCGATACGGTGGGTGCCGGTGACACCTTCTGCGGCTACATTGCCGCAAGCCTTGACCAGGGCTTGGATTTCGAAGCAGCGCTTCGCCGCGCTGCGGTCGCCGGCTCGCTTGCCTGCCTGAAGGCAGGCGCACAACCCTCGATCCCGCTCGCAGCCGAGGTCGCAAACAGAATCTAGACCTTGAAGCCGGGCAGACACGGACAGCACAGGTAACAAGAAAAACGGTCGGTTCTTCAACGACCGTTAAACATTGCCGCATAGCTTCTTCGCCATTGAGTGCGTTCCGAGATGATATCGGACGCACGCGTGCACCATGATGGCGCCGAAAATCCCCCGCTGTTCCGAGAACCCCCGGTCTCTTTCGAGGTCCCCATGTTCCATTTCATCTCGCGCTCCATTGCCGCGAAACTGCTGATCGTCACCGGCGCCGCGATCGCCGTCGTTCTCCTTCTCTCCAACTTCATCCTGATTTCGGAAACCCGAAGCCGCGTCTCCGGCCTGACTATGGATCAGGCGAATTCGGAAGCGAAGGCAATCGCCAACGGCGTCGCAAGCGACATCGCCGAGCTGGCAAGCGCTGCACGGACCATGTCCGGCGTCATCAGCCGCGGCCATTCCGAAAATAGCTTCGACCGCAAGGGGGCAATCAACCTCTTGAAGGCTAATGTCGACCAGAATCCTTTCGCTTTCGGCAGTTGGTTCTGCGAGGAAATAAAGGCCTTCGACGGCCAGCAGGAAGCGATTGTCGGCAATACCGAACTCGGAACAAACGACAAGGGCGTCTTTACTCCCTACTGGTCGAAGGACCGCAACGGCAAGATCCAGTTCTCGACCTTCAAGAACGATTACAGCGCAGAATGGTATGCGTTGGCCAAGGCCAGCGGCAAGGGCGCGATCACTGCGCCCTACATGACGCAGGATACCGACGTACCCATAGCCATGACCTCCATCGCCTATCCGGTGTTTTCCGGCAACAAGCTGATCGGCGTCACTGGCGTCGACATCTCGCTGTCGTCGCTTTCGGAAAAGCTCAAGGCACTGCGTCCCTTCGAGACTGGCCGCGTCCTGCTGGTCGCCCAGGCAGGCCAGTGGCTGGTGCCTCCATCCGACGATCTGATGATGAAACCCTATAGTGACGTGGGTACGGACGCACTCAAGACGGCACTCTCTTCCAACAAGGCCGAACTGCTCCTCGATCTAAAAACCGAAGGAAAGGAAGTCTTCGACCGACTTATCTATCCATTCTCCGTTCCGGGTGTGAACACCAATTGGGCCGTTATTATCGACATTCCCGACAGCGCCACCGGTGTGGCCGTGGAAGCCCAGACATTCACCATGATCCTCGCTGGCTTCCTCGTGCTCGGCGCCGTCATGACCGCCCTGTTCTTCGCAGTGCGCATCTTCGCCCAGAAGCCGCTCCACAGCCTTGTGGTCGATGTCGATCGCTTGAGCCAGGGCGAATACAACACCGCCGTGAACGGTCAGGACCGCGCCGACGAACTCGGGCTGGTCGCCAAGGCGCTCGAAGACTTCCGCCATCGTCTCGCCGACAGCCGCACCGTTGCCGCCGAGGCCGAACGTCATCGCAATGCAGCCGATGATGAACGTCGTCGCTCCGAACAGGAGCGCAACGAAACCGCAAGCGTCCAGCAGCATGTGGTCACCGTTCTCGGTACCGGTCTTTCCCAGCTTTCGCAGGGCAACCTGGGATACCGCATCTCCGACGATTTCCCGGGCGAATATGCGGGCCTTAAGCGCGACTTCAATGCGGCCCTGGCAAGCCTCGAAGGCACGATCGACGCGGTCAATGCCAGCGTGGTCAATATCGGCTCCGGCTCCGGCGAAATCGCCGACAGCGCAGCCGATCTTTCGAAGCGCACCGAACAGCAGGCGGCAAGTCTGGAAGAAACCGCAGCGGCGCTCAACGAGCTTACGGAGCAGGTCAACGCCAGCGCCGACAATGCCAACACGGCAGCGACCACGGTCAACCTTGCCTGTCAGGATGCGGAGAAATCCGGCGAAGTGGTGCAGAAGGCCGTCGCCTCCATGCATGGCATCGCCCAGTCTTCTCAGGAAATCTCGCGCATCATAGGCGTAATCGACGAAATCGCCTTCCAGACCAACCTTCTGGCGCTCAACGCCGGCGTCGAGGCAGCGCGTGCGGGCGAAGCCGGCAAGGGCTTTGCGGTCGTCGCTCAGGAGGTCCGCGAACTTGCACAGCGTTCCGCGAATGCTGCGAAGGAGATCAAGACGCTGATCAACACCTCCGGCGCGCAGGTCAAGGACGGTGTGGAACTCGTCGGTCAGGCCGGCCAGACGCTGCACAAGATCGCCGAACAGGTCATGCAGATCAACGACCTGATCCGCCAGATCTCGGCTTCGGCCAGCGAACAGGCTTCGGGCCTCAAGGAGATCAACTCGGCCGTCAACCAGATGGACCAGGTGACCCAGCAGAACGCCGCGATGGTCGAGGAAACCACCGCTGCCAGCATGACCCTGAAGAACGAGTCGGAAAACCTGAAGACACTGGTCTCCCGCTTCTCGGTCTCGGGTGTGCAGAACCCTGTCGCGGCCCTGCAGGCCGCCGTTCAGACGATGCGCGCGCCGGTGCAGCGTCCGGCCGCTTCCCCTGCTCCGGCCTACAAGCCCACGCCGCGGCGTGCGGCTTCCGGCAATGCGGCAGTCGCTGCAGCGGCCGACGACTGGCAGGAATTCTGAGGGAAATAACCCAACAACAGAAAGGGCCGCCGAAGCCATTCGGCGGCCCTTTTTCATTGTCGGTCACGATGTGGATCAGAGGCGGGCGAACCGCTCGATCAGCAGGTCGAAGAACCCATCGGCATCGACGTTGCGCATGACCTGAACGTTCGGCTCCCGTCCGGAAACCCTCCACCAGTCGACGACCGTCATGCCCATGGTCAGTTCAGACTGGGTCTCGATCTCGACATTACAGTGACGCCCGGAGAAGAGTTCGGGCTTGAGCAGATAGGCGATGACCGTCGGGTCATGCAGCGGCCCGCCATCGGAGCCGTACTTCTCTTCATCGAAGCGCTCGAAAAACTGCAGCCATTCCACCATGACCTGCGCGGGGCGGCTAGAGATCGCTGCGATCCGTGCCACCCGCGACTTGGTCGTCAGGAGCTGGTGGGTCACGTCCAGCGGCATCATGACTATCGGGATCCCTGCGCCGAACACAAGTTCGACCGCCTGGGGATCCACATAGATGTTGAACTCGGCAGCGGGGGTGATGTTTCCACCTTCGAAGAAGCCGCCACCCATCATCACCAGTTCGCGAATACGCGGCGCGATATCGGGTGCCTTTCGCAAGGCGAGAGCAACGTTCGTCAGCGGGCCGAGGGTGCACAGGGTAACGCTTCCGGCGGGTTCCCGGCGCAGTGTCTCGACGATAAAGTCCACGGCATTCTGCGACTGAACCGTCATGGTCGGCTCGGCGAGTTCGGCGCCATCAAGGCCGGTCTTTCCGTGTACGTGCTCGGCAGTCACCAGCTTCCGCTCGATCGGGTGGGCAGCACCTTCATAGACCGGAATGTCCGTACGCCCGCAGAGCTCGCAAACGATGCGCGCATTGCGGCTCGTCAGCCGTAGTGGAACATTGCCCGCGACGGTGGTGATGCCGAGAATCTCCAGTTCCTCGCCACTTGCGAAGGCAAGAAACAGCGCCGCAGCGTCGTCCTGGCCAGGGTCCGTGTCTATGATGATCTTTCTGCGTTCGGTCATGTCTTAGTCCTGATTTGCAAGGTCGGCCTGATGCGCCCGACGTTGGCCTTTGTCAAGGGTAAGCCGGCTTGTACGCAGGGCAAGGCGAACCCATATAAACCGGTGGAACCGCATTGGCGGAAGAGTAGCCCATGCCGCCGTTGAAGGATCACGATGAGCCGCACCAGACCACCTGACCAGCCCCTGCCCGTTGGCTTCGAAACGGTGCAGCGAACCGGACCCAGAAATGGCCGCGCCGGTGAAGGCTATCCCCCATTCAACATCGAACGCTTGTTGGAGCCATCCGCCGGCACGACCGAACGGTTGCGCATCACACTTGCTGTTGCTGGCTTTTGCGAGGAAGAGCTGGAAATCACCCAACAAGGACGCGAACTCCTCATTCGCGGCCGCCATGTGGACCGGGAGGAGACGACATTTCTCTTCCGGGGGATCGCAGCACGCCAGTTTCAGCGCCTCTTTCTGCTCGATGAAGGCATGGACGTCGAGCGCGCGCACCTGCGCAACGGACTGCTCGCAATTTACCTCATCCGTCCCGAACGGGCACAGGAGGAAAGGAAAATTAACATTTCCGCTTCAGTATAGAGTCCAACGGCCGAAGTGCCGTAGCTCCCTCATTCGGCGGAGGAACGGGAATGTTATTGAGAGAAGCAAACGCGCGACTGACCCAGAACGAACTTGCCCATCTGGGCTCCGGGGAGGTTGGCTATATCCGGAAAATGCGCTCCGAAGAAGTGACGCGCTGCTTCCCAGAAGCTCCCGATATCGATCCCAGTCTGGACCTTTGGGCCCTGTTCGGCGCCGATGGTACGCCGATCCTTCTGACGGACAACCGTTCGAGCACCTTCTACAAGGCTGCCGAGGACGACCTGAAAACGGTCAGCCTGCACTGATCGTCAGATTTTTCGGAAAGTGAGATAGGCCGAGGACCGGCCTTCACGCTTGGCTTTCGCCTCGTAACGTGTGCCGGGCCAGCCGGCGAAAGGCGTGATCCAGTCGGCGCGATTGCGCGCCGTCCAGGCAAAACCGCCGTGATCCCGGCAATGGATCAACGTCCAGTTGACATAGGTATCGATATCCGAGGCGAAGCAGAACAGCCCGCCCGGCTTGAGCACGCGATGAAAGCGATCAAGGTTCACCTGGGAAACGAACCGGCGCTTCCAGTGCTTCTTCTTCGGCCAAGGATCGGGATAAAGCAGATCGATCTGATCTAACGATGCTGCCGGCAGCCAGTCCAGCAATCGCGTCGCATCATCGTCATAGACGCGGATATTACGGAGTTCCTTCGCCTCGACCTCGGCCAGAAGCTTGGCCATGGAGTTCACGAAAGGTTCGACACCGATAAAACCTGTCTGAGGGTTTTCGCCAGCGCGATGCACGAGGTGCTCACCGCCGCCGAAACCGATTTCCAGACGCAGGCGCTCGACCTGCGTCGGAAAGAGATCCGCCAGATTCTCCAGCGCCGGGCCTTGCGGCTCGACACGGAGTTCCGGCAACAGGTGCGTCATGCGCTCGACCTGAAGCTCGCGGAGAGGTTTTCCCTTGCGGCGACCGAAGAAGGCTTCGGTCGCGCGGCTGGGTCGTTCGGTCGGCGTCATTCCAGGATCAGCCCTTGATGGCGTCCTTGAGCGGCTTGACGAGGTCGAGACGCTCCCAGGAGAAGGAACCATCGCGACCAGCCTTGCGGCCAAAGTGACCATAGGCGGAGGTCTTGGCATAGATCGGGCGGTTCAGGTCGAGGTGACGTCGGATGCCGCTCGGCGACAGGTCCATCACCTTACGGATAGCAGCTTCCACTGCATCTTCCGTTACCTTGCCGGTGCCATGCAGATCGACATAGATCGACAGCGGCTGTGCAACGCCGATGGCATAGGAAATCTGGATGGTGCAACGATCGGCAAGGCCGGCAGCCACAACGTTCTTCGCGAGGTAACGCGCAGCGTAAGCAGCGGAACGGTCGACCTTGGTGGTGTCCTTGCCCGAGAATGCACCGCCGCCATGGGGAGCCGCGCCACCATAGGTGTCGACGATGATCTTGCGACCGGTGAGGCCAGCGTCACCATCAGGGCCGCCGATGACGAACTTGCCGGTCGGGTTGACGTACCACTTGCAATCGTCAGCAATTTTGAGATCGCCGAGAGCTTCGCGGATGTAGGGCTCGACAACCGAACGAACCTTGGCCGAGTCCCAGCTTTCGTCGAGATGCTGGGTGGAAAGTACGATCGAATCGACTTCCGACGGCTTGCCGTCGACATAGCGCACGGTCACCTGGCTCTTGGCGTCAGGGCCGAGCTTGCCAGCGTCACCCTCGCCCTTCTTGCGGGCGGCGGCGAGAAGCTGAAGGATCCTGTGCGAATAATAGATCGGAGCCGGCATGAGGTCCGGGGTTTCGCGGCAGGCATAACCGAACATGATGCCCTGGTCGCCAGCACCTTCGCTGTTGCCGTGGTCGGCAGCCTTGTCAACGCCCTGGGCGATATCAGCCGACTGCGCGTGCAGCAGCACATCAATCTTCACCTTCTTCCAATGGAAGCGGTCCTGCTCGTAGCCGATATCCTTAATGGCCTTGCGCGCAGCGGCCTTGAACTTTGCCGGGTTCACCGCCGGATCGCCATAGGCGTCCTTGGCCACGGAACCGTCCTTGTCCTTCTTGAGAAGGCTGACCGGCAGGCGGACTTCGCCGGCAATCACCACGCGGTTGGTGGTGGCCAGGGTCTCGCAAGCGATACGGACCGTCCAGGGATCGACGCCGGTCTTGGCAGCTTCGCGATAGACGAGATCCACGATTTCATCGGAGATGCGGTCACAGACCTTGTCTGGATGACCTTCGGAAACGGATTCACTGGTGAAGAGATAATTAGCGCGCATTCGGGATTCCCCTCAAAGAACAAGCCATGCTCTTGTTAGTCAGTTCGTCACCGAAAAACAAGCGCACAACGACATAAATATATCTTTATGTGAGCAATTCGATAACGCAGATAGAAAAAAAGCGGCCTCAAGGCCGCTCTCTTCAAGACGACTGAGTTAGAGATTCAGTCGGCATCAGCTTCTGCGGCAAGCGCCTTTACCAGATCCACGATCTTGCGACGAACCTTGGGGTCGGAAATCTTGACGAAGGCGCGGTTGAGCTGGAGACCTTCCGAGGAGGAGAGGAAGTCAACCACATAGTTGGAGCTGGATGCTTCCGCCATGCCCGTCGGACCGGCAGATTGTTCGCCGGGGGCGTCTTCGAAGAAGAAGGAAACCGGAACGTTGAGAATACTGGAAATATTCTGCAGACGGCTCGCGCCGACACGGTTGGTGCCCTTTTCGTATTTCTGGATCTGCTGGAACGTGATGCCGAGGCTCTCACCCAGCTTTTCCTGACTCATGCCCAGCATTGTGCGGCGAAGGCGAATCCGACTACCCACATGGATGTCGATCGGGTTCGGCTTCTTCTTATTCTCGATCATGTCTTGACCCTGATGATGTTGGCATAACGACCATAGTCCTTAGCATTCCAATGCCAATAACGACACGTTGTATTCGCAATCGCGGAACTGTGAGCATACGTAGAGACTTACGATCTTTCGCACTATGCAATTTTAGGGGTTTTCGGTCAATTCTTTCCGAAAATAAAACCTGCGCGTGAAATGACTGCTACCAATGCGATTCCAACGAATATGTACCAAAAGTTGTTCTTCATCAAAACCCTGCCGCCATCAGCCACCGAATTCACACTTATGGTTGAATCAACAAAGCCCCGGGAATTCAATGTCAGTCCTGACAATATACGTCCATAGGGGTCAACAACCGCAGATATGCCATTATTTGCGTCCCGAACCAAGGGGAGACCGGTCTCAACAGCTCTGATCCGCGCCTGCAGGAAATGCTGATACGGTCCGGGCGTCGAACCGAACCAGGCGTCATTGGTGATATTCAGCAGAACGCCGACATTGCCCAGATCATCCATCCATTCATTTGGGAAAATGATCTCATAGCAGATCAGCGGATACAGGCTCACACCGGAGGGAAGCGTCAACGCAGAGCGGCGGGAGGCTGCGGAAAAGCCACCTGGCAGGCTGATTACATTGTCGAAACCGACGCGTCGAAGAATATTCTCATAGGGCACATATTCACCGAAGGGTGTCAGATGCACCTTGTCGGAAGCAGCAAGGATCTGCCCCTTATCGTCGATCATGTAGACGGAGTTGTAATAGCGCGGAGCATGGCCCGCCCCGCGGTCCTCCGAACGGACCGCCCCCGTAATTAGAACCTGACCATCCTGCAGCATGTCGCCGATACGAGCGAGCGCATCGGGATTTTCGGTCAGAATGAAGGGTATCGAGGTCTCCGGCCAAACGATGATATCAGGCCTCGGCTTTCCGGAGGCCGGCGGCTCTGCGGAGAGCGCAAGGTGCTCATTGAAGATCTCGATGCGCTCGACGTTGTCGTTCTTCTTCGCCTGATCGATGGCAGGCTGAACCATCCGGATGTTCAAGCTGGTTGCAGAACCGGCATCAGGCGGCAGGAGCAGACGCCATGCACCATATCCGAGGTGAGCGGTGAACAAGAGGCCGGCAATCGTCAGACCGGGCACGATGCCCTTGCGTGTGCCAATCAGTGCGGGAGCGGAAAAGACGAAGACGGCAAGGGTCGTCACGCCAAGCATACCGATGGCGTAGGCGGACTGCATCATCACCGGGATGGGCATTGCTCCGTAGCCGATAGCGTTCCATGGAAACCCCGTCGCGACGAAGCCACGGAGCCATTCCGCAATCCCGAAACCGGTGGCGAGCGCTGCAAGACGGCCCCAGCCATCTGACCAGAGAAGACGGGCAACGACCGTCGCAAGGCCGTAGAAGACAGCGAGCACGGCTGGCAATCCTAGGATTGCCAACGGAAGCGCCCAGGCAAATTCATCCGCCTCCACAAGCAGGGCGCTTCCGAGCCACCACAATCCGGCGACGAAATAGCCGAAGCCGAAAAGCCAGCCCGTCACGAAGGCCGAACGGAGGCCCCAGGAATGGCTTTTATCAGGATTTCCGGTGGCGCCATCCAGCAACCAGACGAGCAGGGTGAACGAGACGAAAAGCGCCGCGAAGAAACCCACGGGCGGTAAAGCCAGAGCCCCGATTGCGCCGGCGAAGACCGCCAGCAGCGCTCGCCTGACACCCCAGAGCAGCATGATCCTGCCCGCCAGTCTCTCCATGAAATCTCCTTGCCTTGCGCCGCGCGAATCACGACGGTGGCAGTCTTCCAAAATTCGGCAGACTTGTCCCGTGGATTGACAGGCAAAAGGCTCAGGATGCGACGTTGTTGTCGGCCGTCGACGCATCCACGGCCGGCAGAGGGCCGTTCGCCTTCACCGGCGTCATCCCATCCGCGTCCACCTTGACGCGCCGCCGAGCCGGCGGCCGCTTGCGGGTGATGCGGACACGCTTGATGCGGCGCGGATCGGCATCGAGGATCAGGAATTCGAAGCCCGGCAGGGCCTGCACGACCTCGCCACGGACCGGAATCCGGCCGAGGGCCGAGAAGAGCAGCCCGCCGAGCGTATCGACCTCATCGATCTGGTCGCGGACATCGAAGTCGTCACCGATCGCCTCGGCGATTTCCTCCAGTTCCACACGCGCATCGGCGACGAACACGTCGTCAGAGGTTCGCGTGAACATGGCTTCGTCGTTGTCATGCTCGTCGTCGATGTCGCCGACGACCATCTCGACGATGTCCTCATGGGAAACGAGGCCATCGGTACCGCCATATTCATCGATGACCAGCGCGATCTGGGTACGGGCCGCCTGCATGCGGCTCAGGAGATCGGAGGCCAGCATCGAGGGCGGAACGAAAAGGATCGAACGCACGATCCCGGCCTCGGCCACGGTCTTGGAAAGATCCACGCGGCCAAGATCGAAATCGGCCTTCGCGCCACGCGCCGACTTTTCAACCTTTACCGCCGCGTCGGCAGCAGCCTGTGCCGATCCGTTGCGTCGTTTGTTGCGAGCCTGTTTCGTGACATAGGAGAGAAGATCGCGGATATGTACCATGCCGCGCGGGTCATCGAGCGTCTCGCTGTAGACCGGCATGCGCGAGCGGCCGGACACCTCGAAGATGGTCATCAGCTCGCCGATGCTGACATTGTGGTCCACGGCCTCGATATCGGCGCGCGGCACCATGACATCCTCGACGCGAACTTCGCGGAAGCGGAGGATGTTGTTCAACATCGCTCGTTCATCGGGAGTAAACGCATCGCTGGAGGAGGCGTCTTCCTTCAACGCATCCGTCAGATCCTCTCGCAGGCTGGATGCCTGGCTCGGCTTCAGGATGCGGACGGCACGCGCCCAGATCGAGTTACGTTGTCGGCCGGGCGTCTCCGGCCGCGAAGGACTACTGCCTTCGTCCGAAGAGGAACCCTCCGACCCTTCATCGGCCTCTACGGCCACTTTCGTCGAAAAATCGTTCATTGGTCCTGACTATCAAAGCGGGTCCTGCCCCGCATAGGGATCAGATAAGCCAAGTGACGCCAAAATGCGAGTCTCAAGCGACTCCATTCTTTCCGCCTCCTGCACTTCCATGTGATCATAACCGAAGAGATGCAGGAAACCATGCACCATAAGATGTGTCAGGTGCTCCTCGAAGCTCTTGCCGAGATCGACCGCTTCCCGCGCCACGGTTTCGCGCGCAATAATGATATCGCCAAGCATCGGGCCGGGCTTTCCACCCGGCACCAGCGGGAACGCCGGAAAAGACAGGACATTTGTCGGCTTGTCCTGGTTGCGCCACTCCGCGTTGATATCCTGAATGGTATCGTCGTCGCAGAAGACCAGCGAGACCTCCACCGGCATGCCGGGGAAGGGCTGCTTTTCCTCGTCGCGCAGGAAATCCGCCGCCATGCCGAGGACACGAGAGGCCATGGCCTCCAGCAGTTCTTCCGTTGGCCAGCCTTCCGTTTCAATCGATATCTGTATGTCCAGTAGCTGCATAGGGTGCCGTTTCGACCTCAACGGTCGATCTTTTCGCTTTCCTCGTGCACCGCATACTGGGCATCATAGGCCTTGACAATACGTCCGACCAGAGGATGGCGCACGACATCGACATCCTTGAAGCGAACCACAGAGACGCCCTCGACGCCCTTGAGGATCTGAAGAGCCTCGACCAGACCGGATGTCACACCACGCGGCAAGTCCACCTGGCTCGGGTCGCCCGTCACGATCATCCGGGCATTCTCGCCGAGGCGGGTCAGGAACATCTTCATCTGCATCGATGTGGTGTTCTGAGCCTCGTCGAGGATGACGGCGGCGTTGGAAAGCGTGCGGCCACGCATGAAGGCCAGCGGCGCGATTTCGATGACGCCGGCGGTGATCGCACGTTCGACCTTGTCGCCCGGGATCATGTCGTAAAGGGCATCATAGAGCGGTCGCAGATAGGGATCGACCTTTTCCTTCATGTCGCCGGGCAGGAAGCCCAGCCGCTCGCCGGCTTCGACGGCCGGGCGCGACAGCACGATCCGGTCGACAAGGCCGCGCTCCAGAAGCTGGGCGGCGTGCGCCACGGCCAGATAGGTCTTGCCGGTACCGGCCGGGCCGACGCCGAACACCAGTTCGGAGCGCTCCAGCGCCCGCATGTAGGCGTCCTGTGTCGGCGTACGAGCAGCGATCGTCTTCTTGCGCGTGGAGATCTGCGCCATGGTCAGCTTGGCCTTGCGCTCCATCGTCGGCAGAGACAGCTGATCATCGGCGGCAACCGCCATGCGGATGGCCCCTTCCACATCGGAAATTTCCACCGTGCCGCCGCTCTGAAGCCGGGCATAGAGGAAATCGAGCGCCCTGCGCGCCTGATTGGTGGCGACCAGATCCCCTGAGATGGATACGGAGTTTCCGCGGGCTCGCGCATCGATTTGAAGACGCTGCTCCAGCAATTTGAGGTGCTGATCGAATTGACCGAACAGTTCGCTGGCGAAGCGGTTGTTCTCGAACGTCAAGATGAAGTGATTGGCGTCGGTCGCAGCGGTTCGGGTGTTGCGCGAAGGTGAAGAAATCACTTCTTGTGCGTTCAAGCGATAAGGCTCCTGCTCGATCAGGTATCAGGCCCTCACTCTAACTCTCTGCCACCTCGGCAAACAAGCTGTTTGGGCCGGCTGCGGTGATTCGTACATTTATAATGTCACCGATTTGCGATGACTTTGCATCAACATTCACAGACTGCAGCCATGGAGAGCGTCCGATCAGCTGTCCCGGCAACCGTCCCGGCTTCTCCAGAAGTAGGTCGATTGTCTCGCCAATCAAGGAGCGGGCGAATTCATGCTGCTGCTGAAGCAGCAATTCCTGAAGCCGGGCAAGCCTTTCGGTCTTTACGTCCTCCGGAACCTGATCCGGCAGATCGGCGCCGGGCGTGCCCGGGCGGGTCGAATACTTGAACGAATAAGCCTGTGCATAACCTACCTTGCGGACGAGTTCGAGGGTCGCCTCGAAGTCCTCGTCCGTTTCCCCGGGGAAGCCGACGATGAAGTCGCCTGATAGCGCGATATCCGGGCGGGCGGCACGGATGCGCTCGATCAGGGCGATGTATTCGGCAGCCTTGTGGCGGCGGTTCATCGCTTTCAGGATACGATCAGAGCCGGACTGCACCGGAAGATGCAGATAGGGCATCAACATCCTCAGATCGCGATGCGCCTCGATCAGTCGGTCGTCCATGTCGCGGGGATGGCTGGTGGTGTAGCGCAGGCGAGCAAGGCCGGGAATTTCCGCCAAACGATAAAGAAGATCGCCAAGACCGAGCTCCTGTCCCGCGGCATCGACGCCATGCCAGGCATTGACGTTCTGACCGAGCAGGGTGAGCTCGCGCACGCCGGTGGCAACGAGCTTTTCCGCTTCCCCAACGATCTGCGCAAGCGGCCGGGAAACCTCCGAGCCCCGCGTATAGGGAACGACGCAGAAGGTGCAGAACTTGTCGCAGCCTTCCTGCACGGTCAGGAATGCGGTGACGTTACGCGGGCCGGTCTTTGCCTTCTTCGGATCGGGAAGGTGCTCGAACTTGTCTTCCAGCGCGTATTCGGTATCGACCACACGCTCGCCGGTGCGGGCGCGCTTCAGGGCCTGCGGCAGGCGATGATAGGTCTGCGGCCCGATCACGACATCGACGGCCGGTTCGCGGCGGGAGATCTCCTCGCCTTCGGCCTGGGCGACGCAACCGGCAACGCCGATCATGAACTCGCGACCTTCGGCAGCACGCGCCTTCTTGGTCTCGCGCAGGCGGCCAAGCGCGGAATAAACCTTTTCGGCCGCTTTCTCTCGGATATGACAGGTATTGAGCAGGACGAGATCGGCCTCATCCATTTCCTCGGTCGCGATATAGCCTTCGGCTGCCAGCGCATCGGTCATGCGGCCGGAGTCGTAGACGTTCATCTGACAGCCGTAGGTCTTGATGAAGACCTTGCGCGATGCTGTGGTTGCTCCGGCGGCCGGCAGGTCGGATGCTGAAGAAATGGCGATGTCCTGGGTCATGCGGGCTATTTAGTGGTTTTTGCGCGCCGATTAAACCGAAAAATCACGCGTCGCGCATGGGACGACCGCGCAGGTGGCCGAGAAGCATCCTGCGCATGCGGCTTTCCACGAAAGCCGCAAGATGCTTGCGGTTGCTGCCATCCGCGTAATCATAGGTCTCGCCGAAGCTGACATCCACATCGAGAGCACCTGCTTTCAATATGCCGATGAGATGTGGCAGGAGGGTAATGTCGCCCGGCCAGCCGGCAATCGGGCGATGATAGCGTCCCATCGGCAGGCCCTGCACACGGGTATAGGCGATCGCCACCGGCTGCACATGCACGACCCCTTGCGGAGCGAGCGGCAGTGCAACGGATGCCGCCCCGAAAAGCGATGTCTTGACCTCCAGCACGCGGTTCCCGTCGGATGTG
Source organism: Shinella sp. (assembly GCA_003248775.1). Taxonomy (GTDB): domain Bacteria; phylum Pseudomonadota; class Alphaproteobacteria; order Rhizobiales; family Rhizobiaceae; genus Allorhizobium. Next base: position 15,458 of record QFQX01000031.1, on the reverse strand, counting down.
GTGCCCTCAGGGAAGAGCACGACGATCTCGCCATCCGCCATGCGGGAGGCGATCTCGTTCACCTGATCGCCGGTGCGGCGGCGCTCCTCGCGGACCACGAAAATGCTCTTCTGCAGCTTTGCCAGAAGACCGAAGACCGGCCAGGAAGCCACTTCCGTCTTGGCAATGAAAACAACATCCGCCAGCGAGCCCAGAACCAGAATGTCCTTCCACGACGCGTGGTTGGCGGCGAGCATCAGGGGACGGCGGCGATCGATCGCACCGTGAACATGGACACGGATGCCCAGCATGCGACAGGCGACGCGATGCCAAAGCCTCGGCAGACGCCGACGCAGCTTCCAGTCGAAGAAAAGAGCAAGAACCTGAATGGGCGCAAGGACGATCGTCACGATCGCCAGAATGGTCATGTTGACGACAATGCGCAGCCAGTTGATCAAGCCGCAGCCTCCGGAAGAGGGGTCATCGCTCAGCCTTCATCCTTGCCGATCGGGACGCCATAGAGTTCGAGGCGATGGCCGACGAGCTTGAAGCCATGTTCGCGGGCGATACGTTCCTGCAGGGCCTCGATTTCGGGCGAATGAAACTCGATGACATCACCGTTCTTGAGGTCGATCAGGTGATCGTGATGCTCCTCGGGAACCGTTTCATAGCGCGAGCGGCCGTCGCGAAAATCGTGACGCTCGATGATGCCGGCATCTTCGAAGAGCTTCACCGTGCGGTAAACCGTCGAGATGGAAATGCGGCTGTCGATCTTAACCGAGCGCCGATAGAGTTCCTCGACATCGGGATGATCTTCCGATTCTTCCAGAATGCGCGCAATGACGCGGCGCTGCTCGGTCATGCGCATGCCCCGCTCGGCGCACAACGCTTCCAACGATTTCGGAGTATCGGTCATGGCCCCGGCATCTCTTCAGATAAGGCTGACGCGCGTCGCGATCCCTTCGGATCAGCTCCCACGCTTCAGATTCTTGTTCTTACGGTGTCGTCGTCACAAAAGCGATGCGCAGATTTGCGCGGTGCGCTTCGGACAGTGAAACCGAACTAGCGAAGATCGCGCCGCATGACAAGCGCCGACGACCGCCGCCCCTTTTCATCCGCATAATATGCCGGGCGTTCTCCCGCCTTCTCGAAGCCGAGCTTGCGGTAAAGGCCGAGGGCCGGCGCATTGCCGTCATCGACTTCCAGGAACATGGTTTCCCCGCCCCGGCTTCTCGCCTCCCGCATCGCCGCCTGCATCAGTCTCCATCCGAGACCGAAGCGAGCGCATTTTTCACTCACGGCGATCGTCAGGATTTCGGCTTCGCCCGCAACCTCGCGGGCCAGTACGAAACCGGCAAGCGGCGCCTTGAAGATCAGCGTATTGGTCTGCCGCATGACGAAGCCGAAGGAGTTCGGCTGCAGAAGCAGGCTCAGGAATTCGCCGTCATTCCAGGGGCGCGCAAAGCGCAGGGTATGGAGCTCGGCCACCTCGGCGCAGTGCTCCGCGGTCATCGCGACGATTTCGAATTCGGGCTGACGGGAAAAGTAGGTATCGCGCATTATCTGATGCCTTGGTATTTCATGTTCTGGCAACCGCAAACCCTGCCTGCGGCTTGGCATCGGGGCCACGCAGATAGAGCGGTTTCGGCGGGCTCGTCGTCTCAGCCTCCGCGCCGAGGCGAGCCACGATACCAATCGGGAAGTGATCCGGCGGCGTGACGGCCTGAGGGTCGGCCAGCAGGGCTTCAGCCGAACCCACGACACGATAGGCTCCGGCCTCAGCGAGAGCAGCGAAGCCGGAGAGGTTTTCGATGCGCGGTTCGCCGAGCGGGGTGCCCGTGGTCGAAAACGGCTGAAGATAGATTTCCTCGCGCTTGGCATCCATGGCGGCAAGCACAGGCGTGTCAGTCACTTCCACCGCATTCGCCAATACCGAAAGCGTCGAAACGCCGACAGCCTCGACACCAAGCGCCAGCGCAAGACCGCGCGCGGTCGCGACACCCACACGGATACCGGTGAACGAACCCGGACCGATCGTGACCGCGATACGCTCGACGTCGTCAAGGGAGAGCGAGGATTGAGCCAGCGCTTTATCGATCATGCGCATCAAATGCTCCGCGTGACCACGACCGAGGGTTTCGGTCGCGGCGCCCAGGAGCTTGTCCTTGCTGCTGTCATAGATCGCGGCGGAGCAATCCACGCCCGCCGTATCGATCGCCAGAACGATCATCCCCTCCCCCTGCCGGCCCGCGTCAGACCGCCTCGACTTCCTGCACTTCCGGCACGAAATGCCTGAGCAGGTTCTGCACACCATGCTTCAGCGTGGCGGTCGAGGATGGGCAGCCAGAGCAGGCGCCCTTCATGTTGAGATAGACCTTGCCATCCTTGAAACCGCGGAAGGTGATGTCGCCGCCATCCTGGGCAACAGCGGGGCGGACGCGCGTTTCGAGGAGTTCCTTGATGGTCGCGACGATGTTCTCGTCACCGGCCTCGAAGAATTCGCCATCGGTATCGGCTTCATCGGCGGCGGCACCGGATCCCATGATCTTCGCGCCGCTCATGAAGTGCTCCATGATCGTGCCAAGGATTGCAGGCTTCAGGTGCGGCCATTCCGGGCCGTCCTTGGTAACGGTCACGAAATCGTAGCCGAAGAAAACGCCGGTGACGCCGGGGATATCGAAGAGCCGGCTGGCGAGCGGAGAAACCGCGGCACTTGCGGCATCGCGGAACTCGGCGGTGCCGCTTTCCATCACCACCTTGCCCGGCAGGAACTTCAGGGTTGCCGGGTTCGGCGTGGATTCCGTCTGGATGAACATCTGAACCTCCGGGCGACCTGTCATTCGTCGCCAACAAAATTAGAATTCTTCAAAAGAAGATAGGCCCGATGAGAGGCCGCTTCAAGTCAGATTTGACGATTGCCATCCTGCTAGCAAAGAGCGTCGATTTCCTCGTCGGTCAGTGAATCCGGCAACACCGTCACCGGAATGGGAAACGCAGCGCCGCGTCCTGCGATCATCGAGACGAGCGGACCAGGGCCTTCCTTGGTCGAACCGGCCGCGAGAACGAGAATGGCGATATCCCGATCCTCCTCGATGAGCGAATTGATCTGCGCTGCGGAACTGCCTTCGCGAATGACGATCTCGGGCTCGATTCCTATCGTCTCGCGCACAGTCTGCGCCGCTTTCGCCATGATGGCCTCGGCCTCTTCACGCGCCTCTGCCCGCATGATTTCCTCGACGCCGAGCCATTGCTGGAAGTCGCCTTCCGGAATGACGTAGATCAGCACCAGGCCGCCATTGGAATTCTTTGCGCGGCGCCCGGCATAGTGCACGGCGCGCGAGCATTCCGGCGTATTGTCGATCACCGCCATGAACTTGCGGCGGTGACCCTCAAGGCGTGAAAGCCGTGTTGAAACCATACAGGACCCCGCCGCCGGATCAGTTTATCTTTCGCCCTGTCCGCGGCCGGCTCCGGTCGAACGGCCGCGTGACTCGTCGGGACTTTACTTCACGAAGCCGATAATGTCGCGGACTTCGTTCATGGTTTTCTCGGCCCGTGCCCGCGCCCGTTCGCCGCCGTCGCGCAGGATGCTGTCGATGTGGGCGGGATCGGCCATGAGCTTGCGCATCTCGGCGCTGATCGGCGACAGAACATCCACCGCAAGCTCCACCAGAGCCGGCTTGAAGACCGAGAACTGCTGGCCGCCGAAGTCCTTCAGCACGTCTTCCTTCGACTTGTCGGCAAGCGCCGCAAAGATGCCGACGAGGTTGTCGGCTTCCGGGCGGCCCTTCAGGCCCTCGGTCTCGCTCGGAAGCGCGTCGGGATCGGTCTTCGCCTTGCGAATCTTTTTCGAGATCGTCTCGGCATCGTCCATCAGGTTGATACGCGAGAGGTCGGACGGATCCGACTTCGACATCTTCTTGGTGCCGTCCTTGAGGCTCATGACGCGCGGCGCAGGGCCATCGATCAACGGCTCAACCATCGGGAAATAGGCATGCACGGGCTCGTCACCGACGGTGATGTCGATGCCCTGGCCGGCGCGGCGAATATGCTCCATGAAGTCGAGATTGAACTTCATGGCGATATCGCGGGTCAGTTCGAGGTGCTGCTTCTGGTCCTCGCCCACCGGAACGTGGGTGGCGCGGTAAACCAGGATGTCCGCTGCCATCAGGCTCGGATAGGCGTAAAGACCAAGCGAGGCCTGCTCGCGGTCCTTGCCGGCCTTGTCCTTGAACTGCGTCATGCGGTTCATCCAGCCGATACGGGCGACGCAATTGAAAATCCAGGCGAGTTCCGCATGCTGCGGCACAGCCGACTGGTTGAAGACGATATGGCTCTTCGGGTCGATACCGCTTGCCAGGAAGGCTGCCGTGATCGAACGGATCTGGCTGGCCATGTCTTCGTGAACGAGCTGCGCGGTCAGCGCGTGCAGGTCGACGACGCAATAGATGCAATCGTTGTTTTCCTGCAGGGCCACGAACTTTCTGATGGCGCCGAGATAATTACCGAGATGAAGGTTGCCGGTCGGCTGAACGCCGGAGAAAACCAGCGGCTTGAACTCACCCATGATTGTCCTCAACAGGCTGGTGGAGGGCCCGATCTGTCGATCGAAATACGTTGGGCTTATGCACCGCCGTGGGTCAGCAATCAAGGGGTTCGTTGGCCGCAGTCAAGCCGCGTGCTCTATAAGATCCCAGCGGTTTCCGTAAAGGTCTCGGAAAACGGCGACCGTGCCGTAAGGCTCGTATCGCGGCGCTTCCAGGAAGCTCACACCCGCGGCGACAAAGGCCGCGTGGCCGCGGGCAAAATCGTCCGTTTTCAGGAAGAAACTGACGCGTCCGCCCGTCTGGTTGCCGATCGCGGCAAGCTCGGCCTCACCGTCCGCCTGCGCCAGCAACAGGGCCGCGCCCTCGCCGCTCCGAGGCTTCACCACGATCCACCGCTTGGCGTCCGGCAGATCCTTGTCCTCAAGGCATTCGAAGCCGAGACAGCCACAATAGAATGCCTTGGCGCGATCATAATCGTCTACAACGATGGTAACGAGAAAGGCAGACTGGCCAGTCATGGGACGCTCCGGAACAGGACACCGAACCATGCCTCATGAACGGTCGCCGGACAATCCGCATAGCCATTCTCGGCAAGCACCTGACATGTCTTGATACAAGAAATAGTTAATCCTAATTCATGGCATAACATTTCACATTTTCTCCTCAATCTGAAATGAAATTGCCGCCTCCGAAATCGGCTCCCGTTCACGGAAGCTATTTTTCAGGGGGATGCCATGCGCTCAGCCATTCGCGTCATGCTTGCCTGCCTTATGACGCTCACTACGCAAGCCGACGTCAACGCCGGGGAAACCCGGAAAAACCGGACCGCCACACTGAAACAACACGACTACACGGCCGCCTACACGCTGCAGCGGATCGGCGTGCGGGCCAGTTGTTTTCCCTTGGGTCTCAGGATCATTCTCTCCCATATTTCCAGACAGACGGGGCGTCGACTGGTGATTACCTCTGGGCACCGGCCCCATTCCGGCCGGTCGCAGCACACGCGCTGCTATGCCGCGGATTTCCGAATACCCGGCGTTTCGGAAAGGCAAATTCTCGCGGCCGCAGCCAGCGCGCCCGGCATCGGCGGCGTCGGCCGGTATTGCAACGGCCTCGTGCACGTCGACATAGGGCCCAAGCGCCGCTGGGCCCACTGCGGCAGAGGCGGCAGCAAGGGGAGCCTCGCCAACTTCAAGCCCCGAAGGAAGTCGTGACTCAGGACTCTGGAGGTGGTGCGGCTGCGCCCGGCTTGCGCTTGAGGTTACGGCGCAGCATGCCGAGATTTGCTCCGCCGATCGCAAAGGCCACACCGAAATAGACCACCATGGCAACAACAATCAGAATGCCGAGAGCACCGATCTGCGTCAAAAGTGGCGTTTGCGGGGTGAGCCAGCCGGACCAGAGGTCCGAGAGATAGACCAGAACGCCTGCCATGACGGCGGTGGCCACCACGAGCCTGAGCGCACGCCCGACAAGCGGCCATTCCCATTCGAGATGACCACGCCGGTAGAGTGTTGCACCGAGCAGCAGGGTGTTCGTCCAGCCGGCAGCGGCTTCGGCAACGGCGATGCCCCGTTCCGCGATCAGAGGGAAAAGGCTGACCGCGAGCGCCGTATTGATGACCACGGAAATGCCAGTGAACCGCATCGGCGTGCGAGTGTCCTCGCGTGCATAAAAGCCGGGCTGCAGGGCCTTGATCAGAACGAAACCCGGCAGGCCGAGACCATAAATCGCAAGGATACCGGCAACGACGGAGGTGTTCTGCTCAGAGAAAGCACCGCGTTCATAGAGCACCCGGATGATCTCGTCGGAGAGCACCCAGAGTGCGGCGGCGGCCGGCAGCGTCAGGAAAAGAACGAATTCGATCGAGCGGTTCTGGGTGTTGGCGGCTTCCTTCATGAAGCCGGCCTTCAGCGCTCGCGCGAGTTCGGGAAGAAGAACGACGCCAACAGCCACGCCAACCACACCAAGCGGCAGCTGGTATATACGGTCGGCATATTGCAGCGCTGCGATGGCGCCTTCCTTTCCTGACGCGATCGCCTGCCCGATCATCTGGTTGATCTGGGTAATCCCGCCGGTGACGGCCGCAGGAACAGCCAGAATCAACAGGCGCTTCACATTGGGCGTGAAGCGCGGAAACTTGAAGGCAATGCTCATGCCGGCATGGCGCACGCCAGCATAGACGACGGCAAGCTGAAGAATGCCCGCGCCGAGCACGGACCATGATAGATACCAGGCCGTCACTTCCGGATCGGAGCCAGTATAGAGAGCCCAGAACAGCGCGCTGATCATCATCACGTTCAGGAAGACCGGTGCGATCGCAGCCGCGAAGAAATGATGCAGCGAGTTCAACATGCCGCTCAGCATCGCCGTCAGCGACATGCACATCAGGTAGGGGAACATCACCGCGGCAAGGCGCACGGTGAGCGAGAACTTGGCGTCGTCACCGACGAAGCCCGGCGCGATGATCCACGACACCAGAAGCGGCATCGCGAGTTCCATGACGATGGTGATCAGCATCAGTACGGAGAAAAGAACGCCGAAAACCTCTTCGGAGAAGCGTTTTGCACCGTCCACGCCGTTAGCCTCGATCTCCTTGGCGAAGAGAGGCACGAAGGCGGCGTTGAAAGCGCCTTCGGCAAAAAGCCGGCGAAAGAGGTTCGGAAACCGGAAGGCGGCGTAGAAAACGTCCGCCATCGGCCCGGTGCCGAGGGCCGCCGCCATCAGCGTTTCGCGGGCGAACCCGAAGACGCGGCTGCCGAGCGTTGCGCCGCCAACGGTCATGAATTTCTTGACGAGGCTCATCTCAGGCCCGGGCCTTCTTCGGCAGCGGCTGCGGTTGGGCAGGAGGTGCAACGGCCACGGTGGCGCGCTCGCGCGGCTCCTCTGCGTGCTCGGCCATAACGGCTTTCAGTCTGTTGGCAATGCTTGCCTGCCTGTTCTCGTTGGTCACCTTCTGGCCGACCAGATCGGTGACATAGAAGGTATCGATGACCTTTTCACCGAAGGTGGTGATGCGCGCCGAGTGAATGTCGAGCGAGAGGTCCGCCAGCCCGGCCGTGATCTCCGCCAGAAGACCGATGCGGTCGAGGCATTCGACTTCGACGACCGTGAACTTGTTGGAGAGCGTATTGGCAATGGTGACATGCGGCTGCACAGGGAAGGTCTTGTTCTTCTTCTTGCCCTTGCTGCGGGTGGCAATCACTTCCGGCAGGCGCTTCTTCCCCGAGAGCACGTCCTCGATCATCTTGCCGACGGTCGCGGCACGGCGCATCTCGTCCTCGTCGATGGGGAATTCGCGGTTGACCATGATGGTATCGAGCGCGCGCCCATCGGAGGTGGTGAAAATCTGCGCGTCCGCAATGTTGGCACCTGCCGCCGCGCAAGCGCCCGCGATAACCGACAGCAGACGCGGATGGTCAGGCGCCAGAACGGTGATCTCGGTGATCGCGTGGAAGGAATCCGTGCGCACCATGGTCGCCAGCGCCTGACCCGCCTTGTCGGCCTGACGGATGAAGTGGGCGTGGCGCACCTGATCCTCCAGGGCAACCGACAGGAGATAGGGCTCGTAATGCAGCTTGGTATAGCGCTTCTGATCCTTCTGGCTCCAGTCGCCAAGCGCGTGGGCTAGCTGTTCCGCCGCGTGGCGGGCGCGTTCCTTCCGGGGAACCTGGGAGAAGCCGCCGGACAGCAGCAACTCCGTTTCATAATAAAGCGTGCGCAGAAGCTGGCCCTTCCAACCGTTCCACACACCGGGGCCGACAGCGCGGATATCGCACACGGTCAGCACCAGCATCATGTTCAGCCGGTCCAGCGACTGGATCTTTTCGGCGAAGTCGGTGATCGTCTTGCGGTCGTGCAGATCGCGGGTCTGGGCAACCATCGACATCAGGAGATGCTGCTCGATGAGCCAGGCGACGAGTTCCGTCTGCTTGGGGTTCAGACCGAAACGCGGGCAAAGCTTGCGCGCAACCCTTGCGCCGGCAATAGAGTGATCCTCCTGCCGCCCCTTGGCAACATCGTGAAGCAGAACTGCAACGTAAAGTGCCTGTCGCTCCTCGATCGCCGGCATCACCTTGGCCGCCAGCGGATGCAACTCCTCGGCCTTGCCCTTATCAACCTCCGAAAGAACCTCCACCGAGCGGATCAGGTGCTCATCGACCGTGTAGTGATGATACATGTTGAACTGCATCATCGAGACGATCTTGCCGAATTCCGGAATGAAGCGACCGAGAACACCTGCCTCGTTCATGCGTCGCAGGATGAAGCCTGGATCGCGGCGGGAGGTCAGCACATCGAGGAAAAGGCGGTTTGCCTCCTCGCTTTCGCGGAAATCATGGTCGATCAGCGAAAGAGATCGCGTGACGGCCTTCAGGGCATCCGGGTGGAATTCCAGGCCATTGAGATCGGCGACATGGAAGAGCCGCATGATGGCGATTGGATCGCGCTTGAAGACATCCGGCCTGGCGAGCGCAATACGGCCCCGGTCATCGAGGAAATCGACGGTGCCGGCGATCTTGCGCGGCCGGTGGGCGAAGCGGCCGATGGCCGCCGTGATGCCCGGCGCGGCCTTGGCCTGCTGCTCTTCCAGCGTCGCAGCGAAGATCCGGGTCAGGTCGCCAACGTCCTTGGCGATCAAGAAGTAGTGCTTCATGAAGCGCTCGACCGCCGAAAGGCCGGGCCGAGGCTGGTAGCCGAGGTTGCGGGCAATCTCGGGCTGGATGTCGAAATAGAGACGCTCTTCCGGCTTGCCGGTGAGATAATGCATGTGGCAACGCACCGCCCAGAGGAAGTCGTCCGCTTTTTGGAAGAGACGCCATTCCTGACGCGAGAGCACGCCGAGGCGCACAAGATCGCCGGAATCGCGAACATGATACTTGTATTTGGCGATCCAGAAGAGGGTCTGCAGATCGCGCAGGCCGCCCTTGCCTTCCTTGACGTTCGGCTCGACCAGATAGCGGCTGTCGCCGGCCTTGCGGTGACGTTCGTCCCGCTCGGCGAGCTTCGCAGCGATGAATTCGGGAGCCGTGTTGTTCGTCACTTCCTGATCGAAGCGACGATGCAATTCGTCGATAAGTTCTTCCTTGCCGCAGATGAAGCGGGTTTCAAGGATTGCCGTGCGGATCGTCATGTCGCCCTTGGAGAGGCGGATGCATTCCTCGACGCTGCGGGTAGCGTGGCCGACCTTGAAGCCCATGTCCCACAGCAGATAGAGCACGAACTCGACCGCCTTGTGCATGGTGCCGGAGAGCTTCTGCGGCATGAGAAACAGGAGGTCGATATCGGAACCCGGTGCCAGCGTGCCGCGTCCATAACCGCCGACAGCGGCAACACCGACACCGTCAGCGTTGTCCGGATAGACATTGGTGATGGCAATGCCGAAGATCACCGAAATGATCTGGTCCTGAATATCGGAAATGCGCCTTGCGCAGTTCAGGCCGCTTCCATCCTTGAAGAGAAGTTCGCGGGCCTTTTCACGTCCGTCATTGCTCGCCTTGCGCAGCACCGGCAAGAGGGCCGCGCGCGTCTCCAGAAGGTTTCCTGCGTGGGTTCGGGCGATGGCATCGCACTCTGCCTTGAGCGAGGCGATGTCGATCAGATCCGCATGTTCGTATTCGGGCTTGGCCATTATTGCTGCAGGCTTTCGTGGCTTGCCGGCTTTTTCAAGGCGGCGACGGGAGGCGCTATAGCGCCTTTGCGGCGCACCGGACAAGCATATTAGCGCTCAAGACTTGCCAAGTTGTTTCTTGAGATCATAAAGCGCATCAAGCGCCTGCCGCGGCGTCATGTCGTCGAGATCCAGCGTTTTCAACGCCTCTTCCACCTTCGACGGACCGGATTTCGGCGCTTCCTCACGGCGCACGGCAACCTGGAACAGCGGCAGATCGTCGATCAGCGAACTTGCCGGGTTCTTGCGGTCGGCATCCTCAAGACGTGTCAAAACATCACGCGCACGGGCAACGACCGAGGCCGGCAGACCTGCGAGACGCGCGACCTGAATACCGTAGGAGCGGTCAGCCGCACCGGGACCTACCTCATGCAGGAAGATCACGTCACCGTCCCATTCCTTGACCCGCATGGTGACGTTGGAAAGCCTCGAAAGCTTTTCCGACAGCACCGTCAGCTCATGGAAATGGGTGGCGAAGAGCGACCGGCAGCGGTTCACCGCATGCAGATGTTCAACTGCCGCCCAGGCGATGGACAAGCCATCGAAAGTCGCCGTACCTCGGCCAATTTCATCGAGAATGACCAGCGAGCGGTCAGTTGCCTGATTGAGAATCGCCGCCGTCTCGACCATTTCGACCATGAAGGTCGAACGGCCGCGCGCGAGATCGTCGGATGCGCCGACGCGGGAAAACAGCCGGTCGACGATGCCGATATGGGCCGATCCCGCCGGCACGAAGGAACCCATCTGGGCCATGATGGCGATGAGCGCGTTCTGGCGCAGAAAGGTCGACTTACCGCCCATGTTCGGACCGGTCAGCAGCCAGATCGCACCGGTATCATCCGATCCATCGGGCGAGAGGTTGCAGTCATTGGCGATGAAGGGGCTGGCCGCCTGACGGCGCAGCGCCTGTTCGACCACCGGATGGCGGCCGGCGACGATCGCAAACATGCGGCTGTCGTCGACCAGCGGACGGCAATAGCCCTGCTCCTCCGCGAGCGTCGCAAGACCTGCCGCGACATCGATGACGGCGAGCGCACGGGCCGCCGCCTTGATCGGCTCGGCCGCGGCAACGACCGCCGCCAGCATGCGATCGAAGGCTTCGAGCTCGATGGTAAGCGCCTGCCCGGCGGCATTGGCAATGCGGCTTTCCAGATCGGCAAGCTCTGTCGTGGTGAAACGCATGGCGCTCGCCATGGTCTGGCGATGGATGAAGCGGGCCTTGGCGGCCTCGCCTTCCGTCATCGCGCCGGCATTGCCAGCTGTCACCTCGATGAAATAACCGAGCACATTGTTGTGCTTGATCTTCAACGACTTGATGCCGGTTTCCTCGGCATATTGCAGCTGGAGACCGGCGATGACGCGCCGCGACTGGTCTCTCAGCGCCCTGATCTCGTCGAGTTCGGGGATAGCCCCTTCCCTCAGAAAGCCACCGTCGCGCTTCAGAAGCGGCAGGTTGTCTGCCAGCATGGACGACAGAAGTTCACCGACCGACACCGGGAGTGCGGCGAGGTCTTCGACTGCGGCGGCCAGTTCATCCGGCAGGAGCATTCCGGCCAGCCGTTCGCCAACCTCCCGAGCCGAGGCAAGACCATAGAGGATCGCGCCGAGGTCGCGCGGACCGCCGCGATCGAGCGCCAGCCGCGACAGTGCGCGCGGCATGTCCGGCACCCTTTTCAGGGCGTCATGCAGTTGTTCGCACAGCGCGGATTCGCTTAGCATGAACGCGATGGAATCCTGACGCGCGGAAATGGCAGCGGGTTCGGTGAGCGGCGACATTAGCCGTTCGGCCAGCAGACGCGCACCGCCGCCGGTCACCGTGCGGTCGATCGCCTTCAGGAGCGAGCCATTGCGATCCCCTGAAAGCGTCTTGACCAGTTCCAGATTGGCGCGTGTCGCCGGGTCGATGAAAAGTGTTGAGGACGCGCTTTGCCGCTCCGGCAGTCCAAGCGCCGGACGCTCGGAAATCTGGGTCTTCTCGACATAGGCGACGGCCGCGGCAGCCGCGGCGATCTCGGCGCGACTGAAGGAACCGAAGCCATCGAGCGTGCCCACGCCAAAATAGCGGGCAAGGCGGTTTTCGGCCGTGGCGCTGTCGAACAGGACGCCCGGCTGCGGCACCACCACGCGTCCCAGAACATCGAAGGCCGGCTTCAATTCGGGATCGTGGAAGAGCGTATCGGGCACGATCAGCTCGCGCGGCTCGATCCGCAGGATGTCAGCGAGAAGACGGCCCTCGTCGGTCTCGGCCAGTCGGAAGATGCCGGTCGAGATATCGATCCAGGCAAGCGCCAAAAGCGGCGTGGAGCCGCCGCGGATGCGGGCAAGCGCCATCAGGTAATTCGTTTCGGACGGCGACAGAAGCTTCTCTTCGGTCAGCGTTCCGGGTGTCACGAGGCGAACGACATCACGACGCACGACGGATTTCGAACCGCGCTTCTTGGCTTCCGCCGGGTCTTCGACCTGCTCGCAGACGGCAACGCGAAAACCGCGCGCAATCAGCTTCTGCAGATAGTCGTCGGCTGCATGAACCGGCACGCCGCACATGGGAATGTCGTGACCCAGATGCTGGCCACGCTTGGTCAGCGTGATGCCGAGCGCCCGGGATGCCTCCACGGCGTCCTCGAAAAACAGTTCGTAGAAATCCCCCATCCGGTAGAACAGCAGACTATCCGGATTAGCCGCCTTGATCTCGATATATTGCTCCATCATCGGAGTCGCGGAGGCGCGACTTTCCTCTGAGGCAAGCTCGGCGGCATTGAAGACTTCATTTGCGGGCGCAGTATTGATCGTCACGGGCCAAAGTTTTCTTGAAAAAGATGTCGGGCAACACTAACGACCTAAGCCGAGCAAAAACAACCACCAAGGACAGCCGCACGCATGGCTGCCCACAACAAGGTTAGAGGGAACATGCCAAACAAGGATCATGGGAAGGCCATCAGGACCTCTGTCACAGAACAGGAAGCGCTGGATTTCCACGCACAGGGACGTCCGGGCAAGCTGGAAATCACGCCGACCAAGGCGATGGCCACACAGCGCGACCTGTCGCTCGCCTATTCGCCGGGTGTCGCGGTTCCGGTCAAGGCCATCGCCGCCGATCCTGCCACCGCCTATGACTACACCACCCGTGGCAACATGGTGGCCGTCATTTCCAACGGCACGGCGATCCTCGGTCTCGGCAATCTCGGCGCGCTCGCCTCGAAGCCGGTGATGGAAGGCAAGTCCGTCCTGTTCAAGCGCTTTGCCGATGTCGATTCGATCGATCTAGAAGTCGATACCCAGGACGTCGAGGAGTTCATCAACTGCGTGCGCTATCTCGGCCCCTCCTTCGGCGGCATCAACCTCGAGGACATCAAGGCGCCCGACTGCTTCATCATCGAGCAGCGCCTGCGCGAACTGATGGACATCCCGGTATTCCATGACGACCAGCACGGCACCGCGATCATCGCCGCCGCCGGCCTCATCAATGCGCTCGAACTGACCGGCCGCGACTTCAAGACCACACGGCTCGTCTGCAATGGCGCGGGTGCCGCGGCAATCGCCTGCATCGAACTCATCAAGGCCATGGGCTTCAACCCGGAAAACATCATCCTCTGCGACACCAAGGGCGTGATCTATCAGGGCCGCACCGAGGGCATGAACCAGTGGAAATCGGCCCATGCGGTCAAAACGGAGCGCCGTACGCTGAAGGAAGCCATGGAAGGCGCCGATGTCGTGCTCGGCCTTTCCCAGAAGGGTGCGTTCTCGGCCGACATGATCCGCTCGATGGCGGCGAACCCGATCATCTTCGCCATGGCCAATCCGGATCCGGAAATCACGCCGGAGGAGGTCGCAGAAATCCGCAAGGACGCGATCATGGCGACCGGGCGTTCGGACTATCCGAACCAGGTCAACAACGTGCTCGGCTTCCCCTATATCTTCCGCGGCGCGCTCGACGTTCGCGCATCCTCGATCAACGACGCCATGAAGATCGCCGCTGTCCGGGCGCTTGCGGCGCTTGCCCGCGAGGACGTGCCGGATGACGTTGCCGCAGCCTATCAGGGCCAGCGTCCGCGTTTCGGCGCGCAGTACATCATTCCGGTCCCCTTCGATCCACGCCTCATCTCTTCCATCCCGGTGGCTGTCGCGCGGGCTGCGATGGAAACCGGTGTGGCACGCAAGGAAATCAGCGACCTCGATGCCTATGCGCGCGAACTTTCCGCCCGCAAGGACCCGATCGCCGCCACCACCCAGCAACTCTACGAGCGCGTGCGTGAAAATCCGAAGCGCGTGGTCTTCGCCGAAGGCGAGGAAGAACAGGTAATGCGCGCGGCAATCGCCTTCGCCAACCAGGGGCTAGGCACCGCCATCCTGCTCGGCCGTGACGAACCGCTGAGGGCAACCGCCGAACGCGCTGGCATCGATCTCGACCGGCCCGGCATCGAACTGGTCAACGCCCGCGTCTCCAGGCGCGTAGAGGCCTATACCGAATATCTCTACTCCCGCCTGCAGCGCAAAGGCTACCTGCATCGCGACTGCCAGCGTCTCATCAACACGGACCGCAACCATTTCGCCGCCTGCATGGTGGCGCTGGGCGATGCCGACGCGATGGTCACCGGCACGACCCGCAACTATTCGACGGCACTGGAAGACGTGCGTCGCTGCATCGATCCGCAGCCCGGTCATCGCGTAATCGGCGTTTCGCTGGCCCTGACACGCGGACGCACCGTGCTGGTGGCCGATACCGCCGTGCATGACATGCCGACGGCGGAAGAGCTTGCCGATATCGCGGAGGAAGCCGCTCACGTCGCACACCGCTTCGGTTATGAGCCGCGCGTCGCGCTTCTGGCCTACTCGACCTTCGGCCATCCAACCGGCGAGCGCTCGGAACGGCTGCGCGAGGCGGTCAAGATCCTCGACAAGCGCAAGGTCGATTTCGAATATGACGGGGAAATGGGCGCCGATGTCGCGCTCAACGCCCACCGCATGGAGCAGTATCCGTTCTGCCGTCTCTCGGGCACGGCCAACGTGCTCGTCATGCCGGCGATCCACTCCGCGGCTATTTCCACCAAGATGCTGCAGGAACTCGGTGGCTCCACCGTCATCGGACCGCTTCTGGTAGGTCTCGAAAAATCCGTCCAGATCACCCAGATGGGCGCCAAGGACACCGACATCGTCAACATGGCGATGATGGCGGCCTATAACGCTCTCTAGAGTGTGTCAGGTTCATACTGAACCTGACACACTCTGAATTCTTTTGTTTTCGTTTGTCTTTTCGGGAAAACCGG